>JBJHBI010000049.1:0-31473 GCA_050485405.1 Salinarimonadaceae bacterium
GGCAGATACCGTGAATGTCGGTATCCTCCTCGGCTTCACCGGGCCGATCGAGTCGATCACGCCGAACATGGCTGCCGCCGCCGAACTCGCCTTCTCCGAAGTCAACGAATCGGGTCTCTTCCTCGACGGCATGACCATCAATGCCATGCGCGCGGACTCGACCTGCGTCGACGCCTCCGCCGCGACCGCCGCCGCCGAGCGTCTGGTCACGACCGATGAAGTCGCCGCGATCGTCGGCGCCGACTGCTCGGGCGCGAGCATCGCCGTCGCCAACAACGTGGCCGTCCCCAACGGTGTCGTGATGGTGTCCCCGTCGTCGACCTCGCCGGCGCTGACCACGATCGACGATGACGGCTTCTTCTTCCGCACGGCGCCGTCCGATGCGCGTCAGGGCCAGGTCGTCGCCGACATCACCTGGGAACGCGGCATCGACACCGTCGCCATCACCTATACCAACAACGACTACGGTCGCGGCCTGTCGGAAGCCTTCACGGCTGCCTTCGAGGAACTCGGCGGTACCGTCGTGATCAACGCCGCCCATGAAGACGGACGTGCGGACTACTCTGCCGAAGTCGGTGCGCTCTCGGCGGCCGGTGCCGACCATCTCGTGGTGTTCGGTTACGTCGACCAGGGTGGTCGCGGGATCATCCAGGCCTCGATCGACATCGACGCGTTCGAGAACTTCATCCTGGCCGACGGCATGTTCGGCACGAGCCTGATCGACGCGATCGGCCCCGAGCTGAACGGTCGCGCCTTCGGTACGGTGCCGGGCAGCGATCTGGAAGGTGCCGACATCTTCCTCGAACTGGCAGAATCCGCCGGTTTCGACGGCGCTTCCTCCTTCGCCGGTGAATCCTACGACGCCGCCGCGCTGGTCGCTCTCGCGATGCAGGCCGCCGGCTCGACGGACCGCACCGCGCTGCGCGACGCCATGCTCTCCGTCGCCAATGAGCCGGGTGAGGAAATCATGCCTGGCGAACTCGCGCGTGGTCTCGAGATCCTCGCTGATGGTGGCGAGATCAACTATGTCGGCGCCACCGGCGTCGAACTGATCGGCCCCGGCGAAGCCGCCGGTCGCTACCGCATCTACGAGATCGACGACGGCGCGTTCCAGACGATCGAGTTCCGTTGATCACCTGATGGTGCCATGACCAGCCCGGGGCCTCGCTCCGGGCTGGCGTGCGTCGAGGACAGAGACAATGATACGCGTCGAAGATGTGCATATGCACTTCGGGGGTATCCGCGCGGTCAATGGCGCGACGCTGGAGATCGCCAAAGGGTCGATCACCGGGCTGATCGGGCCGAACGGGGCTGGCAAGACCACCCTGTTCAACTGCATCGCCGGCCATTACGCGCCGACCTCCGGCAAGATCTATCTGGACGGCGAGGACATTACCGGATTGCCGCCGCACGAGCTGTTCCACAAGGGGCTCCTGCGCACCTTCCAGATCGCCCACGAATTCTCGACGCTGACCGTGCGCGAGAATCTCATGATGGTGCCGGGCGAGCAGATGGGCGAGCGCTTGTGGAATACGTTCTTCCACCGCAAGGCCATCGCCGAGGAAGAGGCGAAGGTGCGCGCCAAGGCCGAGGAGGTCATCGACTTCCTGACCCTCAACCGCGTCGCCGACGAACTCGCGGGCAACCTGTCGGGCGGTCAGAAGAAGCTGCTCGAACTCGGGCGCACCATGATGGTGGACGCCAAGATCGTGTTTCTCGACGAGGTGGGCGCGGGCGTCAACCGCACCCTGCTCAAGACCATCGCGGACGCGATCCGCCGCCTCAACCAGGAGCGCGGCTACACCTTCTGCATGATCGAGCACGACATGGATTTCATCGGCGACCTGTGCGACCCGGTCATCGTCATGGCCGAAGGCGCGGTGCTGATGGAAGGGCATGTGGACGAGGTCAAGAACAACGAGCAGGTCATCGAGGCCTATCTCGGCACCGGCATGAAGCAGCGCCCCAGACGGGCGAAGGCGGGCGCATGAGGCTTCTCAAATGAGTTTTCTGATCGGAGAGGGGATGACCGGCGGCTATGGCGGCGCGGACATCCTGCACGACTGTACGATCTCGGTCGAAAAAGGTGAGATCGTGGTCATCGTCGGCCCGAACGGGGCCGGGAAATCGACGGCGATGAAGGCGATCTTCGGCATGCTGAACCTGCGCGAGGGCATGGTCCGGCTGGGCGAGCGCGACATCACCGGCATGACGCCGCAGGAGCGCGTGCGCGCAGGCATGGGATTCGTGCCGCAGACGGGCAACGTCTTCCGCACTCTCACCGTGGAGGAAAACCTCGAAATGGGTGCCTTCATCCGCGAGGACGATTATCGCGACACGCTGGAGCAGGTCTATTCGCTGTTTCCCGTGCTCGCCGAGAAGCGACGCCAGCCGGCGGGTGAATTGTCCGGCGGGCAGCGTCAGCAGGTCGCCGTCGGGCGTGCGCTGATGACGAAACCCGCCGTCCTGATGCTCGACGAGCCGACGGCGGGCGTCTCGCCCATCGTCATGGACGACCTGTTCGACAAGATCATCGACGTCGCCAATACCGGCATCGCCATCCTGATGGTCGAGCAGAACGCCCGTCAGGCGCTCGCCATCGCCGACAAGGGCTATGTGCTGGTTCAGGGCCGCAACCGTTACACGGATACCGGAGAGGCGCTTCTCGCCAACCCGGAAGTTCGTCGTTCCTTCCTGGGGGGCTGAGGGTGGAAGACATTCTCAACGCATTGGTGGTGCTGGCGAATTTCGTCATCATTCCCAGTCTCGCCTATGGCGCGCAGCTCGCGCTCGGCGCGCTCGGCGTCACCTTGATCTACGCCGTGCTGCGCTTTGCCAATTTCGCCCATGGCGATCTCATGGCTTTCGGGACCATGGTCGTGATCCTCGTCACCTGGCTGTTCCAGGCGCAGGGGATCGGCCTCGGCCCCTTGCCGACGGCGCTGCTCGCGCTGCCCTTCGGCATCATCGCCGCCGTCGCGCTGGCCGTGGGGACCGATCGCTTCGTCTTCCGCTTCTACCGCAAGAAGCGATCGGCGCCGGTGACCTTCGTGATCGCCTCCGTCGGTGTGATGTTCATCTACAATGCGCTTACCCGCATCTTCATCGGCACCTCCGACCGTCGCTTCGAGGATGGCGAGCGCTTCGTCATCCGCGTCGGTGAGTTCCGTGAATGGACCGGGCTCGCCGAGGGGCTCGCCCTGCGTTCCAGCCAGGTGCTGACGCTCGTCGTCGCCGTCGCGGTGGTGGTCGCCCTTTTCTGGTTCCTCCAGAAGACCCGCACCGGCAAGGCCATGCGCGCCTATTCCGACAACGAGGATCTCGCGCTTCTGTCGGGCATCAATCCCGGTCGCGTGGTGATGATCACCTGGATCATCGCGGCCTCACTCGCGACGATCGCCGGAACTCTCTACGGGCTCGACAAGAGCTTCCGCCCGTTCAACTACTTCATGCTGCTGTTGCCGATCTTCGCATCGGCGGTGGTCGGCGGGATCGGGCAGCCCTTCGGAGCGATCGCGGGAGGGTTCATCGTCGCCTTCTCGGAGGTGAGCGTCACCTATGCGTATCGGCGCTTCCTGTCGCATATCCTGCCGGATGAGTGGATGCCCGACGGGCTCGCGCAGCTGCTCTCCACCGATTACAAGTTCGCCGTGTCCTTCATCATTCTCGTGCTGGTCCTGCTGGTACGACCGAACGGCATATTCAAGGGGCGCGTGATATGAGGGCGGTTCAGACGAGCGATTATCGCATGCCGTTTCTCTATGCGGCGATGGCGCTGGCACTCATTCTGGTCGGCGTCTTCCAGAGCTGGACGGTCGCGCTTGCGATCTTCAACCTGTGCCTGATCTCCGCGATCATGGCACTGGGCGTGAACATTCAGTGGGGTTATGCCGGGCTGTTCAATGTCGGTATCATGGGCTTCGCCGCGCTGGGCGGAGTCGCGGCGGTGCTCGTCTCGATGCCCCCGGTGACCGAGGCCTGGGCGGTGGGCTGGCAAGGGCTCGCCCTCGCCGCGCTGATGCTGGTGCTCACCATCGCCGCCGCGATCGCGTTGCGACGATATTACTTCGGGCCCGGGCGCAACATTCTCACGGCGGTGATCATCATCGGCGGCTATTTCGCCATCCGCTTTTTCGCCGATCCGGCGACGGATGCGATCGAGGCGGTCAACCCCACTTCCGAGGGCTATCTCGGTGGTCTGGGCATGCCGATCATCCTGTCATGGATGGTGGGCGGGCTGTTCGCCGCCGCCGCCGCCTATCTGATCGGGCGGGTGACGCTGGGCCTGCGCTCCGATTACCTCGCCATCGCGACGCTGGGTATTTCCGAGATCATCCTCTCGGTGCTCAAGAACGAGAACTGGCTCACGCGCGGCGTGAAGAACGTCACCGGCATTCCGCGCCCGGTGCCGACCGAACTCGAATTGCAGCGCTCGGAATGGTTCGCCGATCTCGCCATGCGCTTCGACGTGCCCGTCACGGTGATGTCGAGCATCGCGGTGCGCGGCTCCTTCGCGATCATCTTCCTGATCGTGCTGGTGCTCATCCTGATCCTGTGCGAGCGCGCGCTCAACTCGCCCTGGGGCCGGATGATGCGCGCCATCCGCGACAACCGCGATTCCGCCGCCGCCATGGGCAAGGACATCACGGGCCGGCACCTGCAGGTCTTCGTGCTCGGCTCCGCCGTGGTCGGTATCGCCGGTGCGATGCTGGTGACGCTCGACGGCCAGTTCACGCCCACGACCTATATCCCGCTGCGTTTCACCTTCCTGATCTGGGTGATGGTGATCGTCGGCGGATCGGGCAACAATTTCGGTGCCGTGCTGGGTGGCTTCGTGATCTGGTTCGTCTGGATCCAGGCCGAACCGGCGGGTCTTTGGCTGATGCAGACCATAACGAACACCTTCGAGTTCGGGCCGGCCTTGCGCGCTCACCTCGTCGACAGTGCCGCGCATCTGCGCATGCTGCTGATGGGCGCGATCCTGCTCACCGTGATGCGCTTCTCGC
Organism: Salinarimonadaceae bacterium; assembly: GCA_050485405.1. Taxonomy (GTDB): domain Bacteria; phylum Pseudomonadota; class Alphaproteobacteria; order Rhizobiales; family Beijerinckiaceae; genus Saliniramus. The sequence goes on from JBJHBI010000049.1 coordinate 5,007, forward strand.
CGCGCGGTCTGATCCCGGAGAAAACGGCGGCGAAGCAGTTGCGGTGAGCCGCCGCCGCTGAAGGCGACCTGCCACACATAAAACCCGCCGGAGCGATCCGGCGGGTTTTTCATTTCATTGGCGATCAGGCGCCTCGTCGCGCGCGCGAACGATGCCGCGACGGCGCGCAGCCCGTGCCGCTCACTCGGGCCTGAGCAGCACGTGGCGCTTCTTGCCGAAGGAGAGCTTGATCACTCCGTCGCGCAGATCGGTCGCGGTGAGGCTCGTGCGCTCGTCGGTGACGACGGCGTCGTTCACGCGCAGGCCCCCCGCCTTGATCTGGCGCCGCCCCTCGCCCATCGAGGAGGTGAGGCCGGCATGATCGGGGCCGAAGGCGGCGAGCACCGAGAGGCCCTGGTCGAGCACGTTCGAGGGCAGCGTCACCGTCGGCAGGCTCGCGGCGATGGCGCCTTGCTCGAAGGTCTGGCGCGCGGTCTCCGCCGCCTGATCCGCCGCCTCGCGGCCATGCATCAGCGCGGTGGCCTCGTTGGCGAGCACCTTCTTGGCCTCGTTGATTTCGGCACCTGCGAGCGCCTCGTAACGGGCGATCTCGTCCATCGGCAGCAGGGTGAACAGGCGCATGAAGCGGCCCACATCGCCGTCTTCGGTATTGCGCCAGAACTGCCAGTAATCCCAGGGGCTGAGCATGTCGGCATTGAGCCAGATGGCGCCGGAAGCCGTCTTGCCCATCTTGGCGCCCGACGCCGTCGTCAGGAGCGGGCAGGTCAGCGCGTAGAGCTGCTGCGTGCCGAAGCGGCGCCCGAGATCGATGCCGTTGATGATGTTGCCCCACTGATCCGAGCCGCCCATCTGCAGATTGCAGCCGTAGCGCTTTGCCAGCTCGACGTAATCATAGGCCTGGAGGATCATGTAGTTGAATTCGAGGAAGGAGAGCTCGTGCTCGCGCTCGAGCCGCAGCTTCACCGAATCGAAGGCGAGCATGCGGTTGACCGAGAAGTGCCGGCCCACGTCGCGAAGGAATTCGATGTAATTGAGCTTCGTCAGCCATTCGGCATTGTCGACCATCACCGCATCGGTCTTGCCGTCGCCGAAATTCACGAAGCGGCGGAAGGTCTTCTTGATCTCTTCCTTGTTGGCGTCGATCTGCTCGACGGTGAGCAGCTTGCGGCTCTCGTCCTTGCCGGAAGGATCGCCGACGCGGGTCGTGCCGCCACCCATCAGCGTGATCGGCTTGCCGCCGGCCTGTTGCAGCCAATGCAGCATCATGATCGAAAGAAGATGCCCCACATGCAGCGAGGGCGCGGTGCAATCATAGCCCACATAAGCGACGAGTTCTCCGGCGCGCGCTCTTTCGTCCAGCCCTTCCATGTCGGAGCACTGGTGAATGAAGCCGCGTTCGGTCAGGATGCGGAGAAAGTCGGATTTGGGCGCGCTCATCGCGGGTCTCTTCTGATGGGTTTTTGATGCTGACGCCGGGGCGTTTATCAGCTTACTGCGCAAAGATCACGGGAATTCGCAAGCATGAATGCCGCAAAGCCCCCCATCTCCCACGCCATCGGCCTGATGAGCGGTACCTCCCTCGACGGGGTCGATGTCGCGCTGATCGAGACCGACGGCGAGGCCATCGCCGGATTCGGGCCGACGGGGTATCGCGCCTATACGCCGGACGAGCGCGCCGTTCTCGCCCGCGCCCTCGACGAGGCGGGTGCGCTGACCGATCGCGCCGCGCGTCCCCCGGCGCTCGCGCAGGCCGAAGCGGTGGTGACACGCGCGCATGCGGATGCGGTGGCGGCATTTCTTCTGGAGAACGGCATCTCCCGCGAGGATATCGCCGTGATCGGCTTCCACGGTCAGACGGTGCTGCACCGCCCGGCGCTCGGGTTGACGGTCCAGCTCGGCGACGGGGCGGCGCTCGCGCGGGCGACGGGGATCCGCGTCGTCCATGATCTGCGCGCAGCCGATGTCGCGGCGGGCGGGCAGGGGGCGCCGCTGGTGCCGGTCTTCCACCGCGCCATCGCCCGCATGTCCGGGATCGCGCCGCCGCTCGCGACCCTGAATATCGGTGGTGTGGCGAATGTCACCTTCATCTTCTCCGACGAGAGCATGCTCGCCTTCGATACGGGGCCCGGCAACGCGCTGATCGACGATCTCCTGCGCGAACGGCTCGGTCTGCCCTATGACGATGCGGGTGCGATCGGGGCGAGCGGGGTGCCCGAGGAACCGCTCCTCGACTGGCTGATGCGCCATCCCTATTTTGCGGCGCCGCCGCCGAAATCGCTCGATCGCAACTGGTTTTCACACCGCATGGTCGGCCATCTCGATACGCCCGATGCCGCCGCGACGCTCACCGCCTTCACCCTGCGCGCCATCACCGTCGCGCTCGATCATGCCCGCGAGAAGCCCGCGCGCTGGATCGTCGCCGGCGGCGGCGTGCGCAACACTGCTCTTTGCGATGCGCTCGGGCAGCATCTCCAGACCCGCCTGACGCCTGCCGAGGCGGCGGGCTGGTCGAGCGATCATCTGGAGGCGCAGGCCTTTGCCTATCTCGCCATGCGGACCCTGCGTGATCTCCCGATCACATTCCCGGGCACGACGGGCGTTTCAGTACCAATGAAGGGCGGTGTGATCGCGGAGCCGGATGCGCAAGTGAGCCCGCTAGCCGGGCAAACTGCATGAGAAACAGGCAGAAACTGCCTGAATTATTCCTCGCCGCGGCAATTGTCGGACGGGAAGGGCGCGCCTAAGATCGCCGCAGATTGGCCTGCGCCCGGCGCGGTCGCAATGCGGAGTTCCTGCTCATGTCGCTATCGCCACACGGCCCCCTGCGCGTCGGAATCGGCGGCCCGGTCGGCTCCGGCAAGACCGCGCTGATGGAGGCCCTGTGCAAGCGCTTCACGGGCATCTATGATCTGTGCGCGATCACTAACGACATCTACACCAAGGAAGACGCCCGTCTGCTGACGGTGGCGGGGGCGCTGCCCGAGGAGCGCATTCTGGGCGTCGAGACTGGCGGCTGCCCGCATACGGCGATCCGCGAGGATTGCTCGCTCAACCTCTCGGCCATCGAATCGATGCGCCGGAAATTCCCTGATCTGGAATTGATCCTGGTCGAATCGGGTGGTGACAATCTCGCTGCGACCTTCTCGCCCGAACTCGCCGACCTGACGATCTACGTGATCGACGTCGCCGCCGGCGAGAAGATCCCGCGCAAGGGCGGGCCGGGGATCACGCGCTCGGATCTGTTCGTCATCAACAAAATCGATCTCGCCCCGCATGTGGGCGCCGATCTCTCGGTGATGGAGGCGGACACGCTGCGCATGCGGCCCAAACGCCCCTTCGTCTTCACGAACATGCGCACCGGCGAGGGCGTCGACACGGTCGCGCGCTTCATCGAGGAAGCGGGTGGTCTGAAGGCCAAAGCCGCGTGATCCAGAAGGTATCGGGCAACAGGGGACGGGGTAACATGAAACGCTTTGTGGCCATTGTGGCGGGAACGCTCGCCGCGCTCGCACTCACCGCCGGTTTCGCGCTGGCGCATCCCCATCACGAACATGTCGAGGCGGCGGGCTTCATGCCCGGATTCCTGCATCCGTTGACGGGGCTCGATCACATCCTCGCCATGGTCGCCGTCGGCATATGGGCCGCGCTCGTCGGCGGGCGGGCACTGATCGCTTGGCCGGCGGCCTTCATCGTGATGATGACGCTCGCCGCATTGGCCGGGATGGCTTTCGGCGAGGCGCCGGTGATGGAGATCGGCATCGCGCTCTCGGTGGTCGCCCTCGGTCTCGCAGTGGCCTTGCGGGTGAGCGCGCCGCTCGCGCTCGGCGGCGCGGTGATCGCCCTGTTCGGGATTTTCCACGGCTATGCGCATGGCGCGGAATTGCCCCTCGAGACGGGCGCGTTCGGCTTCGTGGCGGGTTTTGCGCTGGCCACCGCGCTCCTGCACGCGGCGGGCCTCGGGATCGGCATCCTGCTCGGACGCAGCCCGGGTATCTGGGCCTCGCGCATCGCCGGCGCGGGCGTCGCCGCCATCGGGATGGTGATCCTCGTCACCTGAGACTGCAAGGCCGCGCGGCTTAAACTCGCCGCGCGGCTCGAATACGCCGCGCGGCACGGCCTCCTTGCGCGGCTCAGCCTTCCCAGGTCTTTTCGAGCACGCGCAGCCAGTTGCCGTAGCACAGCTTCTCCATCAGCGGCTCGTCGACGCCGTGATCGCGCATGAAGCGGCGCAGGGTGGTGAGGCCGGCGCAGTCGCCGATGGCGTCGGGGACGGTCGCGCCGTCGAAATCCGAGCCGAAGCCGACACGGTCCTCGCCCAGCTTTTCGATCAGATGGTCGAGATGGCGCATCATCACGTCGAGCCCGACATCGGGATCCATCCGCCCGTCGGGGCGCAGGAAGGCGGCGGCGAAATTGATGCCGACCATGCCGTCGCTCTCGCGGATCTGGTCGAGCTGGCGATCGGTCAGATTGCGCGCATGGGGGCAGACCGCATGCGCGTTCGAATGCGTGGCGACGATCGGCGCATCGGTGATCTCGGCCAGATCACGGAAACCGGCCTCGTTCAGATGCGAGACGTCGAGCATGATGCGCAGGCTGTTGCAGGCCTTGACCAGCGCCTTGCCCGCATCGGTGAGCCCGCCCCCGGTATCGCCGGTGGAAGGGAACCGGAAGGGCACGCCGTGGCCGTAGATGGTCGGGCGGCTCCAGACCGGCCCGAGCGAGCGCAAACCCGCTGCATGGAAGGTTTCGAGTGCGTAAAAATCAGGGTCGATCGCCTCGGCGCCCTCCATATGGAGGATCGCTGCCATGCGGTCCGATTCGATCGCTGCGCGTAATTGGGCGGCGTTGCGGCAGATCGTGACCGCGCCCGCCGCCTCGAGCCGGTGCAGATAGGCGATTTCGCCGAGCACGGTGCCGATCGCGTCCTCGAAGGGGATGCGCGGGGGCAGGGCGATGTCGTAGCGGCTCTGGCGCATCATCGCATCCGCATCCTCGGCGCTGCCGGGGCTGGGCACGTAGACGGCGAAGAACCCGCCGGCGAAACCGCCGCTGCGCGCGCGAGGCAGGTCGATATGGCCGTCGGAATAACCATGGACGACACCGTCGATTTCGACTTCCTTGCGATAGAGCTTCAGCAAAAGATCGTTATGGCCGTCGAAGATCGGCGGGGCGGCGTGGCGACTCATGAAGACACTCCAGCTGTGACCATTGCCCGAAATGATGCAGGACGCAGCGCCGCCTCACGCGATTCGCACGCAGCGCGAAACGATCTATGCACGAAACGGGCCGGTCCCGTCGAGACGGCCAGCGCATCATTCCGTCAGGTGGGAACGGGGCCGGCGGACAAAACGATGCGCCAACCAGTGATTCAGCCCGATATTTGCTGGATTGCGTGACGCGCTCACGCGGCCTTGGCCGCCCGGCGCCGGCGCGCGAATTCGGTGAGCGCCTCGTCGGCCTCCTCGGGGAGCCTGATCTCGATCGTCACGAGCAGATCGCCGGACTGCTTCTTGCCCGGCAGACCCTTGCCGCGCATGCGGAACGTCCGGCCCGAGCTCGACATGGGCGGGATCTTCATCTCGACCGCGCCGGTGAGCGTGGGAACCCGCAAGGTCGCGCCCAGAATGGCATCCTCCAGCGGGACGGGCAGGCGATGGCGGAGATTGTCGCCCTCGATCGTGAATTTCTCATGCGGCGCGATGTCGATGCGCAGGAGCACGTCGCCCGGTTCGCCGACCGGGCTCTCACCGCCCAGCCCCCGCAGCCGTATCACCTGGCCGTCGGTGACGCCCTTGGGCAGATTGACCTCGACCTCCCGGTCATTCGGCAGCAGGATGCGCTTCTTCGATCCGCCGGCGATTTCTTCGAGGGTGACGCTCAGGGATGCGTTGATATCCGCGCCCTTGGCCGCTGCCTTGGTCGCCCCGGCGCGTGCGCCACCGCGCCCGGCCTGCTGAAACGGATTGGGACCGCGCCCCGCCTGACGGAAAGCGTCGCCGAAGAGCTGGGAGAAGATGTCCTCTCCCGCACCGCCGCCCTGACCGGGCCCGGCGCGCCACGGACCGCCGCGCCCGCGCGCCGCCGACGGATCGAAGTCGAAACCCTCGAAGCCCTCGTAGCGGCGCCCGCCGCCGGCACCGAAGCCGGCGAAGCGCGGCTTGCCTTCCGCGTCGATCTCGCCGCGATCGAACTGGCCGCGCTTCTCGCTATCGCCGAGCAGTTCATAGGCGGAATTGATCTCGGAAAAACGCGCCGCCGCCTTGGCGTCCTTGTTCTGATCCGGGTGCCACTTCTTCGCGAGCTTGCGATAGGCGGATTTGATCTCCGCTTCGCTCGCCGATCGGGCCACACCGAGAATGTCGTAAGGGTCGCGCATCGTCAGATCCTGCCGCGCATGGATTGCGTGAAACTGGAGGGCTCGTCCGCCCCGGTGAATACCGGGGCTGCCCCCGTCCCGCATATGGGATAGGTGTTGCCGTTGCGCAACTCCCGTGGGCGGTGCGAAGGCAGTGCGTCAGGGCTCATCGCCCGGCAATCGCGTCACCACGAACCGCATCACCTCCGGGCGCGTCGCTTCGTGGAGCGAGCGTGTCGATGCGCCAGTCGTTCTCCGACATCCGACAGGCGATGCCGCCGACGGCGCGCGGCGCCTTCTCGGCGAAGGAGAGGTTCGCCGCGAAATCCCGGCACACGCGATCGTCCTTCACATAGGCCGTCGAGACCGATTCGAAGGCGCCGCCATTGCCGGTCTCGGGATTGTCCCAGGAGACGCGGGTGCCCGAGCCCTGGGGATCGAGGGCGACGGCGAGGGCTGCCCGCGCGCGGCGCCAATCCTCGTGGTCATGCTTGTCGGCCAAAGGTGAGACCGGCCCGATCGAGCCCGTCGTGAGCGGCTCTTTCGCCGCACCGAAGGGCGAGAGGGGCATGCTGATGCTGCATGCGGCGAGCGGCATGCAGATGATTCCCGCGAGCGCGAAGCGATGCAGATGCGTGAATGCGGGCCGCTCATCCGGTCGCGGCACGAACGCGCCTTCGCGCGGGCGCCGGGAGGCCCTATATAAGGCGTTGCCGGCCGGGGCCGATCCTCTGCGCGCCGATTCGCGCGTCATGTTTCGCCTCCCGTTTCGCGACACGCTGCAATACCGGGGATTAAGACATTGAAAAGTTTAACAACCGGTGACTTCACCGAGGCTTCCGCACCGTTCACGCTCTTCGCCGAATGGCTGGAGGAGGCCAAGGGGAGCGAGCCGAACGACCCCAACGCCATGGCGCTGGCCACCGCCGATGCGAACGGCTTGCCGAATGTGCGCATGGTGCTGTTGAAGGGTTTCGACGAGGCCGGCTTCGTCTTCTACACCAACACCGAATCCAACAAGGGCAACGAACTCGCCGCCAATATGCAGGCTGCTTTGTGCTTCCACTGGAAGAGCCTGCGCCGGCAGGTGCGCGTGCGCGGGCGGGTCGAGCAGGTCACGGATGCGGAGGCCGACGCCTATTTCGCCTCGCGGCCCCGCGACAGCCGCATCGGCGCCTGGGCGAGCCAGCAATCGCGCCCGCTCGAGAGCCGCTTCGCACTGGAGAAGGCGGTGGCGAAGAACGCGGCGAAATACGCCATCGGCGAAGTACCGCGTCCGCCCCACTGGACCGGCTTCAGGATCGTGCCGCAGAGCCTCGAATTCTGGATGGACAAGCCGTTCCGGCTGCATGACCGCGTGGTCTTTTCGCGCGGCGACGATGGCGGTTGGGAGCGCACGCGCCTATATCCGTGAGAGGAGCGTGGCGCCTTGCGGTGCTGCGCGCTTTCGTCGATGCAACAGCCGTGAAAATCGCCTAGGGTCGCCGCCTGCTCATTCGGGAGATCGCCACCGTGTCAACCGCCTCGCCCTCCAACAATCCCCGTCGGGTGATGCTGCTCACCGGCGCCAGCCGCGGCATCGGCCATGCGACGGTGAAGCGCTTCTCCGCCGCCGGATGGCGGGTGATTACCGCCTCGCGCCATGCTTTTCCGGAAAATTGCCCCTGGGAGATGGGGCCGGAGGATCACCTCCAGGTCGATCTCTCCGATTCCCGCGACACCCTGCGCGCCATCGAGGACGTCAAGCAGCGCCTCGAGGCCGAGGGCAGCAAACTGCATGCGCTCGTCAACAATGCCGGCATTTCGCCCAAGAGCGGGGATGGCGAGCGGCTGAACGTGCTCAACACGCCGTTCGAGGACTGGCTGCACGTCTATCAGGTGAATTTCTTCTCCACGATCCTGCTCGCGAAGGGGCTCAGCGCCGAGCTCGAGCGGGCGCGCGGTTCGATCGTCAACGTCACCTCGATCGCCGGATCGCGGGTCCATCCCTTCGCCGGCGCCGCCTACGGTACCTCGAAAGCGGCACTCGCGGCGCTCACCCGTGAGATGGCGGCGGATTTCGGCCCGCTCGGCGTGCGCGTCAACGCGATCTCGCCCGGTGAGATCGACACGTCGATCCTCTCGCCGGGCACCGACAAGATCGTCGAGCAGATCCCCATGCGCCGGCTCGGCACGACGGACGAGGTCGCCAAGGCGATCTATTTCCTGTGCACCGATTCGAGCTCCTATGTGAGCGGTACAGAAATTCACATCAATGGCGGGCAGCACGTCTGAGCACGGGCTCGGGCGAGCAGGCCGCGCAACGCGAACTGGTCATGACAAACAATTTCCTCGACGATCTCGCGCCCGTCCCGGGTGAAGGTGGCGACGGCCCGGCCAAGCCCGCCGATCCGCTACGGACCGACCCCATGGCCGCGGCGCGCATCAACATGCGCACGAACCTGCCGAAGCGCTTCTACGAGACGGCGTCGCTCGCGCAGGAGGCCGACGGCTTCGTGCTCACGCTCGACGGGCGACCCGCGCGCAGCCCGGGCAAGAACCCGCTGCGCCTGCCCACCCGTGCCGCCGGGGAGGCGGTCGCCGCCGAGTGGATGGCGCAGGGGGAGCATATCGATCCCGCGATCATGCCGATGACCCGGATCGCCAATTCCGCCATCGACGGCGTCGCCACCCAGATCGAGGCGGTGCGCGAGGAGATCACGAAATACGCCGCGTCCGATCTCGTCTGCTACCGTGCCGAGGAGCCCGAGAAGCTCGTCGCGGCGCAATCCACGGCCTGGGATCCGGTGCTCGCCCATTTTCGCGAGGCGCATGACGCACGCTTTACCCTCGCAGCCGGGGTGATGTTCGTCGAACAGCCGCCGGAAACGCTCGACCGCATCGCCGGTCTGGTCTCTGCCCATGATTGCCCGTTCCGCGTCGCCGCCCTCCATGTCATGACGACGCTGACCGGGTCGGCCCTGATCAGCCTCGCCGCGAGCGACGACGTATTGTCGGGTGACGAGGCCTGGAATGCCGCGCATGTCGACGAGATCGTGCAGGAGGCGTTCTGGGGCACCGATGACGAGGCGCTCGCGCGTCGGGCCCGTCGACGCGTGGATTTCGACGCGGCATTGACGCTCTATCGCCTCGCGACCGCAGCTTGAGGCAGCTGCCCGGCCTGCGGCCGGCAAAACGGGGCTTTTTCACGCGTCCGGTTTCGGCTAAGCCATCAGGATGGAACGAGCGGGCGAGGCGCCTGCCGGGGGTCATGCTGAGCGTGGGGATCTGGAACTCATGAAGGATATGCTGGACAGGCTCGAGGAGCGTCGCGCTCAGGCGCGCGCCGGTGGTGGCGAGAAGCGCGTCGCGGCGCAGCACAAGCGCGGCAAGCTCACCGCCCGCGAACGCATCGAGCTCCTGCTCGATGACGGCTCCTTCGAGGAGTTCGACATGTTCGTCCAGCATCAATGCGCCGATTTCGGCATGCAGGACCAGAAGATCCCCGGCGACGGCGTCGTCACCGGGTGGGGCACCGTCAACGGACGCACCGTCTTCGTCTTCTCCAAGGATTTCACCGTCTTCGGCGGCTCGCTTTCCGAGGCGCATGCGCGCAAGATCATGAAGGTGCAGGACATGGCGCTGCGCATGCGCGCGCCGATCATCGGCCTGTTCGATGCCGGTGGCGCACGCATCCAGGAAGGCGTCGCGGCGCTCGGCGGCTATGGCGAGGTGTTCAAGCGCAACGTCATCGCCTCGGGTGTGATCCCGCAGATCTCCGTCATCATGGGCCCCTGCGCCGGCGGTGACGTCTATTCGCCGGCCATGACCGATTTCATCTTCATGGTGCGCGATACCAGCTACATGTTCGTCACCGGCCCCGACGTGGTGAAAACCGTCACCAACGAGACCGTCACGGCGGAGGAACTCGGCGGTGCCAAGGTCCACACCACCAAGTCCTCGGTCGCAGACGGTGCCTTCGACAACGATCTCGAAGCGCTCCTGCAGGTGCGCCGCCTGATCGATTTCCTGCCCGCCAACAATCTCGACGGCGTGCCGGAATGGCCGAGCTTCGACGATCCCGCCCGCGAGGAGCCCTCCCTCGACACACTGGTGCCCGATAATCCGAACCAGCCCTACGACATCAAGGAGCTCATCACCAAGGTGGTGGACGAGGGCGATTTCTTCGAGATCCAGGACAGCTACGCGAAGAACATCGTCACCGGTTTCGCCCGGGTGGAGGGGCGCACGATCGGCATCGTCGCCAACCAGCCGATGGTGCTGGCCGGCGTGCTCGATTCCGATGCTTCACGCAAGGCTGCGCGTTTCGTGCGATTCTGCGACGCTTTCAACATCCCCATCATCACCTTCGAGGACGTGCCGGGCTTCCTGCCCGGGACCTCTCAGGAATATGGCGGTCTGATCAAGCACGGCGCGAAGCTGCTCTTCGCCTATTCCGAGGCGACGGTGCCGCTCGTCACGGTGATCACCCGCAAGGCCTTCGGCGGCGCCTATGACGTGATGGCCTCCAAGCATGTTGGCGGCGACGTCAACTATGCCTGGCCGAGCGCCCAGATCGCGGTGATGGGTGCCAAGGGTGCGGTCGAGATCATCTTCCGCGCCGATCTCGACGATCCCGAGAAGATCGCCGCGCGCACCAGGGAATACGAGGATCGCTTCATGTCGCCCTTCGTCGCTGCCGAGAAGGGCTATATTGACGAGGTGATCATGCCGCGCTCGACCCGCCGCCGCCTCGCGCGGGCACTCGCCATGCTGCGCGAGAAGGAAACCGAGCGGCCCTGGAAGAAGCACGACAATCTTCCCCTGTGATCCGGGATACGGGCCGGCGCGACGGGTACGCCGCCCGTCGTGCATGGGGATCTCGTGCGACTTAAGGGGATCGTAAGGCCTTCGTGCAATCATCGGTCAACTCGAGACGACGCGTTGCCCGAGGTTGAAGCGATGTCCAAGCCCGTGACCGTTCCGCCCGATATGGCCGCCCTGGCCCGCCCCGATCTGACGCCGGAAGACGTACTGGCCCTGCGCCGGCACTATTACGCGGACAACGCCATCTCGTTGCGCGAAGGCGAGGAACTCTTCGCCATCGCGGCGATGATCGGCGATGCCGGTTGCCGTGAATGGCACCAGTTCTTCGCCGAGGCGATCACCGAACTGCTCGTGCATCAGGTCAGCCCGCCCGGATATCTCTCCGAGGAAAACGCTCGCTGGTTCATGGACCGGATCGAGGAGGACGGCCATGTGCTCCTCCATACCGAATTCGAGACGCTGCTGCGGGTCATGGAGCGCGCCCGCCACGTTCCCGATTGTCTCGCCGCCTTCGGTCTGAAGCTCGTCGAGCAGGTGGTCCTCACCGGTGACGGCACCTCCGTGACCGGGGAGAAGCACGCACCCGGCGTCGTCACGCGAGCCGATGTCGATGCGCTGCGGCGGGTTCTGTTCGTGGCGAGCAGCGAGGGCTTCGGTGCCGTCTCGCGCGCTGAGGCCGAGGTGCTCTTCGACATCGCCGATGCGACGGCTGAAGCGGATAACGACCCGGCATTCGCCGATCTCTTCGCCCGCGCCGTCGGAAACCATGTGCTTTGCGGCATCGGTCGCCATGCGCCGTGCCCCGAGGAGGCGCGCCGCCGCGAGACCTGGCTCGACGAGAGCCGCCCGCTGGGCAGCGGCATCGGCGCGATTCTGCGCGGCATGTTCGGGACGCGCACGACGGCCACGGTCCAGAGCATGCAGGGCCCGGCCTTCGGCGATGAAATCGTCTGCGCCGAGGAAGCGAAATGGCTCAAGAGCCGGATCCGTCGCAACGGCAAGATCTGCGATGCGCAGCGCGAACTCCTGCATTTCCTCGCACAGGAAGCACGCCATATCGATCCGATGCTCGACCGGTTGATCGCCGAAGCCCGCGCCGCCGAGATCGCCGCCTGAGCGAGTGGCCGCGCAACCGGCCATCCGGTTGGGGAGGCCTGTGCGGATCGCCCGCTCGGGGGTGGTCAGATCGCCCGGAACCTGCTTGATTGTCGCCGCGCATTGCGCAACGGCCAAACCAGCAGACGGATCGATCGATGAGCAAGCAGAACACGGCCCCCGGTGATACCCGCGAAGGCGCGGACCATGCCGATATCGCCGCCCTGCCGTTCGAGAAGGCGCTGGCCGAACTCGAAGAGATCGTGCGCCAGCTCGAACAGGGCAATGTCGCGCTCGCCGATTCGATCCGGATCTACGAGCGCGGCGAAGCGCTGAAGGGCCATTGCGACGCCCTGCTCAAACAGGCCGAAGCACGCATCGAAAAGATCAATCTCGGCGCCGGCAACGCGCCCGCGGGCAAGAGCGCGTTCGATCCGGATGCGTGATCAGTCCGCCGGACGCTCGTCCTCCGTCTGAGGCTTGCCGGTTTCTTCCGGAATATCGGTGGCGAGATCGGAGAGATCTTCGTCCGTCGGCAGCGCGCTGGTCTTGCGCTTGCGGCTGATCTCGCCCGCATATTTGCGCGCCTCCGTCGTGCCCTGGAGCGTGCGGAAGGGCGGTGCGGTGCCGTCCTTGTCCTCGCCGGCATAGATCGTAAGATGCGGGAACGGGATCTCGATACCGCGTTCGTCGAAGACTTCCTTGATCACCTCGTTGTAGGCGCGCCCGATCGCCCATTGCTGGCCGGGCTTCGTCTTGATGCGCCCGCGCACCATCACGGAGCTGTCGGCGAGTTCGGTGACGCCGAACATTTCGAACGGCCCGATGATGTTCTCCGCATGATCGGGAACGGCGTTGAGCCGATCGAAGGCGGCATGCATCGCGGCCTTCACCTCGCCGATATTCTCCCGATACGCGACGCCGATATCGGCCACGTGATAGGAGAAATTGCGCATCATGTTGGAGACCATGTCGACGCTCGAGAACGGGATGACATGGTACACGCCGTTGAGATCGCGCATCGAGACCGAGCGGATGGTGAGCCGCTCGACCACGCCCGAAATGCCGCCGGCGGTGACGACGTCGCCTTCGTTCATGGCGTTCTCGAGCTGGATGAACACGCCCGTGATCACATCCTGCACGAGGCGCTGGGCGCCGAAGCCCACGGCGAGGCCGATCACACCGGCACCGGCGAGCAGCGGGCCGATATTCACCCCGATCTCCGAGAGCACCATGATGGCCACGACGACGCTCAGCGTCACGGTGAAGGCGTTGCGGAACAGGGCGAGCAGGGTGCGCTCGCGCGCCGTCGGCACGGTGCCGAAATCCGGGTTGAGCCGGTATTCGATCCAGGAGGAGACGATCACGTAGAGCATGAAACCGACGATCAGGATCAGGCCGGCCGAGATCAGCGAGGTCAGGATCACCGCGCCTGCGCCGGTCGTCACCCAGCCGATGAAGTCGAACAGCTCCCAGGCGTTTGCGATCGCGATCGCGACACCGATCAGGACGATGATCCGCAGGCAATAGAGCACCTTCGGCACGAAGGCGTTCAGCCGGTCTTCCAGCAGGGGCAGGCGCTGCTTGATGTCGGGCGACAGATGCATCCCGCCGGTGATGAGGCGCGAGATGAGGGCGAAGATGACCATGCCGACGACGATCGCGATCAGGCTCTGCGCGGTCGAGGCCGCCATCAGGTTGATCGCGGTTTGCGGATGCGCGACCCAGACCATGAAGAAGGTGATCAGGTAGATGATCGCGATGATGTGCCAGACCTGTGCGAGCCCCTGGGCGAGACGACCGAGTGTATCGGTCTCCCCGCGCGCGACGCGGCGCTTGAGCAGGGTTGCGACGTCTTTCTTGTTTTGCAGGACGAGCACGACGCCGATCAGGCAGGCGGTGAAGACGGCGAGCGTGCGGATGGCGTCGCCCGACGCTGCGGTGAGGTTCCAGGTGACGATCGGCGCCACGAAGAGGAAGGCGTAGACGATCAGGCTGATCAGCCGCGACAGCCAGAAATACCAGTAATTCGCCGTCGTGTCGCTGAACGGGACCAGACGCAGCGGGTCCTTGCGCGGCATGAGGATCGCGCGCATCACCACCTTGATACCCTCCGCGACTAGGAAGGCGTTCAGAAACAGCGCCTGGTTCAGCGCCATGATCTGGTTGGTGGCGAGCTGGATCGAGAGCGCGTGACCGATCAGCCAGGCGAGCGCCACGGTCCCCGTATCGAGGGCGATCGCCCCCAGCGCGAGCGGCGCGCGGCGCAGGATCGGCCGCGTCTCGGCGCGTGCGGCAAGGCGGATCCGGGCGCGATCGGAGACGAGCCGCAGGAGCCAATAGGCGAACAGCGTACCCGCGATCACCGTGAACAGGGTGCTGAGCATACGCGTGAGAACGTTCAGATCCGCCGTCGTGGTGTCACGCCACAAGGCGGCGACCGAATCGGTGAAATTGCCCGCCACCAGGAAGACGCCCGAGATGTTCTCCGCGATGGCTCGCGTCTGCTCGGCGACCTGGCGCGCGAGCGGAACGTGCTCGGGCTCCGCTTCGACCATGGGCGCAGCGCTTCCCCGCAAGCGCTCGATGAGCTGCGCGCGGGCCTGATCATCCTCCAGAAGATCGATCAGCACCTGCGTCTGCTGGTCGACGCCGTCGGCCGGCGCCCCCTCCGTCCCCGTCTGCGCGAGTAGCGGCTGCGCCGCGGCCATCGTCAAAGCCAGCGCGAGGAGGGCCGCGATGCATATGCGCAGCAGAGGTGCCGCAAACCGACCGATCGGGCCTGCGCCGGCTTTACACCATGCGGCAGGCCGGGCGGAGCGCTGCACGCCGGACAGGGCCGGGACGAGAGCGCGCGTGGCGGGAAATTGCGGGGCGAACGAGGGGGATGTCGTCATGATGGAATTGATCGGACCAGCAGGAGTTTTCGCACACATGCCCCCGCAAAAGGGGTGTGAGGCTGAGCATTACGTTGCGGGCAAGCATAGGGACGCAAAGCCATTATGCAAGCGCGTGTCGCTCGCGCGGATGCAACGTCCCGGCGGATCTGGTCATGATCGGCCCAACAAAAAACCGCCCCGCCGTGGGGTTCGGCGGAGCGGCTGGTGGGGCAGGACTTGGTTATGAAGTGACTTTTTGAAAAACCGCAATTGATCTCGTTACTCAATGATCAGACCTTATCGTGAAGAACATTAAAATGCAACATAAAAATTTATAAATAACACAAGCGGATTTTACATAATTAAAAATTATTATATATGTCTATATATATCCATACTGTGCATTCCTGCTGTCGATCTGCCCCTCTAAGGCAGATCGTCGGCGCTCCCGCATGGCGCTGTCGCCGGGCGGGGCGATGGCACCCCTCGCGGCCTGGCTCACTCCTCCGTCACGGCTGCCACGATGCGTCTGACGATCGGCGCGACGACCAGCACCGCCGGGAAGGCCACGGCCCAGGATCCGAGCCACGAGGTCAGCCAGGCCATCGGAAAATCGTCGCCCAGCCCGAGCGCGCGCGCCGTCGCGATGCCCGAGACGATCAGGGACATCAATCCCGACAGGAGCAGGCCGAACAGCACCGGGGCGAGTTTTTTGGGGAGTTTTCGTTGCACCTGCGATATCCTCGTATCGGCTTGTTTCGCCGGTTTGGGCAAGGGTGACCGGAACCTCGTCACCATGGCCGTGGTCGGAATGGAGGCGAGGGCTTTCTCGCGAGAGGTTCCCGGCAAGAGTTGCTCGGCAAGAGTTACTCGGCAAGAGCCACGCGGCAAGGGCTTGCGCCCGCCTCGCAGGGCGGGCAAGAGTGGCGACGGGCGGGCGCGCGAAGCACCCGCACCGCAAAGCCAATCTGCCCCGGAGCCGGTCCGCATTCAAGCGTGCGGCATGGCCCGACCATCACCGATCGAGGACAGCCGGTGAAAACGCCCGAGATCTACCTCGCCACGCCGCTGATCGATGCGCAGTCGGAACCGGCCGCCATATGTGCGCAGCTTCGCGTCATGCTGCCGCTCTTACCTTGTGCCGCCCTGCGCATTCGTCTGGCACCTTCCGACGAGCGCAGCCTGACGCGTCTGATCAAGCCGTTCTGCGCCATCGCGCACGAGGCCGGTATCGCCGCGATTCTCGACATCGATGCCGAGCCCGACGTTCTGGCCGGGCTCGATCTCGCCCAGATCGCGGCGCGTGGCGGTGCTGATGGCCTGCATCTGCGCGATCTCGCCGCCGCACGCGAGGCGATTACCCGGTTTGCCGGCGAGCGCGCCGTCGGGCTCGTCAATCCGCGCACGCGTCACGAGGCGATGGAGGCCGGGGAGGCGGGTATCGACTACCTCTCCTTCGGAGAACCGCGCCGCGACGGCAGCCTTCCCGATTTCGATGCGGCTTGTGAGCGCGCGGCCTGGTGGGCGGAGATTTTCGAGCCGCCCTGTGCCATCTTCCTGCCGGCCCGCGAGGATATCGATGCCGCCCTCGCCACCGGCGCCGAATTCCTCGCCGTGGGAGATGTCGTCTTCGCCCATCCCGACGGAGCCGAGGCCGGCGCACGGGACCTGGCGGAGGCACTTGCCGAGGCTCTTGCGGCGGCCAATGCTGAGTCCAGATAAGGCATGGCGACCCGCGAAAGGGCGATTATGTGAGAGCAGGGATGGGTGAGCCAGCGTGACGGGACCGATCACGGCCACGACGAACGGAACGGTGAACGAAACGGCGGGCGCGCTGCGCAGGGCGGTCGGCTTTGCGCCGATGCATGGTTTGGCGACCACGCGCGCCATCGCCATCGCCATAGCAATTGTCCTCGCCATCGCCGCC
Organism: Salinarimonadaceae bacterium; assembly: GCA_050485405.1. Classification (GTDB taxonomy): domain Bacteria; phylum Pseudomonadota; class Alphaproteobacteria; order Rhizobiales; family Beijerinckiaceae; genus Saliniramus. Next base: position 22,072 of record JBJHBI010000049.1, read on the forward strand.
CTCACGCTCCTGCCGGTGCCGTCCGTCGCACAGGAGGCCGATGACGAGGACGCGCCCGCATCGTCCCTCGAGGCCATTCCCTATACCGACGATCCGCTCGCACCGGAGATGCTCGCACCGGATATGCAGGCGCCCCTGCCCGGTGACGACGACACGCTTCCCAGCCCCGTCGGCCCGGCGCTCGAAGGGCGCGCGATCGGGGAGGGCGAAACCGGGGATGTCGCCTATGCCGCCTATCAGCGCGGCCTGTTCCTCACCGCCTTCATGCGTGCGGCCGACCGCCTCGACGAGAATCCGGACGATGCGGCGGCGATGACCCTGATCGGGGAACTCTACCTCCAGGGCCTCGGCCTGCCGCAGGATTTCGAGCGAGCGGCCGAATGGTTCGCGCTCGCGGCACGTCTCGACGATCCGGCGGCGCATTTCGCGCTCGGCACGATGCGGCTCGCCGAGGACGGGATCGGGCGCGACACGGCAGCGGCGCGCCGTCATTTCGAAGCGGCTGCGGCGGCGGGCCACGCGCCGGCCTCCTACAACCTCGCCCTCATTCTGCTCGAAACTGGTGGCGAGGAAGGGGCGGTCGAGGCCGCTCGCCTCCTGCAACATGCCGCCGATCACGAGATTCCACAGGCCCAGCACGCGCTCGGCCTGCTCTATCGCGAAGGGCGCGGCGTCGAGGAGAACCCGGCACGCGCGACGGCCATGTTCCACCGCGCGGCGCGCAACGGTGACCTCGAAGGCATGGTCGAATACGCGACGGCGGTGTTCAACGGCATCGGCGTCGCGCCGGACGAGGAACGCGCCGCCGCCTGGTTCCGCCGGGCCGCATGGCGCGGGGACGTGATCGCACAAAACCGCCTCGCCCTGATCTATGCCTTCGGGCGCGGTGTCGATCAGGATCTGGTCGAGGCCGCCGCCTGGCAGCTGCTCGCGGCGTCGCAGGGCGTCGAGGACGAGCGGCTCGAGGAGGCGTTGCGCGAATTGACCGACGAGCAAATCGCGCAGGCCGAGGCGCTGGCCCGCCAGCGAAACTGGCCCTGAGCCGACGTCACGGGCGCGTCGCGCCGTCTCCTTCCGAAGCCTCGCTCCCCGAAGCCTCGCTCCCCGGCCCGTTGCTCCCGGGTGTTTCGCCGTCCTCCGGCTCGTCGCGGAAGAGCGCCCATGCCAGTGCGAGACGCGACATGGCGGTCATCGCCACGAGCCCGGCGAAGAAATAGGCGATATAGGCGAAATATCGGGGAAACAGCATCATCGCGATGAAGGCGATGATCGTCTCGGTGCCCTCCGCCAGCCCGATGGTGAAGTAGATTGATTTCAGCCCGCGCACCTTCGAATCCATACCCCGCTTGGCCGCGACCGCCGAGAAGGCGAGGAAGCTCGCGCCGTTCACGTAGAAGGTGAAGAGCAGGATCACCGCCGGCAGCGCGTTGGCCTCCGGATCGCGCAGCGCGAAGGCGAGCGGGATCACGCCGTAGAAGGCGAAATCGAGCACGATATCCATGTAGCCGCCGCGATCGGTAACCTGCGTGCGCCGCGCGACCGCGCCGTCGAGCCCGTCGCACAGGCGGCTGAGGAGGAGCGCGAGCAGTGCCGCCGCATCGGCTTCCACCGCCACACCGAGCGCGCTGACGAGACCGAGCGCGAAACCGGTGAAGGTGACCGTGTCGGCGCCGATTCCGCGCAGGACGAGCCGCCCGGCGATCCGGTCGAGAAGCGGATCGATCAGACGGCGCATCATCCCATCCAGCATGGATTTTCCCCGCGTTGACGAAAACTGCGCTGCGCCTTACCACCATTTCCAGGTTCTTGTCCCCCGCGAACGAGGTCACGATCATGTACGAGGCCGTGAGCAACGGCGTGCGCATCACCGTCGCGCCGCGTTATCTCGATCAGGAATCGCGCCCGGAAGAACAGCGCTACTTCTTCGCCTATACCGTCGAGATCGCCAATCTCACGCCCGAGCCGATGCAGCTCCTTCGTCGCTACTGGTGCATCACCGATGGTCTGGGGCGGGTGCAGGAAGTTCGGGGTGACGGTGTGGTCGGCGAGCAGCCGGAAATCGGACCGGGCGACAGTTTCAGCTATACGAGCGGCTGCCCGCTGGAGACGCCGGACGGCACCATGCAGGGCCATTACGAGATGCTGCGCGCCGACGGCTCGCTGTTTCGTGCCGATATTCCCGCATTCTCCCTCGATTCACCGCATGTGCGCCGCTCCGTCCATTGAGGGCCGGGCGCGCCGCAAAACCCTACGGGCCATTCCATGATCCCCACGCGCCAAACGCCGCTCGAACTGCTCGCGCGGCTCGTCTCCTTCGATACGGAGAGCAGCAAGTCCAACCGCGCCATCGTCGATTTCATCGCCGCATATTGCGATGCGCACGGGGTTTCGTATCTGCGCGTACCCGATGCGACGGGTGAGAAGGAATCCCTCGTCGCCACGATCGGCCCGATGGTGGAGGGCGGCATCGTCCTCTCCGGCCATACCGACGTGGTGCCGGTGACGGGGCAGGCCTGGACGAGCGATCCGTTCACGCTGCGTGTCGCCGATGGCCGGGCCTATGGACGCGGCGCCGTCGACATGAAGGGCTTCCTCGCCTTGATGCTCGCGCTCGTCCCGGATTGGCGCGCGGCGGATCTCACCCGCCCGGTGCATCTGCTCTTTTCCTACGACGAGGAAATCAACTGCCTCGGCGTGATCGACGCGATCGCGCAATTCGGCGCAGCGCTTCCGCGCCCGCGCGCCGTCATCGTCGGCGAGCCCACCGGGCTCGAAGTCGCCGATGCCCACAAGAGCGTGACCATATACACCACCCGCGTCCATGGTTTCGAGGCGCATTCCTCCAAACCCGCGCTGGGCGCCAATGCGGTGACGAGCGCCGCCGAACTCGTCTGCGAGATCAACCGGATCGGCGACGAGTTGATGGCCGTGGGCGATTCGAGCGGGCGGTTCGATCCGCCCTATTCGACCGTTTCGGTCGGTACCATCGCGGGCGGAACGGCGCGCAACATCCTCGCGAAGGAATGCGTCTTCAACTGGGAGATCAGAGGCTTGCCGGATCTCGATGTCGCGGCGGTCGAGAAGCGCTTCTTCGCTTTCTGCGAAAAGATCGCGCGCGAGCGCCTGAACCGGTTCGGCGATTACGGGCGGATCGAGACCAGCATCGACGTGCATGTGCCCGGGCTCGCTCCCGTTCCCGGTTCGGAGGCGGAGAGCCTCGCGCTGCTTGCGGCGCGCCGCAACGCCACGATCAGCGTCCCCTTCGGTACCGAGGCCGGTCGCTTCCAGAATGCCGAGCTTCCCGTCGTGGTATGCGGGCCCGGCAGCATCGACCAGGCACACCAGCCCGACGAGTTCATCACGCTCGAAGCCCTGGCCGAGGGCGAGGCGTTCCTGCGGCGCCTGACGGGAATCCGATAAACGTCTCTCTCTGCATATCAATAAAAGGAATCTCAAGGAATTGCCGCCATAACGTTGCGTTAGGAGGCGATGATGCAGCACTTGAAGATCCTGATCGCGGACGCGGATATCGAGGCGCGTGACCAGCTCGCGGCCATCATATCCGCCGCGCGCCCGGATGCGCGTCTGCGCTTCGCGGAGACGGGAAGGGATCTGTTCCGGATCCTGCAGGAAGAGACGTTCGACATGCTCTTCCTCGACATGGTGCTGCCCTATACCGACGTCGCCAAACTCAAGGACGTGATCGCGCTGATGCATGCCCGCAACGGCACGCGTCTCGTCCTCGTCAGCGAGACCCTGCGCAAGAACTGGACGATGATCGCGCTGGCCTTGCAGGCATACGAAGTGCTGATGAAGCCGTATCGCGCGCATGCGGTGACGCAGCTTCTGCGGACCTATCAGCAGGTGCGCCGCACGCGACAGGCCCTCATCGTCGATCCCTCCGTGCGCACGCGCGGCATCCTGCGCAACGTCCTCGAACGCAGCCAGTTCCGGCTGCAGCCGATCGACGCCGACAGCGGTCGCAGGGCGATCCGCCATACGCGCCAGCAGGATTTCGAGATCGCCTTCGTCAGCCGCGCGCTGTTCGACATGCCCGCCCTCGAAGCCGCCTGCCAGCTCCTCAGCCGATCCGGAGACAGGATATCGGTCGTTCTCATGGATCGGGCCGTGGACGAGGCGCATCGCGCCTTCGAGCTCTTCGGCATCAAGGACGTGATGATCCAGCCCTTCGACACGATCGACGTCAACCGGACCCTGCACGGCGCGCTCGGCCTGTGGCGTCCCTATCTCGTCAACGCCCTCGCCGCGGAGCGCGCGCGGCAGCGCGAGCAGGCCGCACCGGCTGCTCGCCGCGCTTGAATCGCGCTCGCGCCCCCCTCTGACGGAACGACGCGCCAAAAGCTCGAACGGAACCGCACCCGATGCTTCAGGAAATCTACCAGCTCGTCCAGCAGATCGAGCAGGCCAAGAAGGCTGACGGGAACGGTGGCGGCGACGGCGCGGTCCAGGTGGACAAGTCCGAGGTCGTGGAACGCCTGCGCGGTCTCTACGAGGCGAAGGCCCGGCGACTTCCCGACGACCGCGCCGCCATGTTCGACCACCTCTTTCTCAATCTGAGCGACGGGATCGACGCGGGTACGCGGCGTAACCTCGCCCGGACGCTCGCTCTGTACCCGCGCGCACCCGAGGGCATCGTCGCGCAACTCGCCCAGGACGACGATGCGGGCGTGGCCGAGCCGCTGCTCGCGAGCGCCCTGCGCATCGAGGAGCGGCTGCTCGAAACGGTCGCGCGCAATCGCGGGCAGGGCCATCTGCGCGCGCTCGCACGCCGGGGCGATATCGGCGAGCGCATCACCACCCCGATCGCTCGCCGGGGCGACGACGAGACCGTGCTCGCGCTATCGGTGAACCGGACCGCGCGGTTCAGCGACGAGGGTTTCGATCTGCTCTCGGAGCGGGCACGCGCCAACGCCATCCTGCGCAGCGTGGTCTGCGCGCGCCCCGACACGCCGATGGCGCAGTTCGAGACGTTGCTCGCCCTCGACGGCGCGCTCGTCTGCGAGGAATTCGATGCCGAATACGGCGACGCGAGCCTGCGTGGTGACAAGCTGCTCTCGATCGTCACCGCCGCCATGCGGGACGCGCAGCCGACGCGGTTCTCACGCGCCATGATGCAGGCTTCGTTCGATTACGTGGCGATGCGCGCCATCCGGCGCTCGGTCGGCCAGGCGGATCTGGAGCGCTGGCTGCGGCGCCGGCAATTCGAAGACGCGATTGCCGGGCTCGCCATTCTGAGCGCCATACCCCCGGAATTCATCCAGCGCCTGATCGTCGCCGATTTGCTCTATCCGGCGGCGATGCTGGTCAAGGCGATCGGTTTCGAATGGGGGACGCTCAAGCCGTTCTGGCAGACCCGCAGCGAGGCGGGAGTGGGGCAGGAAGCGCCCTACGAGGTCTACGAGGTCTACGAGGTGTTCGAGGCGATCGAGACGACGACGGCACGCCGCCTGATGCGCCATGCCGCGATGCGCGAGAAGATCATCGCTTTTCCCGAAATCGCGTTGTCCGAAGACGGCTGGCCGGCAATCGAACCGGTGTCCGACGAGAGCGCCGGCATGCGGATCGCCTGAACTGCCCTCAGCCGCGATATTCCGGATCGTTCTCGAGGCGGATCGGTTCACCGTGGGGCGTGGCGCGGGCCGCGCGGTCGAGGGCGGCGCGGCGGTTTTCCAGCTGATCATGTGCGACGAGGCGCTTCTGCGCGATGATCCGCTCCAGCGCGCTCAGCCAATGCGTGTAATAGGTCGATCCGTCATCGGGATCGCCTGCGGCCTGCGCCTCGCGGATGACGGTCGAGAACGTCTGCGCCCATTCGCTCCAGGTGAAGGCGCCTTGCTCGTGGAGACGCAAGGTCATGGCGAAGGCCTGCGCCTCCCATGGAGCCGAGAAGACCGGCCCATCGGCGCAACGCGGAATCGGTGCATCGGCGGCGCGGGTTGCCGCGTCGAGCGCGTCAGGCAGGTTCAAGGTAGCTCTCCCAGGCATCGATCCCGACGATGAGCGTCGCATCGGCCTCCTCGCCCCAGAGTTCGCGACCCGAGAAGCGCACATTATAGAGCCATTGCGGCTCCTCGCCCTGGCCATGCGCATGGGTGTCGGGGAAGACGTGGACGCCGTGGACCATGGCGACGACGCCGCGTTTGCCGCGCGCATAACGGGGCAGGCGGGTATGGCCGGTGGGGTTCATCACCCGGGTGACGACGCTGTCGCCCTCCTTGAAGCGCGCCGGATGGGCCGGTTCGCGCTCCGTCGGCCCGCCGCGCTGCATCGCCGCTTCGACATCGCTCCCGCGCAGCACCCGCTTGATCGGTGCGGGCGCTTCGAGCGCGGCGCCGGCGGCGAGTTCGGCTTCGCTGACGAGGCCGAGCCGCGTGACCAGCCGCTCGACGCCCTTCGTCCAGATCTCGTAATAGCTCGAAGCCAGATAATCGCCGGGCGGCAGCGTCTCGCGGGCGTGCCGGCTCATGTCGAGATTCCAAGCCCCCGTGGCGCCCATGGCGATGGTGATGCCGAAGGCGCGCTTCTCCCAGTCGTGGTGAAACCAGGGCTCGTCCGCCTCGATCTGCACCGGGCCGAAGCCCTGCATGCCGCCCATATCCTGCGCGCCGTTCATGCCGCATTCTCCCCGCTGGCGAGGCTCGCCGGATCGCGGGCGAGACCGGTGCCGATCATCGAATCGCGGGTGACGAGATCGGCGAGCCTCTCCTGCGACCAGCCCTGCGTACCCGCCGGGCGCATCGGGATGACGAGGTAGCGCATCTCGGCGGTGGAATCCCAGACGCGGATGCGCGTCGTCTCGTGCAGGGTGACGCCGAATTCCGCGAGCACCCCGCGCGGATCGATCACCGCGCGCGAGCGGTAGGGCGCGGATTTGTACCAGGTCGGCGGCAGGCCGAGCACGGGCCAGGGGTAGCAGGAGCACAGGGTGCAGACGACGAGGTTATGCTCTTCGGGAGTATTCTCGACCGCGACCATATGCTCGCCCTGGCGCCCTTCGAATCCCATCGACGCGATGGCTGCGGTCGCGTCGCGCTTCAGCCAATCGTTGAAATCGGGGTCCGCCCAGGCGCGGGCCACCACCAGCGCGCCGTTGCGCGGGCCGACGCGGGTCTCGTACATCTCGACCAGCGCGTCGATCGCGGTAGGGTCGACATAGCCTTTCTCGACGAGGATCGATTCCAGCGCGCGCACCCGCAGATCCATCGGCGAGAGCTCGCTGCCGTGATCGTGGTCGTGATCATGCGAATGGCCGTGATGATGATGGGCGTGGTGGTGGGCGCGTTCTGCGCTGCCGTGCTCGTCGCTCATGTTTCCCTCCGGCCGGTCGTCACCGGCTCTCATATGGTGAGGAGTCTAGCGGCGTCGCGGCTTTGCGCAAGGCGTGTTTCCGGAGGGTGGCTTTGGGATGGCTGCGTGACCACGAGAAAGGCCGGGACGCTCGCGCGCCCCGGCCCCGGATCTCGCTTGATCGTCGCAGCGCCCGGGCGAACCGGGCAGCGGCGGGATCAGACGGAGTAGTACATGTCGAACTCGACCGGATGCGGCGTGTGCTCGAAGCGGATCACGTCTTCCATCTTCAGCGCGATATAGGCGTCGATCATGTCGTCGTTGAAGACGCCGCCGGCCTTGAGGAAGTTGCGGTCCTTGTCGAGAGCCGTAAGGGCCTCACGCAGCGACGAGGAGACGGTCGGGATCTTCTTCAGCTCGCGCGGCGGCAGATCGTAGAGATCCTTGTCCATCGCCTGGCCGGGATCGATCTTGTTGAGGATACCGTCGAGGCCGGCCATGACCAGGGCCGCGAAGCCGAGATAGGGGTTGGCCGTCGGATCGGGGAAGCGAACCTCGACGCGCTTGGCCTTCGGCGAGGTCGTCCACGGGATACGGCAGGAGGCCGAACGGTTACGCGAGGAGTAAGCCAGCAGGACCGGCGCCTCGAAGCCCGGGACCAGACGCTTGTAGGAGTTGGTCGACGGGTTGGTGAAGGCGTTGATCGCCTTGGCGTGCTTGATCACGCCGCCGATGTACCACAGGCATTCCTGGCTCAGATCGGCGTACTTGTCGCCGGCGAAGAGCGGCTTGCCGTCCTTCCAGATCGACTGGTGCACGTGCATGCCCGAGCCGTTGTCGCCATAGACGGGCTTCGGCATGAAGGTGGCCGACTTGCCGAAGGAATGCGCGACGTTGTGGATGCAGTACTTGTAGACCTGCATCAGGTCGCCCATGCGGGTGAGCGTGTCGAACTTCATGCCGAGCTCGTGCTGGGCGCTGGCCACCTCGTGGTGGTGCTTCTCGACCTGCACGCCCATCTCGGCCATGGAGGCGAGCATCTCGGAGCGCATGTCCTGCCCGGAATCGAGCGGCGGGACGGGGAAGTAGCCGCCCTTGGTGCGGATGCGGTGACCCATGTTGCCGCTCTCGTAATCCGACATGGAATTCGAGGGCAGCTCGACGGAATCGAGCACGAAACCGGTATTGTAGGGCTCGGCGGCGAATTTCACGTCGTCGAAGACGAAGAATTCGGCTTCCGGGCCGATCATGATGGTGTCGCCGAGGCCGGTGGACTTGAGGAATGCCTCGGCCTTCTTGGCGATGCCGCGCGGATCGCGGTTATAGGGCTCGCCGGAGGCCGGCTCGAGCACGTCGCAGACGATCGACATGGTGGGCGCCGCGAAGAACGGATCCATCACGGCCGTCTCGGGATCGGGCATCAGGCACATGTCGGATTCGTTGATCGCCTTCCAGCCGGCGATGGACGAACCATCGAACATCACGCCGTCGGCGAAGAGGTCTTCATCGACCATGCTGACGTCGAAGGTGACGTGCTGCCACTTGCCCTTCGGATCGGTGAAGCGAAAATCGACGTACTTGACGTCGTTGTCCTTGAGTGCCTTCAGCACATCGTTGGCCGACTTCATGATGGACCTGTCCTCTTTTCTTGACGCTTTGGTGCGGGGCCGACGGGCGCTGCCGACGGCTGCGGTTGATGCGAGACAGTCAGATCGCGTCCGCCCCGGTCTCGCCGGTGCGGATACGGATCGCCTCCTCGACGGCAGATACAAAAATCTTGCCATCACCGATGCGACCCGTCTGGGCGGCTTTGCGAATGGCGTCGACGGCCTTTTCGACCAGTTCGTCGCCGCAAACGATTTCCAGCTTCACCTTGGGCAGGAAATCGACCACGTATTCGGCGCCGCGATAAAGCTCCGTATGGCCTTTCTGACGCCCGAAACCCTTGGCCTCGATCACGGTGATTCCCTGCAGGCCGACGTCCTGGAGGGCTTCCTTCACCTCGTCGAGCTTGAACGGTTTGATGATCGCTTCGATCTTTCGCATGAGAAGCCGCCTTTTGCCGCGCGGTTGTCGTTCTTAGAACACCACGGT
>JBJHBI010000050.1:0-30596 GCA_050485405.1 Salinarimonadaceae bacterium
CGACACCTTCGGCCGTCTGATCGCGCAGCATCTGGGCAACCACATCCCGGGTAACCCCACGGTCGTCGCCGAGAACGTCACCGGCGCCGGCGGCCTGCTCGGCTCCAACGAATTCGCCGAGCGCGTCGATCGTGATGGCATGACGCTGCTGACCGCGTCGGGCCACCTCAACCTGCGCGCCTTCCTCGGCCTCGAAGGCCTGCGCCTCGATCTCGACGAACTGACACCGGTCGTCGCCGCCCCGATGGGCCACGTCACCGCGTTCAACGCCCAGGCGAGCGGCGTTTCCTCCTTCGCCGAACTGCTCGACTCGGATGTGCGCATCACGAAGGGCATCACCGATCCGGTCGGTCTGGTGGAATCCATCGTCGCGCTCGAGGTTCTCGGCGTCGATTACCGCGCGGTACCCGGCTACGGTGGTCGTGGCGATACCCGCGTGGCCTTCGAGCGTGGTGAGCTGATCATCAACTCACAGGCGACGCCGGCCTTCAACGCCAACGTCCAGCCGCTGATCGACGAAGGTGTCGCCCAGGTCGCCTACGCGATCGGCTTCATCGACGCCGACGGCAACCCCGTGCGCGACCCGGCTGCGCCGGACCTGCCGACGCTTGCCGAAGTCTACGAGGAAATCAACGGCGAGATGCCCTCGGGCGAAGCCTGGGAGGCCTACAAGGTCGTCGCCAACCTCGTCCAGAACACGCGCGGCACGATCTGGGTGCATTCGGACGTCCCCGAGGAAGCCCGTGAAGCGCTGCGTCAGGGCGTCGATGCCATGGTGCTCGATCCCGCCTTCATCGCGGATGCCGAGAACATCCTCGAGGGCTACGACGTCATCTCCGGTTCGGGCCTCGACCAGATCCGCGCCGAGCTCGACGCCGCCCCGGCCGATATCGTGTCCTGGGTCCAGGATCTCCTGACCGACAATTTCGAAGTCAGCTTCGATCGCTGATCGCCCTCGTGCGCATCATATGATCCGGTTTCATGTGCAAAGCCGCGCCGCGCCCCTGTCGGGGTGCGGCGTCGCGTGTTGAGTTAGACCCCTGCGTGTAGAGCTAGGCGCCCCATGATCGATGCCCTCGTCAACGGTCTCGTCATCCTGATGGACCCGTTCCGTATGCTGATGCTGTTCACCGGCGTGGTGATCGGGATCGGCGTGGGGATCCTGCCCGGGCTCGGTGGCCTGATGGGGATGGCGCTGGTGCTGCCATTCCTCTTCGGCATGGATTCCTATGCCGGTATCGCGATGCTGATCGGCATCGCCGCAGCGGTTCCGAGTGCGGATACGTTTCCCTCGGTGCTGATGGGGATACCCGGCTCGTCCGGCTCGCAGGCGACCATCATGGACGGCTACCCGATGGCGCGTAAGGGCCAGGCGGCACGCGCGCTCTCGGCCTCGTTCATGGCCTCGCTGATCGGCGGCCTGATCGGCGCGCTGGCACTGACCGCGCTGATCCCGTTCGCGCGCCCGCTGGTCCTGGCTTTCGGTTCGCCGGAACTGTTCATGCTCACCATATTGGGGCTGTCGATGGTGGGCGTGTTGAGCGGCTCGCGGCCATTGCTCGGCATTATCGGCGCCGTGGCGGGGCTGACGCTCGGTATGGTGGGCGGCGCGCCGGTCGCGCCGGAATACCGCTTCGTCTTCGGCGAGCTCTACCTCTATGACGGCTTTTCGCTGGTGATCCTCGCACTCGGGCTCTTCGCCATCCCCGAGATCATCGACCTCCTCGCCAAGGGCGGCTCGATCGCCCAGCGCGGCGCGGGGCTCGGCGGCGGCTGGATGGACGGTGTGCGCGACACTTTGCGCAACAAATGGCTCGTCGTGCGCCATTCGCTCTTCGGTGTGATCATCGGGGCAATTCCCGGTATGGGCTCTTCGATCATCGACTGGTTGAACTACGGTTATGTGGTGCAGACCTCGAAGGACCGTTCGCAATTCGGCAAGGGCGATGTGCGCGGCGTGATCGCGCCGGAAGCGGCCAACAATTCGCGCGAGGGTGGCGTGCTCATGCCGACGCTGCTCTTCGGCGTTCCCGGATCGAGCGCCATGGCTTTGTTTCTCGGGGCGCTGCTGATCTTTGGCATCCAGCCCGGCCCGGCGCTCCTGCGTGATGATCTCGACCTCGTCTTCGTGATCATCTGGTCGCTCGCCATCGGCAACGTCATGGGCACCGTGATCTGCCTCGCGCTGAGCCGACCGATTGCGCGCCTCACCTTCGTGCCGTTCCATTATATCGCGCCGGTGGTCCTGTGCATCGTAATCCTCGGTGCCTTCCAGGAGACGCGCCACTGGGGCGACCTCGTCGCTTTGTTCGCCTTCGGCCTCGTGGGCTGGCTGATGAAGCGCATCGAAATGCCGCGCCCGCCGCTGCTGATCGGCTTCATCCTCTCGGGGCTGGCCGAGCGCTATCTGTGGATGTCTTACAACCTCCATGACTGGGACTGGATCTACCGCCCGCTGGTCATGACGATCGGCGCGCTCTGCATCGCGCTCGTGGTAGGCGGGATCTGGCTCAAGCGCCGTTCCGCGACGAGTGGGCGCGACGCGCAACAGGCATCGAGCACCGACGAGGCGGGGAGGGCGCAGCCATGAGCGGGGCTGATCTCTCCATCGCCCGATGGTTGCGCACCGCTTTCGTCGTGGTGCTCCTGATCCTCTTCGTCGCCGTGGCCTGGGCCGCGCAGGATTTCCGCCTCGGCGCGCGGCTCTTCCCGGTCTATATCGGCATTGCCGGAGCGATCCTCTGCGTCATCGAATTGCTGCGGCAACTCATCACGCGCGGGCGTGAAGTGCTTTCCGACGAACCCAAGACGGCGGATCTTTCCGTCGAGGCCGAGGAGCAGAACCTCGCCGGCTACCTGCGTGCGCTGAGCTTCTTCGGCTGGATGCTCGGCTATTACGCCCTGATCTTCGTCTTCGGCTTCACGCTCGCGACGGTGATCTTCGTTCCGGCGCTCCTGATGCTGCGCTTTCGCGCTCCGCTGCCGGCCTCGGCCGGGATCGCGGCGGGGCTCGTCGCGCTGATCATCGCCCTGCAATATTTCCTGATGCTGCGCGTCCCCCGCGGCCTCACCCACGGCATGCTGCCCTGGCCGTTCTGAGACGCCTCAACCCGTCCCGTCGTCAACCCGCCCTTTCCTCGATCCGCAGCATCGCGCCGCCGAGTGCGGTAAAGGCGCGGTCGCGGCAGGTAAGGATGATGACCTGTTGGTGGCGGGCGGCGCGGGTGAGGGCGTCGAACATGGCTTCGATGCGCCCGTCATCGGAAAAGACGAGGGCGTCGTCGAGGATGATCGGGGCCGCGCGGCCCTTCTCGGCGAGCATGGTGCCGAGCGCGAGGCGCACCAGCACGGCGATCTGCTCGCGGGTGCCGTGCGATAGCTGGTCGTATCCCTCCGGCGTGCCGGCGCGGGCGATGCCGGTGGGCGCGAAATCCTCGTTCAGATCGATCTCGGCACCGGGAAAGAGCGTGGCGAGATAGGGCGCGAGATGCTGTTTCACCGGTGCGAGAAAGCGCTCGCGCCCTTCGGCGAGTATTGCGGCGATTGTCTCGTGCAGGAGCTGGAGCGCTTGCGTATTCAGTTGTTCGCGTGCCTCGGCGCGCGCCGTCAGCGCGGCTTCCTCGCGCGCATTGGCGAGCCCTTCCTCGAGCCCCTCCGCTCCGAGCCGGCGGATCGCTTCCTCGTGGCGGGCAGCGTCGGTCGAGAGACGGGTGAGTTGGGCGCGGTGATTGTCGATCGCTTCCTCCGTGCGCCGGACCCGCTCTTGCGCGATCAGCAATTGTTCCTCGTCCGGCGTCGCGGCTGCGAGCGCTGCGACATTCTCTTCCTGCCGCGCCTGCGCCGCCTGCGATTGTGCGAGAGCGGATTGCAACTCCGCGATCCGGTCCGGCGCGGCCTGCTCAGCGGCCTTCTCGGCCAAAGCATCGCGCCCGCTTGCCGCATCGTCACGCTGCTGCGCCGTGCCGGCCTTGCGCGTGCGCGCCTCGACAAACCGCTCGCGCTGCATCTGCTCCGCGCCACGCGCCTGATCGAGCGCCGCGCCCGCTTCCTCCAGCGTCTCGCGACAGGCACGCGTGGCTGCCCGCAACGCCGCCGGATCCTCTCCCGGTGCAGCGCCCTCATCGCCCGCCTGCGCGATCAGCGCCTCGTTCTCTTCGATACGCGCGACGAGGCCGGCGCGGGCGCCTTCGGCATCCCCCTCGTCACCACCGGCCTGCCGCGCCAGCGTGCCGAGGCGCTCTTCCAGCGCCTTGATCTCGCGAATGAGCGCGCGGGCATCGTCGAGGCGAGCCTCTGCCCGGGCGAGGTCGGGCACGTTCATCGCGGCGAGCGCGCGTGCGAGCTTCGCCTGTGCATCTTCGAGCGCCGCACGATCACCAGAGCCGCCTGCCGGGATGATGCGCAAGGCGCCGATCCCCTCGATATCGATGGAGGTCTCGCCGGTGAGCGGGCGCTCGTGGCCATCGGGGAGGGGGGTGGCGTCGATGCTGACGCGGCCCGCGCCCTCGCGGGTGAGCGAGACGGCAAGGCGCGGGGCCTGCGCTTCGAGCCGCGCGCTGATCTGCAGGACCATATCCTGCGCCGCCCGCGCCGCCTCCAGTCCTTCGCGGGTCACGGTGATGGCCTTGCGCGCCGCGCGTTTGTCGCGAAGCTCACCGCGCAGACGATCGATCTCGGAGAGCGTTTCGCGCAGGCTCGCGATCACGTTGCGTGCTTGCGCGCGCGCTTGCGCGGCTTCCGCCCGGCTCTGCGCCGCCTCGGCTGCATCGAGCGCGTTGCGTGCCGTATCGCGATCAGCCTCGCGGGCCCGCACGGCATCTGTCGCCGTCGCGCAATCGGCCTGCGCCTGCGTTTCCGCCTGTTCCTGGCGAGCGAGTTCGTCTTCGAGCGCCGCGAGCCGGGCCTCGGCCTCCGCGAGACGGGTGCGATAGCCTTCTGCTTCTGCGAGCCGCGAGGCGGCCATTTCGCTCTGGCTCATCAACGCCGCGAGAGTCGATTGCGCGGTCTCGAGCTTCGCCCGCGCCGCGCGGGCGGTTTCGAGATCGTTGATCGCCGCCTCACGCTTCGCTCGCAGATCGGCCTCACGGGCGGGATCGCGGGCGCGGGCGAGCTCGGCGCGCAGACGCGCGAGCGCGGCGAATTCCTCTTCGAGGGCGCGGTGCTTCGCCGCGAGTTCCGCCTCACGCTCGCGCGCGGCCTGCGCCGCATCGATCGCGGCCTTGAGCGGCCCGCCGGCTCTCGGGCCACGGGAGGTCATCCGCGTATCGAGATCGGCTTCGACGCGCTCCAGCACATGCCGCGCCCGGTCGCCCCCGACGAGCGCACCGACCTCAGCCGTGACGAGATCAGCCAGCGTGTTGCGCGCAGTGGCCGAGGCCTCATGCGGATCGAAGGAGCGGCCCTGCTCGACCCAGATCAGCCCGAGCGCCCCGATATCCGGCTCGCCCCGCCCGCTTCCCGGCGTGATCCCGAGCAGATCCCACACCGCTTCATCCGCCTGCGCGCCGCGCGCGACGATGGTCCCGTCGCGGGTCAGCTCGGAGCGGGCGGAGCGCATGAATTGCTTGGTGAGGCCGTAATCATGGCCGTCGATGCGGAAATCGACGGAAATCTCGACCGGCATCGCGACGTTCTGCGCCTCGATCTCCTGAATCGGCTTGCCCTTACCGGAATGCCGCTGGAACAACGCCACGCGCAAAGCCCGAAACAGGGTCGATTTTCCCGCTTCGTTGGGCGCGCTGAGAATATTGAGACCCGGCGAGAACCCCATCAGCCGGGTCTCGCGGGTGAAGCGCCCGACGCCGTTGACGCTGATTCCGGTGATGATCACGCGCGTTCCCCCGTCGTCACGAGGGTGTAGAGCCGCGTCAGCGCGGCCTCGGCCACTGCCCGCGCCTGCGGATCGGCGCCCGCATCGTCGATCCGCCGCCCGAGCTCCTCTGCGACGTGACGAAGCGCGCCGTCGAAATCGATCGCCTCGATATCCTCAGGCGTGGGGCGCAGATGCAGGCCGGTGAGATCATGCTCGAGATGCGCACAGGCCGCCTCCAGCCGATCCAGAACCGTCTCCAGTTCCCGCCGCGCCGCGAGCGAGAGCGTGCCGCCGATATCGAGCTTCAGGACCGCCTGCGGCAGCGCGTCGATCGCTCGCCAGCGCGCGGATTCGTCCGCCACCGCCTCGTCCGCCTGCATCTCGACGCGCAGGCGCTGCCAGCGATAGCGCCCGACGATCTCCTCGCGCACATCCGGTTCGGCCTCGCCGCGCAAGGTGACGACTAGCGCCTTGCCGTTTTCCTGGCTGTCGAATCGATCGGGCTCCGGCGTGCCGGCATAATGCACGCGCGGCGTGATCTTCAGGGTGCGATGCCAGTCGCCGAGGGCGAGATAGGCGAGCCCGGCGCGCTCGGGCCGCTGCGGGTCGATCAGGTTCGATGCTTCCCCCGCACTGTCGAATCCCTGCACCGATCCATGGGCGAGGCCGATCCGCACCGCGCCCGGCGGCGTCGGCGCCTGATCCATCCAGGTGGTGAGATCATCGACGGCGCTCTTGCGCGTGAGCGGGGCGGGCAGGATCCAGGCGCCGTCGCCGATCTCGACCGGCTCGGAGCTCAGATGCAGGCGGATATTCGCCGGCGGATCATCGGCGGCGATCTGGTCCCATAGTCCATTGGGACGATGCGGATCGTGATTGCCGGGCAGCAGATGCCAGGTCACATGCGGAAAACGGCGCATGCGCTCGAGCGGCGCGCGCCGCGTGGCGGGGAGGGGGGTCTCCATGTCGTAGACGTCGCCGGCAACGAGCACATGCGCCGCCTCCTCGCGTGTCGCGAGCGCGCCCAAGGCATCGATCGCATCGAGCCGCGCTTGCCGGAACAGCGCCTCGCGCTCGCCGAACCGGCGAAACACCTTCCCGATCTGCCAATCTGCCGTATGGATGAAACGCATGCCGAATCCGCCCGAACCCGCGCGAAGATGCCCCGTCCGGACGAGAGTGTCGAGGCAATCCCTGCGCAACACTCGGTTTTTCGACGAGAAAGCGAAAAATCGCGATGCCGGCATAATTTCGGACTTGCATCCCAAATCACACGCAGCTATACGCTCCCCAGCGATCCCCGATAGCTCAGTTGGTAGAGCAAGCGGCTGTTAACCGCTCGGTCGTAGGTTCGAGTCCTACTCGGGGAGCCATATTTTCAATGTATACGACCCGGAGACATGGCTGCTAGGGCGCGCCTTAGAGCGCGCGCCGAAAGGGTTGAGTAGCATGGGCGGTCGTGATTCCGAATTGGGTGTTGAAGCCTGTTCGGAGAAATCTGATGTGGACGCCAGCTACCCGCCGCCAGCATAGCCGACAGAACCTGCGTTACGAAACCGATCTGACGGATCGGCAGTGACACGAGAGCGGAGTTTGATCTCGCCGATGCAGGTTATCAGGGGCCGCGCGTCGCGGGAGCCACCTCCATTGCCGTCGAGATTGTCAAGCGGAAGCTCGATCAGGTCGGCTTCGCGGTCCAGCCCAGAAGATGGGTGGTCGAATACTTCGTCGCCTGGATCAGCCGCAACCTGAGGCCGTGTAGAGACGCGGAAGCCACCATCGGATCAGCGACGGCTTTCCTCCACGCCGTAGCTGTCATGATCCTCGTCAGACGCATCGCACGCCACTCATGAACAGTTTCGGAACGGACTCTTAGGATCTCTGTACCTTTTTCGTTGCGGTTTCTAGGATGTGCGCTGCGGCTCACGGCCGTGCGGAGACGGCGAGTTGTAGGCCGAGGAGGGCGAAGGCGCCGGCGAAGCTTCGGCGCATCCATGTGAGGACACCCGGATTGGAGATCACGGCCTTGCGCATGAAGGCGGCGAATGCGCCGTAGATCACGAAGACGACGAAAGTCATCAGCATGAAGATCGCGCTGAGCTCGAGCATCCGCCACAGGGCTGCCGGATCGCCGGGGGCCACGAATTGCGGCAGGAAGGCGAAAAAGAAGATCGAGAGCTTGGGGTTCAGCACGTTGAGCAGGATGCCCTGAGTGATGGTGCGCATCACGGAAACCGGGGCGATGTTCTCATCGACCGTGAGTGCGCCGTGCTCCTTCAGCGTCCGCCACGCCATATAGAGCAGATAGGCCACGCCGAGATAGCGCAGGATCTCGAAGGCGACGGCGCTGGTATGCAAGATGGCGGCGAGGCCGGTGATCGCCGCCGCAATATGAGGCAGGATTCCGAGCGTGCACCCGAACGCAGCGATCGCGCTCTGTCGCGTTCCCCGCGAGAGACCCGTCGCGAGCGTGTAGAGCACCCCCGTCCCCGGCGATGCGACGACGATCAGGGAGGTGATGAAAAATTCGATGGTCATGGGCAGGATACGCTCCGCGTGAAAGGTTGCATGAAGCGTAGTCCGGCGACTTATGATGATCAAGCCCGTATGCGGCTTTGTCCTCATGGATCGAGGCGCCGTGTCCTCCGAGCCGCAGCCGCCTGTGCTCGCGTCGACCGCTTTCGTATCCGGCCGGCTGCGTATGAAAGCCGGATTACAGGCGCTGCGAGATGATGTGCGCTTCCAGAATAGACCTCGTCCAGTGATCCGATAACCGACAAAACCGGCAACTGACGGATGATCATGAAATGAGCTCAATCAATGGTCTTCATGGCAATGAAATTGGTGGCGATCAGAGAGAATACGATGTTATACTATATTATGATTTGTCCTTTATTGATATTTTCCGAGCGTTAGGTGGATACGGCACATGGAGACGAAGCCATGGCGAATTGTTATCTTGTTCTCACGTCCGATGCACGCGAGAGTCTCCGCCCGAACCTGTTCGTGACCGTCGCGGAGGATGAGAGCGATGCGATTGATGTGTTCGTGCGCGGATACGCCGATTACATGGCGCTCGGCGAGACGGCGTCGATCGCCGGCAAGTGCGAGCGGCGCGCTGCCCGCAAGATGGGTGTGCCGGTCGAGCGACCCGGATATACCGCGCCGCTCGCCCAGCATCTGAGGTGAGGCCCACCGCTTCCGAGCGGCTCAGCTCTTGAGATAATCGTCGGTCGTGCGCACCTTGCGCATGCTCTCGTCATGCGGGTCGAAGCCCTCGTTGACCACGGCCTCGACGCGGCAATCCTCGCACATTTGCAGGACGCGGCGGCGCTGCTCGCCGGCTGGGCCGGAGAACATCCAGTGCGTGCTCAGCTTCGCCTGGACGCGCTCGATGCTCGCCTTGGTGCCGAACAGCTTGCCGCAGCTGATGCAGGCAAACGGCTCCTCCTGCTTGAGGAGCTTCCTCGGCTCGTCCCAGGCCTCGAAATCGAGCTGCGGCACCAGCGTAATCGCGTCTTCCGGGCAGGTCGTCTCGCATAATCCGCATTGCACGCAGGCGCTCTCGGTGAAGCGCAGCATCGGATAATCGGGATTGTCGGAGAGCGCGCCCGTCGGGCAGACGCCGACGCAGGCATGGCAGAGCGTGCAGGCATCCGTATCGAGCGCTACCTGCCCGAACGGCGCACCTTCCGGCAGGGCGATCGCCTTGGCGGGCTGCGGGGCGTGGCGGTTCATCTCGATCATTGCCATGGTGAGAAGGCCGCGCTTGTCCTCCGGGGCGAAGAACGAGGCGCGGCTCCCGGGCATCGCGACAGGCTCGTCCGCGAGCGCTGCTTCGAGCGCATCGGGATCGTCGGTCTGGATGAGCGCGAGCGTGTCGGGCCCGTGGCCGGTGCCGGCGGTGATCGTCTCCATCAGGGTGAGCGTGCGCTCCAGCCCGTCGATGGCGTGGCGGGGGCGTTCCCGGGTGAGGATGCGCAGGCCGCCGGCACCCCAGGCGAGGGATGCGGCGATGATCTCGGGGCCGATCTGCGTCGCCTCGTTGACGGTGAGCGGGACGACATGGGCCGGCAGGCCGTTGCCGAAACGGGCGCTCGCATCGATCAGCGGCGTGCCGTGGTCGTCGTCGTGGAGCAGAAGGACCGGTGCGCGCTTGCCGCCCGCATCATACCAGGCACGAAGCGCCGCACGGATGCGCCGGGCGAGGCTCTCGACGGTCGGCAGCGCATAGGAGGCCGCGCCGGTGGGGCAGACGGCAGCGCATTGGCCACAGCCGGCGCAGATATTCGGATCGATGGCGACGCTGTCGCCGGCGGGCTCGATGGCGCCGGCGGGGCAGAGATCGAGACAGCGTGTGCAGCCCGTCTGCTGGTTGCGCGAATGCGCGCACAGATCCGGCGCGAAATTGATGAAGCGCGGCTTGTCGAAGGTCCCGACCATCTGCTGGGCCTTGGCGACGAGCGTGGCCACCGCCACCGTATCGGCGGGATCGGCCCGGAAATAACCCGGGCGCAACTCGCCTGCGGGAAAGAGCGGCGTGCCGCCGGTCAGATCGATGACGAGATCGCAGCGCGACACGGCGCCGTCGCGGCTCGCGCCGAAGACGAGCTTGTCGCGCGAGGAGGGAGAGGGGCCGGCATAGGCGTCGACCGTGAGTTCGAACTCGCCCAGATGCCCGCTCGCGCGCGAGACGCGGCCTTGCAGCACGGGAAAGGCGTTGCGGCGCGGCGGGGTGATCTCGGCGCCGGGGGTGACGAGGACGGTGATGTCGAGATTGTCGAGCAGATCGCGTGCCGCCTCGATGGCGACCTCGTCACGCCCGAGAATCAGCGCGACGCCGCGGCTTTCCATCGAGACGATCTCGAAGGGTTCGGCTTCTTCCGCCGCCTGCGCGATCAGCGCCGCCATCTTCGGCCCCGCCGCCTGCGCATCGCGCGACCAGCCCGCCGTCTCGCGGATATTGACGAAGGCGATCTCCGGTTCGGGGGCGTAACCGTCGGCGGAGGCGTCCAGCGCGGCCTGCGCGAAATCGGCGGCAACTTCCTCGAAGAGCGGTTGCTCCTGCGTGCAGGTCACCGTCATCGGGCGCCCGGTCTCGAGCGCCTCGCGGAAGCGATCGAGTTGCAGGCGACAGAGCTGATGCGCGGTCTCGGGCAGTTCACCGCAGCCGGCTGCAGCGATTGCGTCGCCGTCCACGGGCATGGTGGCCTCGCAACTGCAAGTGAGGACGAGGCGGTCGCGCTTGTTCATCGGTCGGTCCCTCCAGGAACGGCATCGCGCCTTTTTTGCTCTTTGCGATGCGGGCGCCGCTCACTACTCTATAATCTATCCAAACAAGGAAGAAAGGGAGGGGCAGGGCGCCGCGCTCCCGAAACATCCTGATCGGGGAGAGAGACTGATGAGCGAAGGGCGGGCCGGTAACGGTCAGGCACAGCCGGATACAGCTTCAACGCGCCTTCCGCGACGCGACTCGCCGACCGGCGAGGGCGACGCGCCGCGCCGTCTCACGCTCCCGCCGCCCTATACGCAATTCCATCTGGAGGAGGGCGACGTACTCGGCGAGGCCGTGCGGCTTGCGCCGGAGGAGGGGGCGGGGACGCTCGTCTGGCGAAAGAGCGGGGGATTGCTCGCCTTCGCGGTGGTTCTGGAGCCGGAAAAGCCGTTGCGTCAGGCACGGCTCGCCTTCTTCGCCGGGATGGCGGCGCTGGGCGACGCGCTCGCCGCACATTGCATTCCCGACAAGCCCTTGAGCATTCGCTACCCCGATATCGTATGCTTCGACATGGCGCGGCTGGGCGGCGCACGCTTCGTCACGCCGGAGGGTTGTGGCGAGGAGGAGGTGCCGGACTGGATGGTGTTTGCCGTGGAGCTGATCGGCGATCGCGACCATCTGCCGCATCCGGGCATGTTCCCCGACAGCATCTCGCTCGCCGAGGAGGAGTTCGAGGAGAGCGAACTGATCATCGAGAGCTTCGCCTCCTATCTGATGCTCTATTTCGACCGCTGGACGCATCAGGGTTTCGAGGCCGTGGTGAAGCCCTATCTGGATCGGCTCGAACCGAAACTGGAGCCGGGAGCGCGCGCCATCGCCGATGGCGATTTGATCGAGCGCCTGCCCGAGGGCGAGACGCGCCGGCTCGGATTGATCGACGGGCTCGCCGCCTGTGCCTGGCGCGATGCGAAGGGGCCGAAATTGTGATTCTGCTGCCGCGTACCATACGCCTCGACGCGTCCGATACCATCGTCTTCGCCCGTGCCGCCGAGCCGGGGGAATGGGCGGTGCCGGGCACTTTCCTCTTCGCCGGGCGCGATCCGGCGAGCCTGTCGCGCAAGGAGCAGATCGCGTTTCGCTCGGGTTTTCTCGGTGTGGAGAGTTTCGGCTTCTCGACGCTGGTGATCGTCCAGCCGGCGCGCGAGGACGAGCGCGAGGCCATGATCACGGCACTCGCGCGACAGCTCGTCACGCATCTAGGTGCGCCGAGCGAGGCGATCGCCCGCCCCGCCGCCGAGGAGGAAGTGGCGCTCGCGCAGGATCTGTGTCGCGGTCATGCGGAAAACACGCTCGTCGCGCTGCATCGCACCCTGGATGAAGACGGCGCGATCCGTGAGCAGTTCCGCACGTTGAAATCCCGCGACGAGACCGCCTTCGGTGCCGGCTATCTGCGCGGCCACGACCGCGCCTTCTATATCGTGGAAAGCGAGGAGGATGCGGGCGAGGACGGCGCGCATCAGGTGGATCTTCTGAATTTGCGGGGGCAGGGGCGATGAGGGAATTCTGGGTCGCGAGCGGCCACCAGCTCACCCGCCTCGATGCGCAGGGCCGGATGATCGTCACGGACGAGTTGCTCCTCGCCTGGCTGGCGCGCCCGGAAGTGCTGCCGCCGGAGGAGGCCTGCGAGGCCGAGCGCGCGCTGCATGCGCGGCTGATGCGCGCCCCGCGCGATCCGGTCACCGAGGCCGACATCACCGCCATGGCCGATCCGGATGCGCATGAGAACTGGCGCTTCCTGATCACCCTGCGCGACCGTCTGCTCGCCGCACAGACGATCGAGGAAGGCTATCTCGCCATCATCCGCGAGGGGCTGCGGCTACCGGTCGTCTTCTACGATCAGCTCGTGCAGCTGATCCTGCGCAACGCGCTCGATGGGTGCGAGGACGTCTGGACCCTTCGTGCGGCCGAGATGCTGTTTCGCGCCCAGCGCGGGCATGTCGCCGACGGCGCGCTGATCCTTGCCGATGACGAACTCGTCAGCGAGATGGAGGCAGAGAAGCAGCTCTCGCCGCTCAACGCGATGTTCGCCGGCAGTACCGACGATCTCGACGTGCTCGTCGAGGAGAATGCCTGGACCTATTGGAGCCGTTCTGATGCACATACGATGGCCTTGCCCTTCGGTGCATCGTCGCAGGCCCGCGAAGGGCTCGCACGTGCGCTCGAAGCCTTCGTCACGCATCTCCTGGGTGCGCGCGTGCGCATCACGCCGCTGACCAGCGTCGAGAACGTGGATCTGCGCTGGTATGTCGGGCTCGACCAGGTCGGTGTGAAAATCGGTGACGCGCTGTGGCGCGGCGAGGAGCCCGACGGCGACCTGATAGGGCTGTTCCGACTGGAATTCGCCGATCCGGATATGATGGCGGAGGCGGTGCGCGGTGCGCCGGTCTGGCTCATTCTCGGGATGGGCGACGACAAAACCGTCCGGATCAAGCCGCAGAACCTGATCATGGGGCTGCCGCTCGCCTCCCCGGCGACGACGCATTAGAGGTCACGCAGATGGCGAGAGAAGTGCTCAAATTCGGTGTCGTGGCGCAATCGCGCCCGCCGGTGACCAAGTGGGCCGGGCGCCAGATACGCCCCTATGCTGTGCTGCCCGCCGTTCCCGATACCGCGCCCTACACGCTCCTGAGCGAGGAGGACGGTGTCGAGACCTGGTATCTGGGCGCGCATGACCTGATCCTGCATACCGGCGATACGGGGCATTACCGCGACAATCTCACGGGAAGCCGCCCGCGTGTCTGGGTGGTGCTCGGCCAGACCGAGAACATCCGCAAGGCCGATATCCGGCTCGTGACTGTCGATCCTTACGAAGGAGAGGGGCTCGCCCTCGATTCGGGCGTCATCGTCGACGTGGTCGCCATGCCCGACATGCTGCGCGCCAAGCTGGAGGATTTCATCGCGCGCCACCACGTCGAGATCCCCTTCAAGAAGCGCAAGCGCAAGCCGGTGGATGTCGAATCCGATCCGCGGGCGCCGCGTATCCTCCAGCCTGAAGACAAATGGGTGCGCAAATGAGCGGCGGGTTCCTGGGGCGCTGGTCGCAGCGCAAGCTCTCGCAGAAGCAGGAAGAGGAGGCGCGGCGTGAGGCGTCCGATTCGCCGGATTTCGAGGCCGAAACCGTCGACGAGGGCACTTGCGACACCCCGTCGCAGGCTGAATCGCAGGAAATTTCCGCTGCAACGCAAAACGCGGAAACCCTGAGCGAGGAAGAGCTGGCCGCGCTGCCGCCGATCGATTCGATCAACCGCGAAACCGACATCCGCGCATTCATGCGCAAGGGCGTTCCCGCGGCCCTCAAGACCGCCGCCCTGCGCAAGATGTGGCTCGCCGATCCCGCGATCCGCAACCATGCGGATTGCGCCGTCGACTATGCATGGGACTGGAACACGCCCGGTGGCGTGCCCGGAAACGGCGGAAGGCTCGCGAGCGAAAGCGTGACGAAAATGCTCGATTCGATCCTTCCCAAGCCCGTTTCGCCTGAAAATCAGGCAGAGGGCGATAACGCGGAAATCGCCGAATCGGTTCCCTCGACAAAGCACGATCCGGTCCGGAATACGAAGTCGACGCAATCAGAGGGCGATTCTGGCTCGAAGGCCGACGAAGCGCGGCGGGAGGGGTCGGCGACCGTCCCGGACGATGCGGACCAGCGGAAGGCGAACGATGCGCCGGTCGAATCGAAGGTCGGGGAGCCGGCATCGTCGCGCGATGAAAGCGACGCCGTGTCGCGTGTCGATGGCGATATACCGGTGAGGCCGAAACGGCACGGTGGTGCCGTTCCGCTCTGAAAAGACATTATTTACCAGTTTCTTATGGGAATTTCTTGCGACGCCGTGTTTTCGCATTCTGCTGCGCCGCACAACGTTGCAGCGTATTCACATTAGAAAAACTCCATGGTAGCGTTTCGCTATGGAGGAGTCCGGATGCGCCTTCGGCGTGTATGGGCTGACAAGCAAAAGATGAAAAAGAACGTGAGAGCCACCACATTGCAGCGCAACAACCTGCGCGATTTCGGCAGGATGCCGGTCGGTGACGCTCGCCCGGAGGCGGCGCGATGAGCGAAGAGCGACTGCGCGCCCAGCATTACGGTTTTCTGGCCCGGCTACTCGGAGCGGCGCCCGACGGCGCGACGCTCGGGCAGATCGCGACCATCGCAGGCGACGAGACGGCCTTCGGCCAAGCTTACGGCGCGCTCGCACGAAAGGCCGCGCAGGTCACCGCAAAGGATGTGGAGAACGAGTTCTTCGAGCTCTTCGTCGGGGTCGGTCGCGGCGAACTCCTGCCATACGCTTCATTCTATCTGACCGGCTTTCTCAATGAGCGTCCGCTCGCCGAATTGCGCGCGGATCTGCGGGTGATGGGGGTCGCGCGCGTCGCGGGCCGATACGAGCCGGAAGATCATATCGCGTTCGTCTGCGAGGTCATGGCGCAACTGGCCGCCGGTGAAGTCGCGGGCAATCAGGCGCGCTTCTTCGACAAGCATGTCGCGCCGTGGGCGGGTCAGTTCTTCGACGATCTCGCAGTCGCGCCGAGCGCCGATTTCTATCGGGCGGTCGCGGAGATCGGTCGGCAATTCGTGGATATCGAGTCACGGGCCTTCGCTTTGGCGAGCGCGTCCGGGGCGAGAGAGTGATGGAAGTGTCAAACCATTCGGTGCGGCGGAGCCCACCGTGTTCGGGAGGATGATCATGAGTGTGAATGATCAGGATACGCGCAAGAAGACGGGCATCGGCCGTCGTGGCTTCTTCGGGGCCGTGGCCGGCGCCGGCGCGGCGGCTGCCATGAGCGTCGGGGGCGCGGTTCCCGTCGCGGCGCAGCAATCTACGGACGAGCGCAAGCGCGCGCGCTACCAGGAAACGGAGCACGTGCAGGCGTTCTACCGCACCAATCGCTACTACACGGGGGATTGATCGATGCTCGTCAAACGCAAACAGGGTGAGGCCGCACGCGGGCGCCTCGCGACAATGGCGGCGGGTCTCGCGACCAAGGCGATCGATCGCCGCAGCTTTCTGCGCAATTCCGGCCTCGCGGTCGGTGGTCTCGCCGCGCTGGGAACGCTGAACGCGGGCATGACCCGCCAGGCGGAAGCCGGCCCGGCGGATCACAGCCGCCCGATCGAGCTGCGCAAGAACATCTGCACGCACTGCTCCGTCGGCTGCACCGTCATCGGCGAAGTCCAGGACGGCGTCTGGGTCGGCCAGGAGCCGGCCTGGGACAGCCCGATCAACCGCGGCACCCACTGCGCCAAGGGCGCGTCGGTGCGCGAGCTGGTCCATGGTGATCGCCGCCTGAAATATCCGATGAAGAAGGTCGGCGGCCAGTGGCAGCGCATCAGCTGGGATCAGGCCATCGAGGAAATCGGCGACAAGATGCTCGATATCCGCGAGCGCAGCGGTGCGGATTCGGCCTATCTGCTCGGTTCGGCCAAGTTCTCCAACGAGGGCGCTTACCTGTTCCGCAAGTTCGCCGCCTTCTGGGGCACGAACAACGTCGACCACCAGGCCCGCATCTGCCACTCCACCACGGTGGCGGGCGTCGCGAATACCTGGGGCTACGGCGCGCAGACCAACAGCTACAACGACATCCGCAATTCCAAGACCGTGATCTTCATGGGCTCGAATGCGGCAGAAGCGCATCCGGTGTCGATGCAGCACATCCTCTCCGGCAAGGAGCAGCAGCGCGCGAACGTGATCGTCTTCGATCCGCGTTTCACCCGCACCGCCGCCCATGCCACCGATTACGTGCGCTTCCGGTCCGGCACCGACATTCCGGTGATCTGGGGCCTGATGTGGCACATCTTCGAGAACGGCTGGGAAGATCAGGTCTATCTCGACCAGCGCGTCTGGGGCATGGACCAGGTGCGTGAGGAAGTCGCCAAGTGGACGCCCGACGAGGTCGAGCGCGTCACCGGCGTGCCCGGCGAGCAGCTGCGCCGCGTGGCGGAGAAATTCGCGACCGAGCGTCCCTCCACCTTCATCTGGTGCATGGGCGGAACGCAGCACACGGTCGGTACGGCCAACGTGCGCGCCTACTGCAACCTGCTCCTCGCCACCGGCAATGTCGGTGCGATGGGTACGGGCGCGAACATCTTCCGCGGACACTGCAACGTGCAGGGCGCGACCGATTTCGGCCTCGATATCGGTAACCTGCCTTGCTATTACGGCCTCGCCGAGGGCGCCTGGCGCCACTGGTCGCGGGTCTGGGACGTGCCCTACGAGTATTTCGTGGGCCGCTTCGACGCGGTTCCCGCCAAGGGTGGTCGCGATGCGCGCTCGCCCGAGCAGAACATGAACGTGCCGGGCATCCCGTCGACCCGCTGGTTCGACGCGACCATGATCGACGCGGAAGAGGTCGATCAGCGCGACAACATCAAGGCGATGATCGTCTTCGGCCACGGCGGCAACACGGTTCCGCGCATGGCGGATGCCAAGAGAGGCATGAACGAGCTCGAACTGCTCGTCGTCGCCGATCCGCATCCCACCACCTTCGCGGCGCTGCATGATCGCACCGACAACACCTATCTCCTGCCCATCTCGACCCAGTTCGAGTGCGCGGGCAGCCGTACGGCGTCCAACCGCTCGGTGCAGTGGGGCGAGAAGATCGTCGATCCGATCTTCGAATCCGACAACGACTACGCGGTGATCTACCGCCTGTCGAAGAAGCTCGGCTTCGCAGACGAGATGTTCAAGAACTACGAGATGGTTCAGGGCAAGTTCTCGGAAGAGCCGACGCCCGAATCCATCCTGCGCGAGATCAATCGCGGCGGCTGGTCGACCGGTTACACCGGCCAGAGCCCGGAGCGTCTCAAGGCGCATATGGCCAACCAGGCCGCGTTCGATCTCGTCAGCCTGCGCGCGCCGAGCGACGTCGCGGATGTCGGTGGCGATTATTACGGCCTGCCCTGGCCCTGCTGGGGGACCGCCGAGTTCCGTCATCCCGGAACGCATATCCTCTACAATCCCAACATCCCCGTGAAGGATGGCGGCGGTGCCTTCCGTCCGCGCTTCGGTCTCGAACGCGACGGCGAGACGCTTCTCGCAGAGGGCAGCTGGCCGGCCGGATCGGAGATAGAGGACGGCTATCCCGAATTCACGATGGCGGTGCTCAAGCGTCTGGGTTGGGACGAGGATCTGACGGCCGACGAACTCGCGGTCATCGAGCGGATCGGCGGCTTCGACGAAGAGCGTATCGATGCGGTGAGCTGGTCGACCGACCTCTCGGGCGGCATCCAGCGCGTGGCGATCGAGCATGGCTGCGTGCCCTTCGGCAACGGCAAGGCCCGCGCGGTCGCGTGGAACCTGCCGGATCCGGTTCCGGTACACCGCGAGCCGATCTACTCGCCGCGTCCCGATCTCGTGGCGGATTATCCGACCCGCGAGGACGGTCGCCAGAACCGCATGCCGAATATCGGCCACACGATCCAGCAATCGGTCGTGGAGCGCGGCCTGCACGAGCGTTATCCGATCGTGCTCACCTCCGGGCGTCTCGTGGAATACGAAGGCGGCGGCGAGGAGACCCGTTCGAACAAGTGGCTGGCCGAGCTCAAGCAGGACATGTTCGTCGAGATCAATCCGCGTGACGCCGAGGCGCGCGGGATCACCGATGGCGGCTGGGTCTGGGTCAACGGGCCGGAAGGCACGCGGGCGCGGGTCAAGGCTCTCGTCACGGAGCGCGTGGCGTCGGGTGCGGCCTTCATGCCGTTCCACTTCGCCGGCTGGTTCCAGGGTGAGGATCAACGCGGGAACTACCCGCAGGGCGCCGATCCCATCGTGCTCGGTGAATCGGTGAACGTCGTCACGACTTATGGCTACGACCCCGTGACGGGCATGCATGAAGGCAAGGTCACGCTTTGCCAGATCGAAGCAGCCTGAGGGAGGATTGAATAATGGCGAGAATGAAATTCCTCTGTGACGCCGATCGCTGCATCGAGTGTCAGGCTTGCGTGACCGCGTGCAAGAACGAGCACGAGGTTCCGTGGGGCATCAACCGCCGGCGCGTCGTCACCATCAATGACGGCATGCCGGGCGAACGCTCGGTCTCCATGGCCTGCATGCATTGCGACGACGCGCCCTGCGCCGCCGTATGCCCTGTGAACTGCTTCTACACCACCGGTGACGCCGTGGTGCTGCACTCCAAGGATACCTGCATCGGCTGCGGCTACTGCTTCTACGCATGCCCGTTCGGCGCGCCGCAATATCCGCGGGTCGGCAATTTCGGCACGCGCGGCAAGATGGACAAGTGCACCTATTGCTCGGGCGGTCCGGAAGCGGACATGACGCAGGCCGAATACGTCAAATACGGCTCCAACCGTCTGGCCGAGGGCAAGCTCCCGCTCTGCGCGGAGATGTGCTCGACCAAGGCGCTGCTCGCAGGTGACGGTGACATCATCGCCGACATCTATCGCGAGCGTGTGGTGACCCGCGGCTACGGCTCGGGTGCTTGGGGCTGGCGTACGGCCTACGGCGAAACGATCTCCGTCTGATCGGGGATAACCGATCGGACAAATGGGGGAGGAAATACCGTGGTACAGACATTGCTCAAACGCGCAGCCACGCTGTTCGCCGTCGTCGCGCTCTTCGCTTTCGCTGCGCCGGAGCTCTCGGCGCAGCAGATCAATCCCACGGAAAGCGCCGTGCAGGAGGAGCAGCTCATGCGCGCGCTCCAGTCCGGCGAGGCGGTTTCCGGGCGCGTGACCATTCCGGATGCGCGCGCCGCCGATCTGATCAAGCCGGGTAACAGGAACTGGGCCGCCACCCATGGCGGGACCGTGACCACGGTGAACGTGGTCGCCATCCTCGGTATGCTGGCCGTGCTGATCGGCTTCTACATGTATCGTGGCAAGATCCGCATCGATTCCGGCCCGTCCGGGCGCACGATCCAGCGCTTCAATGCGATCGAGCGTTTCGCGCACTGGCTTCTGGCCGCGACCTTCATCATTCTGGCCCTGACGGGTCTGAACCTCCTGATCGGTCGTGCGGTGATCCTGCCCATCGTCGGCGAGAGCGCCTTCGGCACGATCTCGGCCTGGGGCAAGATCGCGCATAACTATCTGGCCTGGCCGTTCATGGTGGCGCTCGTCATCGTGTTCTTCGCCTGGGTCCTCCACAACATCCCCAACCGTCTCGACATCGAATGGCTGAAGAAGGGTGGCGGGCTGTTCACGAAGGGCTCGCATCCTCCGGCGAAGAAGTTCAATGCCGGTCAGAAGATGATCTTCTGGTCCGTCATCATCGGCGGCGCGGCTCTGTCCTTCACCGGTGTGATGCTGCTCTTCCCCGAACTCGCCGGCACCTCGGCGCAGTGGCAGCTCTATCAGGTGATCCACGCCATCGTGGCGGGTATCATGACGGCGATCATCATCGCGCATATCTATATCGGCTCGGTCGGCATGGAAGGCGCCTTCGACGCCATGGGCTCCGGCGAGGTGGATCTGAACTGGGCCAAGGAGCACCATTCGCTCTGGGTCGAGGAGAAGCTCGCCCGCGAGGGCAAGGCGGCTCCGCCCGCTGGTGGCGCGGCACCCCAGCCCGCCGAGTGATCCTGCTCAATGTGATCCGGCGCGGCGCCGTCCCTGATGGCGCGCGCGAAAAGCAAGGAACGGTCCGGGCATCACGTCCGGACCGTTTTTCGTCGGTCGAGGGTATGAGACGGTTCTTCCATGGCACAGGATGACGCACTGACGGCACAGGCGCGGGAAGCTCTCGCACAGATCGCATTGCCGGGTGGCGGCAGGCTCGGTGAAACGACGCGCGTCGCGGCGGTATCGGCGCGCGAGGGCCGCGTCACCGCGATGATCGCCATCGCGCCCGAGGAGGCGCAGGCCTTCGCTCCGCTGCGCGATGCCGCGCAAGCGGCGCTCGAGGCGCTGCCCGGTGTCGAGAAGGCCCTCGTCGCGCTCACTGCGGAAGCCTCCGCGCCGCAGCCGTCGCCGCAAGCGGCAAAGCCCGCCGGCCCCCTCGTGACCACCCCCGGCGCAGCGCCGGCAACGAGCGCTTCACGCAAGCCCGCTGCCATGGCCGGGATCAGGCATATCGTCGCGGTCGCCTCCGGCAAGGGCGGTGTGGGCAAGTCCACGACGAGCGTCAATCTTGCGCTCGGCCTGCGTGCGCTCGGACTCAAGGTCGGGATCCTCGATGCCGATATCTACGGTCCGTCACTTCCCACGCTGCTCGGGCTGCGCGGTCAGCCGCGCGTGGGCGCCGATCGCAAGCTCCTGCCGATGCAGGCCTACGGGCTCAAGGCCATGTCGATCGGCCTGCTCGTCGACGAGGAAACCGCCATGGTCTGGCGCGGGCCGATGGTGATGTCGGCGCTGACGCAGATGATGGCGGAGGTCGAATGGGGCAAGCTCGACATTCTCATCATCGACATGCCGCCCGGCACGGGTGACGCCCAGCTCGCCATCGCGCAGGGCACGGACCTGTCGGGCGCGGTGATCGTCTCGACGCCGCAAGATCTCTCGCTGATCGATGCGCGGCGCGGCATCACCATGTTCCGCAAGGTGGATGTGCCGATCCTCGGGGTGGTGGAGAATATGTCGCATTTCATCTGCACGGATTGCGGCGCCCATCACGCGATTTTCGGTGAGGGCGGCGCGGAGCAGCAGGCGGCGCGCCTCGGCGTACCCTTCCTCGGCGGCGTGCCGCTGACGATGGAACTGCGCCGCGCCTCCGATCTCGGCCAGCCGGTCACGGCAGTCGCGCCGGATGGGATACTCGGTCGCATCTATACCGGCCTCGCGGAACGCTTGCTTGCGGGTCTGCAATAGGCGATTATGTCAAGGTTGGAGCCGGCGATCCGGCTTCGCCAAAATCATGAGGGAGACCAGGGGGATGAAAGCGTTCGTTGCCGCAGCCGTCGTTGCGATAATCGCCGCCGTAGGGGCGGCCTATCTGCTCGATGGCAATTTCCAGACGACGGCCTATCAGGCCTTCACGACCGAGGGCGCTCGCCTCGACGATCCGGGCCGCAATCTCGTCGACTTCTGATCCGGATCCGGGATCTGCACGTCAGATCCCGAATCCCGCATAAGGCAGGAATCGCACCGGGTCTCCGGGGGAGATCTCCTGCGCGCCGTCTCCGATTTCCACCAGCCCGCTCGCCCATGACAGGCCGCTGATTCGCCCCGAACCTTCCGAGGCGAAGACTTCCGCATGGCCGTTCGGATCGAGCCGCGCGCGCAGATATTCCCGCCGCCCTGGCTTCTTGCGCTTGGAGAAGGCGGCGGGAACCGTCATCACCAGCGGCTCGCGCCAGCCCGCACCCGCGAGTGCCGACAGCGCCGGGCGGGCGAAGATCAACGCGCAGACGAAGGCCGCGACCGGGTTTCCCGGCAGGCCGAAGACCGGCACGCCGTTCCAGATCGCGAGCGCGAGCGGACGCCCCGGCTTGATCGCGATGCGCCATTCCTGGAGCGCGCCGCTCTCGCGCAGCAACGCCGAGACGTGATCCTCGTCACCGGCGGAAGCGCCGCCCGTCGTGAAGATCATATCGGCGGATCGCGAAGCCGCATCGAGCCGCGCGCGCAAGGCCTCGCGATCATCGCCGACATGGCCGAGATCGACGGGAGCGTAGTGCCAGGATTGCGCGAGTGCGAGCAGCATGGGCCGGTTGGCATCGTAGATCTTGCCCGGTGCGAGCGCTTCGTCGTCGAAATCACCCACGATCTCCTCGCCGGTTGAGAGCACGCCGACGCGCAGGCGGCGATGCACCGCGACCTCGCCGATGCCGAGCGCACTCAACAGCGCGAGATCAGCCGGCGTGAGCAATCGACCGGCGGGGAGGGCGGGCGCGCCAGCGCCGACATCCTCACCGGCCTTGCGTGTATTGGATCGCGGCTTGATCGGCCCGTTGAAGGCGATGCGCGCCCCGTCCGTCGCGCAATCCTCCTCGAGCACCACCGTATCGACCCCCTCCGGCAGGATCGCACCGGTGAGGATCCGGATCGCCTTTCCATGGGGAACTTTGCCCGTATAGGGCACGCCGGCGGCGGCGCGGCCATCGACGAGGGGGAGTTCCTGCGGGCCGTCGCCCGTCGCGGCATGAGCGAAGCCGTATCCATCGACGGCGGCGTTGGGTGCCGGCGGGTTGGAGCGGCGCGCGATCGTATCCTGCGCGAGGACGCGACCGAGCGCCTCGGCGGTGGCTACGCTCTCGATACCGGTGATCGGGCGAAGCGCCTTGCGCAACATCGCCAATGCGTCGTCGACCGGGGTCCAGTCGATGCCGGGCGGCAGGGCGAAGCAATCGTTCTGGAGGCGTGGCGGTTCAAGCGCGCTCATGCCGGTCGCGATCTCCCGTGCTGTCTGGCGCATGAGCGTCTCGCAACCCACGCCGAGAATCCAGCCTTCTTCGCGCAATATTGCCTCCGATGCATCGATCGACTGCATGGAGGCGGGCACCGCGTCGCGCGCATGCGCCATGGTCGCTGCGGCGAGGAGCTTCACTTGCACGGCATCTTTGATCGTCCTCGGATCGCGGTCGAGTACGGATGCGACCGCCTCGTCGATCAGCGAGGGATAGACCTCCGCGAGCGTGATCGGCGTTGCGCGCGTCTCGAACGGCCAGACGGAAATCGCCTCGCCGAAGCGCTCGCGCAGCGCCTGGAGCCGGGGAATGCCGAGGAGCGCCTGCGAGCCGACGGAGCCGGTGGTGAAGAGCTTCCAGCAGGGCTGCGCGCGCGGGATACGCGTCTCGACGAGGCGTCGCTCGGGCAGGCCGTGACCGTCCCGCAGCGAGCCGCGCTCTGGCAGATCGGGCAGGGGGAGCGATGCCGGGCGGCCCCAGAACGGGCCGATGCCGGGAAATTGGCGGTTGATCGCGGCAGCGGCCTCGAAGCGATTGTTCGTATTGTCATCGCCGTCTTCGATCCGCCCGGCGAGCCATTCCCACAAGGCGAGCGCTTCGGCGCGCCCGGTCAGCGCCGAGGCGAAGCCGCGCGGATAGCCGAGGGGAAAGTCGAAGCCGATCAGCAGGCGCTCCCCCGCCGCAAGGGCTTCCTCACACAAGCCGGTGACCGCCGCCATCGCCTCCGCGCGGCTGCGGCAATAGAGCGGTTCGCGCTCCCCCGCCGCATCGCTGATCCCGATCCAGATCGCATCCGCACGCGGGCGCGCCGGCATACGCCGGGCGGAGGCGGACCAGTCGACGATCACGACACGGTCGAACCCGCTCATGCGAGGCCACATTCGCTCAGGATGAAATCGGCGATCGCAGACGTATCGTCGAGATCGATGACGGGGAGGGTGGTTTCGTCGAGCGGGGTATCGCTGGCGATCGCGCGGATCGTGGGAAGTTCTTGCGCGAGAAGCCCACTTTCTTTGGCGCTCTCTCGGCGATAGGCCTCGATCTTGGGATGGCTTTCGCGCTTGTAGCCCTCGACGATGACGAGATCGACGGGGGTGAGTTTCGCAACGATCTCGGCGAGCGACGGCTCGGGCGCACCGCGCAATTCATGCATCAGCGCCCAGCGCCCGGCGGAGGCGAGTACGACCTCCCGCGCCCCGGCCTGACGGTGGCGATACGTGTCGCGGCCCTTCTCGTCGACATCGACATTGTGATGCGCGTGCTTGATCGTCGAGACGCTGAAGCCGCGCCCGGTGATCTCGGTGACGAGCCGCTCCACCAGCCCGGTCTTGCCGGCATTCTTCCAGCCGGTGACGCCGTAGATGCGCTGGCCGGCGATACCGGTCTTCGGATCGATCATTCGACGCTGCTTTCTTCACGCGCCCCTTTGCGCCGATGCTTGCGCTCTTCCTGCGGCGCGCTGTCGGGATCGGCATCGCGGATGAGCCGTTCCTCGCCCGAGAGGCAGACGAAACGCTGGCCACGCATGCGACCGATCAGGGTGAGCCCGACCTGCCGGGCGATTTCGACGCCCCAGGCGGTGAAGCCGGAACGCGAGGCGAGCGCCGGGATGCCCATCATCGCCGTCTTGATCACCATCTCGGAGGTGAGGCGACCGGTCGTATAGAGCAGCTTGTCCTGCGCGTCCTCGCCGTGCATGAGCATCCAGCCGGCGATCTTGTCCACCGCGTTGTGGCGCCCGACATCCTCCATATAGACGAGCGGCTCGTCGCCGCGGCAGAGCACCGTCCCGTGGATCGCGCCCGCTTCCAGATAGAGGCTCGGCATGGTGTTGATCTGCTTGGCGAGCGCGTAGAGCCAGCTCGTGCGAAGCCGCGTATCGGGCAGGGTGAGCCCTTCCAGCCCCTCCATCATGTCGCCGAACACGGTGCCGACGGCGCAGCCGGAGGTGCGGGTCTTCTTTTGCAGCTTTTCCTCGAAATTCGTCTCGCGCTCCGTGCGCACCACGACGACTTCGAGGTCGTCGTCATACTCCACCCCGGTGACGACATCATCGGGTTTGAGCATGCCCTGATTGCGCAGAAACCCAAGCGCGAGATATTCCGGGTAATCGCCGATCGTCATCGCCGTGACGATCTCGCGGCTGTTGAGGAAGATCGTGAGCGGACGCTCCTCGACCACGCGGATCGTGAGCTCCGCACCCGTGTGATCACGCCCGGTGACGGGGCGGGTGAGGCGGGAATCGGTCGGATCGGGGAAGATCTTTTTCATGATCCTGCAACGGCTTGCGGCGCGGTATTCGCGAATGGCGACACTGCCTCAGCCCGCAAGCCTTGTCCAGATATCACGCATGCGCCCTACACGGCGCCCATCAGCGCACCACCCATCGCGGCCACGATGACGACGCCCCAGGGCGGCACCTTCCAGACCATCAGCAGCAGGAAACAGGTCAGCGCCAGGGCGAAGGAGCCCGGTCCGATCACCGCGCTGGTGAAGACGGGGGTGTAGAGCGCAGCACCGAGGATCCCCACCACGGCGGCATTGGCGCCGCGCATCAGCGCCTGCGCGGCGGGGCGCGCGCGAAACGCATTCCAGAACGGAATCACGCCGACCAGGAGCAGAAAACCGGGCAGGAACACCGCGATGAGCGCGATCATCGCCCCGAGAATCCCGTTCTGCCCGATGCCCGTCGTCGGCTCGATGACGGCACCGAGATAGGCGGCGAAGGTGAAGAGCGGCCCGGGCAGGGCCTGCGCCGCACCGTATCCGGCGAGGAATGTATCCGCGTCTGTCCAGCCGGTGCGGACGGTTTCCGCTTCGAGCAGGGGCAGCACGACATGGCCTCCGCCGAAGACCAGTGCGCCGGCGCGATAGAAGGCGTCGAACAGCGCGATCCCCTGCGCCGCGCTCGCCGCATTCGCGAGCGGCAGGCCGATCAGAAGGATCGCGAAGGCGGCGATGCAGGCATAGCCCGTGACGCGCGATACGGCGAAGGGCAGGGCGCTCCCGGCTTCGCTGCGCGCCTCGCGGCACAGGGCGAGGCCGAGGACGGCGCCGGCGGCGATGGCCAGAACCTGCATGTAAGCGCCCGCCGGGATCAGTGCGATCAGTACGGCGCCGAGCGCGATCCCCGCGCGGGTGCGATCCGGGCAGAGCTGGCGCGCCATGCCCCAGACCGCATGCGCGATGATGGCCACCGCGACGATCTTCAACCCGTCGATGATCCCGGATCCGACAGGCCCGGCGAAGACGAATGCGCCATATGCGAAGGCGATCATCACCAGCGCCGAGGGCAGGGTGAAGGCGAGAAACGCCGCCGCCGCACCAGCCGGCCCCGCGCGCATCAATCCGAGTGCGAATCCGACCTGGCTCGAGGCCGGGCCGGGCAGGAACTGGCTCAGCGCCACGAGATCGGCATAGCTCTTTTCATCGAGCCATTTGCGGCGCGTGACGAATTCATCGCGGAAATAGCCCAGATGCGCGATCGGGCCGCCGAACGCGGTGAGCCCCAGTTTGCCGAAAGCGGCAAAGACTTCGCCGACGCTTCCCGCGCCGCGGGTCGTGCCGGTTTCAGTTGCGGTCGCCGCTTCGCGCGTCGCCTGCTCGTCGTTCATTCCACGATCCCTGAATCGGAAGCCGGTACGCATCGCCGTTTACGGGCCGACCATGACAGGAGTGCAACTTCGACGATTGATTTTCCATGTCGATATCCGCTATCTCCCATGAGCGGTTCCGACCGCGATTCCTCGCCTTCGGCGCAGGGCCCGTAGCTCAATGGTTAGAGCCGGCCGCTCATAACGGTCTGGTTGCTGGTTCGAGTCCAGCCGGGCCCACCAATTATCTGGTTTGTTCGGGGAGTTTGGCGAAGGCGGTCCGGCTAGGATGCCCGCTTATCGCCCATAGCTGGTGCAGGCGCGTCGAAGCGGACACGGAGCGAGCCAAGCTTTACCGTTTCGCCATCGACGACGGCTCTGACGCGAATGCGACCTTCTCCGCGTATCTCCAACGGCGACAGGATTGTATGCTGAATGAGTACGAAGTGCGCTTCATCGCCTGTGCCGTCTGGTTCAACCCGGCCAAGGGCCTTTTTGTGTTCGCCTTCCGGAATATCCAGGGTGGCCTCGAACAGGGTTTCGTCTCCCGGCACGAAATCAACCCTGACATCGATCTTTTTCGGCGCAATCTGGGCCGGAAAAACAAGTCTTGCTTG
The DNA here is from genome assembly GCA_050485405.1 of Salinarimonadaceae bacterium. GTDB lineage: Bacteria > Pseudomonadota > Alphaproteobacteria > Rhizobiales > Beijerinckiaceae > Saliniramus. Next base: position 27,601 of record JBJHBI010000050.1, read on the forward strand.
AAACCCGAGCTTCGCAAGCGTCGCAGGGGGCTCGCCATGGACCGTCATCTCGCCGGTGTAACAGCCGACAAGCGTAATCTTTCCGCCGAGCTCCTGCCTGATATCGTCGCAGAATGTCACGAAACCTTTGATCGTCATTCGGTATGGCTCTGCAGAAATGTTGTAGGCCCACTGGAAACCGTCGTTTCTTCTGCCCCGATCACGCCGAGATCGCCGAACGACACGGCATGTTTGGCGGCGGATGTATAGTTGCGTCGACGATCCCTTTCTGCCTTCTCCAGCTTGAAAGCGATATTGTCGTAGCCCATCGCCCAGGCCAGCTCTGCAACGGAGCGCAGCGTCAGATTCGCTTCGCCGGATAGCTGTCGGCTGATCATCGACGGATTGACGCCGAGGCGCTCTGCGATCTCGTTTTGTGTCAGGCCGCGCTCGTTCTTCTCAGTGAGAAATGCGTCGACGAGCTCATTCCTTACGCAGCTGATAAAGCGGGCTGCGCATGCGCTCTGCTCATCGATTTCGAATTGAAACGACTGCATCTTCCTCACTCTCCCATACACAACAGTTGTCATCGGCGCCGCATTTTCGGCGTCGCCGGGTTATCTCGTCACGGTATCCAGCGTAAAGGCCGTGTTCCTTTATCCTGTCGGCCCAGTCACCGAATATGCCAGCAAACTGGTCCTTCGCAATGAACCAGCCGAAAATCCGCAAATCCGGTGTCTTGAGTTCCCACACGGCATCATCTGTCGGTCTCATGACGTGAAATTGCTCGTCGGTTCTCAGAGCCTCGCCCGTTATGAAAACTCGAAACAGTTCATATAACTGCTCCTTTGGCGTCAAATCAGCTTCCCATCTCGTTGGCGGATTAGTCGCCTGGATCTCTTGCAAAAAATACTGAAGCTCGCGCGAGGCATAAAGGGTACGCCATGTTTCCTCCTTAGACCCGAGCGGGACACTGATCGGTCGGAGATCAAACTCCAATATCATTGTCTCTGAAATTGCCATATATGTCAATTTCCCCGTTGATCAACAGGGTGTAATATTTATCAAAAATTGCGTTCGGGCAATGCCAAGCTCTCTGGATGGTGATTGCTTCGGCGGTCACCCCTCACCCCATTTCCGGCAACGCCTCCTGCATCGCCTCGACATCGCTGAGCGCGGGCAGGCTCGTTTCGTTGCCCAGATGCTGGATCGCATAAGCGGAGGCGGCGCGGGCGAAGCGGAAATGGTCGGCCCAGGTGGCTTCCGGGTGGGCGAGCGCGGAGTAGATATAGGCGCCGTGGAAGATGTCGCCGGCGCCGTTCGTATCGACGACCTTTTCCGAGGGGACCGCGAGGGCGGGCATGTGCTGCTGGTTGCCGGTCTCGTCGTACCAGAGCATGCCGCGCTCGCCCATGGTGACGCCGCCGATGCGCACGCCGCGCGTCTTCAGATAGGCGAGCATCTGCGCCGGTGTCAGGTCCATCTGCTCGCATAGCCGCTCGGCGACGACGGCGACGTCGATATAAGCGAGCAATTCGTGGGTATTCTCGCGCAGCCCGCCGCCATCGAGCGAGGTGAGAATGCCGGCCTCGCGGCAGGTATGGGCGTAGTGGAGCGCCGCGTCCGGCTGGTGCCCGTCGACATGCAGCGCGCGGCAATTCTCCAGGTTGAGCGGCGGGAACGGGTGGAGGTAATCGTCGTCGCGGCAGCGCACGATGGCGCGCTTGTCGCCGCGCGGCATGATGAAGGAAAGCGAGGATTCGCGCACTTTGCGGTGATGCACGCTGATGCGGTATTTCGCGGCCATGTCGATGAACATGCGCCCGAGCCAGTCATCGGCGACGGAAGCGAGCAGATCCGGCGCGATGCCGAGTTTCGCGCAGGCGAAAGCCGCCGTGACGGCATTGCCGCCGAACGAGACCGCATATTCGCGGGCGACTTTCTTTTCGTCGCCACTGGGCAATTCGTCGGCGACGAAGGTGACGTCGATATAGGCCTGGCCGATGAACAGCGCTTCCACGGTCGCGTACTCCTCCGCTTGGTCGCTGCCCGATTCCGGATGGCGCCGGGCAGCCCCCATAGACGAACGAGTTTGCGCGACGATTGCAACCCCGCCGCAGCGCAAAATCGCCGCGAGCGCGCTCGGGTCGCGGGTAATTACGCGGCGGGTGCCGACTCAGCCGACGTCTCTTCCACCGGCGCCACTACCTTCTGATAGAGCCGCCAGCTGGCATGGCCGAGCGCGGGCAGGATGATCAGCAGGCCGAGGAAGAACGGGATCGAGGCCAGGATCAGCCCCAGCACGATGAACAGCCCCCAGCCGATCATCGGCTTGGGATTCATCACCACGCTCTTTACACTCGCGATCATCGCCGTGATGAAATCGACGTCCCGGTCGAGCAGGAGCGGGAAGGAGACCACCGTCAGCGAGAACAGCCCCAGCGCCAGCAGCGCGCCGACGACATTGCCCACGAGGAGGAAGAGCAGTCCCTCGGGCGTGGTGAAGACCACGTTGAGGAAGGCGCCGAGCGTCGCGAAGGATTGAAAGCCGAGGAACAGCGCGAGCAACAGCCGCACCTGATACAGCCAGATGATCATGACGAATAGGGTGACGAAGGCCATCCAGCCGAGTTCGCGCTTGCTCTGCGAGAAGACCACGCCGAGAATCGGCCCCCATGCGAGCCTCTCGCCGCGATCGCGCCGGCGGCTCACTTCATAGAGGCCGACCGCGACGAAGGGGCCGATGAGCGCGAAACCCGCTGCGAGCGGGTAGGCGAGGTAGACGGCGTCGAGGGCGATGACGAGGGCGAGCATCAGGATGCCGCCGGCGGCATAGACGGCGCCGAAGAACAGCCCGTAAGCGGGCGCTGCGCGAAAATCGTTGAGGCCTTCGTAGAACGCCGCCTGCACGTCTTCCATGGTGATCTCGCGGATCACCGGCTGCGCGACCGGCATGTGCTCGGGCACCATTTCCGCCGCGCGACCCTGATTTTCCCCGGTGCCTTCCTGAGCCATAT
>JBJHBI010000051.1:0-29161 GCA_050485405.1 Salinarimonadaceae bacterium
CGCGCCACGGTCAGGAGCGGACATTTGATCTGGACGAAATGAACATCATCGCTGGAGGTGATGCCCGCCCGGCTCATCGCCTCGCGGACACCCTGCGCCACCAGTTCGACCTGCGCGGTGCGGCCGAACTCCTCCGGAAGGAGATCGCGCGTCACCACGGACGCCATGGCGAGTGCTCGCGGCGCCGTCTGCGGTCGATCGCTGTCGTCAATGACCTCGAACACGATCCAGTGCGGCGTCAATGCGCCCTCGGTCCCGCCCGACATCACCAGCGAGATCCCGGCGAGGGCCGCCTCGTCGAGATGCGTCGCCAGCAGATGACGCAGGGACTGGGTGGCGTAGCCGCGCGAGAAGTCGTTGACGCAGCCGTTACCCTCGGTCTTGCCGAGAATGGCGATGATGCGCGCGGGAACGATGATCCCCGCCGCGATGGCTTTCGCGATCGCCGAAACGTCTCCGGGATCGCTCATCGGGAAACGGTGTACGACGGCTTCACGCATCAGGAGCCACTCCCTCGCGGGCGGCCATATAGGCGCGCCAGCCGCCATGGGCGGTGATGTCTTGCGCTCCCTCCAGACCCGTCGGTTCCACGAGGAAACCCTTCGGGCGGGTATCGTCGGCGAGTTCGAGTGTTCCGATGCACAAGGGCGCGGGTATGGTGCAGACGAAATCCGCGAATCCTTCGCCCGGCAAGGTCCAGACCTCGGTCGCGATGGCGCCGCCTCCCTCGCCGACGCGCAGGAGCCCCGGTCGGAACGGTGGGCCGCCGACGAGGCTGTAGAGCCGGTAGAGCGGCTTCGTCGAGACGGCGCGGGACAATACACCGCCGCGCTGCTGCAATTCGTGATTCAGCGCCATCCCGCTCAGATGTGCGCCGACCACGACGAGTTCGAACCGCCTGTCGCTCATGCCGCAAGGCTCCCTTCATGACCACCGAAACCCGGAAAGAGCTTTTGGGCGAGTTCGGCAATCGCCCGGTCGCGCCCGCGTGGTGCGATCAGGGTCACGCCCGCCGGCAAGTCGTCATGGCGAAACGGTCCGGGCACCGCGATCGCACACATGTCGAGGAGATTGACGAAATTCGTATAGGTGCCGAGACGCGCATTCGGCCCCAGCGGGTCCGCCTGCAATTCGGCGAGCGTGGGAAAGATCGGCACCGTCGGCACGACCAGCGCGTCGACTTCGCTCCAGATCCGGTCCGCCTCGCGGGCGAAGGCCTTGAGGCGGTGCATGGCATCGAAGAGATCGGCCGCACTGTAGCGCTGCGCGCCGTCGATGATGGCGCGCGTGGTGGGGTGCATCGCATCCGCACGGGTTTCGAAGAAGCGCCCCACCGCCACCCGCCGCTCCGCGACGAAGGGGCCGTCATAGAGCAGCTTCGCAGATGCCAGCAGGGGCGAGATATCGATATCGGGTGACAGCGTCACGCCGGATCCCGCAAGCATTTCGAGCGCCCGCTCCCAGGCCGCTTGCGCCGCGTCATCACCGAAAAATTCGATATCGGCGGCGCGTGGAAGGCCGAGGCGCGCGATCCGTGAATCCGAAACCGCAGGCATTTGCCGCGAGAACGGATCGGCCTCGTCATAAACGCAGGCGACATCGAAGACACGGCGCGCATCCGCCACGCCGAGCGCGAAGACCGAGACGCAATCGAGGCTGCGGCATGCGGGCACGACGCCGCGCGTCGACAGGGCGCCGATGCTCGGCTTCAGGCCGACGAGATTGTTGAAGGCCGCCGGAACCCGTCCCGAACCCGCCGTATCGGTTCCCAGCGAGAAACTCGCAAGACCTCGCGCCACCGCGACGGCGGAGCCCGAGCTCGATCCGCCGGGGACGCGTGCCGCGTCGAAAGGGTTGCGCGGTACGGGATAGGGAGTGCGCACACCCACGAGCCCGGTCGCGAACTGATCGAGATTGCTCTTGCCCACGAGGATCGCGCCCGCCGCCATGAGGTGCTCGACGACCGGCGCGGTCCGGTCCGGCACATAGGCGAATTCCGGGCAGCCCGCGCTCGTCTCCATACCAGCGACGTCGATATTGTCCTTGACGACGAAGGGTATTCCCCAGAGCGGGTAGCGCTCGGGATCGAAACGCCCGAGGCGGGCGAGCGCGTCGTCGCGATCGGCGCGCGCGGGACGGCTGATGAATATTCCCGGATCATCGACCCGGTCGATCCGCGCATCGATCTCCGCAAACAGGCCCGCCGGCGTCTCCCCCGCGCGGTAGCGGTCATGGAGCGCGGTGATGCTCATCGGATGCTCGGGCAGCGGATATATCGCAGACGAAGCGGGTTGCCGCGAAGGGGACGCGACGGGGATTGTCGAAACAGACATGACAAACGGCTTTCGATCTGGGGGAGGCAAACGGATTACTCAGGCGAGTCCCGCGATGAACTGCTCGCTCGTCGCCGTCGCGCCGAAGACCCCGCCCTGCTTGCGGATCATGCTGAGCGCGGCGAGATGGTTCTCGTAGGCGGTCGCGCCGCAGCAATCTTCGAGGAGCAGACATTCGAAGCCGCGATCATTGGCTTCGCGCATGGTGGTGTGAACGCAGACGTCGGTGGTGATGCCCGTCAGGACGATGTTGCGGATACCGCGCCGGTGCAGGACGAGTTCGAGATCGGTTGCATAGAACGAACCCTTGCCGGGCTTGTCGATCACCACTTCGCCGGGAAGCGGCGCGAGCTCGGGAATGATCTCCCAGCCGGGTTCGCCCCGCACGAGGATCTTGCCGCAGGGTCCGGGATCGCCGATCCCCGCGCCGATCCGCCGGGATCGCCAGCTCTTGTTCTCCGGCAGGTCCGACAGGTCGGGCCGATGCCCCTCACGCGTATGCAGCACCGGAAAACCCGCTTCGCGCATCGCCGCCATGACGCGACGGATCGGCTCGATCGGTGCGCGTGTGAGCGAGAGGTCGTATCCCATCGCGTCGACATAGCCGCCTTTGCCGCAGAAATCCGTCTGCATGTCGATGACGATCAGGCAGGTCGTCTGCGGTGAGAGTGAGCCGTCGAACGGCCAGGGATAGGGGTCAGCCGGGATCGTCTTCATGCTTTCGTCTCCGATTGGTCTTCGGAGACGTCTTGGCAAGGAGTGTGCCAGTCGCGTTCGGGCCGGACGCGACCCGGCCCTGCGCGACGACCGGGCCGGCATGCGCGCGATCGGTGTTCAACACCACCACCTTCTCGCCGGTGATGATCTCGAGGGAGAGCAGGATGTGCTCACGCAGCAAAGCGCAGGCCTCGTCGGCGCGACGCGCGATCGCGGCATCGGCAATGGGTTTGTGCTGGGCCACGAGAGGCGGATGCGCGGTCGTGGGCGCGTTCATCACGTAACGGTACCGGTCGGACAGGACACGCAGGGTTTCGCACGATTGCAGCAACCATTCCGATCCGCATCCCGTGACGAGCGAGAGGTGGAATTCACGGTGCCGCCCCATCCAGTTTCTGAGGTTTTCCGTGGTATCTTCCGCAGCCAGCCTCTCCTGGGCCCGGGTAAGTTTGTGGAACGATGCGACCACGCCCGCCTCCCAGTCCTCGTCCCCGTTCTCGATCGACAGCCTGAGGGCCGCGGTCTCGATTTCGAGCCGGGCGATGCTGATATCCATCAGGTGGGGCAACGATGCCTGGATGACGCGATAGCCGCTATTGGGCGTGAACTCGACGAGCCGCTCGCCGGTAAGCCGGGCGAGAGCCTCCCGCAGGGTGGAAACGCTCGTGCCGTAACGCTCGGAGAGCGCCCGGAAACGCAGTTGCTCCGACGAGCCGAAGTAGCCGCCGAGAATGTCGCTGCGCAGGCGATCCACGATGTTCGTGAGGGCCAGATCGGCCCCGCTGCCGGAGGTGGGCGCCCCTTTGCCCGCGCTCTTTTTCATCGAATCGGTTCCTTGCGATCAACCACTAAAACGTATCGTGGATCCTATGCCATGTGTTCAAAATTTCGGCAAACGAAAAATTATTGAGCATTATAATGATTACCGAATAAACGATAAATGTTCGATGATTTTATATTTTCTCGAACACGTTTCCTCTCCGACGCCCCGGTGGATTGTTGCGCCGCAATCGTTTGTGCCGCGCCGCACGAGAATCTGCGGCTCGCCGCGCGATCTGGCACGAAGCTTGATTGAAGGAATGCGGGTATCGGGAGAGCGTCCGTGTTCGAAAGCTTCGTCCATACGATCGCAATGCAAGGGCCGGCGGACATATCCGGACTCGTCGATCTGTTCGACGAACACGGGGTCGACCCGGCGCAGATCATCGGCGTCATCGCGCAAACCGAGGGCGACGGCCATGCTCGCGGCTATTGCGCGCTGCGCCTCTCCCTGCTTCTGGCCGAAAGGCTGGATTGCCCGGTCGCCGAGATCTCCGCACGCATACCCTTGCTGATGATCGGCGGCACCGCCGGATTGATGTCGCCGCACATGACCGTGTTCTGTCGACGGCCGGTCTCGGCGGACGGGGCTCGCGCGATTCCGGATCGCACATCGCGGGTACTCGCCGTCGGTACGGCGATGAGCGCTCCGCTGCGCGAATCCGAGCTGGGGCGTATCGCACAGGTGGAAGCGGCATGCGACGCCGTTCGGGCGGCGATGCATGACGCAGGAATCGACGACCCGGATGACGTCGCCTGCGTCGAGATCAAATGCCCCAACGGTGACGGCAGCGATCCCGCGACCGGTCCCCGCAGCAGGGGAGCCTCGGCGCTCGGCGCCGCGATCGCCCTCGGCGAGATCCGCCGCGATCAGGTGGACGACGCCGCGATACTTGCAGACCAAACCCTCTTCACGTCGCGGGCCTCGGCCTCGAGCGGGACCGAACTGACCGATATCAGGGTCATCGTCGTCGGCAATCGCTCCGGCAGCCCGGGTGACCTCGTCGCGGGCTGCGGCGTGATGCGCGACGCCCTCGATCTCGGCGGCGCCCATGACGCCTTCCGCAATGCCGGACTTCGCCTGGTCGACGGAATCGTGCCGGCGGAGGATCGGCACCGCGTCGCGTCGGTCTTCGTCAATGCCGGCGCCGATTACGTGCCGACCTGCCGCGGCCGGCGCCACACCATGCGCTCAGACGCACTCACCCAGTATTCCGGCCATCTCGCCAAGGCCGTGGCCCACGCCCAGGTGGCCGGCATCGCCGGCACCCCGCTCGTTCTCGGCAATGCCGGTGCCGAACACCAGGGGCCGCCGGGCGGAAACCTCGTCTGCGTCATCGCACGCAAAAGCTCGGGAGCAGGCGCATGACCGCCGCACAGAATCTCACGAACGCGATCTGGCGCCCGGCCGTGTTCATTCTCGGGCTGCTTCTCTTCTGGGAAGCCGCCTGCGCGGCCTTCAACGTGCCACGTTTCGTGGTGCCGCGCCCGAGCGCGATCTTCTCGATGTTCCTCACGCATTTCGATACGATCATCCATCACGGTCGCCAGACGATGATGACGACGCTGATCGGCTTCGCGCTGGGTACGAGCATCGGCTTCGTTCTGGGGGTGGCGCTCGGCGCGTCGACACGCCTCTACAACACCGTGTTTCCCACCTTGGTCGGAATCAACAGCATTCCCAAAGTCGCCTTCGTGCCCCTGCTGGTGCTGTGGGCCGGGATCGGGACCGCCCCTGCCATCCTGACATCGGCCATCATCGTGATCTTCCCCATCGCCGTGATCGTCTCCGGTGCGGTCGCGACGATGGATACCGAGCTGCGCGACGTGCTGCGCTCGCTGGGATCCTCGCGCATCGACGTGCTCCACAAGGTCGCGATACCGCAGGCCATGCCGCAATTCTTCGCCTCGCTGAAGATCGCGATCACCCTCGCCTTCGTCGGCACGATCCTCTCGGAATCCATCGCTGCCAACCGGGGGCTCGGCTACATGATGAACCGCGCCGCGTCAGATTTCCAAGTAGAACTCGTATTCAGCGGGCTCTTATCCTTATCTGCCGCCGGTATATTTCTGTATTTTATTGCAGTCATGATCGAAAAATACTTTGTCGGATGGGCTTATCGACGGGATTGACCAGGGAGGCAACGCACAAAAGCGGGAAAAACAACGCATCTACCCAGAGACTGGAGACAGGAACATGGCATATCACTTCCCCCTGAAGAGGCTCGCCGCAGCCGCCTTCGCCACAATGGTACTCGGAACGAGCGTACAGGCTGCGGATCTGGAGAGCCTCCCCTTCACCCTGAACTGGAGATTGTCGGGCTCGCATGCCCCCATTTTCCTGGCGGTGGACAAGGGCTTCTTCGCCGAAGAGGGGCTCGATCCCGACATCGTCGCGGGCGATGGATCGGCCAATGTCGTGAACCGTCTCGCGAGCGGTTCCTGGAATATCGGCATCGGCGACATCGCCTCGGTCATCCACTTCAACACCCTCAATCCGGAGCAGCGGGTCCTCGCGATCTATAACCAGACTCCGGCCGACCTGACCGTCGTCGCTCTGGCCGGCAACGGGATCGAGGAAGCCTCCGATCTGATCGGCAAGACGATCGGTGCGCCCGTCGGCGATACGGCGTTCAAGATGTGGCCGGCTTTCGCGGCGGCGACGGGTATCGGCGACGACGATGTCACCTGGGAACACATGGCCGCCAACATCCGTGAAGCGATGCTTTTGCAAGGGCGCGTCGACGCGATCACGGCGAACGAGGGTACCGCCTATTTCAACCTGAAGGGATCGAACGTTCCCGATGAGGACATGGTCTTCATCAGGTATTCCGAGAACGGCGTGAATCTCGTCAATATCGGCCTGATGGTCAACGAGAGCTTCGCACAGGAGCGTCCGGAACTCGTGCGCAGCGTCGTGCGTGCCGTTCATCGGGGCTATGTCGCCGCCATGGAGGACCCGCAGGCCGCGATCGACGCGCTGATGGCCCGTGATCCGCTGCTCAACCGGGAAATCGAGGTGGAGCGCTACCAGTACATGGTCACCCGCATGATCGGGCAGCCGGACGCGCTGGAAGGCGGGCTGGGATATTACAGCGAAGCGACGATTGCACAGTCGATCTCGATCATCGCCGCTGCGGAGGGCCTCTCGCATGAAATCACCCCGTCGGAGGTGATCGACATGAGCTTCCTGCCTCCTGCCGAAGAGCGTGAGATCCCCGCCTTCACCGCGAACTGAGGAGCGTCGACCATGAGACCACTCGTCGATCTTGATCGCGTGTCCCTGAGCTACGGCCAAGGCGCCGGTGAAACCCTCGCGATCTGTGAGACCAGTCTCCGGATCCGGGAAGGGGAATTCGTCGCCGTCGTCGGCCCGAGCGGATGCGGAAAATCCTCGCTGCTGAAGCTCGTCTCGGGCCTCGCCCGGGCCTCTTCCGGCAATGTCATCGTTGCCGGAAAGGAAGTCACGGCACCGATCAAGATCGTCGGGATGGCGTTCCAGAACCCGAACCTGCTGCCCTGGCGCAACACCCTCGCGAACGTGCTCCTGCCGGTGGAGATCGTGCAGCCGCACCGGGCTCGCCTGCGCAGCAACAGGCAGCATTACCGGGACCGTGCGATGCATCTGCTCGAAACGGTCGGCCTGAAGGGTTTCGAGAACAAGTACCCCTGGCAGCTCTCGGGCGGAATGCAGCAGCGCGCCTCGCTTTGCCGCGCACTGATGCACGAGCCGGACCTGCTGCTCCTCGACGAGCCCTTCGGCGCCCTCGACGCCTTCACGCGCGAGGAGCTCTGGGGCGTGCTGCAGAGATTGTGGATGGAGCGCAACTTCACCGTGATCCTCGTCACGCACGACCTGCGCGAGGCACTCTATCTCGCAGACACGATCTACGTGATGAGCGCCCGACCAGGCCGGATCGTGCTGCGCCAGAGCGTCGACCTGCCGCGCCCGAGAAAGCTCGCCGACACCTACGACCAGAGCTTCGTCTCGGCTCTCGCCGTCCTGCGCGAGCATATATCCGAGGCACGCGAGACGGAGGCGGTGGCATGAGCGACCGTGTCGAGACGATTCATCAGGCGGGAACCGCGAAAAGCGCACCCCGCCCCGCGAGCGAGCGATTGTGGGAGCATGCGCGCAGGCTCGGTCCACGCGTGCTCGCGCCCCTGATTTTCCTGGTGGGCACGCTGCTGACCTGGGAAGCGCTGGTGCGGCTCCTCGACGTCGCGCCGTATATCCTGCCCGCACCCTCCGAGGCGCTGCGTATCCTCGGGATGCGCTTCGAGCCGATCTTCGCGATGGCGATGATCACCCTGCGCACGACCCTGATCGGCTTCGCCTGCGGGGTCGGGCTGGGCCTGACGCTGGGCATCCTCATCGGATCCTCGCGCAACCTGTACAGCATGGTCTATCCGGCACTGGTCGGCTTCAACGCCATTCCGGCGATCGCGCTGATCCCGGTCTTCATCATCTGGTTCGGCGTAGGCCCGCATATCGCGGTGATGACGGCGGTCGTCGTCTGCTTCTTTCCCGTCACGGTCGTCGTGGCGACGGCGGTCGCGGCTTCCTCGCCCGAACTCAACGACGTGCTGCGATCGCTGGGCGCGTCACGCACCGACATCATGCTGAAGGTCGCATTGCCGCGCGCCATGCCGCAATTCTTCAGCTCGATCAAACTCGCCATCACAGGTGCCTTCATCGGCACCATCGTGGCCGAGACCGTCGCCTCGAATGCCGGCATCGGCTACCTGATGATCGTGGCGACCAACAACATGGATGTCCCCCTCGCCTTTGCCGGCCTGTTCGTGCTGGCGGCGATGGGCGTCGCCCTCTACGCCGCATCTCTCTTCGTCGAAAAGCGGCTGACCGGCTGGGCTTACCGCAAGGCCGATTGATCCGATCGGCCAGATCAAACGCGCCGGTCACCGCGATCGGCACCACGGAGAAACGCCATGTCGAACGAGCTTTCGCTGCTCTCGGCGGCCGAGACCGCACGTCTCTACGCCATGCGCCGGCTGTCCCCGGTCGAGAGTATCCAGGCCGTCATCGAGACGATCGAGAAACTGAACCCCGTCCTCAACGCCTTCTGCTGGCTCGATCTCGAAGGCGCCCTGAAACAGGCGCGCGCGAGCGAGGAGCGCTGGATGCGCGGCGAGCCGCTCAGTGCACTCGACGGGGTGAGCTACACGGTCAAGGACCTCTCCATGACCGCAGGCTGGCCGACGCGGCGCGGCAGCCGGGTGATCTCCGCCGATGGCCCCTGGACCATCGACGCCCCTTCGGTCGCGCGGATGCGTGAGGCCGGCGGCGTGCTGCTCGGCAAGACCAGCGTCCCGGAATTCGGCGCGACCGGATCGACGCGTTCCGCCCTGTGCGGCACGACGCGCAATCCATGGAACCCGGACATGACACCGGGCGGATCCAGCGGCGGCTCTTCGGCTGCGGCGGCGGCCGGGATGGGCGCGATCGCGCTCGCCTCCGATGCGGCCGGGTCGATCCGCACCCCGGCGGCGGTGACCGGAACCTTCGGGATCAAGACGACCTTCGGGCGCGTGCCGGATTATCCGTCGAGCTATCTCGGTTCGCTCGCGGTGATCGGGCCGATCACCCGCACCGTCGAGGACAGCATCCTGTGCATGGAGGTGATCAGCCGCGAGGATCTGCGCGATCCGTACGCCCTGCCGCCGACGGATGCCTTCTCGCAGGATCGCCCCACGGATCTCTCGGGCCTGCGCATCGCCTTCAGCCCGACGCTGGGCTTCGGCGTCGTCGATCCGGAAATCGCCGGGATCGTCGCCCGCGCGGCTGAGCGCTTCCGCGAATTGGGAGCGCGCGTCGACGTGGTGGAGCACGTGATGGACGATCCGAGCGCCATTCTCGGCCCGATCATGCTCGCCGGTCTCGTCAACGCCTTCCGCGTCTTCGGCTTCACCCCTGACGACGAAGCGCAGATGCATCCCAAGCTGCGCGCCTATGTCGAGGCGGGGCGCAAGGTCAGCCTGATGGACTTCCATGCCGCGAAGGAGAAGCGCGAGGCGCTGACGACGCAGATGCGGCTGTTCCACCGCGAATACGATCTCCTGCTCACGCCGACCCTGTCCATCGCCGGGATCGGTGCGGAGGAGGACGAACCGAGCGACCCGCGCTACGCGCATATCCCCGACTGGAAGCCCTTCGTCGCGCCTTTCAATCTCACCTGCCAGCCCGCGGCCTCGTTGCCCGTCGGCCTGACCGCGGACGGGTTGCCCGTAGGCATGCAGGTGGTCGGGCCGCTCTATGGCGACAAGCGCGTGCTCGATGCCTGCCACGCCTATGAAGCGGCCTTCCCCATTGCCCGGCCCGATCTCGACGCGTTGCGCGATCGCGAGCCCGAAAACGCCGTTCCCGCCGGCATACGCAGCATGCGTGAGGCGATGACGGCGATCAGGGCCGCATGAGGCGACGCCACCTTCCCGAATGACCAATCGGAGTACCATCCATGCTCAATCTCATTACCGGCCTTCACCCCGTCGGCAACCATCCAGCCGGCTGGCGCCACCCCGATGCCTGGCCGAACACGGTCATGAATCTCGAGCAGATGACCCATCTCGCCAAGACGGCGGAGCGCGGGCTGTTCGACATGCTCTTCATCTCCGACGGCAACGGCGTGCAGCAGATGGACTGGCCCGACCTGTTCGAGGCCAATTGCCTGACCGGCAAGCCGGCCGTCTTCGAGCCGGTGACGGTGCTCAGCGCGCTCGCCATGCACACGCGGAATATCGGGCTTCTCGCGACCGCCACGACGACCTACGAGGAGCCGTTCCTGCTCGCGCGCAAATTCGCCTCCCTCGACCATATTTCCGCAGGCCGGGCCTGCTGGAACATCGTGACGAGTTCGAATGCGCTCGATTCCTTGAATTTCGGCAAGGACGAACATCTCGCCCGTTATGACCGCTACGAGCGCGCTCTCGAATTCGTCGAGGTCTGCAAGGGGTTGTGGGACAGCTGGGCCGAGGATGCCTTCCTCGAGGACAAGGCGACGGGCCGCTATCTCGACATTTCGCGCGTTCGCGAACTCGATCACGTGGGCAAGCACTTCAAGGTGAAGGGACCGCTCAACGCCGCACGTCCGCCCCAGGGTTATCCGGTGCTGTTTTCCGCCGGCCAGTCGGAACCCGGTCGGGAACTGGCCGCCGCCGTCTCGGATTGCATGTTCTGCGCGACCCCGACGAAGGAGCTCGCGCGCGCCTTCTACGATGACATGAAGGCCCGCGCCGTGCGTCGTGGTCGCCGCCCCGAGCAGCTTCGCATCTTCCCCGGCACAGTCATCTATACGGGCGAGAGCGATGCGCACGCGCAGGAGAAGTTCGAGGAAATGCAGGCGCTGATCAAGCCGAATGTCGGCGTGCGCCACCTGTCGCATTACGTCGACATGGATCTGACGGGTTACGATCTCGATGACCCGTTCCCCGAACTCTCGCAGGAATCGGCGGGTGGCTCGAGCCGGCGTTACGCGATCGCGGCGGTGGCCCACAAGGAGAAGCTCACGATCCGCCAGACATACGAGCGTTTCCTTCCGTCATTCGGGCACGTGGTCATGGTCGGCGGAGCCAGTACCGTCGCCGACCAGATCGAGGACTGGTACCGATCGGGCGCCTGCGACGGCTTCAACGTGCATGTCGGCTATCAGCCCGACGGCCTCGAAGGCGTCGTCGACCACGTAATCCCGGAATTGCAGCGCCGGGGGCTGTTCAAGACCGAATACCGGGGCGCGACCCTGCGCGAGCGGATGGGGCTGGACGTGCCGGCGAACCCGTACTTCACCCGCGCACGCGACGCGGCGGAATAATCGGAAAAGATGGGCGGAGACCATGACGATGACATCGACGACGAACGACCTCTTCAAGAACGGCATGCGCCGGCTCGCCTCGGGCGTGTCGGTCATCACGGCCGAGTATCAGGGCATCCGGGGCGGCCTCGTGGCGACCTCGGTCTCGTCGGTCAGCCTGAAACCACCGACGCTGCTCGTATGCGTCAACGAGAACGCGTCCTCCCACGACCTCATCAAGGGCGCCGGATCATTCTGCGTGAACGTGCTGGGCTGCGATGCCCATCACATCGCGGCGCGATTCAGCACGCCGGCAGAGCGTCACAGACGCTTCGAGGACGGGGCATGGACGGTGCTGGAGACGGGCGCGCCGGCGCTCGCGGGTGCACTCGTCAGCTTCGATTGCAAGGTGAGCGGCACGTCGAAATACGGCACCCATACGATCTTCTTCGGCGAGATCTGCCATATCGAGCTCTGGTCGGAAGAATACGATCCGCTGCTCTATTTCGACGGCGGCTACAAGAAACTCGGCAACGCCATGCACGATCTGGCGTGAGCGCCACCATTGCAACCTCGTGGATCCCGAAGCCCCGCCCGGCTTCGGGATCATCCGGGCGCGCGGCTCAACCCTCCTCGAAACGGATCGGCTGGGCGCCTTCCCAGAGCACCTTGTTGCCGAGCGTTGCGAGATTCTCCAGGCCGCCGGTGAGCGTGATGAAATGGTTGCCGGCGAGCTGACCCATCTTCGACGAGAAGGCGACGCCGCCATAGGCCAGCAGGATCTCCGTCTCGCTGATGCCGCCGGGATAGAGAATGACGTGGCCCGGCGCCGGGTGGCTGGTATGGTTCTCGTAGCCGACGCCGAAATCCGTCTCGCCGAGCGGGATCCAGACGCCCTCACCGCTCCAGCGCACATGCACCAGTTGCCCACTATAAGGCATCTGCCGGCGAAAGGCCGCGACGGTCTGCGGCGCGCGGGCGGTTTCGAAATGGCCTGTGAAGACGAAGCCGCCGGCATGGACGACGAGGGGATCCGTGGGGTTGCTCATGATTCTTCCTTCGGTTTTCTCTGCTTTTTCTCGCGCGATCACGGTCGCTCAGAACGGATCGCCATAGGGCGCCTGCGCGGTCGTCGTCAGGCTCTTCAGGCTGGTCGCGACATTGCGCGGGCGGGGCGCCGGCATCTGCGGGCGTAGCATGCGACCGTGACCGGAAGCCATCGCTACCGGCTCGCCGTCGCGCGCGACGATGCGTCCGCGCACCATGGTCATGACCGGCACACCCTTCACCTGCATGCCTTCATAGGCGCTGACCTTGCCCTTGCTGTGCAGGGCATGCGCCGAGAGCATCGCCGTCTTCTCCATGTCGATGATCACGATATCCGCATCCATCCCCGGATGCAGGCTGCCCTTGCGATCCTGCAGGCCGAAGGCGCGGGAAGGCGCGCCGGCCATGGCGCGCACCACCTGCGGCAGGGTCAGGCGTCCTTGGGAAACCGCGTTCAGCATCAACGGCAGCGAGGTCTCGACACCGGGAAAGCCACAGGCGACATCCCAGATCGTATCGGCTTCCTTCTCCTGCGGCGCATGTGGCGCATGATCGGTGGCGATCATGTCGATCGTCCCGTCGATCAGCCCTTCCCAGAGGGGTTCCTGATGCGCGGCCTCGCGGATCGGGGGATTCATCCGCAGGACATGCCCGCCCGGCTGCGCCATGTCTTCGGCGCTCAGATAGAGATATTGCGGCAATGTCTCGACGGTGATGTCGGTGCCGCGTTCCTTCCAGAAGCGGATGAAGGGCAGCGAGCGCGCGCAGCTCTCGTGCACGATATGGATGCGCGCACCGGTCCAGTCAGCGAGCGTCGCCGAACGGTTGAGCGCTTCCAGCGCGACGACGTCGGTGCGTGCCGCCAGATGCGCGAGCGGATCGTTGCGGCCCGCCTCACGCAATCTGTTCTGGCGCCAGAAGAGAATCGGCGAATTCTCGGCATGGATCGAGCAGCGCAGGCCGAGCCCGGCGAGGATCTCGAAGCCCTCCAGAACCGCCCCGTCGTTCGGGCATGGAAGATTGCCCGTGGTATTGCCCAGAAACAGTTTGTAGCCTATTGCGCCGGCCTCCGCGAGCGGCGCGATCTGGTCGAGATTATGCTCGCCGAGCAGGCCGTAGAGGCCGAAATCGACGAGCGAATCGGCTTCGGCCAGTTCCCGCTTGCGCGCGAGATCGGCGGGCGTCGCGGTGGCGGGGTCGGTATTGGGCATGTCGAACACCGTGGTGACGCCGCCCACCGCCGCCGCCGCCGATCCCGTCGCCCAGTCTTCCTTGTGAGACATGCCGGGGCTGCGGAAATGCACATGGACGTCGATGCAGCCCGGCATCACCACGCGTCCGCGCGCATCGATCTCCTCACGCGCCCTTGGCCCCGAACCGGGGGCGGTGATGGCGGTGACGAAACCGTCCGTGATGGCGAGATCGCCTGGAAATACGCGCTCCTGCGTCGCGATCAGACCGTGGCGGATCACGGTATCGGCGAGCGCATCGGGAGAATGGCCGGACATGGCGTGGGCTCCGGGTGAGAGAAAAGCAATGGAGTCGGCGGCAAGTGGCTTCAGCCGGCGGCGATGTCGTTCTTGCGCATGGACCAGCCGGCGACGCGGCGCTCGATCAGCGAGAACAGCACGTAGAGGCTGACCCCGAGGAAGGCGAGGACCATCAGGCCGGCGAAGACCAGGGGCACGTTGAAGGATGCGGATGCGATCATCATCATGTTGCCCACGCCCCGGTTCGAGGCCACGGTCTCGGCCACGACGGAACCGACGAAGGCGAGCGTCACCGAGACCTTCAGCGAGGCGAAGAAATACGGCATGGCGCGCGGCAGCCCGACATTCCACAGGATCTCGGTCTTCGAGGCCTTGAGGGTCTTCATCACGTCCTCGAGCTCGGGCTCGACTGTCGCGATGCCCGTGGCGACATTCACCACTATGGGGAAGATGCAGATGATCATCGCGGTGAGGATCGCCGGCACGGTGCCCGCGCCGAACCAGAGCACGAAGATCGGGACCACCGCCACTTTCGGAATCGAAGAGATACCTACGAGCAGCGGATAGGCGGTGTCGAAGGCCAGCCGCGACGAACCGATCAGAACGCCGAGGACCAGCCCGATGACGACGCCCAGCGAAAATCCGACCAGGGTGGTGTAGAGCGTCTGATAGGCATGCGGCCAGATACCCGGCGCGTAGCGGATCAGCGCGGCGACGACCTCGCTCGGGCGCGGCAGCACCAGATTCGAGATACCGAAGACGACGCACGCCGCTTCCCAGAAGAGAAAGATACCGACGATCAGCGAGATCGAGGCGGCGCGGCGGCGAATGGTTGCGGCGAGCGACATGGTCAGGCTCCTCCGGGAACGTCATGTGGCGCCTGCAGAGCAGCGGCGCCGGCGGGGGCGATCTGGGACCGCGCCTCCATGATAAGGCTGCGCAGATGCTGGGTGAGGCCGACGAATTCGGCGTCGTAGGTCTGCTCGATGCTGCGCGGATGGGCGAAAGGCACCGGGCTGTCCTCGATGATCCGGCCGGGGCGCGCGCTCATCACGCAGATCCGGTTCGCGAGGAAGGCGGATTCGCGGAGGTCGTGGGTGACGAGGAGCACCGTGGTCTTCGTCGCCATCCACAGATCCTGCATCACCCCCCACAATTCCTCGCGGGTGAACTGGTCGAGCGCGCCGAAGGGCTCGTCGAGCAGGAGGAGGTTCGGCTCGTGGATCAGGGCGCGGCTGAGATTGGCCCGCTGCATCATGCCGCCGGACAATTGCCACGGGTATTTCTCCGCGAAGCCCGCAAGGCCCACCTGTTCGAGCAGCGCATCGACCCGGTCACGGAACTCACCCTTGCGCGCGGAGCGATAGCGCGAGCGGAAAGGCGGCACGATCTTGAGCGGCAGCATGACGTTGTCGCGAATGTTGAGCCAGGGCAGCAGCGTGGCGTTCTGATAGGCCATGCCGATGCGGATCGGCTCGGCCCCGACCTCGCGGCCCGCGACGAAGATGTTGCCACTCGTCGGTTTGAGCAGTTCCGCCACGAGCTTGAGAAGGGTCGACTTGCCGCAGCCGGACGGCCCCACGAGGGCGACGAAATCCCCCTTCTCGATCGCGAGGGTGGTCGGGGCGAGCGCCGTGGTGGCGTTCTCGCCGCTTCCATAGGTGACGGTCACCTCGTCGAAGCCGATGAAGGCGCGCGCGGGCGAGACCGGTTTCGCGGGCGCCGCGACGGGCGTCTCCTCGGCGACGGCGTGCAGGCGCGGGGCTGTATCTGTCCGTTTCGCTGTATTTGTCATGAGCGATGCTCCATTGCGCGAGGCGGTGGATCGTGGCGAATACGGGCTCACAACATGGCCCAGCCGCCATCGACCGGCAGATCGACGCCGGTGATCTGGCGCGAGACGTCGGAGGCGAGAAACAGGCAGGCCGCAGCCACGTCTTCCGCGGTCGAGACCCGCCCGAGCGCGTAATCCGAAGCGTGCCGGGCAACCGCTTCCTCCTCGGTGATGCCGAGCCGCGCGGCCATTTCCGGGATCACCTTGGTGCGAAAGCGCGGACCGTCGACCATGCCGGGTGCGACGCAGTTGACGTTGATGTTGTGAGCACCGGCCTCGATGGCGAAGCTTTTGGTGATGCCGCGCAGGCCCCATTTCGACGCGGAATACGCCATCCGGCCCGCCTTTCCGCGCATGCCGAAGGTCCCCCCGACATTGACGATCTTGCCCGATCGCCGCGCCATCATGCCGGGCAGGACGGCGCGCATCATGTTGAAGGGGCCGCGCATGTTGAGCACGACGATCTGGTCGAATTCCTCCGGCGTCGTCTCGACCCCGGTCTTGCCGATCGGGCCGGAGCCGCCGGCGACGTTCACGAGAATGTCGACCGGGCCGAGCGCCTCGGTGGCGACGGCGACGGCGGTTTCGCAGGCCGCCGAATCCGTCATGTCGCAGGCGATGACGAGCGCCTCGCCGCCATCGTCGCGGATCTTCCGGGCCAGCGGCTCGATCGCCGCCGTATCACGCCCCACCAGGGCGAGCCGGCATCCTTCGCGGGCGAAAGCGAGGCTGACTGCCGCGCCCATGCCCTTGACCGGGCCGGTAATGAGCGCGACG
Organism: Salinarimonadaceae bacterium; assembly: GCA_050485405.1. Lineage (GTDB taxonomy): Bacteria > Pseudomonadota > Alphaproteobacteria > Rhizobiales > Beijerinckiaceae > Saliniramus. The sequence continues at coordinate 16,823 of JBJHBI010000051.1, forward strand.
CGCCCCTTCATCGCGAGTTCCATGACGAGCCTCCTCAACCAAGATCCCGGATCCGCTCGTCTTCCGGCGGCAGGAAATCGCGCGAAAAGATTTCACCGACCTCCGGCGTGCGCGGCAGTTCATTCGCCTTGACCACGATGTCGATGGCCTCTGCGAAGCGCTGGGGATCGATGTCCCCGACGCCGATCTGCGCGATCTCGGGATGGCTCATCTCGTCGCGCAGCGTCGCCATCAGGCGCATCATCTCGACTTCGCGATCGATCAGCGGCTCGCGCTCGGCGACGGCGGCGATGCCGGCATCCGGATCGGCCAGGGTGTCGGCGAGACCGCGATTGATCGCCCGCACGAGACCACGCACGGCTTCCGGGTTGTCGTTGATCAGGGCGCGGGAGGCGATCAGGGCATTCGAATAGAGGTCCATGCCGTAATCGCCGTAATTGATGAAGCGGATCTCCTCGTCAGGATCCATTCCCGAGAGCAGCGCCGAGAAGCGGATCGTGTTGACGAAACCGAACACCCCGTCGACCTGCCCGGAGCGGAGCATTTGCTCGCGCAGGTTGGGCTGGAAATTGGTGATCTCGATCGTCGAGGTGTCGATACCGGTCATGCCGGCGAAGGCGGGAAACAGACGCAGCGCACCATCGTTGGGCGCGCCCCCCAGAAGCCGCCCTTCCAGATCCTTCGCGGTATGGATGTCGCTCGAGGTCAGCACCCCCACGGTGAAGGGCGGGCGGTTGTAGAGCATGTAGACACCCAGCGGCATGTCCTCGTCACGCTCGGCGCGCAGCTGGGTCAGGGCGTTGATGTCGCCGAAGCCGACATCGTAGGCGCCACCCGCAACCTGCGAGACCGCGGCGCCGGATCCCGAACCCTGGTCCAGATTGACGGCGATCCCCTCCTCCTCGAAGTAGCCGCGATCCTGGGCCAGGAAGAACATCGCCTGCGGCCCCTGGTAGCGCCAGTTCAGGATCATGTTGATCGGCGTGCGCGCCTTGACGATCGCCGGAGCGGCGAGGCCCGTGGCGAGAACGGTGCCGAAGGTGAGTTTGGTGAAGTCGCGGCGGTTGATTCCGGTCATGGCGGGACCTCTCATCTGTTGTGGCGAGTAATGCCGGTCGATCTGTTGCCGGTCACGTTCGGACGGCGGCGGAGAACGCTTGAAACCCTCGGCGGCGGGGCGCTGGAACCTGTCCTCCAGGTGATTGCGGCCCGTCTTTGCGCCTCGTGAAAGGTTAGGAGGATGCCAGTGACGCTGTCGTCTGCTATTTTCTGATCTCACCGCTGCATTTTTTGCAGCAGTCATCGAAAAGGCATGCGTGATGCGGTACTTACGGATCCTGCAATACATCGACACCGTGGCGCGGGTGGGCTCGATCAGGAAGGCCGCGGAGGATCTCGCGCTCACCGCCTCCGCCCTGAACCGGCGCATCCAGGATTTCGAGACGGAATTCGGCACGCCCATCTTCGAGCGCCTGCCGCGTGGCGTCCGGCTCAATGCCGCCGGAGAATTGCTCGTGCGTCAGGCGCGTGCGCAGATGGCAGAAATGGAGCGCGTGCGCTCGCAGGTAGCCGACCTCTCGGGCATCCGGCGCGGCCATGTCCGCATCGCCTGTTCGCAGGCCGTCGCCTATGCCTTTCTTCCCGAAATGGTGGCCTCCTACAAGGCGCGCTTTCCCGACGTTTCCTTCGAGGTTCTGGTTCGCGATCACCTCGGTGCGCAGCAGGCGCTGATGGATTACTCCGCCGATCTCGCATTGATCATCGAGCCGAGTTTCCAAAGCGCCATGCAGCCGCTCTGCATCGTCGAGCAGCCGCTCTATGCGGTGATGGGGCGCGACCATCCCCTCTCCGGCAGGACCGGCTTGCGCCTGCGCGAGATGCTGCGCCATCCGCTCGCCCTGCCCGAGCGTAGTTTCGGCGGGCGACAGATGCTGGAACAGGCGCTCGCCCGACGGGCGCTCTCGGCCAATATCGTGCTGGAATCGAATTCGTTCGAATTCATGCGCGCCTATGTGCGACGTGAGCCCGCCATCACCATCCAACTCGCCATCGGCGCGCCGGGCGACCCGACCATCTATGCGGAAGCGCACGGGCTCGCCGCGATCGTGATCGATCCACGCGACGTACCGGCGGGCCGGCTCATGCTCGCCCAGATGCGAGAACGCACCCTCCCCGTCGCCTCGGCGAAATTCGCCGACATGATCACACGCAAGCTGGAACATGCCGAAGACGGCCCGTGACGTGCCGTTACCGAGCAAATTCCCGCCAAAGAAAACAAATGAGCGCTCGATCCCCGCCTTCCTACGGCCAGCTGTTCGGTTTCCCCTCCTTTCGGATACCGATCGCGCGCTCGGTTGCGAAGGCGATGAAGGACAGGAGCACCCAAACTTCCACGATCATGCCGATTGCGGTCAGTCGAATGGCAATCGACAGAGACGGGACGGCCCATTGCCAGCGAGCGGGCGCTCGAAACGACTGGCTGTATCGAAGAGTGCATTGGTCGATCGGCGAGGCGATCAGTCATTGGAGACGGCATTGCCTCACCCTGATAGTGGCGGATGTGGACCGGCGCTGCTCCGCTATCCCTCGACACTTCTGCATCGCCACGATCGCCGTGCTCAGTTCTCAGCCTCGTCCCGATATCACCCCGACACGGCTGTCACGATGGAAGGCACGCGCGGCGGCGAAGAAGGCGGTGACGAGGATGTCGGCCGGGCCCTGCAGGCGAAACACCGATTCCGCGCACGGTGGAGCAATTCCAATCACGCCGATGCGGCGGATCGCGTCTGTACGACCGGTTCCGTGGCGCCACATGAAACCGACGCCCATCCGGTTCGCGACCGCTTCGTAGACCGCATCGCGGGTGTCGAGGACGAGACGGGGGCGCGGTTCGAGACCGGCCTTGCGAAAGGCGGCGTCGACGAGGCGTTGCGTCGATGATCCGGTGCTGCGAAAGAGCAACGGCAACCGGGCAAGCTGGTCGCAATCGACATTGTCGAAACGCGCGATCGGATCGCCCGGATGGGCGATGGCGACGACTTCCTGCTCGATCAGGGTTTCGCGCTCGAAACGCTGGTCGGGGGGCAGGTTGGGCAGGATGCCGATATCGACGCGCCGCGCCACCACCGCATCGATGATCCCGGCATAATCCTGCGATACCACCTCGATCTGGACACCCGGATAGCCGCGCTGGAAGGCCGCGATCAGCGCCATGCCGGGCATGGCGTTTCCGAGCCCGATCCGCAGGAGGCCAGACGAGGTGGCACGGCGGCGTGCGAGCACCTGCTCGGCCCGCGCCTCGAGATGCTCGATCTCCTCGAACAGTCCGACGAGCTCCGAGCAATACGGCGTCGGCGAGAGCCGCCCGTCACAGCGCTCGAAGAGGATGGCGCCGCTCGCGCGCTCCAACTCGCGGATCTGTTGCGTGATCGCCGGTTGCGTCACGCCGACGCTGCGCGCGGCAGCGGCATAGGAGCCCTTCAGGGCGACGGCCTGTAGGGCCCGCCGCGCAGCCGGTGAGGGTTTCATCGCGCGATTCCCAATAAGTTCTTAACGTGGATGAAAGTCTAGCTTTCGTCTGTAACAGGAATGTCAAAGCCGCGGCCCATCGTCCCCGCATCAGAAGGGACGAGGCATGAAGCGACCACACGACGAATTTCCCGACACCTCCCGCATTGCGACAGCGAAGGCGATCCTGTGTGATCTCGACGGATGTCTGATCTGCGGCGATCGCGTCCTGCCGGGCATCCCGGCCTTCGTGGCGCGCCATCGCGACCGGATCTGGATCGTTTCGAACAACTCCACAGATACGCCCGAGAGCCTGTCCCTGCGGCTGGAAGCGCTCGGTATCGCGATACCCGCGCAGCGCATCATCCTCGCCGGGGCCGAGACCTTGCGCCGCCTCGCGACCGAGGAGCCCGCGCCCACGATCGCGCTGCATGCCGCGCCCGTCATGACAGCCTTCGCCGAAGCGATCGGCCTGCGGCTGGCCTGCGCGGATCCCGACACCGTCGTCCTGTGTCGCGATACCGGCATGACCTATGCGCAGCTCGCGCATATCCTGCGCAGCCTGCAGGCGGGTGCGCGCCTCGTCGTCGCCAACACCGACACGCATCACCCATCGGCGGACGGCTACGCCGTTCCCGAGACCGGCGCCCTCCTCGCCACCATCCATGCAATCCTGCCCGGTCATTCATTCGAGAGCCTCGGCAAACCGGCATCCACGCTGTTCGACATCGCCCTCGCCCGAGCCGGTGTGAGCGCGCGTGACGCGGTGATGATCGGAGACAACGACGCGACCGACGGGCGCGGCGCCCGCGCACTCGGCATCGCCTTCATCCATGTCGACCCGTCACATGGGGGCGCCGCCGCCGCGATCATGCAGCGCACCCCCGATCCGGAGCCGACGCCATGCTGATCTATCTCCTGCGCGCCCTCACCAAGATGGCCGTGACGCTGTTTCTGATCGTCACCATCGTCTTCTTCGCCACCCGGTTGTCGGGCGATGCGATCGACTTCATCGGCGGCGACGCCCTCGATGCCCAGAGCCGCGCCGAGCTGATCGTCTATTACGGTCTGCGCGAGGACATGTTCACGCAGTACTGGCGCTTTCTGCGCGGCATGACCGAGGGCGCGTTCGGCCTCTCCCTGATCGAGCGCCGACCGGTCACCACGATCTTTCTGGAGCGGGTCGGCCCGACATTCCAACTCGTCGGCAGCGCCATCCTCGTCACTCTCCTCATCGCCATACCCGCCGGAGTCTACGCGGCGATCCGCCGCCGCTCGAACGGGGCCAAGGCGGTGATGACGGGGGCCTTCATCGGCTATGCCACGCCGAATTTCGTCATGGCGACGCTGCTGCTCCTGATCTTCTCCTACTGGCTGCGTCTCCTGCCGAGCGCCGGCAACGGCACCTGGCTGCATTTCATCATGCCGGTGACGGCCCTGTCGCTGACTTATATCGCGGCGCTGATCCGCTACACGCGCAACGCCACGCTCGACGTGCTCGGCCAGGACTATCTGCGCACGGCGCGGGCCAAGGGGCTGCCCGAGCGAACCGTGATCATGCGCCATGCCATGCGCAACACGCTGATCACGGTCCTCTCCGTCTTCGGCCTGATGGTGACCGCTCTGGTCTCCGCCGGGGCGGTGGTGATCGAGACCGTGTTCTCCTGGCGCGGCATCGGCGATCTCCTCGTCACGGCGGCGATCCGGCGCGATTACCCGGTCCTGCAATTCGGTGTCCTCGCCGTGGCGAGCGCCGTCATCGTCATCAACATCCTAACCGACATCGCCTATGCGCTGGTGGATCCGCGCGTACGGCTGGGAGCGCGGGCATCATGACGACACCGATCGCACTCACTCCGCTGGTCCGCCATGGCGGCGCGCTCACCCTGTGGCAGGATGCCGGCCTGATGGAACGCGCGGCGTTCATCCTCGCGTTGCTCCTGCTCGCAGCCGCACTCTTCGCCCCGTTTATCGCCCCCTATGATCCCAATGCGCAGAGCCTGCTGGCGCGACTGCGTCCGCCTGCGGGCTTCGATCGCGCCGTTTCCGGCTACTGGCTGGGGACGGACGAGCTCGGTCGCGACATTCTTTCGCGCTCGCTTTATGCGCTGCGCCTCACCATCGGCCTCGCCCTCGCCGGCGCGACGCTCGGCATGCTGCTCGGCCTCACCCTCGGCCTGATCGCCGGGCTCGTCGGCGGCATCGTGGACGATATGATCGCGGGCCTGATCGACATCCAGATCGCCGTGCCCTTCACCCTGATCGCGCTCCTCGCCGTCGCCATTTTCGGCGGCGACCTGATCGTGCTCGTGCTGGTGCTCGGCATCGCCGGCTGGGAGACCTTCGGGCGCGTGGTGCGCGGAGAGGTGATCAAGCTGCGCGATCAACCCTTCATCGAGGCTGCGCGAGCCGCGGGGGCATCCCCATGGCGGCTCGCCGTCAAGCATCTCCTGCCCAACCTGGTTTCCCCGCTCGTGGTGATGTTCACGCTGAGCTTCGCCACCATCGTTCTTCTGGAGAGCACGCTCTCGTTCCTCGGCCTCGGCGTGCGTCCGCCGACTGCGACGCTCGGTTCCATGGTCGGCCATGGCCGCGCCTACATGCCGAACGCGCCCTGGCTCGTGATCACCCCCGCTCTCCTGATCCTCCTCGTCACGCTGGTCGTGCAGATCCTCGGCGATTTCCTGCGGGATCGCGCCGATGTCCGCCTGCGCGACCGGTAGTGCGAACAGGCGGCACGGTGCCGCCCGACACCCCAAGCAACAACTGCAACACGGTTATCCGGAGCAAGACCATGAAACGCTTTCTCACAGGGACGGCCCTCGCCCTCAGCCTCGCCATCCTTCCCGGCCTCTCGCCGGTACTGGCCCAGGAACTGCGCGTGGGCGCCCAGAACGTCTCGAACTATCTCGATCCCGGCCAGGATCACTCCAATGTCGGCTCGCAATTCTACTACAACGCCTTCGACACGCTGATCGCGCGCGATCATGCCGGAGACGGGGAATTCGTGCCCGCGCTCGCCACTGAATGGGAGCTGATCTCCCCGCAGGTGATCGAATTCACGATCCGCGAGGACGTGGTCTTCCATGACGGCACGCCGATGACGGCGCACGACGTCGTCTTCTCGCTCAACCGGATGTTCTCGCCGACCTATCCCCCCTATGTCGTGCGCAAACGCGACCGGCTCAACAACTTCACCCGCGCCGAATTGAGGCCGGACGGCAAGGTGCGCGTCTATACCGCCCAGCCCGAGCCGCTCTTCGAGACCCTGCTCTCGATGCAGCAGACCATGATCGTGCCGCAGGCCTATCTGATGGGGCTCGCCGGCCATCCCGAAGCCGACGAGATCTCGGCCTATGAAGCCTTCGGCCTCGCCCCGGTCGGGACCGGCCCCTATCGCGTCGCCGAGTTCATTCCCGGCGAGCGCATCGTCTATGAGCGTCATGAGGAATTCTGGGGCGAGCCCGCCCCGTATGAGCGCGTGATCGTCACCCGGATTCCCGAGACGGTCAGCCGCGTCACGGCCCTGCGCTCGGGCGAGGTCGATATCATCACGAATATCGCCCCCGATCAGATCGAATTGATCGAGAGCGATCCGGCCTTCAAGACGGTCGGGTCGGTGACGCCCCTGTTCCACGTCATGATCATGAACGTGAACCATCCCGAGATCGCCGATCCGCGTATCCGCCAGGCGCTGAGCCTCGCCATCGACCGCGATCTGCTCAACGAAGCGCTCTGGCTGGGCATGGCCGAAGTGCCCTCCTCGCACACGATGCGCGAATTCGGCGATCTCTACATGCCCGAGCTCGAGACCTTCCGCTACGATCCGGAAGAAGCGCGCCGCCTGCTCGAAGAGGCCGGCTACGACGGTGCCGAAATCACCTACGACGTGCACTCGCCTTCGTACTATACGAACGACCTTCTCGCCGCCCAGGCGATCATGGAGATGTGGGACGCCGTCGGCATCAACGGCGCGATCAACCCGCGTGAGAGCTGGACGGGCTGCTCGCCGGACATGATGACGCGCACCTGGTCGAACCCGATGTATTTCGCCGACCCGTTCGGCTCCTTCGGCGTGATGTGGGCACCCGACGGCCCCTCGGAGAGCTGCGAGCGCTTCAACACGGATGCGGCTTATGCCGAGACCTGGGAGCGTTTCCGCTTCTCGGAGGATATCGAGACCCGCCGCGATGCCTATGCGGAACTGATGGACCGCATCGCCGCCGATCCGCCCGTATTGCCGCTCTATCGTCCGTTCGAGGCCTGGGGCATGCGCGCCGAGATCGACTGGGCTCCGGCGGCGACGCACATCCCCTACGTGCTCGACTTCCGCGCCGGACGCATCAGCGAAACCGGTTCCTGACGACGCGTCGCGCCGCCCCTTCCGGGGCGGCGCACCCTTTTCCCGCAAGTAACGAGATTGACCATGACCATGCGCCTCGCCGTCATCACCGACATCCATCACGGCCCGCCCACCCGAACCAAGCGCGGCGATGCCGCTCTCGCTCTGACCGCGGATTTCGTGCGCTTCGCCAACGCGCAGGGGGTCGATGCCGTGCTCGAACTCGGTGACCGCATTTCCGACATCGATCAGGCGACCGACCGCGACAACATGAACGCGGTCGCGCAGGTGCTGGACGGGCTCACCATGCCCCGCTACCACCTCGACGGCAATCACGATCTGATCCACCTCGACCGCGCGGAGAATGCCCGGATACTCGGCCAGGAGCCGGGGCACCGCATCGTCGCGCTCGGGGCCTGGGATCTCGTGCTCTGGCAGGCCGATCCGGCGACGCGCCATGACGGGATACGCGGCCTGTCCCTCAAGGACGACGATTTCGCCTGGCTCGCCAGGGTCGCGAGAGAGGCCACCCGCCCGCTTCTGGTCGCGAGCCACACGCCCGTTTCGCCACATGCGATGACGGGGAATTTCTACTTCGAGAACATGCCCGAATGCGGTGCCTTCCCGCAGGCTGCCGTCATGCGCCGGGCGCTCGGCGAAGCGCGCGTTCCGGTCGCGGCGATCTCCGGCCATGTCCATTGGAACACGCTCGCCACCGACAACGGCATCACCTATCTCACCCAGCAATCCCTGACCGAGAGCTTCACCACGGACGGCGAGCCGGCAGCCGCCTGGGGCGTCGTCACGCTCGGCGATGATCTGCACTGGCAGGTCTTCGGGCATGACCGCTTCGAAGCCCGATTCACCCCGAGCGCAAAGCGCTGGACACCGCCGATGCAATGGCCGCGCCCGGTTCCAGCGGCCGAGCGGCAGGAGGCCGCATCATGACGTCCGCGCTTGTGAGCATCGAGGATCTCCACATCGCCTTCGGTCGGAACGAGGCCGTGCGCGGCATCAGTTTCGAGATCGGTCATCACGAAACCTTCGCGCTCGTGGGCGAATCGGGCTCCGGCAAATCGGCGACGGCGCTCGCCATCCTGCGTCTGATCGAGCGCGAGGGTGGGCGCATCACGCATGGACGCATCACCTATCGCGGGGAGGCGCCGGTGGTGCTGACCGAAATGTCCGACGAGGCGATGCAGGAGGTGCGCGGTCGCGACATCGCGATGGTCTTCCAGGAGCCTCTGACGGCGCTCAATCCGGTCCTGACCATCGGGCGGCAAATGACCGAGACGATCCTGCGCCACGAATCCCTCGGTCAGGCACAGGCGCGGCGCAAGGCCGTCGCGCAACTCGAACGGGTGCGGATTCCGAATGCAGCGGCGCGCCTGTCGCAATATCCGCATGAGCTCTCCGGCGGCCAGCGCCAGCGCGTCATGATCGCCATGGCGCTCGCCTGCAACCCGCGCTTGCTGATCGCGGACGAACCGAGCACCGCGCTCGACGTGACCACCCAGGCCGAGATCCTGGCCCTGATCCGCGAATTGCAGGCCGAACAGGGGATGAGCGTCCTCTTCATCACGCATGACATGGGCGTCGTCGCGGAGATGGCCCATCGCGTCGGTGTCCTGCGCCACGGGCGTCTCGTCGAGACCGGCCCCGCGCAACGCGTGCTCGGCGCACCGCGCGAGCCCTATTCGCGCATGCTCGTCGAGGCGGCGCCCCGCCTCGGCGCCGGCGGTCCGCAACCGCTCCCGGAAACGGACCGTCCCGCGGCGCTCGTCATCGACGATCTCGTCGTCGATTATGCCGGGCGCAGGCCACATCTGTTCGCCCGGCGGACACGGACCCGCGCGGTGGACGGTGTCTCGCTGCGGGTCGCACCGGGGGAGAGCCTCGGTCTCGTGGGCGAATCGGGATGCGGCAAATCCTCGATCGCACGGGCGATCCTGCGTCTGACGCCGGTGGCATCAGGCAAGATCGCGATCGACGGGCAGGACATCACCAGCCTCTCCGAGCGCCGGCTGTTCCCAGTCAGACGCAAGGTGCAGATGGTGTTTCAAGATCCTTTCGCCTCGCTCAACCCGCGGCTGCCGACCTGGGACCTGATCACCGAACCGGCCCATATCCATGCCACCGTCAACCCGCAAGAGAGGCGCGACGTGGCGGCAGCCCTGCTCGATCAGGTCGGCCTCGGACCCGAGCATCTCGACCGCTACCCGCATCAATATTCCGGTGGTCAGCGCCAGCGGCTATGCATTGCGCGGGCCCTGTCGGTTCAGCCGAAGCTGATCATCGCCGACGAGCCCGTCGCCGCGCTCGACGTTTCCATCGCCCGGCAGATCACCGATCTGATGCAGGCGCTGCAGGAGCGGCTCGGCGTCTCCTTCCTCTTCATCAGTCACGATCTCGCCGTGGTCGAGCGCCTGTGCCACCGCATAGCCGTCATGCGAGAGGGCAAGATCATCGAGACCGGTCCCACGGACGCGATCATCGGCGATCCGCGCGAGGAATACACGAGGAAGCTGATCGCGGCTGTGCCGGGCCGTATCGAACCCGCGGCAGAGGCGCCTCCCGCCCGACAGAGCCTGCGCGCCTAGAATATCACCCGCCAAGTGGGTAGTGGCTGACGGGAGACATGGTTCGACACGCAGAGATTTGGAGCGCCGTCCCGACTCGGTCTGCTCGAACGGCGCTCTGGTCCGTCATGGAAGGGAAGCAGTGAATCTTTGCCGTCTGGCTGTCGTAGACATCCGGATCACGGCACCGGGAGCGAGGCTGGTCAGGACCGACCTCCGGAGACGCGTTAATCTGCACGTGTCCGAAGGCGAAACACGGGCAGAGAGCCGATGAATATCGTGAAGGTTACGCTAGGGCGAATTCAAGCGGCGGATGAGCGTCCGCTCTCGGTCGCCGAGATCGCAAAGTGGCCTGCTGCAGGTGTCTCGGTCTTCCATCTCACGCACAGCTTCGCCGCAATCACCGGCAAGCTGCCCGCACGCGATTTGGCCGAGTTGACCACAATCAAAGTCAGCGCGAGGATGAAAGGGGCACCTCAGACCCGGCGGCATTAACGGCGCCGTGCGCCAAGCTCCTCGTCGCTCACATAGTCGAAGCGAAAGCCCCGGATCGGGGCGAGCGGGTCAATCGGCTCGCCCCAGATCGCCCGGCGCTGATCCGGGGGCAGCAACCAGAACTCACCGAGCGCCGCGACACTGCCGAACCGGGCGGTCAGGTCCGGGCAGAGGAGGATGCGGGCAAGGCAATTGCGCGCTATCCCCTCGCTGATCGCCTCAAGCTCGGCGAGGCGCAGCCGCGTCGCCCGGTCGAACTGTTCGAGATAGCGGTATTCGTGCAGGTGCTCGACCGCGCTTCGGACGTCGTAAAGCTCACCCATCAGGGCGTGATGGCGCGACCCGATGAATAGCTCCGTCCGACCCTTGAACTGCCGCTTCGTGTCCCCCGCCTCGGGGACGATCAGGCCCTCTATGCAGCGCGTGAACTGGTGGACCCGGTCGAGCATGTCGCGGTTGCACCGCGCGGCTTGATAGATGCCCAGGCAGCGCAAGAGCCGCCAGTGATCCGCCTGCCATGGCCCCACGAAGGCCCCGAGCTTTTCCCCAATGTCGGCTGCGCGTTTCATGTCCGCTACGGACACTGGGTCGCCGGGATCCACAACGGCCCTGCATGGCGGGTCAAAGGTCGTGAACTGGCGTAGATCAACCGTCCGATGATCGCGCCCCCCGATGGCGAGAAACAGCTCTTTCGCCTGATGGAATTTCGAGCAGAACATCAGGCCGCCAAACCAGTGCGCGACACGATGTCGAAGCATCGCGCTTTCGGCGTCGAGGATGTCCGGCGCGGCGGACGGCATCTTCGCAAGCAGCAACAGGCTGCACTCCTCGACTTCCTCGACCCGCGATGTTCCGAGCCATTCGCGCCAGTGATCCGGCAGGCCAAGGGCCTCGCCACCAAGTGCCATCAGGCCGGGTTGCGGGCTGAACCGCTCGAACCCGTCCTCGACATAAATGTTCAGCCCGATCAGGGCGAATTTCTCGCCCTCGGCAATCCAGTCCGGCAACGGCCGTTCCGTTTCCACGATTGAACGCCCCTCGCCGAACAATCCACGCCGACCGATCCTATCCGGCAGGCTGTTAATCCGCTACCCGACCGGTGCATCGCAGCATCAGGCTCCGAGCGCCCTATAGCGCGCAGGACGGCGAACGTCGGGGTGAGGGGGTGCAGGCTTTGCCGGTGATGTCCCTCGTCGTGACGACCCGGTGACGACTTCAGGGCCGATGCCGGGCGAACCCGGAAACGAAGAACCCCGCCTACGCGTTGCGCTGACGGGGCTTGATATTTCTGGTTGCGGGGGTAGGATTTGAACCTACGACCTTCAGGTTATGAGCCTGACGAGCTACCGGGCTGCTCCACCCCGCGGAGGGAATATTTGTGGGGGGTTTGTGAGAGGATGATGGTGTTTTTGCTTG
>JBJHBI010000052.1:0-28754 GCA_050485405.1 Salinarimonadaceae bacterium
CTTTAATGGTTGCCCTCGCACGGTTTGCGCCGTATAAGCCCCACGCGCTCGTCGACACCCTTGGAGGCGTGAGCGCGGAAAGGCCGGGGCCGCGATGCGGCCCTTTCGTCTTTCAGGACATCTCATCAAAGGACCACGACCATGAGTGAAATGAAGAAGCTCGCGGCTGTGGCGCGCGATCGGGTCGGCAAGGGGGCCGCCCGAGCCATTCGCCGCCAGGGCATGATTCCCGCCGTCGTCTACGGCACCGGCCAGCCCCCCAAGGCCATTGCGATCGAGTTCAAGGAAGCCAAGAAGCTGATCTATGACGGTGGCTTCATGACGACCATGTTCGAGATCGACATCGAGGGCGACAAGGAGCGCGTGATTCCGCGTGACTACCAGCTCGACCCGGTCAAGGACATGCCGATCCACATCGATTTCTTCCGCGTCGCCAAGGGGCAGACGGTCACGGTCGAGGTCCCGGTGCACTTCCTCAACCAGGAAACCTGCGTCGGCATCAAGCGCGGTGGTACGCTGAACGTCGTGCGTCACACGGTGGAGCTCTTCGTTCCCGCCGACGCGATTCCGGATGCGATCGAGGTCGACATCAAGAGCCTCGACATGGGCGACTCGCTGCACATCTCGGCGGTGAAGCTCCCCAAGGGCTGCTCGCCGACCATTCAGGACCGCGACTTCACCATCGCCACCATCGCCACCCCGGCCGGCTTCAAGGAAGACGAAGCCGAAGAGGGTGAGGCCGAAGGCGGCGAAGAAGAGGGCAAGGAATAATCCTCGCGCTTCTGAAAAAACTGTTCGGCTGGGGCGCTCCGGTTTCACGACCGGAGCGCTTCGCCGTCGACGAGGGAGCGGGACCAATGCGTCTCCTGGTCGGCCTCGGCAATCCCGGGGCGCGATACGCGGACAACCGGCACAATATCGGCTTCATGGCGCTCGACGAGATCGCCCGCGCCGCGCGTGCGGCCCCGTGGCGGCGCAAGTTCCAGGGCGAGGTCACCGAGGCCACGCTCGACGGTGAACGCGTTCTGCTGCTCAAGCCGCAGACCTACATGAACGAATCCGGTCGCGCCGTCTCCGAGGCGCAGCGCTTCTTCAAGATCGCCCTGGAGGACGTCGTCGTCTTCCACGACGAGCTCGACCTCGCGCCCGCCAAGCTGCGGGTGAAGAAGGGCGGTGGCAATGCCGGGCATAACGGGCTGCGCTCGATCACGGCGCAATGCGGCAACGACTACCGCCGCGTGCGGCTCGGCATCGGCCATCCCGGCGACAAGAAAGCCGTGCACGCCTATGTGCTGAGTGATTTCGCCAAGGCGGAGCTGCCCTGGGTGGAAGATCTCGCCCGCGCCTGCGCCGATCATGCGGGCCTGCTCGCGCGCGGCGAGGATGCGGCGTTCCAGAACAAGATCCATCTCGCCATGGCCGATCGCGGCTGGGGTGGCAAAGACGGCACGAAAGACGGCAGCAAGGATTGAGGTGAGGCGCCATGGGTTTCCGCATGGGTATTGTCGGGCTGCCGAATGTCGGCAAATCGACGCTGTTCAACGCATTGACGCAGACCGCCGCAGCACAGGCGGCGAATTATCCCTTCTGCACGATCGAGCCGAATGTCGGCGACGTGGCCGTGCCCGATGATCGCCTCGACAAGCTCGCGGGCATCGCTGGCTCGGCGCAGATCATCCCCACCCGCCTGACCTTCGTCGACATTGCCGGCCTCGTGCGCGGCGCCTCGCGCGGCGAGGGTCTCGGCAACCAGTTCCTCGCCAATATCCGTGAGGTCGATGCCATCGCCCATGTGGTGCGCTGCTTCGAGGATGGCGACGTCACCCATGTCGACGGCAAGATCGACCCGATCGCCGATATCGAGACGATCGAGACCGAGCTGATGCTGGCCGATCTCGACAGCCTCGAAAAACGCGCCGTCGCCCTCGAAAAGAAGGTCAAGGGCGGCGACAAGGAAGGCAAGACCAGCCTCGAACTGATGAACCGCGCCCTCGTCCTCCTGCGCGACGGCAAGCCCGCCCGCCTCGTCGAGCGTGCCGACGACGAGGAAAAGACCTTCCGCATGCTGGGCCTGATCAGCGCCAAGCCGGTTCTCTACGTGTGCAACGTCGAAGAAGAATCGGCCGATCAGGGCAATGCCTTCTCGCAGAAGGTGATGGATCACGCGCAGGCCGAAGGCGCTCAGGCCGTGATCGTCTCCGCCAAGATCGAGAGCGAGATCGCGGTGATGCCGGAGGAAGAACAGCGCGATTATCTCGAAGCCGTCGGCCTTTCCGAGCCCGGCCTCAACCGCGTGATCCGCGCCGGTTACGCGCTTCTGGGCCTCGTCACCTATTTCACCGTCGGCCCCAAGGAAGCCCGCGCCTGGACGATCACCACCGGCACGCGCGCACCGCAGGCCGCCGGAGTGATCCATACCGATTTCGAGAAGGGCTTCATCCGCGCCGAGACCATCGCCTATGACGACTACACCACCCTCAACGGAGAGGGCGGCGCGCGCGAGGCGGGCAAGCTGCGGCTCGAAGGCAAGGAATACGTCGTGAAGGACGGCGACGTCCTGCATTTCCGCTTCAACGTCTGAAGCCGGGGCGCCGCTGCGCAGGAGGTAATCGCCTCCCTCCCCTTGCGTCGGCAGATGCGAGGGCCTAACTCTCGTCGAGCAGACATAAATCTCCATGGGGTGCCCCGGTCGGGGCTGAGAGACGCCGGGCGTCAACCCATCGAACCTGATCCGGATCATGCCGGCGGAGGGATGCGAGATGGCCGATACGACCTTCTCGAAGACATATGCACGCGGCGACGGCGCCGCTCTCGCCCCGTCCTGCGGCGCGCTCCTCGAGCGCCTCGCGGCACGGCCCGCGCGTGTTCACGCGATCACCAATGCCGCAGCCCAGGTCTTTACCGCGAATCTGCTGCTCGCCGCCGGGGCGATCCCCTCGCTGACCCATGCGCGCGACGAGGTCGCACCCTTCACGACGCGCGCGGATGCGCTGCTGATCAATCTCGGCACCCTGGATGAAGAGCGCAAGGCCGCCATCCCCCTCGCCATGGCGGCGGCACGGGACGCCGGGCGACCCGTCGTGCTCGATCCAGTCTTCGTCGATCGCTCCCCTCCCCGCCTCGCCTTCGCCCGCGAGCTTTTCGATACGGGCCCCGCGATCCTGCGCTGCAACGCCGCCGAGTTCGAGGCGCTGACAGAGGTACCCGCCGATCCGAAGGCTTTGCGCGACGAGGCCGCCCGGCGCGGCTGCGTGATCGCTCTGACGGGGCCGGTCGATTACGTCACGGACGGTGCGCGCAGCTTCGAGATTCACAACGGCCACCCGCTCATGGCCCGCGTCACGGCCATGGGCTGCGCCGGGACCGCGCTGATCGCGGCGTTTGCCAGCCGCGAGGCGGATACGCTCGTCGCTTGCGCATCGGCGCTGCTCGCGCTCGGGATCGCCGGCGAGATCGCGGGCAGCCGCGCAGCGGGTCCGGGCAGCTTCCAGCCTGCCTTCCTCGATGCGCTCTATGTGCTCGACGGCGCAACCATCGCAAAATCAGCGAGAACACAATGAACCCGGTCGATATCAGGCTCTACGGCATTCTCGGACCGCAGGATACGCGCGGGCGCGACATCGCCGCCTGCGCCCGCGCTGCGGCGGAGGGCGGGACCACCATCATCCAGCTGCGCGACAAACACGCCGATGCGCGCATTCTCGTCGAGGAAGCACGGGCGCTGAAGGCGGCGCTCGCCGGAACGGGCGTACCGGTCGTCGTCAATGACCGCGTCGACATCGCCCTCGCCGCCGATCTCGACGGCGTGCATCTCGGCCAGAGCGACATGGATCCGGTGGATGCCCGCCGGCTGCTGGGGCCCTCGAAGATCATCGGCATCACCTTGAAGACAGAGCGTCACGCCCGCGCGCTGGCCGATCAGCCGGTCGATTACGGCTGCATCGGTGGCGTCTTCGCCACGACGAGCAAGGACAATCCGGAGCCGCCGGTGGGGCTCTCGGGATTCGCTCAGGTCGCCGCGCTCGCACGCGAGACGCGCCCCGGCATGCCGGTCGGCGCCATTGCCGGGATCAATCTGGCCAATCTGCGCAGCGTCATCGGCGCCGGTGCGGACGGTGTCGCGGTGATCTCGGCACTGTTTGCGCAGGACGATATCGCCGGCGCCGCGCACGGAATGCGCCAGGCCGTCGACGCGGCGCTGGCCGGGCGCGGGGCGTGAAGCGCGCCATCGGAATTCGAAGCATGAGGAGACGAGCATGACCGCCATTGCAGTGACCATCGCAGGCTCCGATTCCGGCGGTGGCGCGGGTATCCAGGCCGATCTGAAGACGTTTTCCGCGCTCAAGGTCTACGGCGCGAGCGTGATCACGGCGCTCACCGCGCAGAACACGCAGGGCGTCCAGGGCATCCACGGCGTGCCAGCAGAATTCGTAGCCGCGCAGATGGACAGCGTGTTTTCCGATCTGAAGGTCGATGCGGTGAAGATCGGCATGCTCTCGCAGCCCGACGTGATCGAGACAGTCGCCGCCGGCATCGAGCGCCACGGCATCTCGCACGTCGTGCTCGACCCGGTGATGGTCGCCGCTTCCGGTGACCGCCTGCTGAGCGAGGATGCGATCGATGCGCTGCGGAGCGTGCTCGTCCCGCATGCGGCCATCGTCACGCCCAACCTGCCCGAAGCCGCAGCGCTTCTCGGCGAGGCGATGGCGCAGGACGAAGAGGCGATGCTCGATCAGGGCAAGCGCATCCTCGCCATGGGTCCCTCCGCCGTGCTGATCAAGGGCGGCCACGGTTCGGGCGCGGAGAGCGTCGATCTCCTGATCGAGTCGACCAACGTGCACCGCTTCCCCGCCCCGCGCATCGCGACGAAGAACACCCACGGCACCGGTTGCACATTGTCTTCCGCCATCGCGGCGAAACTCGCGCAGGGGCTCACCCTGCACCCGGCGGTCGATGCCGCCAAAGCCTATATCAGCGCCGCAATCGCGGCGGGTCGCGACCTCGACATCGGGCAGGGCCACGGCCCCGTCCACCATTTCCATGCCCATTGGTGACATCATGATCAACCGCCGCAACGCGCTTGGACTGACCCTCGGTGGCCTCGCCGCAACCGGTTCCGGCCTCGCCGCCCCCGCCATCGCCCGCGAGAACGGGTTACGCTTTCGCATGGTGACGTCATGGCCGCGTGGACGCGCCGGCCCGGGCATCTCCGCGCAGCGCGTGGCGGAACGCATCAACCGCATGGCGGAAGGCCGGCTGCATGTCGAGCTCTTCGCCGCCGGCGAGATCGTCTCGGCCTTCGGCGTGCTCGATGCGGTGTCGGAAGGCACCGTCGAGATGGGCCATACCGCCGCGATCTACTGGCAGGGCAAGATGCCCGCCGCGAGTTTCTTCACCACGGTGCCCTTCGGCCTCGGCCCGGTCGAGCATCAGGCCTGGATCGAGCTGCGCGGCGGCCAGGAACTCTGGGACGAGCTCTACCGCCCCCACGGCGTGCGCCCCTTCATGGCGGGTAATCCGGGTCCGAATATGGGCGGCTTCTTCCGCGAGCGCATCACGAGCCTCGAAGATCTGAGCGGGCGGCGCATCCGCATCGTCGGGCTCGGTGCGCAGATCTTCGAGAAGCTCGGTGCCACGCCGGTGAACCTGCCCGCCGGCGAGATGGTGACCGCGCTCGATCGCGGGGCGATCGACGGGGTGGAATTTCTCGCCCCGGCGAGCGATTACGATACCGGCCTGCACCAGCACGCGCCGTTCTACTACGCGCCCGGCTTCAACAAGCCGAACGGGCCGAGCGAATTGCTGATCTCGGATGCGGCCTGGGACCAGCTGTCCGACGATCTGCGTGCCATCGTCGCGGAAGCCGCGCGCGCCGAACATGCGCTGGCGCTGGCCGATGCGCATCAGGACAATGCCCGCGCACTGGACGCCATGCTCACCACCGGCAATGTCTCGATCGAGGCCTTTCCCGCCGATCTGATCCGCGCCGCTCGTGAAGCCGCCGGCGAGATCATCGACGAGATCGCGGCCAGTTCCGAACTCGCCGAGCGCATCGTCGCCTCCTATCGCGAGGCGCAGGGAACGCTGCGGAACTGGTCGGCCTTGTCGTCGGATATGGCGCGATCGCTCGTGAGGTCGTAAGATCGCCCCATGGGACGTTCATATTCATCACTCGGCTTCATGGGCATGTTCGGTCGCTCGAACGACCTGAAGCAGCTCGACGCCGCCCTGCGCGCCGTCGATCTGCATCCCAATGTCGTGCCCGAAGCGATCAAGCTCACCATCGTCAACCTGCTCAAGGACCACGCCATCGGCAAGGAGCCCGCCCCGCAGGCCTATGCGCCGGCGGCCGAGCTCGTGGCCTATTGCATGCTCGGCCCCGCCGCGCTCGCCGCGACCAACGCGCCCGACATGATCGCGCGCACCGAAGCACGGATCGAGCGCGCGCTCGAGGATGGCGACAGTCTCGACGCGCAACTCGTGCTCCTCACCCTGCATGCCAAAGTCTGTCAGCCCGAGGTGATCGCCCGCTATGGTCTGGAGAGCGATGGCGCTTGATGCCCGTGCCGGGACCGGCTAAGCGTTGCGCCATGACGCAGAATCCGAGCCAGTCCGCCCGCCCGCGCATCGCCCTCTATACCGGTTCGTTCGATCCGGTGACCAACGGGCATCTCGACGTCATCGCCCAGGGCGCACGCCTGTGCGACCGGGTCGTCCTCGCGATCGGCGTGCATCCGGGCAAGACGCCGCTCTTCTCCCCCGCCGAGAAGGAAGAGATGCTGCGCGCGGCCTGTGCCGGTATCGCAAAGGCCGAGAATGTCGAGATCGACGTCATCACCTTCGACGATCTCGCCGTCGATGCCGCGCGTCGCGCCGGGGCGAGCCTGATCCTGCGCGGTGTGCGCGACGGTTCGGATCTCGACTACGAAATGCAGATGGCCGGCATGAACGCCACCATGGCGCCGCAGGTACAGACCGTTTTCCTCCCCGCCTCCCCGCCCGTTCGCCATATCACCGCCACGCTGGTGCGCCAGATCGCGAAGATGGGTGGCGACGTATCCGCTTTCGCACCGCCGGTCGTCGTCGCACGTCTGGCCGAGAAGCTCGGCAACGGCGCGGCCTGATCCGCGTACCCGATCCTCAGACCAACGGAGCATGCCCGCGATGAAATCTCTCGCACTCGCCGCCGCCCTGTTCGCCGCAGCCCTGCTGCCCGCGCAGGCACAGACCGCCGATGACCCTGCGAACACGCTCGTCATGGAGACGCCCCATGGCGAGGTGGTGATCGCGCTGCGGCCCGATATCGCTCCCGGCCACGCCGAGCGCCTCGTGACGCTCACCCGCGAGGGTTTTTATGACGGCGTGCCCTTCCACCGGGTGATCCCCGGTTTCATGGCCCAGACGGGCGATCCCACCGGGACCGGCCGCGGCGGCTCGGAATTGCCGGATCTGCAGGCCGAATTCTCGGCGGAGCCGTTCACGCGCGGTACCGTCGGCATGGCGCGCGCGCAGAATCCGAATTCCGCCAACAGCCAGTTCTTCATCGTCTACGACCGCGCCACCTGGCTCGACGGTGAATACACCCTCGTCGGCGAGGTCGTCAGCGGCATGGAGGCGATCGACCAGGTCGCCCCGGGCGCGGGCCAGTCCGGCATGGTGGAGAATCCCGACCGGATCGAACGCATGCGCGTTCTCGCCGATACCCAGTAAGACCAACTCCCGATCCAGACAGAGGACGACATCATGGCCGATGCCGAAAACACCATCATCATGGAGACGACGAAGGGCCGCGTGGTCATCACGCTGCGCCCGGATCTGGCCCCCGGCCATGTCGAGCGCATCAAGACGCTGACCCGTCAGGGCTTCTATGACGGCGTGCCCTTCCACCGCGTGATCGACGGCTTCATGGCCCAGACCGGCGATCCGACCGGGACCGGCATGGGCGGCTCCGACCTGCCGGATCTGCGCGCAGAGTTCAGCGCCGAGCCGCATGTGCGCGGCATCTGCTCGATGGCGCGCACGCAGGCCCCGCATTCGGCCAACAGCCAGTTCTTCATCTGCTTCGGCGATACCCGCTTCCTCGACAACCAGTACACCGTCTGGGGTCAGGTCACCGAGGGCATGGAGAATGTCGACCAGATCAAGCGCGGCGAGCCCGTCCAGGATCCCGACAAGATCGTCTCGATGAAGGTCGCAGCCGACGCGGCCTGACCGCAATTCGCCGGCGGCGGGGCCTTTTTTCGCTGCCGGCTTCTTCGCCTATCAGCCTGATCCATATATCCGCCAGGGCGGTACGGGCTGGAAACGCGCGACGAGGAAATCGATGAAGACCCGGGCCGCCGGCATGGTGATGCCCGCACCGGGACGCACCGCGTAGATCGCGCTCTCCGCCGGCGGACGATATTCCTCCAGGATCGCCGTCAGCCGCCCCGCCGCGATATCCTCCCCGACGAGAAATGCCGGCAGCCGCGCGATTCCCACGCCGGCCAGCACCGCGGCATGCAGCGCTTCGACCGTATTGCAGGCAAAGCCCCCCTGCAGCTTCAAGCGCCGCCCCGTCGGCGAACGATACCCCCAATCATTGAACCGCGTCTCGTGATTGAGCAGCAGGCAATCGCGCGCCTCGAGATCACCCGGATCGCGCGGCGTACCCTGCGCCGCGAGATAGGCCGGGCTCGCCACGACGATGCGTTCGTTGACGGCGAGCTTGCGCGCCACGAGTGACGAATCGGTGAGCGCGGCACTGCGGATCGCAACATGCGTGCCGCTCGCGACGAGGTCGATCATCTGATCCGTCAGCGTCAGATCGATCTGGACCTTCCTATGCGCGCGCATGAAATCGATGGCGGCGGGCACGATATGGCGCTGTCCGAAAGCGTTGGACGCGCTCACGCGCAGGGTCCCGCGCGGTTCCTGCGCCGCCTGGTCGAGCCCCTGCTCGAGAGCGGCGATCGCGTCGAGAATGCGCCGCGCCTCCCCGATATAGGCCTGTCCAGCATCGGTGAGCCGCATCGTGCGGGTCGTGCGGACCAGCAGTTGTGTGCCCAGACGCTGTTCGAGCTGGCTGACGCGCTTGGAAACCGCCGAATGCGTCATACCCAGAGCGCGCGCCGCCGGTGAAAAGCCCTCGTTGTCGATGACCGCCACGAACACGGCCATATCGCTGCTGCGGTCCATTTGTTCCTGCAATCGACAGATGCTGGTCGGAATGAGCGAATTCTCGCGAGACCGGAATTAGGCGACCTTCCAATCAAGAATGCAACCCCAAGCACTCGACAGCCAGACACGAAACGCAAGCATTGAGGATGTCGCCATGAATGCCCGTTACGAAACCAACCATACAACATCAAACCCGATCGAAAGCCGTTCGCGCGCTCGTTGCAACGGCGCCTGCAAGGGTAAGTGCCGCTGCCCGAAGGCCGACATGCCCCGCCCGGATATGGCCGATCTCACCCGTTACCCGCTGATCAGCACCATGCGCGCCGTCGGCTTCGACGATACCGAGGTCACGATCACCTGGGAAGACGACACGGTCAGCCGTTTTCATCATGGCTGGCTGCGCGAGAACAGCCCTGATCCGCTCTCCCGCCACCCGCATTCCCGCGAGCGGCTGGTATCGCCGCTCGCCATCCCCGCCGACATCCGGCCCGAGAGCGTCACTCTCGAATCGCCGGTAGCGCTGGCGGTCACCTGGGATATGGCGGATCAGCCGGTGAGCCGGTTCGATGCCGGATGGCTGCGGGCGCATTGCTATACGCGCCCCCGCTTCGTCGCCAATCCGAGCCGCCATCACGCGAGCCTCACCCCGCAGCCGGCCTATTGGGACACGGTCATGTATTCGGATGCGATGCTGCGCATCTGGCTCCGCGACTATCTGGAGACCGGTTGGTCGGTCGTCTCGGGGGCGCCCGACGAGCTGGATCTATCCACCCGGCTCGGCGCCAGGATCGGTGTCGTCCGCTCGAGCAATTTCGGCTTCCAGTTCGACGTGATGTCAAAGGCCGAGCCGATCTCGAACGCCTATACGGCCTCGGATCTGCCGCTCCATACCGACATGCCGCATTACGAACTGCCACCGGGCACGCAGATCCTGCACTGCCTGCGCAACGACGCGGTGGGTGGCGAGAGCCTGCTCTCGGATGGGATCGCGGTGGCCAATCTCATGCGTGACCACCACCCGGAAGCCTTCCGGCTGCTGAGCCAGGTCTCGGTCCCGTTCCGCTTCCAGGATGCGGATGGCGATTACAACAGCCGCCACCGGATCATCGAATGCGATGCGGCGCAGAATCCGGTCTTCGTGAACTGGTCGAATTCCACCCTCGCACCGCTGGATGCCGATCCCGAGATCATGCCGCAGCTGCGGGCCGCGATCCGCCTGTTCCTGGAATATCTCCAGGATCCGCGCTTCCTGATCACGCTCAAGCTGGAAGCCGGTCAGATGCTCGTCTTCGACAACCGGCGGATGCTGCACGGACGCAAGGCCTTCGACCCCACCACCGGCGGACGCCACCTGCAGGGCTGCTACCTCGACACCTCGGAAGTCCTCAGCCGCATGCGGATGCTGGAGCGCGACGAGGATGCCCGTGAGGACCCGCAGGTCGCTCCCGTCCCGGCCTGATCCCCATACCCGGCACTCCGCTGCGGCGGGGTGCCCCCAACCCTTCTCATCAATCACTTTGCGAAAGCCACTGCCATGTCTCCCATCGAAGCCACCCCCGACAACGCCCGGCGCGGCATCGTCATGCCCGCTCATGCGACCTTCCCGCAGATCGTGCGTCACTTCAGCTACATTCTCGGCGGAGTGCTCGCCTTCGGCCTGGCCACCGGCGGCCTGTTCCCGCTGATCGGGATCCGGCTCTACGAGAACGGCGCGAGCGATCTCGTCATCGGCCTGATCACGTCGGTCTTCTTCGCCGGCACCTTCGCCGGGGCGATCCTGACCGAGAAACTCGTGCGGCGGATACGCCATGTGCGCACCTTCGCGCTGCTCGCCGCGACGGCCGGTGTGAGCACGATCGGCCTCGCCATGACCGAGATGATCTCGGTCTGGGTGGCGCTGCGCTTCATCACGGGCTTCTGCCTCGGCGGTTACTATGTCGTGGTCGAGAGCTGGATCAACTACTCCTCCAGCAACGGCGCCCGGGCGCGCGGCCTGTCGCTCTACGAGGCGGTGCGGATGCTCGGCATCGCCGCGAGCCCCTTCATCCTCGGCTTCGGCCTCGGCGCGCAACCCTATGTGCTGGCAGGCGTCTTCTTCATCATCGCCATCATCCCGCTGGTGCTCTGCCCGCTGGAGGAGCCGCACCAGAATCCGCCCGGGTCGATGCCGTTCCTCAGCCTGATCACCAGCGCGCCGCTGGGCGTCCTCGCCTGCTTCGTCTCCGGCACCGTGAACGCCGCCTTCTACGGGATGTCGGGTGTCTATGGCGAACGTGCCGGCCTGTCACAGACCGAGATCGCCTTCTTCATCGCGGCGATGCTGATCGGCCCGACCATCGCCCACCCGGTCGTCGGCGCGCTGGCCGACCGGATGGGGCGGCTGTCGATGCTGCTTCTGACCGCTATCGGCTCGGCGCTGGCCTGCCTCGCCATCGCGGTCTTCGCGCCGGGCTTCTGGGGTCTCGCCCTGCTCAGCCTGATCGTCGGCGGCCTGAGCCATCCGGTCTATGCGCTGGGGCTCGCTTATGTGAACGATCAGCTCGACCCCGGTGATTTCGTCCGGGCCGGCGGCGCGCTCCTGATCGCCTTCTGCCTCGGCACCACGGTCGGCCCGACGGCGGCGGCTCTGGTGATGGGCGTGATCGGCGATGCCGGCCTCTACGTCTTCCTCGCCTTCATCCTCGGAGTGACCGGGATCGGCACCATCATGGCCATGCAGGGCCGTGTCAGAGCCCCCCGCCCGGTCGTCCCCGCCGTGTGAGGCCTGCCTCTGCGAGGGAAAAGCAAAGAGCCCGGCGGGACATCGCCGGGCTCTTTCGATTCCTGCGTGAGCGCGCTGCGCTTCAGGCGATGGTCTGCTTCTGCAGTGCGACGAGTTCCTCGACGCCCCCGCGCGCGAGGCGCAGCAGCGAGAGGAATTCCTCCTCCGAGAACGGCTTGCCTTCCGCCGTACCCTGCACCTCGACGATGCCGCCCTTGCCGGTGATGACGAAATTCGCATCGGTCTCGGCGGTGGAATCCTCGGCATAATCGAGATCGAGCACCGGCGTGTCGCGGTAGATGCCGCAGGAGATCGCCGCGACGTGATCCTTCAGCGGATTGATCGAGATGATCGAACGGCTCATCATCCAGGCGAAGCAATCGTTGAGCGCGACCCAGGCCCCGGTGATCGCGGCGGTGCGGGTGCCGCCATCGGCCTGGATCACGTCGCAATCCACGACGATCTGGCGCTCGCCGAAAGCATGCAGATCGACCACGGCGCGCAGGGAGCGCCCGATCAGGCGCTGGATCTCCTGGGTGCGGCCCGACGGCTTGCCCGAGGTCACCTCGCGGCGGGTGCGTTCATGCGTGGCGCGCGGCAGCATGGCGTATTCCGCCGTCACCCAACCCTTGCCGGTCCCGCGCAGCCAGGGCGGAGCGCGTTCTTCGAGGGAGGCGGCGCAGAGCACCTTTGTCTCACCGAAGGAGACGAGGCACGAGCCCTCCGCATAGCGCGCGACGCCGCGTTCGAGGGTGACGGGGCGCAACTGGTCGGGCTGGCGTTTGGATGGGCGCATTCTGGTCTCCTCCGGGGAACCTTGTGATGAAACGGGGCGTCGGCGCCTGTTACCCTTTCGAGGGCGGCGCGGGGACGACCCGCATGACGATGACTTTGTCGCGAACTACTGCCCGCGCCGGGCGCGGCTGGCGAAACGTACGGCATCCTCAGCGGCCTTGAACAACGCCTTGGACTTGTTCACGCATTCGATCCGCTCCGAAACGGGATCGCTGTCATAGACGATGCCGGCGCCGGCCTGGACGTACATCTTCCCGTCCTTGACCACGGCGGTGCGCAGGACGATGCAGGTGTCCATCTGGCCGTCGGCGCCGAAATAGCCGATGCAGCCGGCATAGGGTCCGCGCTTGTCCTTCTCGAGCTCGTCGATGATCTCCATCGCCCGCACCTTCGGCGCGCCGGAAACCGTGCCCGCCGGAAAGCCGGCGACGAGGGCCTCCAGCGCGTCGTGACGCGGATCGAGGCGCCCGGTGACGTTCGAGACGATGTGCATCACCTGGCTGTAATATTCGAGGAAGAAGCTGTCGGTGACCTTGACCGAGCCGTATTCCGCGACGCGCCCGACATCGTTGCGGCCGAGATCGAGCAGCATCAGATGCTCGGCGCGTTCCTTGGGATCAGCCAGCAGATCTTCCGCATGGCGGCGATCCTCCTCGGGCGTCTCACCGCGCGGGCGGGTGCCGGCGATGGGACGTACGGTGACCTCGCCGTCGCGCACGCGCACGAGGATCTCGGGCGAGGAACAGACGATCTGGAAATCCTCGAAATCGAGATAGCAGAGAAACGGTGCCGGATTGATCCGCCGCAGCGACCGGTAAAGCGCGAAGGCGGGAAGCGGGAAATCCGCCTCGTAGCGCTGCGAGAGCACGATCTGGAAGGCGTCGCCGGCGCGGATGTACTCCTTCGCGCGCTCCACCATGCCTTCATATTCCGCATCCCCCGTATTCGAACGCGCGGCGACGGGCGGCAGCGATGCCGGGTCGGCGGCAACGGGGGCGATGACGGGCTTTTCGAGGGCATCGACCACGGCTTCGAGCCGCGCGATGCCGCTTTCATATGCGCTCTTCGCGCTGACGCCCGCAGCGGGGCGGATGGGTGTGACGAGGGTGATCTCGTCGCGTACGGCGTCGAAGACCACCATCACGGTGGGGCGGATCATGGTCGCGTCGGGCAGGCCGAGCACATCGGGGTTGGGCGGCCCGAGCCGCTCCATGGCGCGCACCATGTCGTAGCCGAGATGGCCGAACAGACCCGCCGCCATGGGCGGCAGATCCGCCTCTTCCGGGATCGCGCTCTCGGCGATCAGTGCACGCAGGCTCTCGAGCGGCGGGCGCGGATCGGGGGTGAAGGCCTTCTCGCCGGCAAGCGCATTGCGGTCGATCGCGCAGGCGCCGTCATGACATTGCCAGATCAGGTCGGGCGCGAGCCCGATCATCGAATAGCGCCCGCGCACGGCGCCGCCCTCGACCGATTCGAGCAGGAAGGCCGGGCCGGCATGGGCCGCGCGCAGCTTGAGATAAGCCGCGACCGGGGTTTCTAGATCGGCGATCAGCCGGGTGCGCAGCAGCGTCGCCTTTCCCGCATCGTAACGCTGCGCGAAATCGGCAAAGGCGGGGGTCACTTCCATTACGCGCCTCAGAAGTCCAGGCCGATCGCCTCGCGATAAGCCTCCTGGTTGATGCTCACGCCGACATCGTCCTGCAACTGCGCGATGAACTGCGTCAGCAGGTCTTCCGCGATGTCACCCTGCAACCTGTCGCCGATCATGTCGGCGGCGGGCGTCGTCGTCAGGAACGGCGTCGCGCGGGCGCTGTCGACGGTGAAGACGATGCGACGCGTCTCGCCGAGCGGCGCGGTGCCATGCTCGCCGACGCGGGTCGCGAAGATCGCACGGATAGCGGCTTCGTCGAGCGGATCGGATGCCTGGCCCCGGGCGAGGCCGTCAGCTTGCGCGACGCTGCCCCCGGTTTCCTCCGCGAGCGCTTCGAGATCGGAGCCGGTACCGAGACGGGACACCATCTCCGAAGCGACGTCGCGCAGGCGCTGCGCGATCTGGTCACGCTCCCAATCGGCGATGACCGCGTCGCGAACCTCGTCGAGATCGCGGTTGCGAGCGGGCTCCACGCCGGTGACGTCGAACCAGATATAGCCGCCGTCATCGGTGCGCAGCGCGGCATTGTCGATGCCGATATCGGAATCGAAGATTTCGCGGACGAGCGTCTCGGCGCGCGGCAGGTCGAGGCGGTTGCCCGCCGGGTCGCGCCCCTGGTCGTCGACGGCATCGACGAGGCGTGCCTCGAAACCACGTTCGGAGGCGATCTCGGCCAGGGGCCGGGCCGTCGCGCGCTGGTCCTCGATCTCGTCATAGAGGTTGCGCATGAGGTCGCGCGCCCGCTCGACGGCGAGCTCCTGCCGGATCTGATCTTCGACCTCCTCGAAGGGCAGCACCTGCCCGTCCTCGATCGCGACGACGCGCACCAGCGAATGGCCGAAGCGCCCGGCGACCGGGCCGGAGATCTCCCCCTCCCCGAGCGAGAAGGCGGCATCGCGAATGGCGGGGTCAAGGAAACCGTCGCGGGTCATCACGCCCATGTTGAACACGTCGTCGGCGACGCCGCGCTCCTGGGCGAGCTCTTCGAATTCGACATCACCGATCTCCAGCCGCGAAGCGGCATCGGCGGCGTCCTGCTCAGCGGTGAAGGGGATGCGCTGGACCTCTCGGCGCTCCGGCGCACCGAAGCGGGCCTCGCCTTCGTTCTCATAGACGGCGCGCACCTGCTCTTCCGGCACCGAGGCGGGATCGGCGAGATCGACGGGATCGATCGCGAGCACGGTCGCCGCGCGGAATTCCGGGGCGCGATAGCGACCGAGATTGTCCTGATGGAAGGCGGCGAGCTCATCCTCGCCCGGTGACGGGATGGTGCCGGCG
Organism: Salinarimonadaceae bacterium; assembly: GCA_050485405.1. Lineage (GTDB taxonomy): Bacteria > Pseudomonadota > Alphaproteobacteria > Rhizobiales > Beijerinckiaceae > Saliniramus. Next base: position 15,645 of record JBJHBI010000052.1, read on the forward strand.
GCGGCTTCGTCGAGGATCAGGAAACGCGCCTCGCGACGCTCCGCGCCATAACGATGCACGGCTTCCATCGCTGCGATCGGAGCGTTGATGTCGGCGGCGAGCGCCGCGATGATCTGCTGGCGCGCGATCGCGTCGCGCTGCTGGGCGACGTAGCTCTGTTCGTTGAGATTGTTGGAGAACAACAGCTGCTGGAAGCGGCCCTGATCGAAATTGCCGGCGGAATCCTGGAAGCTCGGATCGTCCATGATCGAACGCGCGACGAGCTGGTCCGAAACCGAGATCCCGAGCTGCCGGGCGCGCTCGTCGAGCGTGGCCTCGGTCACGAGATTCGACAGGATCTGACGGTCGAGCCCGAAGGCCCGCGCCTCGACGGGGGTGATCGGCTGGCCGAGCTGGATGCTGAGGCGGCGCACCTGGTTCTGGTAGCTCTGGCGCGCCATCTCCGCCGTGATCTCGGTCTCGCCGACCCGCGCGATCGTCGTGCTCGCACCGCCGCGGAAGATATCGCCGATACCCCAGACAGCGAAGCTGAGGATGAGCAGCGCGAACAGCGTACCCGCGACGACCTTTCCGACCCAGGTGCGGCCGACATTGCGCATATTGCGAAGCATGGGCGTTCCGTCTTCTTCGTTGCATGTTGGTGGGCGTGGCCCGCAAGCGCCCGCGATACCGCAGTTTGCTTCACGGGGAAAGGGCACACGCGCAATCCAGCCCAGAAATATGGCACCGTCCGGGCGGATTGCCGCGTCGGCGGGGAACTGCTATTTCGGCTGCGCGTTCCCGCTCTAAGGAGTTGTCGACATGGCGTCACCCCAGAACCGCAAGCTCGTTGCCGGCAATTGGAAGATGAACGGTACCAGTTCCTTCCTCGACATGGTCGCCGAGCTGCGCGTGGGTGCCGCAGGCGGCATCGCCGATACCGACATTCTCGTCTGCCCGCCCGCCACACTGCTCGCAGATGTCGCGAAGGCGGTCGAGGGCTCCGCGATCGGCGCCGGCGGCCAGGATTGCCATGCGAAGGAGAGCGGCGCCTTCACCGGGGACGTCTCCGCCGAAATGCTCGCCGATTGCGGTGCGACGCATGTCATCGTCGGCCATTCCGAGCGCCGCCAGTATCATGCCGAGGACGACGCGACGGTCGCGGCCAAGATGCGCGCCGCCCACCGCGCCGGACTGATCGCCATCGCCTGCGTCGGCGAGACGAAGGAAGAGCGCGAGAGCGGCAAGGCGCTCGACGTCGTGCGCAAGCAGGTCACCGCCCTCCTCGACGACACCGTAACCGGCGCCAATACCTGCATCGCCTACGAACCCGTCTGGGCGATCGGGACGGGCCTGACGCCGACGGTGGACGACGTGGCGGAGATGCACACATCGATCCGCGAGACGATCGCCGCGACGATCGGCGCGGATGAAGCCGCGCGCGTGCGCCTTCTCTATGGTGGTTCGGTGAAGCCCTCCAACGCCCGGGAACTGATGGCGGCGGCGGATGTCGATGGTGCGCTCGTCGGCGGTGCGAGCCTCGTCGCAGCCGACTTCCTCGCCATCGCCCGCGCCTGCCGCGACTGAACGGAGCGTTCCGGCGGCAGCGTTAAGGTAAATCGATTGTGAACGGTCAGGATTAACAGTTACTAATTGAGAGTAATCACCAGTTGCACTACCCTCCGGACCAGTGAGGATTACCGGAGGTCGTTTCATGTCGCGTCATATGACGGTTTCATCCACACCGCACGGGCACGCTGCCGCCAGCAAGGGGGCGACGAGCCAGGCGGACGATTTCTCCCATGACAAGTGGCTCGCGGCCCATGCGCCATGCACGGGCTCGGTCGACCCGCGCGGCGCCATGGTCGCGGCAATCGCCGCAAACGCGCCCGGCCCGCTCGTCGGGCACGGGCACGGGCATGGGCATAGGCATGGGCACGGTCCTGGCCACGGTTCGACCCGGAGCGATGTGCGCGACGCGATGATCGCGGCCAATCACGGCCCTGCCAAGGTTCATACGGCGAACGCAGTATCCGCCCCGGCCCCCTCGCAACGCTCGATCTTCGGCGCCGACGGGCACGTCACGCCGCACCCGAACCCGGATCTGATCAATGTTTTTCAGGGAGCCGTGCAGGAAAACACGGAGTGGAGTCGCCGGCGCATGGGCCCACCTCCGGGTCCCCAGAGTGCTGCGGCTTTCGCGGAACCGGGCGCAGCCGGTCGCGCACCGGTCACGCCGGAAAACGAGCAGGTCATTCGCAGTCAGCTTCTCCAGAACCACGATGCCGATCTCCAGGCCCTCCCCGTAGAGCAGATGGTGGTCGCGGATCTGATCGACCGAGCCGGGCAGTTCACGTTGATGAGCGATCTACTGGATAGAATTCAGGACGAAGTCAGCGCCAGAACGGGCATAGCGCCACCCGATGTCGACCGCCTGCGTTTCGTAAGGCAATCGGAGGAACTTGCCCGAGGGACGATGAACGACATCATCCGGGCTTTCACCGCACGCGTCGCCGGAAGCTGACGGGACCGATCCGCGCGACAGACGCCCGTGGCGACGCCGCCGCGGGCATCGTGTTTTTTCTGCATTGACGCTGGACAGAAGGCCTTTGCGATTGCATATGAGGGCTGTCGCGGTCACGGCCCTGCCGTGGAATCGCCGCGATCCTGTGTCTCACGTCGGCGCGACATCAGTCGCGCGCGGCAGTCGGCAGCCAAGACGCTCCGGCAGGCAGGACGCTGAAGGGTAGAGCATGCAAACGGTCGTCATCATCATCCACCTGCTCATCGTGCTTTCGCTCGTGGGCGTCGTACTGCTGCAGCGCTCCGAGGGCGGCATCGGTATGGGCACCGGCGGCGGCGGTGGTGGCGGTCCCGGCGGCTTCATGACCGGTCGCGGACAGGCGAGCGCGCTCACCCGTGCGACGGCGATTCTCGCTGCGGCCTTCTTCGCGACGAGCCTGATCCTCGCGATCCTCGCAGGCCAGGCGAGCCAGCCGACCTCCGTGTTCGACGTTCCCGGCGGCCTTACCGCCCCACCTGTCCAACCCGGTGAGGAAGCGCCCGGCGGCGCCGGTCCCGGCCTTCTGGAGCAGCTCCAGCAGCAGCAGGGCGACGAGCCCGGTTCGCCTCAGGTACCGCAATCGCGCTGATCGCGCCCGGCGGCTGACGAGGCCTTCGCGGGGCCGGGCGACCGGCCCCTTCGTTTTGTGTGGATGACGCCTGCGTGACGCATTCGCTGCTTGCGAATCGGCGGGGCTCGATTATGGATACCAGTCCATGACGCGGTACGTTTTCATCACCGGCGGCGTGGTTTCATCGCTCGGCAAGGGCCTCGCCTCGGCGGCTCTCGGGGCGCTGCTCCAGGCGCGCGGCTACAAGGTCAGGCTGCGCAAGCTCGACCCCTATCTCAACGTCGATCCGGGCACGATGAGCCCGTATCAGCACGGCGAGGTCTTCGTCACCGACGACGGCGCGGAGACCGACCTCGATCTCGGGCATTACGAGCGCTTCACCGGTGTGCCGGCTTCCAAGCAGGACAACATCACCACCGGGCGGATCTATCTCGACATCATCACCAAGGAGCGGCGCGGCGATTATCTCGGCGCCACGATCCAGGTGATCCCGCACGTCACCAACGCCATCAAGGAATTCGTCGTCTCCGGCAACGAGGATTACGATTTCGTCCTCGTCGAGATCGGCGGAACGGTCGGCGATATCGAGGGCCTGCCCTTCTTCGAGGCGATCCGCCAGCTGTCGAACGATCTCGATCGCGGCCAGTCGATCTTCGTGCATCTCACGCTCCTGCCCTTCATCCCCTCGGCGGGCGAGCTCAAGACGAAGCCCACGCAGCATTCGGTGGCCGAACTGCGCTCGATCGGCATCCAGCCCGATATCCTGCTCTGCCGCTGCGACCGTCCGATTCCGCAGGACGAGCGGCGCAAGCTCGCACTCTTCTGCAATGTGCGCGAGACCGCCGTGATCGAGGCGCAGGATGCGCCTTCCATCTACGACGTGCCGCTCTCCTACCATGCCGAAGGGCTCGACGACGAAGTCCTCGCCGCTTTCGGCATCAAGACGGAGGGCGAGCCTGATCTGACGCGCTGGACCACGATTTCCGAGCGCATCGCCAATCCGGAAGGCGAAGTGACGATCGGGATCGTCGGCAAATATACCGGCCTGAAAGATGCCTACAAATCACTGATCGAGGCGCTGATGCATGGTGGCATCGCCAACCGCGTCAAGGTCAATCTCGAATGGATCGAGAGCGAGGTCTTCGAGCACGAGGACCCGGCCCCCTTCCTCGAAGGGCTCAACGGCATCCTCGTACCCGGCGGCTTCGGCCATCGCGGTTCCGAGGGCAAGATCCGCGCGGCGCGCTTCGCCCGCGAGCGGCAGACGCCCTATCTCGGCATCTGTTTCGGCATGCAGATGGCCGTCATCGAGGCCGTACGTTCGCTGTCGGGGATCGAGAATGCCGGTTCGAGCGAATTCGGCCCGACCGAGGAGCCCGTCGTCGGCCTGATGACGGAATGGCTGCGCGGCAACGAGCTCGAAAAGCGCGCGGCGCAGGGCGATCTCGGCGGCACGATGCGGCTCGGCGCCTATGACGCGGCGCTCAAGCCCGGCTCGAAGGCCGCGCAGATCTACGGCGCGACCGCGATCTCCGAGCGCCATCGCCATCGCTACGAGGTCAACCTCGCCTATCGCGAGGATCTCGAAAAGCGCGGCATGATCTTCTCCGGCCTCTCGCCGGACGGGCTCCTGCCCGAGATCGTCGAGCTCGCCGATCACCCCTGGTTCATCGGCGTCCAGTTCCACCCGGAACTGAAATCCCGCCCCTTCGAACCTCACCCGCTCTTCGCGAGCTTCATCGAAGCCGCCCTGGTGCAGAGCCGGCTGGTGTGAGCCTCACCCCTCCGGCGCACTCACGCGGCGCAGGGTGAGGTTGATGCGGCCGCCATTGGGGAGCAGCGTCGAGGAGCGGCGTTGCAGGCGGTCGATGCCGTGGAAGATCAGCCGCGCCTCTCCGCCGAAGACGATCGCATCACCGGAGGCGAGCTTCACCGATTTCGTCGGATCGCCGCGCTGCGTGCCGCCATAGCGGAACACGGCGGTGTCGCCCAGCGAAAGCGAGACCACGGGGGCGTCGAAATTCTCCTCGTCGCGATCCTGATGCAGCCCCATCTTCGCGTCTTCGGCATAATAGTTGAGGAGGCAGGCCTGCGGCGGATGCGGATAACCCGCGAGATCCTTCCAGGCGCGCAGGACACGCGGCGGAATCGGCGGCCAGGGCTCACCGGTTTCCGGGTGATGGGGCTGGTAGCGGTAGCCGGCCTGATCGGCGACCCAGCCGAGCGCACCGCAATTCGTCATGCGCACCGAGAATGGCTTGCCGGTACGCGGCATGCGCGGCGTGTAGAGCGGCGCGGCGTAGAGCAACTGCCGTAGCGTGTCGAGGAGTTTCTGCTGCTCGTCGCGTGCGAGATAGCCCGGATAATAGACGAGGCCCGGCGCGAGTGTGATCGCATTGGCTGGCATATTCATCGAAAAACCGTAACAGCTGCATTCCCGATAGCAACCGCCCGCTCCCGCGAGGGTTCACCAACGAAAAAAGCCCGCCATTGTGGCGAGCTTTCGTCGTCCGATCGGATCGGATCGCGCCGGGCTCAGACGGCCTCGTTGTAGAGCTTCTCGACATATTCCCAATTGACGAGATTCTCGATGAAGGCCTTCAGATAATCCGGGCGGCGGTTGCGATAATCGATGTAGTAGGAGTGCTCCCACACATCGACGCCGAGGATCGGCGTGGCGCCGTGGACGAGCGGGCTCTCGCCGTTGGCCGTCTTCATGATCTCGAGCTTGCCGTTCTTCACCGCGATCCAGGCCCAACCGGAGCCGAACTGCGTCACGCCGGCCTGGATGAAGTCCTCCTTCATCTTGTCGACGCCGCCGAGATCCTCGGCGATCTTCTTCTCCAGCGCACCGGGAATGGCGCCGCCGCCATTGGGCTTCATCCAGTTCCAGAAATGCAGGTGGTTGTAGTGCTGGCCGGCATTGTTGAACAGCGCCTGGTTGACGCCGTGCGAGCCCTTCACGATCTCTTCGAGGCTCTTGCCGGCAAATTCCGAGCCCTCCAGCAACTTGTTGCCGGTGGTGACATAGGCGTTGTGGTGCTTGTCGTGGTGATATTCGAGCGTCTCGGCCGACATATAGGGCTGAAGCGCGTCATAGGCGTAGGGCAGATCGGGAAGGCTGAAGGACATAGCGATTTCCTCTCCTGATTCGAATTCCGTCTCGCCGCGCGTCTCGCGGGCGCACTGCGAAGCTTACGTAAGCCCCATTTGACGCCACGGCAACGGTTACCCCCGGCATTCCGTTGCATCGAACCGGGATTTTTCGCCTGCGCGAAGCCACATGCGGCTTTGCGCGCGGCTGCGTCATTGGCAAAGGGGCTCATGAGCTTTAACCTTTGAGCAAGTATGTTTTTCGCGTGACGAGGATTCGCATGATCATCGCGTTGTACTGCGTCGCCGCCGCGATGGTCCTGGGCGGCGTCTATTCGGCCATAGTCGGCTGGGAAATCGTCATTCTCGAACGCGGCTGGACCCAGGTCCTCTCCGGCGTGATCGTCGCGACCGGAGGCGTCGTTCTCGCCGCGATCGCCTTCCTCGCGGGCGAACTGCGCAAGCTCGATGCGAGCCTGCGGGCGCGGGGCGATATCGGCGCCGCGCTGCCGGCTCGATCCGAGAGTGCTCTGGCGGAAAGCAATCTCGAACCGGCCCGTACCGGTGATGCTCGCACCGCAGCCGCTCCGCTGGCCGGCGCCGCGGCCTTCGCGCTCGCCGGTTTCGACAAGGCGAAGGGCGCGCTCGGGCGCAAAGGTGCCGCCGAGGACAAGCCTGGCGGGACTGCCGAGGCCGATGAGGCCGTTCGAGCCGATTTGATCGAAATGCCAGCATTGCCCGATCCGCAGATGCCCGACACGGCGCTTGCCGATGCCGAGAAGGCGCAGGAGCCGCCGCCCGGCGAAAGCCCCATGGCGGAGCCCGATTTCGTCATCGCACAATCTCAGGAGCCGGCGCCGAGCGCCGCCGACGAGTTTCTCGCCCGCGCGGCGGAGGCCGAGGCGCGCGAGATGGAGGCGCGCGAAGAGTTTGGGGGCGAAAAGATCGCGGGCGATGCACCGCGCAACGAGGGCGATCTGCGTGATGCCGTCGCCGATGCGCTGTTTGCCGAGGATCTCGCACGCGCCGTGGCGCCGCAGGAGCCGGACGCGACCGAATTCGAATCGGCTGCGACCGAAGAGGCTATCGCGGAAGCGCCCGTCATGAGCGAAGAGCACGTGGCCGGAGAAGAGCGCGTCGCCGACGAAGAGCCCGTGCAGTCTCCGTCCCTCGACACAGCGCCGCCGGCACCCGATACGCCCGAGTCCGTCACCACCGAGAGGGATGTGTCGGAGCCGGTCATCACTGAAAACGAGCCTTCAGCGCGACCGGAGATCGGGGAGGATCTCGCTGAGCCGGTCAACACGGCAACGGCGATGGATGCGCCGGAAGTCGCATTGCCGGATGAAACGGCCCGCGACGAGCAGGCACCTGAGCCGGAATCCGATCCCCTCAATACGAACGAGGCCGCCATATCCCGGGAGCGGGAGCAGTTCGCCGCGCTTCTGGCCTCCCAGACGGCGACGCAGGAACCGGAACCGGAGATCATCCCGCAGCCCGAGCCGATCCCCGAACCAGTTCCAGAGCCGGCTCCGGCGAGCGAGGCCGAGCCCGAGGAAGCAGCGCAGCCCGTCGCAACCGCTCTCGAGCCGGAGCCTGAGCCCGTGCCCGCTCCTGAACCGGAACCCGCAGCAGTCGTACCCGTCGCTCCAGAGCCCGCGGCGCCCGAACCCCTCACTCCAGAGCCTCCACCCCTCGTGTCCGAGCGCAGCGTCATCGGCACCTACGAATCGGGCGGGAACACCTACACGATGTATGCCGATGGCTCGATCGACGCGAACACGCCCGACGGCAACTACCATTTCGGCTCCCTCGACGAGCTGAAGACCTTCATCGCCGAGGGTGGCGAGAGCCGTAACGGCTGAGGCGCCGACCGGAAAAAGCGAAAGCCGCCGACCATGACCCGGTCGGCGGCTTTGTGATCGACAGATCCTGCGCCCGGCGCTGATTATCTCAGCGAAAATCTCTCAGCGAAAAACCTGCGCGAACTGCGTCAGGGTCGGCTCGTCGGTGTAATCGAGCTTGAGCGGCGTGATCGAGATGCGCTTGTTCGCAATGGCCCACAGATCGGTGCCGTGACCCGGGGTGAAATCGGCCTTCGCGAAGGCGATCCAGTAATACGGATTGCCGCGCCCGTCCTGACGCTCGTCGATCTTCAGGAAGGCCTGATCGCGCAGGCCCTGATTGGTCGCGACGGTCGCGACGACCTCGTCGGGCTCGCAATCGGGGAAATTCACATTGACGAGCGAGTGGCGCGGCCATTCCATTTCGAGCAGCTTGCGCACGATATCCGGCCCATGATGTTCCGCCGTGCGGAACTTGATATTGCTGCGCCCGCCTGGGCCATAGGCCTGCGACAGGGCGATCGAGCGCACGCCGAGCATGGTTCCCTCGATCGCCGCCGCGATGGTGCCGGAATAGCTGACATCCTCGGCGACGTTCTGGCCGCGATTGACGCCGGAGAGGATGAGATCGGGCTTTTTATCCGTCAGGATCGAGCGCATCGCCATGATGACGCAATCGGTGGGCGTGCCCTTGACCGCATAATGACGCTCGGAAATCTCGCGCAGGCGCAGCGGATCGTTGAGCGACAGCGAATGCGAAACGCCGCTCTGGTCGGTCTCCGGCGCGACGATGATGACGTCGTCGGACAATTGCCGCGCGATCGCTTCCAGCGCTTTCAGGCCGGGTGCATGGATACCGTCGTCATTGGTGCAGAGAATGCGCATGGTCTCAGGGCTGCCTTTCGATTCGGGTGATCCCGCCCATATAGGGTACGAGTGCCGACGGGACTGTGACGGAACCATCGGCGTTCTGATAATTCTCCATCACCGCGATCAGCGCGCGACCGACGGCGACGCCGGAGCCGTTCAAGGTGTGCACGAAATGCGGTTTGCCGTCGCGGCGGAAGCGCGCGCCCATGCGCCGCGCCTGGAAATCACCGCAGACCGAGCAGGACGAGATCTCGCGATAGGCCTGCTGGCCGGGCAGCCAGGCCTCGATATCGTAGGTCTTCTGCGAAGCGAATCCCATATCGCCGGTGCAGAGCGTCATGACGCGATAGGGAATCTCGAGCTTCTGCATCACTACTTCGGCGCAGCCGAGCTTGCGCTCGAGTTCGTCGCGCGAAGTCTCGGGCGTGGTGATCGAGACGAGCTCGCATTTCCAGAACTGGTGCTGACGCAGCATCCCGCGCGTATCACGCCCCGCCGACCCGGCCTCCGCCCGGAAACACGGCGTCAGCGCAGCGAAGCGCAAGGGCAGTTCCTCCTCGGCGAGGATCGATTCGCGCACGAGATTGGTCAGCGGGACCTCGGCGGTGGGGATGAGCCAGCGATCCTCCTTCGAGGGCGCGGCATCCAGCACGCGATCGACGAGGCCGACGAGATCGATCTCGCCCGCCCGAAATGCCGCGATATCGGCCTCCCCCGCATGCTGCAAGGCCTCGTGAAGCAGTTCCGCGCGGGTGCCTTCGCTGAATCCCATGAACTGGTCATCACGGAATTTCGGCAATTGCGCCGTGCCGAACATCACCTCGTCGCGCACCAGCAGCGGCGGGTTGACCTCGGTATAGCCGTGCTCGTTCGTATGCAGGTCGATCATGAACTGGCCGAGCGCGCGCTCTAGCCGCGCGATCTGCCCCTTGGTCACGACGAAACGTGCGCCGGAGAGCTTGGCCGCCGTCTCGAAATCCATCAGGCCCATGGCCTCGCCGAGCTCGAAATGCTGCGCCGCCTCGCCCTCGCGCGGCGTGCCGTAGCGGCTCTTCTCGACATTATCGGCTTCATCCGCGCCATCGGGCGTATCCTGCGCGGGAAGGTTGGGGAGCGCGGCGAGCAGATCATGGATTGCGCGCTCGACGTCGCGCTGCTCGGCTTCGAGCCCCGGCGCACGCTCCTTGAGCGCGGTGACCTCGGCCATCAGTTCCTGCGCCCGCGCCTCGTCCTTGGCCGCCTTGGCCTTGCCGATCTCCTTCGATCGCGCATTGCGGGTCTCCTGAATGGATTGCAGCTCGGCGATGACGCGCCGGCGCGCATCGTCGAGGGCGACGATCTTGCCGGCGGTGCCGGCGAAGCTCGCGTCACGGCGCATCAGCGCCTGATCGAATCCTTCGGGGTTCTCGCGGATCGCGCGGATATCGTGCATGGCTCTTCGACCCAATGCCGGGACTGACTTCGCCTGCCCGACGCGCTGGTCGCGTCAGAGCTCGGCGTCGCGCGCGGCCTCGGCTTCCGCCCGCTTCTTCTCGACCATTTTGACGGAGAAGATGCTCGCCTCGTAAAGAAGCAGCGTCGGTATCGCAAGGGCGAACTGGCTGATCACGTCCGGCGGCGTGAAGAAGGCCGCCACGACGAAGACGATCACCACCGCGTATTTCCGCTTGGTCTTCAGATAATCCGAATCGACGAGCCCCGCCCGCGCGAGCAGCGTGAGGATCACCGGAAGCTGGAAGCAGATGCCGAAAGCGAAGATCAGCATCATGATCAGCGAGAGATACTCGCCCACCTTGGGGAGGAATTCGATCGCCGGCTGCCCCTCGATCGCGAGCTGCTGCATGCCCACGGAAAAATACATCAGGAGCGGCATCGCCACGAAATAGACCACCGCCGCGCCGAGCGCGAACAGCAAAGGCGTCGCGACGAGATAGGGGATGAAGGCGTTGCGTTCGTTCTTATAGAGCCCTGGTGCGATGAACTTGTAGATCTGCATCGCGATATAGGGGAAGGCGAGGAAGGCGGCGCCGAAAAACGCCACCTGGAGCTGGGTGAAGAAATATTCCAGCCCGTGCGTATAGATCATCCGCGCCTCTTCCGGCGTGGCGAGCGCCTGGACATAGGGCTGGACGAGGATGTTGTAGATCGTGCGCGCGAAGGTGAAGCAGATAACGAACATCACCACGAAGGCGATCATGGCGCGGATCAGGCGCTGACGCAGCTCGATCAGATGTTCGATCAGAGGAGCGCGGGACGCTTCGATTTCGTCCTCGTCCACATGCGTCGTCACGTCTTGCTCTCTTCTCTCGCGGTCGCTTTGGCTGCGGTTCTACCGGTCGTGGACTTCGCCGTTGCAGAGTTGCCCGCCTTCGACTTGCTCGTCTTGGCAGTACTCGCCTTGGCGGTACTCGTCTTGGCTTTGCTCGTCGCGGCTTGGCTCGTTTTGGCCTTACCGGCTGCGGCTTTGGAGCCGGCGGATTTCGCCGGCGAAACGGCTTCGCCCTCGGACGCGCGGGCCGCACTCCCTCCGCCCTGAGCGGGAGCACTCTTGGACGACTGCGCCGCCTTCGCCGCAGCGACTGCTGCTGGCCCCTTCGCCGTTGATGCGGAGGAAGCTTGCGCGGATGCCTCGGAGGCAGCGCCCGCTTCGGATGCAGCGGGCGCGTCGCCTGATTTCGCAGCCGTGCCGTCGATCGCGCCCTTGACCTGGTCGCGTACGCCGGTGACCTCGTCGCGAACGGCCCTGGCCGGGTTCATCGCCCGTGTCGCCTGACGGTTCAGATTGTCGAGATCCTTGCGCACATGGTCGAGATCGGCCTCGCGCAAGGCCTCGTTGAACTGGCCCTGGAAGTCGGAAGCGAGACGCCGGACCTTCCCGATCATGCGACCGATGGCGCGCAGCGTACCGGGCAGCTCTTTCGGGCCGATCACGATGAGCGCGATCGCCCCGACCAGCAGAATCTCCGTCCAGCTGAAATTGAACATGCTCCGCCGCCTCACAGCCTGCGCGGGAAATCGGCGCCACGCATCACGTGCCGCACCTCACCGCGCTCTCGCGTCACCGCATCCGCAAAGGCCGGCCTCAGCCCGCCTTCTTCTGCGCGACCTTGCTGTCCTTGGTCTCGACGGTAGCCGTATTCTGGTGCTCGATGGCCTTGGGAGGATCCTTCTTCTCCTCCTGGGCTTCGGCCTCGTCGTCGTTCATGCCCTTCTTGAACGCCTTGATGCCCTTTGCCACGTCGCCCATCATCTCGGAGATCTTGCCGCGGCCGAAGAGCAGCACGAGCAGCACGCCGACGATGATGATTTGCCAAATACTCGGGCTCATAACCAACCTCCCAGGACGCCCTCGGGCGTTCAACCAAGCCTCTCATCGCACAAACCTATTTGCGCGAGGAGGCGAAAACAAGGAATTCCTGTCCGGATGATCGCGACACGACGCCCCGGAAGTGAACGGGACGCTCTTGCCGCGGTCGCCTGCCGCCTGATTCGGCGGTCGGGCCTGCCGGACGGAACCACGGATGCAACCCGCAGGCGAGGCATGCACCCCACCCTTAACGCCTGATCGATCCGCGTTCAATCGTCGCGATGAACGCGTTCGTTGCGCTCATGCGCCTCCTGCGCCTCTAGCGACAGGGTGGCGATGGGGCGCGCTTCCAGACGCTTGAGGGAGATCGGCTCGCCGGTCTCCTCGCAATAGCCGTAGCTGCCGTCGTCGATACGCGAGAGCGCCGCATCGATCTTGGCGATCAGCTTGCGCTGACGATCGCGGGCGCGCAGTTCGATCGCGCGATCCGTCTCGGAAGAAGCGCGATCGGCGATGTCGGGATGATTTTCGTTTTCGTTCTGCAGCGTGCTCAAGGTCGCCGCCGCTTCGCGGATGATGTCCTGCTTCCACTGAATGAGCTTGCGCCGGAAATACTCGCGCTGGCGCTCGTTCATGAACGGTTCGTCCTCACTGGGACGATAGGACGTTTCGATAACCGTGTTCGTCATCGTGATCCTTTATACGTTCGCCTGTCCGGCGCCTCGGCGCCTTCGGCTGCCCCCTCGGCTTGCTGCCTTATAGCGAAGCGTCCCACCCTGCACAATCAGGAAGACGCCTCGCTCACACAGATAGGGCCGGCTGATTTCGAAGTAAGCGTGAAATTGTTCTTTCGCGCCGTTTTTCAACAGCTTGATGACAATGC
>JBJHBI010000053.1:0-27829 GCA_050485405.1 Salinarimonadaceae bacterium
TGTAGGCGCGCAGGATCTCCGAGGCGACGCGCGTCTGGGCAGCCGTCGAATCCCGGTGTACGCCCGGCAGCGCCGAGACGGCGCGGGCGAGCGCCGCATTGACCTGCTCGCCGAGGTGATGGGCCGTTCGGCTGAATTCGAGATGGGCGCGATCGGTCCGCCCGTCATGGATCGCCATGGCCATGATCATCATCGTGGCGCAGCCGAAGACGGCGAAATAGACGGTCTCGACGCCGCGCAGGATACGCGAATTGCGCGCACCGCTTCCCCACCGGTAATGGAAGATCACACCGCCGACGATCAGCAGGAAGACGAGCGGTGCAAAAAGGAACATGGTGCGGATGCGCGCCGTGTCGCGTACCGCGATGCGGCGGGATTCCGGGATCACCGCCTGGACGATTGCGGTGCCGCCGTCGAGCTGGCGAACCGAGGTCACACGCATCGTGTCGTCTCGGCCGGCGAGATCGGAATCCCCGCCATCGAGAGCGGCGAGGGCCGCCTGCTCGTCGAAACCTGTCGCCGATCCGACACCGAGGATGAAGGGCGCCCCCCCGTTCGGAACGAGAGCGATGCCGGTCACCGGGTATTCCGGCAACGTCGCGAGCCGCGTCACCTGACGGGCCATGCGATCACGGGCCGCGGCACTGCCCGCCTCGTCACGCAAAGCGGTTTCGAGAAGGCCGGCATAGAAGGTGTCGGCGACGGCGTCGATCGCGACCCGCGTTTCCGCCTGCAGATTGCGCTCGGCCATATCCGCACGCCACGCCATCGCCGCGAGCATGCAGACGAGCACGACCGCCCCGCCGAGTATGGCGAAGGCGGTGCGCATGCTGGTGGGAAAGTCGCGCTTCCTCATGTTCCCGCCGATCGACTTCATGCGTCGACCGTAGGGGAAACATGTAAAGGAATCGCAATCGCATCAATTCAAATCAGCTTTTCTCGAAATTCGTCCTAAATTCAATGTCTTTCGAGCCCGGAGACGGGCTGCCTCAACGCAGCAGCCCGTTCAGATAGCCCGCGATCGCGCGCATGCCGTAGATTCCGGCCTTCGCCTCGGCATCGGGATTGTAGTTGGTATTGGTGTTGATGTCGTAGGCGTAGAGCTGCCCCTGCGCATCCCGGATCACCTCGATCCCGGCAATCTCGATATCATTGGCCGCGATGACCTTTTCGAGGAGCGGGATCAGCGGCGTGTCGAATTCCGGATCGATGCGGAACTTGTCGACCGCCGGCAGCGGGGCGGCGGCACCCTCCTCCGGCAGTGCGCAGACATCGGCCGGGCACAATTCGAAACCCGCGCTGGTATCGACCCGCACGGCATAGAGAAAACGCCCGCCGACGAATTCGAGCCGCGTGATGTAGGGCTCCGGCGCGGCGATGTAGCGCTGCACCAGCGTGATGCCGTCGAGCGGCTCCTCGAAGCCGTCGGAGCCGAGATAGGCTGCGAGCGCATCGGCATCGTGGAAGAGCTGGACGCCGAGCCCCTTGCCGGCGCGGTTATGCTTCAGGATCAGCGGAAAACCCAGCGATTGCGCGGCTTCCATGATCTGGCCGCGCCCGACCACCGCGAGCGTATCGGGCACGGGGACGCCGAAGGCCGCGAGCGCCTGGTATTGCGCTACCTTGCTGACCTCGAGCTGCAATGCGCGCGAGCCGTTGACAACGCGCCGCCCATGGCGTTCGAGCCAGGCGAGAACGCCTGCCGTATATTCCGGTGCATAGCGGTGTCCGCGCGTATGGGATGACGCCGACATGCGGTTGTAGAACACGCCCGGCGGCGGTTCGGCGCGCAGATCGAGACCACCCTGATCGAGGAACCATTCGGTGTATGGCGCACCCTGATCCTCGAAAGCCACGCGCAGCGGCGCGACCCATTCGTCGTTTTCGTGAAGCACGTGGATGCGCGCGGCGCGCGTCTGCGTACCGGGCAGGATTTGTGACGTGACTTTTGATGCGGCTTTTGACATGGGGCTTGCCTCCTGAGCCCCAAATACGCACTTGTGCGGGAATTTCAAGATTTACCTGTAAGAATGTGTAATTACGTTACGTCATACGCGGCGCATTGCATTTTTCGCCGGTTTGCGCCAATCAGGAACGACGAACGCCCGGGACGATCGTCGCGGAACCCGAGAGCCGGTACACGGCTTCTTTTTCGAGACGGCTGCCTTTTCGAGGATGATCGCAAATGACGGCGCATGGTGCCTCACAACCGATACCCGGGAGCGATACGGCGCGTGGCCTGCCGCGCCCGCAGCTCATCGTCGTCGCTCTCGCGATCGCCGCGCTGATCGGCTTCGCCGGCCACGTCTTCACGGATACGGGCTGGCGGCTCGCGGCGCTCTGGCTGATCGGGGCCGGGCTCGGCTTCGCGCTCTATCACGCCGCCTTCGGCTTCACCGGCGCCTATCGCGTGATGATTACGCGCGGCAAGAGCGCGTCGGTGCGCGCGCAGATGCTGATGCTCGCGGTCGCCGTGGTGATCTTCTTCCCCGCGATCGATGCCGGCTCCGTCTTCGGCAATCCGGTACGCGGCTTCGTCTTCCCCGCCGGGTGGGAGGTCGCGATCGGCGCGTTCCTCTTCGGGATCGGCATGCAGCTCGGCGGCGGCTGTGCCTCGGGTACGCTCTATACCTCCGGCGGCGGCGATACGCGCAGCGTGATCACGCTGATCTTCTTCATCGCCGGCATGACGATCGGCGCATGGGACATGGAGCGCTGGCAGGATCTGCCCGCTCTGCCCCCGATCTCGCTTCCCGAGACGCTCGGCCTGTGGCCCGCGCTCGTCCTGCAACTCGCCGTCTTCGCCGCCATCGCATGGCTGCTGGCGCGCCGCGAGCGTGATCTTCACGGGCATGTCGAGCCGATTTTCACGCGCTATCCGCGCAATTTCCTCACCGGTCCCTGGCCCTTCGCCTGGGCGGCGCTCGCACTCGCGCTGCTCAATGCCGCGACGCTGATCGTCGCCGGACGTCCCTGGGCGATCACCCAATCCTTCGCGCATTGGGGATCGCTCGTGGTCGATCATTTCCAGATCGACGATCCGTTCTTCTGGGCCTATTGGGAGGATCCGACCCGCGTCGACCTCCTCCACCGCCCACTCGACCGCGATGCGATGACGCTGATGAACGTCTCGCTCATCCTCGGCGCATTCCTCGCAGCCGGCCTCGCGGGACGCTTCCGGCCCGGATGGCGCATCGGCCTGCGCCCGCTCGCCGCGGCGATCATCGGCGGCCTGCTTCTCGGATACGGTGCCCGCATGGCGCTGGGCTGCAATATCAGCGCGTTCTTTTCCGGGGTCGCCTCCGGGAGCCTGCATGGCTGGATCTGGATCATCGCGGCCCTGCCCGGGACATGGCTCGGCACTTATCTGCGTCCGTTATTCGCCCTCGACCCGAAGAGTGGCGAGGAGAGTCATAAAAACAAATTTTCGGCGTAGAATTATCGATTAAAACGGCTGTTGCTGTATTTTTTGGATTGGTTTAATGTGACGCCGTAATTTGGATTGGGCTACAGAATTGGGGAAGCCGATGTCGTTCTTGTCACGAGCCCTGCGGGGCGGCGCTCTGGCGCTGGTACTGGGAGCGGCCGCACCGGTCGCGACAGCGCAGGCCGAGGAAATCCGCACGCCGATGATCGCGCAGGGCTGCGCGGGCTGCCATGGCCAGTCCGGTGCCGGCATGGGCGCCGTGCCGCGGATCGCGGGCTATGATCGCGAAGCGTTCATCAACACCTGGGAGGCGTTCCGCAACGACGAGCGTCCCGCCACGATCATGAACCGCATCGCGCCCGGCTATACCGACGAGGAAGTCGCCGCGCTCGCCGATTATTTCTCGCAGCTGCGCTGAGGACATTGTCATGAACGGATTTTCTCCCAAACTCACACGCCGCCACTTCGGCGCCCTCCTCGCCGGCGGTGCCTTCACCCTCGCGGCTCCGGCGGTGCTGCGCGCCGATACCGGCCCGCGCCTCGTCGTGATCGGCGGCGGCTTCGGTGGCGCGAGCGCCGCCCGTTTCGCGCGCATCAACTATCCCGACGTGCAGGTCACCCTGATCGAGCCTTATGACAGCTTCGTCACCTGCCCTTACGGCAATCTGATCCTCGGCGGGCGTCGCGAACTGCCGCAGATCACCCACAGCTATGACGGCCTGCGCGCGCGCGGTGTCGACGTGGTGCAGAACTGGGCCAAGGACATCGATCCGGTGGCCAAGCAGGTCACCCTCGCCGACGACACACAGATCGCCTACGACAAGCTCATCGTCTCGCCCGGCATCGCCCTGCGCTGGAACGCGATCGAGGGCTATGACGAGGAAGCGGCGGAGATCTTCCCGCATGCCTGGATGGGCGGCGACGGTAGCCAGATCACCAATCTGCGCCGCCAGCTCGAGGAAATGCCCGAGGGCGGCGTCGTCGGCCTCGCCATTCCCGACAACCCGTTCCGCTGCCCTCCCGGCCCCTATGAGCGCATCTCGATGATCGCCCAGCACCTCAAGGAGCACAATCCGCGCGCGAAGATCCTCGCCTTCGACGCCAAGGACGGCTTCTCGAAGCAGGGCCTGTTCCAGGATGGCTGGGACGAGCTCTACGGTGACATGATCGAGTGGATCCCCGCGAGCCAGGACGGCACGATCGTCGCCGTCGACACGCAGGAGAAGGTCTTCATCAGCGAGTTCGGCGAGCATCACCGGGTCGATGTCGGCAACGTCATCCCGCCGCAATACGCCGCCGCGATCGCGCGTGATACCGGGCTCGCCAACGATGGCGGCTGGGTGCCGGTCGACCCGCTGACCTTCGCCGCCGAGACTGCGCCGGACATCCACGTCATCGGTGATGCCAATATCGGCGCGCCGATGCCGAAATCGGGCTATATCGCCAATTCCACGGCGAAGCAGGCAGTCGCGGCGGCGCTCGCGGACCTGCGCGGCGAATCGCCGCCCCCGAGCCCGGTTTACTTCAACACTTGCTATAGCCATGTCGGGGAGGAATACGGCATTTCGGTTGCAGCCGTCTTCCGCGTCGACGATGCGGACGGCATCTTCGATACGCCCGATTCCGGTGGCGTCTCGCCGCGTGGCCCGCTCGCGGAGCTGAGCGAGAACCGGCGGCTCGAAGCCCTGTATGCCGACGGCTGGTACGACAGCATCACCCAGGACATGTTCTCGTAAGGGGCATGTCTCGCAAGGAGAGCTTCGCATGAAGATGCATCGTCGCGCATTCCTGAGCGCTTCCGCAGCCCTCGTCGCATTGACGATCACGCCCAAGCCTTTCGCCTGGGCGGATCTCGATGGCGACGTGGCGGAGGCCTTGCGCGCGGCGATCGACGGGCGTGAGGTGACCGAGGGCGGGATCGAGCTCGATCTGCCCGACGTCGCGCCGAACGGTGCCTCGGTGCCGCTCGGCGTGTTCGTCGACAGCCCGATGACGGCGGATGATCACGTGCGCAAGATCAGCGCCTTCGCCACGCGCAATCCGGCCCCCGGCATCGGTGTCTTCCATCTGAGCCCCGCCAACGGGCGCGCCGAGGTGACGACGCGCATCCGCCTGGCCGAGGATCAGGAGGTCATCGTGCTGGCTGAACTGTCGGACGGGACGCTGCTGCGCCAAAGCGCCTTCGTCGAGGTTTCCGTCGGCGGCTGCACCACCTGAGCCAGCCGAGAGGAGGAAGAACCATGTCACGCCCCCGCGTCCGCCTGCCCCGTTCCGCCTCCGCCGGTGAGGTGATCGAGATCCGCACGCTGATCGATCACCCCATGATCACCGGCCTCTCCTCGCCCGAGCCGCGCGACATGCTCGAGCGGCTGGAAGTGCGCATGAACGGCGAGCCGGTCTTCACCTACGATTTCGACAATGGCAGCTCCGCCAACCCCTACCACGTCTTCTTCGTGCGCATCGAGGAGACGAGCGATTTCAGCTTCGTCTGGACGCATGAGGATGGCGAGGAATTCACCTTCGAGGAACGCGTGAGCGTGGGGTGAGCCGGGTTTGCGGATATCGGTCTCCGGTGACGGGCGCGTTGCAGCTGGCATGAGGATCTGCTAGCTTATTCGACCAATGCGGAGTTGCGGCAATGTCATTCCAGAATGAAATTCATTTTCTGATTATGCGCTCTGGCCTGCATAGGGATCACGTGAATGATCGCGATAGCATCCGGTCACAAGCGCGGCGGCGTGGCTTCACACGGGGGTTTCTGGATATATTGGCTGCACCGGTAACCCTGCTTTTCACGGATCGAACACGCAGGCGCCGTATCAAAGATATCATCCTCCGCGAACTCAGCGCTTGTGATGAAGAGAACGGGCGCGCCACGGCCTCAAACGACAAAAGTAACCGTGTGGCGGTCACCCGGCCTACCGTCCTCTGAACAGCGTAAGGTACCCGGCTTGCGCCGGTCGGCTCATCGATAGACTAATGGCACCCCAGACAACAACTTTAAATCACATATTTGGGCAAAAAAAATCTTTGATGAACAACAGACCAATTGACCCTGAGGGTAAAGAGCAAATTCCGTCGACGCGAACGACTTCCGAAACGATTGCGGAGGAATTCAAAGGTGTAATCGGCCCTCACATCTCGGAAGATCAGCAGCGCCAAGTAGCAAGCCGAATTGCCATGCGGGTGGAGACAACGGATTATGCACCTGACCCCGCCCTGCTTCAGGAATACGAGAAAATTTGCCCAGGCTCGGCAAAAATCCTCCTCGAGCAGTACATTGAAGGCATTGCACACCGACGCGAACTGGAAAATCGCGAGGCTGACCGGCGCGACGATATGGTGAAGATTGTTCGCGAAGTAAGCCAACTCGAGCGAGAAGGTGAAAAGGAAGGCCGTCGCTACGGGATGGCTACGATTGTTTTCGTTCTCTTGTTCGCCCTTCTGGTGATGGAGTTAGGCCATCGCGACTTTGGTTTCGTCATTATGGGTGTCGGTGCGATCTCGGCTCTAGTCATTGCAATCATACGCGGGCGAAGGGGCGAACATATCGGCGATGGCGCCGGAAGTGCAGCGAACCGCGACGACGAAGGATAACCACGCGGTCAAGCATTGGCGGCTCCCCCAGATTCACTCGTACAGCCCTCTTGCGGCCCCTCCCTTGCCCGGACACCCTGTTTGCGCTCACATGCGCCGATGAAGCTCTTTGCGAACCGTCCCATTGCGATTCGGCTGGCGGTCTCGGCACTGTTTTGGAGTTTCACGATCCTGCTGGTCGCCGGGGTTATCCTCGTCGCTCTGTATCGTGAGACGACCGAACAGGCCTTCGACCGGCGTCTGCTCGTCTACGTCACCGCGCTCTCGGCCGATGTGGCGGCGGGGGATGAATCGCGCGGGGCGCAGGCTGCGGGCGATCCGTTCTTCGATCTGCCCCTATCGGGCTGGTACTGGCAGATCGCACAGCCCGGCGCCGCCCTGCGCGACATCCGCACATCGCTCTCCCTCGTTGGTGCGACCCTGCCCGCGCTCGACGAGGCCGCCGAATACGATCGCGAGAGCGGCGTGAGGCGCGGCTACGCGCTGGGGCCGGACGAGCGCGACTTGCGCCTCATCGAGCGCGATATCCGCGTCGACAACGATACGCATTTCGTCATCAGCGTCGCCGGCCCCTCTGACGAGATCGCCTCGGATGTACGCGGTTTCACGCTCGCCATCAGCCTCACCTTCGCCGCACTCGGCCTCGCCCTCGCATTGTCGACGCTGTTGCAGATCCGCTTCGGCCTGTCGCCGTTGCAGCGTCTGCGCGCCGCGCTGATCGGGGTGCGGCGCGGCGAATCCGAGCGGATCGCGGGCGATTATCCGCGCGACATCGCCCCGCTCGCCGGGGAGATCAACCTCCTCATCGAGAGCAATCGCGACATTCTGGAGCGCGCCCGCACCCAGCTCGGCAATCTCGCCCATGCGCTGAAGACGCCGCTGACGGTGCTCGTCAACGAGGCTCAGGGCCGGGACGACCAGCTGGCGGCGACCGTCACCGAGCAGGCACGCATCATGCGTGACCAGGTGACCTACCATCTCGACCGCGCCCGCGCCGCCGCGCTGGCTGGCACACTCGGCTCAATCACCCCGATCGAACCGGTGGCGCAGGCCCTCGCGCGCACCTTCGTGCGGATCTATCGCGAGAAGGACATCGAATTCGATTTCGTCGGGCTGGAAACCGCCCAGTTTCGCGGCGAGAAGCAGGATCTCGAGGAGATGCTCGGCAACCTGCTCGACAATGCCTGCAAATGGGCCGAATCCCGCGTATCCCTGCATGCGCGCAGCGGCGGCGACGCGGATGCGCCGCGGCTCGTCCTCGTGATCACCGATGACGGCCCCGGCGTTCCCGATCCCGCCGCACGCGCACAGATGCTGCAACGCGGCCAGCGGCTCGACGAATCCAAACCCGGATCCGGCCTCGGCCTCGCGATCGTGGCCGATCTCGTCGCGCTCTATCGTGGCCGCCTGCGCCTTGAAAACGCCGCTAAGGGCGGGCTTGAGATCACCCTCGAACTGCCTGGCAATCGCGGCGCGACACGCTGATTCGTTCAGCCGCCGTTCAGGCGTGTTCGGCTTGTTTGGCACGGTTGGTAACACGGGGTCCCGTCCGGGCGGATATGCCCGGTCGTGCGAACCCGGCTCTTTTTTGGAAAGATCGCATCGATCCCCGTCAGTCGCGTAATGCCTGACGGCGTGATGCTTCAGGAGAAACGAGAATGGGTTTCGGTAAGGCTGCTGCTGGTGCGGCACTCATCGGTATTTTGGCACTCGGCGCCTGCGCGCCGCAGGGAATGGGCCCGCGCCAGGAGGTCGGCATCGTCTCGGGCGCATTGCTCGGCGGCACGGCGGGCCATCTGATCGGACGCGGCGACGGCAACTCGATCCTCGCCGGCGCTCTGCTCGGCGGCATCATCGGCGGTGTGATCGGCGCCGATCTCGACGAGCAGGACCGCCAGCGCGCCATGCAGGCGGAGTTCCGGGCGCTCGATACCGGTCGCCCGATGACCTGGCGCGGCGATCGCCGTGACGTCCGTGGCGAGGTGATCCCCGGCCCGAGCTTCTCGGAAGGGCGCCAGTTCTGCCGCGAATACACCCATACGATCTATATCGGTGGCCGCCCGCAGGAAGGCTTCGGCACTGCCTGCCGCCAGCCCGACGGGTCCTGGCGTATCGTCAGTTGATCCAATCATCGACGGAAGGCGCAATCGTGCGCCTTGCGCAAATCCATAATCGCCGGATCCGCTTCAGGCGATCACCGGCAATGTCGACGCGCGGTATTCATGCGTGATGCGGCGATCACTCGCCGGATCACGCAGTTCCATGCGGAACCGGCTCGCCGGACGCACACCGCCCTTCGCACCGAACGTCCCGCACATCATCGCTGTTCCCGGCGCGAGCCGCGCAGCCTGCGCGAAGGGCGACGCCGCCATCAGATCGGCGAGCGGACGGATCGCGGCGAGCGTGCCCTGCTGATAGACCTGCCATTCGCCCGCATCGTCGTCACGGATCCAGGAGGTGAGCGCGAGTTCGTCGAGCCGCGCGCGGACATCCTCGAAACGCCAGAGCCGGCGCGCGACGGGCTTGGCGCAGGCCTGCTTGGAGAAAGCCACGGATACGCTCTCCAGCTTGCGATCGGTATGGTCCGAGCCGAGCCCGAGCCAGAGCGTCTCGCCGTCATCCACGAGCAGAGGCTCGACCTCTCCCGAAGAATCCGTTCCGAGAAACTCCACCTCGTCGGCCTGGGTGAGAAGCTGCGCGGAGAGGCGGTAGAACAAGGGCACCTGCGAGGGCGCGGGAACCCCGAGCGCGGCGAGTTCCTCGATATGGTGATCGACAGCCGCCCGGTCGCGGGCGGTCCAGCCGGCCACGACGAAGTTCTCGATAGCGATCGACCGCAGCGCCGCGTCGCCGGTTTCGAATTGCAGGGTCACACTCATGCGGGCCTCCATTGATTTTCTTTTGGGTTTTTTCGGGTGACGCGAGACGGCGCGCGCTCGCCGCACGCCCCGCCGCCATCGCATATCGGTTGATCCGATCGCCTACAGGCCGGGCAGGAACAGGGCGATCTGCGGGAAGAGGATGAGCGCGATGATCATGATGAACATGCCCACCACATAGGGGAATGCACCCACCATCACATCCGAGAAGCGCCCCTTCGCTCTTGCTGCCTGCACCACATAGAGATTGAGCCCGACTGGAGGCGTGATCAACGCCATCTCCACCAGCACGATCACGAGGATGCCGAACCAGATCGGGTCGAAGCCGAGCCCCACCACGACGGGCACGACGATCGGGATCGTGGCGATCATCAGCGCCATGGTCTCGATGAAGAAGCCGAGCACGATGTAGAGCGCGATGATCACGAACAGCGTCTGGTACGGGCCGAGGCCGAGATTGTCGAGCATGGCCGTGAGTTCACGACCGAGCCCGGCAGCGGCGAGGGTGTAGTTCAGGAAATAGGCGCCGACGATGACGAACATCACCATGGCCGTGGTGCGCACGGTGCCTATCAGCGAGTCGATCACGACCTGGATGGTGAGCCCACGATTGGCCGCAGCGATCAGCGCGGCCATGCCGACACCGATCGCAGCCGATTCCGTCGGCGTCGCCCAACCGGCATAGATCGAGCCGATCACCACCCCGAACAATGCGAGCAGGGGCACGAGATGCTTGAGACCGCCGAAGCGCTCGCCCCAGGTCGCGCTGCGGGTCGGACCACCGAGACCCGGACGCCACTTGCACAGGATCGCGGTGATCACCATGAAACCGAAAGCGAGCAGCAGACCGGGGATCAGCCCGGCGAGAAAAAGGCGCGGGATCGAGGTTTCGGTGAGGAAGCCGTAGATGATCAGATTGATCGAGGGCGGGATCATGATGCCGAGCGTACCGCCCGCCGCGATGGCGCCGGCGAACAGGCGTTGATCGTATCCCAGACGCTCCGCCTGGGGCATCGCCACCGTGGCCACGGTCGCAGCAGTCGCGACAGACGACCCCGATGTGGCGGAGAACATCGTCGCGGTGCCGATATTGGCGTGGATCAGGCCGCCCGGCAGCCAGGAGAACCATGCATCCAGCGCGCGATAGGTTCGCTCCGCGATGCCTGCGCGCACGAGGAACTCACCAAGCAGCACGAAGAACGGGATCGCGATCAGCAACCCGCTATTCGACGAAGCCCAGACCCGCTCGCCGAGCCCGCGTATCAGCGGGAAAGCCGAGTAGAAGTAGTCCACCCCGAAGCCGAGCAGGAACAGTACGACACCGACCGGCAGGGAGAGGGCGAGCAGCCCCAGCAGCGCGCCTCCGACGGAAAAGATCATTGTTCTTCCTCCACCTCGGAGCCGATTCCGCCAACCGCCCCGACCGTGTCGTAGCGCTTCATCATCATCAGCGCGGCGATGCAGATCGTGACGACCGCCGATACCAGCGTGAGCCAGGCCCAGCCGCTGAGCCAGATCGATTGCGGAATCCACAGCGGCGTCTCGAGCGGCGTGTTGGCCCGCGATCCGCGATCCCAGGAGCGCGAGAAGACCCGCCATCCATAGGATGTGACGAGGGCCGCCACGACCATCACGGATGCCGCTGCGGCGAGATCGAACACGGCACGCCCCCCGGGTGGGAGACGTCCCGTGAGCACGTCGATACGTACATGCGCCCGCGCCACCAGCGCATAGGAGAACCCCCATGCAGCGACGCCGGCAATGACGTATCCCGAGATTTCGTCGGAACCGCCGAGACCACGCCCGACGATCCGGCGCATCGAAATATCGACGAGGATGAAGATCACCGTCGCGAGCAGAACGACGCCGCAAGCCAGGGCGATGGCGTAGTTTATCCGGCTCAGCAGGCCGAACACCCGGACCGGCCAGGATTGCGCGCGTCGTTCGTTCATGACGGTGCCTCCGCTCAGTTCGTGGAGATCTCGATATCGACCACCTGGCCGACCGTCTCGTTCCAGCGGGTCACCCACTCTTCACCGGCGCGCGCGGCCCAATCGGGCAGGACCCGGTTGTTGAGCGCTTCGAGCGCCGTCGCCATGTCTTCGTCGGAAGCCTCGACGAGGACCATGCCCCTGCTTTCGCCGATGGCGCACTCGCCGTCGGTGAGGCAGGCCAGATCACGTTCGAGCGCACCCTGCGCATCGGCCCAGGCCGGCTCTTCGAATTCGGTGGTCACCGCGTCCTGGATGAGCTGCTGCGTCGCCTCGGAGAGGCTCTCCCAACGCTCGAGATTCATCGCGGTCACGACCGGATCCCAGCCGCCGAGCGGGAGAACGAGGAGATGCGTGGAGCTCTCCCACCAGCCCGCATTGTAGCCCGAACCCGCACCCGTGATGGCGCAGTCGATCACGCCGCGCTCGAGCGCGCCGGGCACTTCGCCGAAGCCGATATTCACGCCTTCCGCGCCGAGCGCTTCGAGGAACTGGGTGGTCATGCGGCCCGAACCGCGGACGCGCTTGCCTTCGAGATCGGACAGCGCATTGATCTCGCCGTTGCAGAAGACGATCTGCGGCGGATAGGGCGCGATGGCGAGCAGTTGCGAGTCGAAGCGCTCACGCATGGAATCGGCGACCCATTCGCGGGCCGCATCGACCGTCGCCTTGGCGGTGTCGGCATCCATGGCGATCAGGGGAACGTCGAGGGCTTCGAGTTCGGGCGCGTCGGAGACGGTATAGTCGGCGACGGTCATGCCGACATCGAAGACGCCGTCGCTCAGCAGGCGGAACACGTCACCGCCGCTGGAGCCCAGCTGGTTGAAGGTGGTCATCTCGACCGAAATCCGCCCTTCGGAGAGCTCCGGAAGGGTTTCGGTCCAGAACGGCGCTTCGAACTCCTGATAGAGCGGCAGATTGCTCCAGGTGCCGACGACCGACAAGGTGACCTCGTCGATATCGTTCGCGCTCGCGGCGCTGCCGAAAGCAAAGGCCGCGATACCGGCAAGAAGGCTCGTTTTCAACGATCGGTTCATGTTGGAACTCCTTTCCCCTGTTGTGACAGACACTGTGCGTGTCTATTGGAGGCCGATGGATGCTCCCTCGGCCGGCACGTCCGTGACCAGCATGAAGCCCGGTTCGTGCGTGATCGCGATTTCGGGCGCGGCATTGCGGATCGCCATTTGAGGCGTCACGCCACAGGCCCAGAAAACGGGTATGTCACCGGGCGCGACGACCGGCGGGTCGCCGAATTCCGGCTTGTCGAAATCCTTGATGCCGATCTGCGCGGGATCGCCGATATGCAGCGGCGCGCCATGCGCGAGCGGTTGGCGATCAGACAGGACGATCGCGCGGATCGCGTCGGCGGGCGAGAAGGCCCGCATGGAGACGACGATCGGACCATGGAACGGGCCGCTCGCGCGCGTCTCGATATTGGTGACGTACATCGGCACGTTCCGGCCGGCCTCGATATGACGCACGGGAATGCGGGCACGCTGCAAGGATTCCTCGAATGAAAACGAGCAGCCGATGACGAAGGAGACGAGATCGTCACGCCAGTGATCAGCCAAGTCGTCGATCCGGTTACGCTGCGTATTGCCCTTGAAGACCCGATAGAAGGGCACATCGGTCGCGATGTCGAGATCGTCGCCGAGCATAGCAATACGGCGCTCACCAGGTCGGGATACGCCGAGCAACGGGCAGGGCTTCGGGTTGTTCACGCAGAACCCGAGAAAATCATCCGCATAGGCCTTGGGCAGAATGGCGAGGTTACCCTGCAGGTAGCCGCCCGCCTGACCGGTCGTCGGATTCGCGAAAGATTTCGCGCGGATCAGCCGGCGCAATTGCTCCGGCGATGCGATCGTCGTCATCGTGTTCCCCTGCCGATACACGTTCGAGCCTGAGCAAGAACGCGCTCGTATCTTCATTTATGAAGACGAGTTTCACAAAGCGTGACGTTCGTGTCAATCGATCGATTTTAGATCAAACTGATCTCATAAAACGATCATAAGGGGATATCATCCACGGCGAGCCGCGCGGCCTCACCGATCTCCTCCATCACGTTGCCGGGCTGCTCCGGCAGATATGCGAAGTCGAAGGTCAGGTCGGACATGGCCGCATCGGTCGCGACGCTCACCGGTCTCAGCAACCCTTCCGCGAGATCCTTCGCCGCCATCGGGGCGGGCAGAAGCCCGATACCGAGCCCGGCGCGCGTCAGGTGCAGCGTGGTGGAGAGCGAGGCGCAGGCATGGAGCAACGGCGGCGGCAGCCGCGTCATCGGCAGTTTGTGCTCCAGTTCCGCATGCGGCAGCGTCCCGCGCGAGAAGGTGATGATCGGGTAGCGCGAGAGCGCCTCGATATCGAGCGCCCCCTCCTCCAGCGGATAACCGGGCGCGACGTACCAGGCCAGCGGACACCGGTAGATCGGACGGCGCACCGCGAGCGGCGGCACCAGCGAGGTCATCATCACTGCGATGTCGAGATCGTTGTCGAGCAATTTGCGCGCGAGGACGGGGGAGGTGTCGACCAAGAGCTCGAGCCGCATCTCGGGCAGGCTCTCGGCGAGCCGCGTCAGCATGCCCGCGAGCCAGGTATGCACGATCGTCTCCGCGACACCGATGCGGATCGTGCCCGCGAAACCGCCCTGCGGCCCGAGCGCGGCGGCGATCTGGTTGCGCATCGCGACGAGCCGCTCGCTCTGTTCGAGGAACGCCCTCCCCTGCGGCGTGAGCTGCGCCCCGCGCCGGCGCCGGTCGAAGATCGTCACGCCGAGGCGCCCTTCGAGGCTCGATACGCGCGCCGATATGGCGGATTGCGTCAGGGCGAGCTTCGTCGCAGCGGCGCGGAACCCGCCCCAGCGCACGACTTCACGGACGATCTCCGCATCACGAATATCGAACATCACGCTTCGCTTTCCGCCGACGACGCGGCAAACGCGCTACCACCGACCGATCGCTGCCGGCGCAAATCGCAGGCATCAGAAGATGTTCGAGCGCTCGTACTGGACCGGCCAGACCACGTTGCCGGCATGCAGGCGGTTGGCCGCATGCAACGGCCAGTGCGGATCATACAACAACACCCGCCCCAGTATCACCAAATCGGCACGCGCACCGGCGAGAATCTCCTCGGCATGTTCGGGCGCCGAAATCAGCCCCACCGCCCCCGTCGCGATCCCCGCCTCGCGCCTGATCGCCTCGGCGAAGGGCACCTGATAGCCCGGATAGGGCCTGATCGCCTGACGATGATCCACGCCGCCCGTCGAGCAATCGATCAGATCGACGTCGCCGCGTTTCGCGAGCAAGCGCGACAGCGCGATCGAGGCGGCGAGATCGAGCCCGCCCTCGACCCAGTCGGTGGCCGAGATCCGCACGAAGAGCGGCAGTTCCGCCGGCCATTCGCTGCGCACGGCGTCGATCACGCGGTTGAGCAGGCGTGCGCGGTTTTCCAGCGATCCGCCATAGGAATCCGAGCGCTGGTTGCTCAGCGGCGAAAGGAACGAGTGGATGAGATAACCGTGGGCGGCATGGATCTCGACGATCCTGAAACCCGCCTCGCGCGAGCGTCGCGCCGCATCACGGAATTCCTCGACCACCTGGTCGATATCGCCCTCGTCCATCTCGCGCGGGGGCGGTGAATTCGGGGTCTGCGGCAACGGCGAGGGCCCGATCGTTTCCCAGCCCCCCTCTGCGACGGGTATCGGCTTGCTGCCGTTCCAGGGCTGCGAAACCGACGCCTTGCGCCCGGCATGCGCCAGCTGGATCATCGGCACTGCGCCGAGCGATTCGACATGGCGCGCGATCCGCGCCAGCGCGTCGCGCTGCGCGTCGTTCCAGATCCCGAGGCAGTTCGGCGTGATGCGCCCGATCTCGCTGACATGGGTCGCCTCGATACACAGGATGCCGACCCCGCCCGCCGCGCGCGCCGCGATATGGCCGAAATGCCAGTCGTTGGGCATGCCGTCCTGCGCGGAATACTGGCACATCGGCGACATCATGATGCGATTGCGCGCCTCGACCGTGCGGAAGCTGATCGGGCGAAACAGATAGGGGTCGCGCACGGGGCGCTGGATACGTCGGCTGTCTTCGCTCATGAACGTGTTTCCCCATGCGGGCAGGATAGCCCGCAAGCAATGTTAGATTTCTATCATAGAAAGACGTGGAGTGGGCGGGCGGGTCAATGGCGCGAAGGCCCATCCCGCCTTTGCCTTTCAGCGCTCGACGCGTTCCCAGCCGCGTCCGCCGAGCCGCTCCTGCGGCATGAACCGTTCCTTGTAGGCCATCTTCGGCGATCCCTGGACCCAGTAGCCGAGATAGAGATAGGCGAGGCCGAGCTGCTTGGCGCGCGCGATGTGCTCCAGAATGAGATAGGTGCCGAGGCTGCGGCGCGGCACATCCGGATCGAAGAAGGAATAGACCATCGACAACCCGTCGGCGAGGACATCGGTGAGGCACAGAGCCAGAAGCGGCCCCTCCCCTCGCCCGTTGATCCGCGAATCCGGACCGCGACGGCGATACTCGATCACCATCGTGTCGATGTGGCTGTCCTCGATCATCATCGCGTAATCGAGCATGGACATGTCCATCATGCCGCCATCCGCGTGGCGCGCCTGCAGATAACGCCTGAAGAGAGCATATTGCTCGGATGTCGCGTTGTTGGAACGGATTTCGCCGACGAGATCGTCGTTTATCCGCGAGAGCCTGCGCATGTTGGACGAGGGCTGGAAATCAGCGACGGGCACACGCACCGAGACGCAGGCGCGACAATTCTCGCAGGCCGGGCGATAGGCGATCGTCTGCGAGCGGCGAAAGCCGCCATGGGTGAGAATGTCGTTGAGTTCGCCCGCACGCCCCCCGAGCAGATGCGTGAAGACCTTTCGCTCCTCCTGCCCGTCGAGATAAGGGCACGGCGTCGGCGCAGTCAGGAAGAACTGCGGTGTATCGCGCGAATGTCTGGTCACGCCGCTGCGGCTCCGCTCACGATTTACCTGCCCTGAGAGAAAGATAGCATCGTAAGGGCCATCGACAACGGCTTTGTTGTCGAGGCCCTTGCCGAATCATGAAGATGGCGCCCGACCGGGCTCCTACGGGCGCGCGCGCAGGACGACGAGATTGACGATCAGATCACGCCCGAGCCGCGAATCATCGCGCAGGAAGCCGATCACCACGTCCACGAGCAGGATCAGGAAGGTCGAGGCGGCGAAGTAGAAGAGCAACGCATGCGCCGCCGCGCGCAGCGGATCGATCCCCAGCCCGCTCGATGCATCCACCACCCGCAACCCGCACAGGCGCATGCCGATCGTGCTCTCTCCCGCACCGCCCATGGTGAGCGCCGTATAGAGAATCGCGGCACCGGGGACGAGGATGGCGAAGAGCAGCCATCCCAGACCGAAGGTGAGAAAGCCGAGTATCGTGATCGCGAAGCCGAGCGCCATGACGAAGCCGGCGATGATGACGAGATCGATCAGCAGCGCGACGAAACGCCTGCCCAGAACCCCCGTCGTGCCGCCCGTCGCGATCGGAACCCCATGTGGAATCGTAGTCATCGTGCCTCCTGCCGCATCACGGCCCTGCCTGCATCAAACCGCGCGGATCGATCCGGCGCGGCTCGTATCCCTCATCGCGCAAGGCGGCGAATATCTCTGCCGTATGCGCTGCATCGCGCGTCTCGATCGTCAGATCCACCGTGACGCCCTTCGCCGGAACGTCGAGATACAAACGTCCATGCGACACTTCCAGAATATTCGCCCCGAGTTCGCCGAGGCGGGTCGAAACCCGCCCGAGCAGGCCTGGCCGATCGTGCGAATAGATCCTGAAGGCCACAACGCGCTCCTCGCGTTCGAGTTCACGCACCATGACCGAAGTGAGGATGCGCGCATCGATATTCCCGCCACAGACCACCACGCCGACATTGCGCCCGGCGAACAGGTCCGGGCGCGCCAGCATGGCTGCGATACCGGCAGCGCCCGCCCCTTCCGCCATCGTCCGCTGCAGCGTGGCGCAGGCATTCACCGCGCTCTCGATCAGATCCTCCTCGACGACGACGATTTCCTCGACGAGGGCGCGCACCACCGGCAATGTCAGACGCCCGGGATGCTTCACCGCGATGCCCTCCGCGAGCGTCGCGCCCCCGATGGGGCGGTCATCACCGGTCAGCGCGTTGTGAAACGAGGGATAGAGCGCGGCTTCGACGCCGATGATGCGGATATCGGGTGCGAGCGCGCGTGCCGCGACGGCCATGCCGGAAATCAGGCCGCCACCGCCGATCGGCACGACGAGCGTGTCGAGCTGCGGGCATTGCGCGAGCATTTCCAAAGCGACGGTGCCCTGCCCCGCCATGACCAGCGGGTCGTCGAAGGGGTGCACCATGGTCAGGCCCTCGCGCACGGCGATGGTCTTGGCCTCGGCCTCCGATTCGGCCAGCGTCTCACCATGCAGCACGACGCGCGCGCCGTGCGCGATCGTATTCTCGACCTTCACCAGGGGCGTTGCCTCGGGCATCACGATCGTCGCCGGAATTTCGAGGCGGCGCGCGTGATAGGCCACGGCCTGGGCGTGGTTGCCGGCCGACATGGCGATGACGCCGGCGGCACGCGCATCCGCATCGAGGGCCGTGAGCCGGTTGACGGCGCCGCGTTCCTTGAAGGCGCCGGTCGCCTGCATGTTTTCGAGCTTGAGTTGCACCTGTGCGCCCGTCAGCTGCGACAGACGGGGCGAGTGGATCATCGGGCTGGTGATGACATGCCCCTCGATCACGCGCGCGGCGGCGCGTATGTCATCGAGGGAGATCGCGAGTGCTTCACCGTTGCCTGCCATTGTCATCGTCCTGGTCGAATCAGATGCGGGACAATTGCAGCAGGCGGTTCACCGCGCAACAGGCGGCGGGATTTCGTCGGGCATCGACAAGCCCGTATCTCCGGTTCGCGCCGGCTGGCGCGAAACACCGGGAAAGCCGGTGGCCGAGAAGACTCAGCGCCGGCGGTTGCCGCCACCACGGGCAGGCGGGCGCGGGCCCGAAAAGCCGCGATCATCCTTGTGGCGGAAGACGAGACGCCCCTTGTCGAGGTCGTAGGGAGACATTTCGACGGTCACGCGGTCGCCGGCGATGGTCTTGATGCGGAACTTGCGCATCTTGCCCGCCGTGTAAGCGATCACCTCGTGGCCGTTCTCGAGCTCGACACGGAACTTGGCATCCGGGAGAACCTCGGTGACGACACCCTCGAACGTGATCAACTCTTCTTTCGACATCCATAACTCCTGGCCATTCGCGGCAAAAGCCGCCGCTCATGGAGCGACGGCTTACATCCGATTGCGAAGACGAGCAACGTCTTCATGCAAGTGTTCGAACGTCAGGCGGCCTGGAGGTTGACCGCGGAGGACTTGCCGGTGCGGCGATCGTCCTGGACCTCGTAAGAGATCTTCTGACCTTCGGCGAGGCCACGCATGCCCGAGCGCTCGACGGCAGAAATGTGAACGAAGACGTCCTTGCCGCCCTCATCCGGCTGAATGAAGCCGTAGCCCTTCTGATCGTTGAACCACTTGACGGTACCGGTGTTCATAGCTGTGTTCCTAGATAGTACATAGTCGTCGAAAATCGAACCCGCACGTGGCGTGGCGCGATTCATGAAGTCGAATTCAGGAGAGATAGTCTGCGCGTAGACCCGCCTCTGTCGGCAGGCAAAGCGGCCCAGTCGTCCGGCCTAAGATCGATTGGTCGACCATGCACTATTTCGCCCCCCGACACAATACGTGAAAAGGCCGATGCGGGTCAGAGGCCGAATTTTTCGCCTTCGGATATCCACTACCACCGTTCCGGGCAGGATTGCAGCGGCACGAAAAATCTGCGCCATTATCGTCGGAGGCGGGCAGCGACAGAAGAAGCCGGAGGAAAGCCCCGATGCCGCTCGAGACCGATAACCGCATGGAGGATCCCGATCGCATCTATCGGATCCTGATAGACGCGCATCGCGGTCTGACCGACGAGGAAAGCGCGGTGCTCAACACACGCCTCGTCCTGATCCTCGCCAACCAGATCGGCGACGAAACCGTGATCACCGAAGCCGTCGCACTGGCCAAGGCCGATATGGGAAAGGCCGATATGGGCAAGGTCGACCCGGGCAAGCCCGAATCGCCGGACGGCACTTCGCGCGGCAATGGCGGCTCGTCATGACCGCGCGAATGTTCTGCACCGGTGCGTCACGGCTCACGGCCGCGCTGCGCTTCCTGCGAGGAGCCCGCCATCGACCGTGATTTCCGAACCGGTCATGTAGGTCGCCTCGTCCGATGCCAGGAGTACGGCGACGGCCGCGACCTCTCCGGGCTCGCCGAACCGGCGAAGCGGCGTATCCGCAACGAATTCCGCCATACGCTGGGCGCGCCCCGGCTCCTCGCCGAGTAGCGGCTCCCATATCGGCGTCAGGATGGCGCCCGGATGGATCGAATTGCAGCGGATGCGCCAGCCCATTTCCGCACAATAGAGCGCCACAGTCCTCGTATGGTTGCGGATCGCCGCCTTCGAGGCGGCATAGGCGGCAGCACGCGGAATGCCGACCTGCCCCGAGCGCGAGGACATGTTGATGATCGCGCCGGAGCCGCGCTGCTTCATCGCGCCGATCGCGTAGCGGCAGCCGAGAAAGACACCGTCGAGATTGACCGCCGTCACCGCGCGCCAATCGGCGAGCGCAGCGTTCTCCGGATCATGCGGGACGGGGCCATGCTCGAAGCCGGTGATCCCGGCATTGTTGACGAGCACGTCGATCTGCGGATACCGCCGCGCAAAAGCCGTCCAGTCCTCCTCGCAGGAGACGTCGAGCTTGTGAAACGGCATGTCGAGCGATGCTGCGGTTTCGCGTCCGAGCGCCTCGTCGATATCGGTAAGAACGACATGCGCGCCTTCATCGACAAAGGCGCGGGCGATCGCCGCACCGATGCCGCGCGCCGCGCCGGTCACGACGCAGTATTTGCCTGTGAGTCTGGACATGGGGAATTCCTGATGATCACGGATGGCCGCGGCTCGTCGGGCGGCGATGGTGGTGCGCCTCAATGGCGAACGGGCTTGTCCATGACACGAATTCTCCTGTGCGAAGGGTGGCAGGATATGGCGCGCCGGGGCACACGGTCAATCGCACACCGACGCATGATCGAAGATGCTTCCCGCGATGACAGGCCGCATGGTCGCGGCTTATCCTGCGCGAGCATCGTGCATGGCCGTGAGGGCGGCGTGTCGAAATGCCGATGGGCGCGAGCGGGCCCGGGCTGTATCGACACGGGGCGTGATCGCGACGAACGGGAAGGAATGCGCCATGAGCCTCAAACAGGGCTGGAACGGACGGTTTTACGAGGATTTCGAACCGGGCGACACCTACAAGCATGCGCTCGGGCGCACGGTCACCGCGACGGATAATTCCTGGTTCACGCTGCTGACGCAAAACACCGCGCATCTGCATTTCGACGTGAACTACGCCGAGCACACCGCCTTCAAGAAGCCGCTCGTGAATTCCTGCTTCACCATCGCGCTCGTCACCGGGCAGAGCGTGGCGGATATTTCGCAGAACGTCTTCGCCAATCTGGGCTGGGACGAGGTACGCCTGCCGCATCCGGTCTTCGAGGGTGATACGATCTATTCCGAATCGACCGTGCTGGAGAAGCGCGAGAGCGGGTCGCGCCCCGATGTCGGCATCGTCAAGGTCGAGACCATCGGCACCAACCAGCACGGTGATATCGTGATCTCGTTCAAGCGCACCCTCCTCGTCTACAAGCAGGGCCAGGGCCCCGGCGACAGGCACCGCCCGGAGCCGAAAAGAAAAGCGTGAGGAGAGCGATATGAGCACGACCGGCATGATCGACAGCCATCAGGAGATTCGCGAGGCGGTGATCCGTCTCTGCGCCGATTTTCCAGGCGAATACTGGCGCAAGCTCGACCGCGAGGACGCCTACCCCTCGGAGTTCGTCGAGGCGCTGACAAAGGCCGGCTATCTCGCCGCGCTGATCCCCGAGGAATACGGCGGCGCGGGCCTGCCGCTCTCGGCGGCGGCGGCCATCCTCGAGGAAGTCCAGCGCGCGGGCGGCAACGGCGCGGCCTGTCATGCGCAGATGTATGTGATGGGCACCGTCTTGCGCCATGGCTCTGAGGCGCAGAAGCAGGCTTATCTGCCCGATGTGGCGAGCGGCAAGCTGCGTCTCCAGGCCTTCGGCGTCACCGAGCCGACATCGGGCACGGATACCACCTCGCTCAAGACCTTCGCGCGGAGCGAGGGCGACAGCTACGTCATCAACGGCCAGAAGATCTGGACCAGCCGGGCGGAATATTCCGATCTGATGATCCTGCTCGCCCGCACCACCCCGCGCGACCAGGTGACGAAACGCACCGAGGGGCTGTCCGTCTTCATCGTCGACATGCGCGAGGCGCTCGGCAATGGGCTGACCATCCGCCCGATCAAGACGATGATGAACCACGCCACCACCGAGGTCTTCTTCGACGATCTGCGCGTGCCGGCGGAGAACCTCATCGGCGAGGAAGGCAAGGGTTTCCGCTACATCCTCTCAGGCATGAATGCCGAGCGCATCCTCATCGCCGCCGAATGTGTCGGCGACGCCAAATGGTTCATCGAGAAGGCGACGACCTACGCGAAGGAACGCAGCGTGTTCGGGCGCCCGATCGGGCAGAACCAGGGCGTGCAGTTCCCTATCGCGAAGGCCTACGCGCAGATGCGCGCTGCCGAGTTGATGGTGCAGCAGGCGATCGCGCTCTACGAGGCGGGCGAGAATTGCGGTGCGGAGGCCAACATGGCCAAAATGCTCGCCGCCGACGCCTCCTTCGAGGCGGCCAATGTCTGCGTCCAGACCCATGGCGGCTTCGGCTTCGCCGAGGAATACGACGTCGAACGCAAGTTCCGCGAAACCCGCCTCTACCAGGTCGCCCCGATATCCACCAACCTCATCCTCTCCCATCTCGCAGAGCACGTGCTGGGCCTGCCGCGGTCGTTTTGAGCGGGCGAGCGACCTAGTCGGGATGAGCAAATGCAGAGCGATCTCCCTGCCTTTTGGGCGGAAGATCGCAATCTGCGGCGCGAGGCTGCAAAGCCGCGTCAGGCCATGTACTGGCCGCCGTTGATCGACAGCGTCGAGCCGGTGATGAAGCCGGCTTCGTCGGAGGCGAGGAAGACGACGCCGCGGGCGATTTCTTCCGCCTCACCGAGGCGTCCGACCGGGATCTGCGGGATGATCTTGGAATTGAGCACGTCTGCCGGCACCGCCTTGACCATCTCGGTGGCGATGTAGCCCGGTGCGATCACGTTGACGGTGATGCCCTTCGACGCATTCTCCTGCGCGAGCGCCTTGGCGAAGCCGATCACGCCGGCCTTGGCGGCGGAATAATTGCTCTGGCCGACCTGGCCCTTCTGGCCATTGACCGAGGAGATCGCGATGATACGACCGAAACCGCGCGACTGCATGCCCTCGATCACCGGGCGGGTGACCGTGAACATCGAATCGAGATTGGTGCGCATCACCTGCGTCCACTGTTCATAGGACATGCGGTGGAACATCTTGTCGCGCGTGATGCCGGCATTGTTGACGACGATGTCGACGGGGCCGAGATCGCTTTCGATCTGCTTGATCGCGTTCTCGCAGGCCTGCGCGTCGGAAACGTCGAACTTGTAGACCGGAATGCCGGTGGCTTCCTTGAACTTCGCCGCCGCTTCATCATTGCCGGCATAATTCGCCGCAACACTGTAGCCGGCTTCCTTCAGCCCCTTCGAGATGGCCTCGCCGATCCCGCGAGTTCCGCCCGTAACCAATGCAACACGCGCCATGACCATGTCCTCCCTGGAATGTGATCGAAGATTTGGGCAATCCGAGCGTGCCCCCAACATGCCCGGGTCACCATGTCAAGCCGAGGCGCTCATCGCCCCGTGATTGTATCAACGCGGCCGTTCGGCGGTGCGTTCCCGCACCGCCGGCCCGCTATCGGATTCAGCGCTCGAGGCACATGGCGACACCCATGCCGCCGCCAATGCAGAGCGTCGCGAGACCTTTCTTGGCGTCGCGCTTGCCCATTTCGTGCAGGAGCGTGACGAGCACGCGCGCCCCCGAGGCGCCGATCGGGTGGCCGATGGCGATCGCGCCGCCATTGACGTTCACGATCTCCGGATCCCAGCCCATATCCTTGTTGACGGCGAGCGCCTGGGCGGCGAAGGCCTCGTTGGCCTCCACGAGATCGAGATCACCGACCTTCCAGCCGGCTTTCTCGAGCGCCTTGCGCGAGGCCGGGATCGGGCCGGTGCCCATGATCGCGGGATCGACGCCGCAGGTCGACCAGGAGGCGATGCGCGCAAGCGGCGTGAGGCCGCGTTTCTCGGCTTCGGCTGCGCTCATCAGCACGACCGCCGCCGCGCCGTCATTGATGCCGGACGCGTTGCCGGCGGTGACGCTGCCCTCCTTCGAGAAGGCCGGGCGCAGCTTCTGCATGCCCTCGAGCGTGGCGCCGGCGCGGATGTATTCGTCCTGGTCGACGACCGTGTCGCCCTTGCGGGTGGAGACGGTGAAGGGGGTGATCTCGTCCTTGAACTTGCCGGCCTTCTGCGCCGCTTCGGCCTTGTTCTGGGAGGCGACCGCGAAGGCGTCCTGCTCCTCGCGGGTGAGCTGCCAGCGCGCGGCGACGTTCTCAGCGGTATTGCCCATGTGGTAGCCTTGGAAGGCGTCGATCAGCCCGTCCTTGAGCATCGAATCCACCATCTTGAGATCGCCCATCTTCTGGCCGGAGCGCAGATAGGCGACATGCGGGGCCTGGGACATGGATTCCTGCCCACCCGCGACGATGATGCCGGCATCGCCGTTCGCGATCTGCTGCATGCCGATGGCGACGGCGCGCAGGCCCGAACCGCAGAGCTGGTTGAGCCCCCAGGCAGTGGCTTCCTGCGGAATGCCCGCCTTCATCGCCGCCTGACGGGCCGGGTTCTGGCCCTGGCCGGCCGCGAGGATCTGGCCGAGGATGACCTCGTCGACCTCGGCGCCCTCGACCTTGGCGCGCTCCAGCGCCGCACCGATGGCAACCGCGCCGAGTTCATGCGCGGGAACATTCGCGAAAGCGCCATTGAACGATCCCACCGCCGTGCGTGCGGCCGAGACGATCACGATATCCTGGCTAGCCATGATGCCTTCCATTCCTTTTGGTCGTTGCAATCATTGCGATCGAGACGGCGGCTGCCCCGGCCCCTGGCCGGCGGCGAACCACGCCCGATCCCTCCCTGCCGATGAAAGCAGGCACGGGGGTGAAGTCAAGGGCGGTCGAATGCGCATTCGGCCCGATGGTGCGTTTGTGCGGGAATTTACCAGCGGATCAGGGCGCTGCCCCAGGTGAATCCGCCGCCGATCGCTTCCAGCATGACGAGATCGCCGCGCTTGATGCGACCGTCCTTCACCGCCACGTCGAGAGCCAGCGGGATCGAGGCGGCGGAGGTGTTGCCGTGGCGATCCACGGTGATCACCACCTTCTCGCGGGCGATGCCGAGCTTGTCGGCGGAAGCGTCGATGATGCGCTTGTTGGCCTGGTGGGGCACGAACCAGTTCAGCTCTTCCGGCGTCGTCCCGCTCGCCGTGAAGGCGGCCTCGACGACGTCGGTCACCATGCCGACGGCGAAGCGGAAGACCTCGCGGCCCTCCATGCGCAGGCAGCCGGTGGTCTTGGTCGAGCCCGGCCCGCCATCCACGTAGAGCTTGTCGCGATAGCGCCCGTCGGAGCGCAGTTGCGTGGTCAGGACACCGCGCTCGGCGCTCTCCCCCGCACTTTCCTGAGCCTCCAGGATCACCGCGCCCGCCCCGTCGCCGAACAGCACGCAGGTGGTGCGGTCGGACCAGTCGAGGATGCGCGAGAAGGTCTCGGCGCCGATCACCAGCGCGCGCTTGTGCCCGCCGGCCTTCAGGAAATTATCCGCCGTGGCGATCGCATAGACGAAGCCGGTGCAGACCGCCTGCAGATCGAAGGCCGCCCCGTGATGCATGCCGAGGCCGGCCTGGATCTGCGTCGCGGTCGAGGGGAAGGTGTTGTCCGGCGTCGAGGTCGCGCAGATGATCAGATCGATATCGTCGACGCCGAGCCCCGCATCGGCGAGCGCGGCCTGCGCGGCGCGGATGCCGAGCACCGAGGTGGTCTCGTCCTCGGAGGCGATGTAGCGCTGGCGAATGCCGGTGCGCTGGGCGATCCAGGCATCGGAGGTCTCGACGACGGCTTCGAGCTCGGCATTGGTCACCGCCTTGCGCGGGAGAGCCGAGCCGCAGCCGACGACGACGGAACGTTTGAAGGTCACTGTCTCACATCCTCAGGACGAGGTGGCGATCGGGGTCTCGTCGAGCATGTCCCGGATCGTCCGCATCAGTTCGTAATGGCCCATGTCGTAGGCGATGTCGATGGCGGCCGCGAATCCCTTCGCGTCGGCGCCGCCGTGGCTCTTGATCACGACGCCCTCCAGTCCGAGGAAGACGCCGCCATTGGCGCGGCTGGGATCCATCTTGGCCCGCAGCGCGTCGAATGC
Organism: Salinarimonadaceae bacterium; assembly: GCA_050485405.1. Taxonomy (GTDB): domain Bacteria; phylum Pseudomonadota; class Alphaproteobacteria; order Rhizobiales; family Beijerinckiaceae; genus Saliniramus. The sequence continues at coordinate 26,422 of JBJHBI010000053.1, forward strand.
CGGCTTGGCGAAGAGGTAGCCGAGCTTCGCGCGCCAGGTCCGCCCCATCGCCGCGCGCAGATATTCGCCGATCTGCTTGGCGGTTCCCTCGGCGGTCTTGAGCGCGATATTGCCGGTGAAGCCCTCCGTCACCACGACGTCGACGCTGCCCTTGCCGATATCGTCGCCCTCGACGAAGCCGCGATAATCGAGATTGGGCAGATCCGCCTCGCGCAGCGTGCGCCCGGCTTCCTTGACCGCCTCGATCCCCTTGATCTCCTCGCGCCCCACATTGAGCAGGCCCACGCTCGGGCGCTCCATGTCGAAGACGATGCGCGCCATGGCCGCGCCCAGAACCGCGAGATTGACGTAATGGCTCGCATCCGCACCGATGCTCGCGCCGACATCCAGCACGATGCTCTCGCCGCGCACCGTCGGCCAGATCGCGGCGATGGCCGGACGCTCCACCTGTGGCATGGTTTTGAGGCAGAACATCGACATCGCCATCAACGCGCCGGTATTGCCGGCGGAGACGCAGGCATCGGCCTCGCCGTCGCGCACGGCCTGGATGGCCCGCCACATCGAGGACTTGTAGCGACCCACGCGCAAGGCCTGGCTCGGCTTCTCGTCCATCTTGATGGAGACGTCCGTATGCGTGAACGTGCTCGCGGCCTTCAGCGCCTCGTGCGCATCGAGCAACGGCTCGACCTTCGACGCCTCTCCAAAAATCGTGAAACGCATCTGGGGATGGCGTTCGAGCGCCTTCGCCGCACCGGGAATCACCACGCCGGGCCCGTGATCGCCCCCCATGGCATCGATCGCGATTCGAACGGGTTTGCCCCCGGCGGCACGCGTTTCCGCTGCCCTGCCCGCATCACGGGCGTTTGTCGCGGTGGAATCCTGCATGAAAGGTCTGTAACTCGTTTCGCCAGCGCGACAGCCTTACACGTGTCGCGACCGCGGGACCATAGCGTCATGGCGCCCCGGCGCAACCGGAATTTGAACGCAGGGGAATGCGGGCCGCGATCCGCCGTGAGCGTGACGACCACCGATATCGCCGGCGCAACCCGCGCCCGGCAAGGCTCCGCCGGGAGAGGCGGGACATAGCGGATCAGCGCGTGATCCGCAGGCGCGAGACCTGCTGGCCGATGCTCATGAAGGCGTTTTCGAGGGCGGCGGTGTTGCTCGTCATGTAGAAATTGCCGGTGCGCGACGCGCAGCGGCGGAACAGGTCGAGCACGGCGGCATCGGTCTCGTTATAGACCACCGTGAAGATCTCGATCCCCTGCTCCTTCATCTGCGTGCACATTTCCGAGGTCCAGTTGTTGAGCGCCCGCTCGGCCACACCCTGATTGGACGTGCCGTCGATCAGGCCGTTGGCGAGGAAGTTGTAGGCCCCGTAATCCGAGCGGGTGAACCGGTCCCGCGC
>JBJHBI010000054.1:0-27106 GCA_050485405.1 Salinarimonadaceae bacterium
TCACGGCCGAGAGCTTCCGTGGCGGCTCGGCGGCGCTCGAAGACGAGCGCGACCGGATGATCAACGAGCTCTCCGGGCTCATGGGCATCGAGGTCCAGAAAGGCGATAACGGCGCCGTCATCATCCGTACGCCCAGCGGCCAGACCCTGTTCGACGGGGTCAATCCGACCAGGCTGAGCTTCGACCGCCGCCCCGCGCTCGATCCCGGTCTCGCCTACGACCCGACGAATTCCGGCGTCGGCGTGATCCGGGCCGAGACCGGCTCGGGGGCGAGCTTCGATCTGATCGCCGGCGGTGCCTTCCAGTCCGGCGAGATCGCCGCCGCGCTCGAAATGCGCGACGAGATCCTCGTCCAGGCCCAGCGCCAGCTCGACGAAATGGCCGCAGGCTTCGCCCGCGCCTTCAGCGATCGCGCGGCGACGATCGACGGCAATACCATCGATTTCGGCGCTGATTTCGACGGCGAGGCCGTGACCGTCGAATTGATGATCGGCGGCGAATTCACGCGGCTCTCGATACCCAGCCCGTCGACGGCGGCCGACTTGCAAGACGCTTTCACCGAAGCAGGGATCACCGGTGTCACCGTCGACGAGGACCCAGTCGAGGGCACCTGGCAGATCAACGGCTTGCCCGCCGGCTCGACCCTGCTCGCGGCGAGCTATACGATGGCCGATACGCAAGGCGCAGCCGGCGAGGGCGTGCCGGAATTTCCCTTCTTCGTCGATCGCGGCAACGGCAATGCCGCCTTCACGGGCGTCGACGGGCAACTGAACGGCTTTGCCCAGCGCATGGCGGTCAACGGCGAGATCCTGGCCAACCCGGCCCTGCTGGTGCGCATGGATCCGACGACGCCGTCCGGCGACCAGACGCGCATCCAGACCATCCGCGACAATCTCAACAGCGAACGCCGGATGTTCGCACCGCAGGCGGGTATCGGCGGGATGGCGACGCCCTATGCCTCGAACGTGATGGATTTCTCGCGCCGGGTCGTCGATACGCAGGGCGCCAACGCCCAGACAGCGCAGCGTCTCAACGAAGGCCAGAAGGTCGCGCTCTCCGCCATCGAAAGCCGGTTCGGCGAGGTGTCGGGGGTCAATATCGATCAGGAAATGGCCCAGCTCGTGCAATTGCAGACCGCCTATGGCGCCAACGCCCGTGTCCTCACCGCCGTGCGCGAGATGATGGACACGTTGATGCGTATGTGAGGAGTGACCGATCATGGCACTGACACCCTTCGCCCCGGGCGCCGTCGACACCCGTCGCACCGCCGACATGTTCGTGCAGATGCGCAAGCAGGGCGCCGATCTCGAACGCCAGCTCACCACGGGCCGCCGCTCCGACAGCTATGGCGGGCTCGGCATCTTGCGCGGACAGGCGCTCGACCTGCGCGCGCGGATCTCGGGCCTCGAAGCCTGGCAGCAGGGCATCAAGAGCGCCGATACGCGCCTCAAGATGATGCTGCAGAGCATTCAGGGCCTCGATACGATCGCCACGGATACGAAGGCGCTGACTGCGCTTCCCGCGTCCAAGGTCATACCCGGGGCGAAGCCGCAGGAGCAGATGCTCGCCCAGGCCAATCTCCAGGGCGCGATCGACTTCCTCAACGCCGAATTCGGCGGTCGCTCGCTCTTCGCCGGACGCGCCCATGACGAGAAGCCGGTCGCGAATTACAACACCATCATGCAGGGCGTGGGCGAAGCGATCGCCGACCGGGCTCTGTTGGACGGTGTCGGCACCGGTGAAACCGGTCAGCTCGCAGTGAGCCGTGCCGGTGCGACGGTCACCGTCACCGATACCGATACCGATGCGGGCTTCACCCTCGTCGGCGCCTCTGCTTCCAACGCCTCGATCATGGCTGACGATGGACCGCCGGCGAGCTTCACGGTGACCGGGACGCCGCCGGTCGGTGCGCGGATCACGTTGGAAGTCGAACTGCCCGACGGGACACGGCAGGAGGTCTCTCTGATCGCAGAGACGACGTCCGGCCCCGGGCAGTTCGTCACCGGCGGGACGCCGGACGAGGTCGCCCAGAATATCCAGGCCGCGATGCAGGAGGCGCTCGTGAAGGAGGCCTCCACCTCCCTCGCCTCGGCCTCCGCGCTCGTTGCCTCGCAGGAATTCTTCGACGATCCCGCAAACTGGTACAACGGCTCGGATCCCGACGATCCGGGTCAGGCGCGCAGTACGGCGACCTTGCGCATCGACGAGACCCAGACGGTCGGGATCGGGGCGCAGGCGAACGAGGACGGCTTCAAGCGCCTGCTCTCGCAACTCGCGGCCCTCGCGGCGACGGATTTCAGCGACGGCAGCACCGAGCGGCTCGAATCGATGATGACCCGGGTGCGCGACAACCTCACCCCCCAGGGCGGCGAGCAGAGCATCGCCCAGATCGGCATGGAACTCGGCGTCGCCTCGAAGACGATGTCGGAAGCCTCCGAGCGCCACAAGGCGACGCAGGTGATGATTCAGAACGAGCTCGGCGAGATCGAGGATACCAGGACGGAGGAAGTCGTCGCCAAGCTGCTGACACTCCAGACCCGCATGCAGGCGAGCTACCAGACGACGTCTCTGCTCTCGCGCCTGTCGCTGGTGAACTTCCTCTAGAGGGCGGCACAAGGAACGGAACGGTCAGCCGGCCTGTAAGCCGGGTTCTGTATGGCCCTCCGACCCGCGGGCCGGCGGACGTGGCGGCCATTCATCTGGGACGATCGTCGCCGACCGCCTCCTGCAACCAACCCGGACGACGAGCCGGAAAGAGCTCCGCGACACGCCGGAGCGCGCCGCTTGTCGTCCCTATTCGGTTTTGCTCCCGGTGGGGTTTGCCATGCCGTCCGCGTTACCGCGTCCGCGGTGCGCTCTTACCGCACCCTTTCACCCTTGCCATCGCATGCGATGGCGGTCTGCTCTCTGTGGCACTTTCCCTGGGGTCGCCCCCGCCGGACGTTATCCGGCACCGTTTTTCCGTGGAGCCCGGACTTTCCTCCCCCGCGATGCGGGAGCGGCCGCCCGGCCGGCTGACCGGGTTGCGATGTGGGGCCGGGGACCCCGTCGCGTCAAGGAAAAAGCGCTGCCGTTCGGCCCGCATCCGCATCGCGATCGGGGGTTCACATCGGCATCGCGCCGTGGCAGGCTCCCAAAACGGAGCATGTGCGGGAACTTAAGCCCTCCTACCGGGTTTCATCCCGTGCGAACTCGCGCTACAAATAGTGCAGCCCAGAGGAGGCTGTGAGCTCTCGAACGGTCAGGGATGGAGTCATGAAAAAAATCTTTGCAATTGCGGCGGCTGCCGGTCTCGCGCTTTCAGTCGCGGCTTGTCAGACCCCCGGTGAACGTGCAGCGGGCGGTGCCCTGATCGGTGGCGCCGGTGGTGCGGCGATCGGTGCGGCTGCCGGCGGTGGTCGCGGTGCGCTGATCGGTGGTGCGATCGGCGCGGCGAGCGGCGCCGTGGTCGGTGCGGCGACGACGCCGACCAATGACGGCTGCCCGACGGGCTACTACCTCGCCCGCGACGGCCTTTGCTATCCGCGCTGAGGCGCGTGAGCCTCACCCGGCTCGACGAGACACCCCCGCTTCTCACGAGGCGGGGGTTTTTTTATCCCAAGACGATGATGAGCCACGCCGTGGCGCTCGGTGACCGCCCTCACACGTGCAGGAACCGGTCCTTGACGCTCTCGTCGGCCGCGAGATCGGCGCTGGTACCGGTCCAGGCGACGCGGCCCTTCTCGACGACGACGTGGCGATCGGCGAATTTCACGAGGGCATCGACGTTCTTGTCGATCACGAGGATCGCCTGATGTTCGGCCTTGAGCTTCGTCAGCACCGCCCAGATCTCGCTGCGGATCAGCGGGGCGAGACCCTCCGTCGCCTCGTCGAGGACGAGCAGCTTGGGATTGGTCATCAGGGCGCGCCCGATAGCGAGCATCTGCTGCTCACCGCCGGAGAGCTGCGAACCGAGATTGCGCCGGCGCTCGGCGAGGCGGGGAAACAGGCCGTAGACGCCGTCGAGCGTCCAGCGCGCCGGCCCGAATCGCGCAGCCGCCGTCGCCACCAGATTCTCCTCCACCGTGAGCGTGGGAAATATCTGGCGCCCTTCCGGCACGAGGCCGATGCCGCATTGCGCGACCTTGTAGGAGGGCAGCCCGTGGATCGGCCTGCCCTCGAAGCTGATCGTTCCGCCGCGGGGGCGCACCATGCCGAGGATGGTGTTCACGGTCGTGGTCTTGCCCATGCCGTTGCGCCCGAGCAAGGTGACGACCTCGCCCGCGCCGATCGAAAAGCCGATATCGAACAGAACCTGCGCCGGGCCGTAGGAGGCCTGCAGGCCTGACACTTCCAGCATCGGGGAGCTTTTCGTCATCACGCATCCTCCCCCAGATAGGCCTTGCGCACTTCCGGATCGGCACGCACCGTCTCCGGCGGGCCCGAGGCGATGATGCGGCCATAGACCAGCACGCTCACCCGGTCGGCCAGCGCGAAGACCGCTTCCATGTCGTGTTCGATGAGGAGAATGGTGTAACGCCCCTTGAGGGATTTCAGCGTGGCCACGACGCGCTCCGATTCCTCGCGCCCCGTCCCGGCCAGAGGTTCGTCGAGCAGCAGCATCTTCGGCTGCGTTGCTAGCGCAATGGCGAGTTCGAGCTGGCGCTTCTCCCCATGGGAGAGCTCGCCGGAGGGGACATCCGCCCGCGTTTCGAGATCGACGAGACGCAAAGCCTCCATGGCGGGCCGGGTCAGCGCTTCCTCGCGGGATGGATCACCGAAGAAGCTGAAACTCGTCCCCTCGCGTGCCTGCACCGCCATGGCGACGTTCTCGAGCGCGGTGAATCCGGGCAGGATCGATGTGATCTGGAAGGAGCGTGCGAGCCCGCGCGCGACGAGCTGGTGCATCTTCTCCTGGGTGACGTCTTCGCCCTCGAAGAGAATGCGCCCGCTATCGGAATGCGCGATGCCGCTGATCTGGTGGATCAAGGTGGTCTTGCCCGCACCGTTCGGCCCGATGATCGCGTGCAACTCGCCGCGCGTGACCTCGAGGGAGACGTCGTCGGTGACCTTCAGCGCGCCATAGGACTTGCGCAGGTTCTGCAACTGGAGGAGCGGGCTCATTTCAGCCCCCATCTGCGCAGGAAGCCCATGATCCCGCCGCGCGCGAACAAGGCGACGAGCACGAGGAACGGCCCGAAGATCAGCTTCCAGTCCTGGGTGATGCGCGAAAGGGCCTCTTCCAGAATGAGGAAGGCGGCAGCACCGATGATGGCGCCGTGCAGCGTGCCCATCCCGCCCAGAACCACCATCACGATCAACTCGCCGGAACGCTGCCAGGTCATGAAGGCGGGGGCGATGAACTCGGTCTGGTGGGCGAGCAGGAAGCCCGCGAGCCCGCAGATCGTGCCGGCGATGACATAGGCTGCGAGCTGGAAGCGATACGGGCTGAAACCGATCGCCTGCATGCGCACCGGATTCTCCTTCGCCCCGCGCAGGACCCGCCCGAAGCGCGAGCGCACGATCGCGCGCAGCAGCAGATAGACGCCGAGCATGCAGGCGAAGATCAGGTAATACAGAAAATGCCGGTGCGCGAGCCAGTCCTGCCCGAAGATCAGGGCGCGGTTACGCAACGTCATCCCGTCATCGCCACCATAGGCGGCGAGCGAGATGAAAAAGAAGAACGCCATCTGCCCGAAGGCCAGCGTGATCATGATGAAATACACGCCCTTCGTGCGCAGCGACAAAGCCCCCGTCGCAAGCGCGAACAGCGCGGAGGCACCGAGCGCCGCAAGGAGCTGGACGAAGAAATCATCCACCGTATGGCGCATCAGGATGCCCGCGCCGTAAGCGCCGATCCCGATGAAGGCGGCGTGGCCGAAGGAGACCATGGCGCCGTAGCCGAGGATCAGATCGAGCGACATCGCGGCGATGGCGAAGATCATCACCCGCATCACCAGTGAGAGGATATAGCCCTCGGCCCCGAATTGCGCGAAGGCGGGCAGGATCGCAAAGAGCGTGAAGAGCAGGAACGGTATCGCCACATGCGCTGCGCGAAAACGGGTGGCGGGAAGCGTCGACGGCGCGGCGGGCGCGGTCTCGGCTGCGGGTTTTGCGGGAGCCGTCTGTTGCATGGCGTGTCTCACCGCTTGACCGGGAACAGCCCCGAAGGGCGGAAGATCAGGACCATCGCCATCAGGATGTAGATCAGCATCGGCGCGATCGCCCGCCCGGTCTGGCTTGCTGCGCTCGGATCCATCACGAGGCGCAGGATATCGGTGGCGAAGCCGCGCCCGAGCGTGTCGACGAGGCCGATCAGCAAAGCCGCGATGAAGGCGCCGCGAATCGAGCCGATCCCACCGATCACGATCACCACGAAGGCGAGGATGAGGAGATTGTCCCCCATGCCGGGCTCGACGGAGAGGATCGGCGCCACCATCGCCCCGGCGAAACCGGCGAGCATCGCACCGAAACCGAACACCACCATGAACAACCGGCGGATATCGATGCCGAGTGCCGAGACCATCCGCGCGTTGGTCGCGCCCGCCCGCACCAGCATTCCCGCGCGGGTGTGGCTCACGAGGATATAGAGCAGAAGTGCGACGGCGAGCCCCGCTCCGATGATGGCGAGGCGGTAGACCGGATAGAAGAAGCCCTCGAAGATCTGGATCGATCCCTGCAGCAGCTCCGGCACCGGCACGTAGAGCGGGCTCGCTCCCCAGACCACCTTCACGCCCTGATTGAGGAAGAGAATGATGCCGAAGGTCGCGAGCACCTGTTCGAGATGGTCGCGGTCATAGAGATGTCGAAAGACCAGCACTTCGAGGATCAGCCCCACGATCAGCGCAGCCGGCAGGGCCAGCAGCAGGCCGAGCGTGAACGAGCCCGTCAGGGCCGTGAACGTGAAGGCGAAATAGGCGCCGACCATGTACTGGACGCCATGGGCCAGATTGATGAAATCCATCACGCCGAAGACCAGCGTCAGCCCGGCTGCGATCAGAAAGAGGATGATGCCGAGTTGCAGCCCGTTCAGAGTCTGCACGGCGATCAGCGTCGTATACATGGGGGCGGCCCGTCACGCTTTCGGGGGATGGCGGGGGCGCGGCGGATCACGATGGGCGCCGCAGCCCGGCAAAGCCGGCGGCGGCTCCCCCGCAGGAGAAGCCGCCGCCCGTTCGCGCTCAGTCCATGGAGCAGAGCTCGGCGTAGACGTCGCCGTAATTCTCGAAGATGGTCTCGACATATTCCGTCTGGAACAGACCGTCTTCGCGCTGGTTCACCTGCGCCAGAATGAAGTTCTGGATCGGGTGCTGGTTGGTGTTGAAGCTGAAATCACCGCGCAGCGACTGGAATTCGGCGTTGCGCAGCGCCTCGCGCACGGCTTCGAGATCGGACAGATCACCATCGAGCGAGGAGATCGCCGCATCGAGCAGCATCGCCGTGTCGTAGGCCTGCATCGCGTACATGGCCGGGACATGGCCGTAGGCTTCCTCGAAGGCCGCGACGAATTCCGCATTGCCGGGCGTGTCCATGTCCGGCGTCCAGGTGGTGCCGGAATACATGCCGAGCGCGTCGGCCTGCTGTGCGGGCAGGTTCGTCTCGTCCACGGTGAAGGCGGAGAGGAACGGCACGCGGTCGGTCAGGCCGGCCTGCGAATATTGCCGCACCAGATTGATGCCCATGCCACCCGGCATGAAGGTGAAGACCGCATCGGGCTGGAGCGCGGAGATACGCGCGAGTTCGCCCTGGAAGTCGAGCTGGCCGAGGGGCACGTAGACCTCGTCGACGATTTCGCCGGTAAAGTGGCGCTGGAAGCCCGACATGGCGTCGCGCCCGGCCTGGTAGTTCGGCGTCAGCAGAAACATGCGGGTATAACCGCGCTGCTCGGCCACCGCGCCCATGACCTCGTGGACCTGATCGTTCTGATACGAGGTGTTGAAATAGTTCGGATGGCACTGCTCGCCGGCCAGATCCGACGGACCGGCATTGGAGCTGATCAGGATCCGGTCGGCCTCCACGATCGGGCGCTGGATCGCCTGCGCGACGTTCGAGAAGATCGGTCCGACCACGAAATGCACGTCGTCGCGCTCGATCAGGCCGCGTGCGCGGGTGACCGCGACATCGGGCTGCAATTCGTCGTCGACGATGAAGATGTTGGCATCGAGACCGCCGAGCTGGCCGCCCAGCTTCTCGACCGCCAGCAGGAAGCCGTCGCGCGCCTGCTCACCGAGCGCGGCGGGTGGTCCCGACAGCGTATACATGAGCCCGATACGGACTTCGTCCGCCTTTGCGGCACCCGCCGCCATGCCGAGCGCGACCGTCGCGCCGGCGAGGACTTTCAAGGTCTTCATACTCCCGATCTCCCATTATGCCGGTGGCGTCGTTGCGCCCCGTTCCCCTCAGTCTGACCGCTCTCGCCGCGCCGGAAAAGCCCTGTGACACCTTTTTGCCGGATTTGCGCACATTCCCCGCCGTCTCGCGCGGCTTTCTTCCCTCGGCCCGCTTGTGCGCGGGCTCGGGACGGGTGTGCCGGTTCTTCTGATCCGGGCGGTGTTTCGTGGAAGACTTCCGACGCGGCTTGACGGCTCCCCTCGCAACCTGAATATTTGAAGCTTAAAACAAACCGGCGAAATCCCGCAAGGGGGTTTCACGAGGCTTTTGAGAACTTGTTCAGACGAGGGGTTCGCGATGCAGGCCGAAACGGCGGCGCGGCGGGGGGAGCAGGCGGCAGGCGTCCGGCACGTTCTGGTGACGGGCGGTGCGCGCGGAATCGGGCGCGCCATCGCATCCGCCTTCCGGGATCGCGGCATGCGCGTGAGCATCCTGGGGCGCGACCAGGCCGCTCTCGACGAGGCGCTCGCCGCCGGCATGGCCGATTTCGCCGTCGCCGCCGACGTCACTGACGAAGTTGCCATGGCGCAGGCGATCTCCACTGCCACCGAGGCGGGCGGACCGATCGATTGCCTCGTCGCGAATGCCGGTGCGGCTTCGACGGCGCCTTTCGCGCGCAGCGATGCCGCGCAGTTTCGCGCCATGACCGAGGTCAATCTGATCGGCGTGGTCAATGCGATCCACCCGGTCCTGCCGGGGATGATCGAGCGCGCAAACGGGCGGGTGATCGTCGTCGCCTCCACCGCCGCCCTCAAGGGCTATGCCTATGTGAGCGCCTATTGCGCCGCCAAGCACGCGGCGCTCGGCCTCGTGCGGGCACTCGCGCTGGAGACGGCGCGCAAGGGCGTCACGGTCAACGCGCTCTGCCCCGGTTTCACCGATACCGGGATGATCGCGAGCGGGATCGAGGCGGTGATGGCCAAGACCGGACGCTCGCACGAGGAGGCGCTCGCCGAATTCGTCGCACACAATCCGCAGGGCCGCCTCGTCGATCCGCGGGAGGTGGCCGATGCCGCGCTCTGGCTCGCAGGCGACGATGCCGGCGCGATAACGGGACAGGCGATCGCGATCGCGGGGGGAGAGATCTGATGCGTGGAGTTTCACCATGAGCCGTAACCTGGCGCGGGCGAGCGAGCCCCCGGTGCTCGATTACGAGACGGGCGCGGCCATGGCGCCGGCGGAGCACGCGGCGGAACTGCGGCTCTGGCTGCGTCTCCTGACCTGCTCGACCATGATCGAAGGCGAGATACGCCGCCGGCTGCGCGAGCGATTCGACGTGACGCTGCCGCGTTTCGATCTGATGGCCCAGCTCGATCGGGCACCGCAGGGGCTGACCCTGTCGGAGCTCTCCCAGCGCATGATGGTCTCGAACGGCAACGTCACCGGCCTCGTCGAGCGCCTCGTCGAATCGGGTCATCTGAGCCGCCGCAAATCCGCGCATGACCGGCGTTCGCATCTCGTGGCGCTGACGCCGCAGGGACGCGACGCGTTTCGCGCCATGGCCGTCGAGCACGAGGCCTGGATCGCCGATTTCTTCGCCGATCTCGATCCGGGCGAGATCGATGGCCTGATGGCGCTACTCGGCAAGGCCAAGGCCTCGACCCGCCGCGCCATCGAAGCCGGGATCGGGGCGCAAGCAGAACAGAACCGGGAGGACGAACCATGACCCGCTACGCCAATCCGGTGACCCTGCCGGTCTCGGGCTACACCCCGCGCCATTTCCGGCTCTCCGTCGAGGCCGGCGTCGCCACGCTCACCCTCGACCGGCCCGAGAAGAAAAACCCGCTCACCTTCGACAGTTATCGCGAGCTGACCGATTTCTTCCACGCGCTCGCGCATGACGATTCGATCGGTGCGGTGATCCTCACCGGTGCCGGCGGGAATTTCTCCTCGGGCGGCGACGTGTTCGAGATCATCGGCCCGCTCACCCGGATGAACACCCGCGACCTCACCTCCTTCACCCGCATGACCGGCGAACTCGTCAAGGCGATGCGCGCCGCGCCCCAGCCGATCATCGCCGCCGTGGACGGGGTCTGCGCTGGGGCGGGGGCGATCATGGCGATGGCGAGCGACATCCGGCTCGCGGGTGAGAAGGCGAAGGTGGCCTTTCTTTTCAACAAAGTGGGCCTCGCCGGCTGCGACATGGGCGCCTGCGCGATCCTGCCGCGGATCATCGGCCAGGGGCGCGCCAGCGAGCTGCTCTATACGGGCCGCTTCATGCGCGCCGAGGAAGGCCTCGCCTGGGGCTTCTTCTCCCGCACGGTCGCGAGCGATGCGCTGATGAAGGAAGCAACCGACCTCGCCGCCGAGATCGTCTCCGGCCCCAACTACGCCAACACCATGACCAAGCGCATGCTCGCCATGGAATGGGCCATGTCCGTCGAGGAAGCCGTCGAGGCCGAAGCCGTCGCCCAGGCCCTGTGCATGACCACCAACGATTTCCGCCGCGCCTACGAGGCCTTCGCCGAGAAGCGCCAGCCGAATTTCGAAGGGGATTGAGATGGGTGTTTATCGTCTCGTCGGGCCGGCTGTCTCCCCTCTCCCTTGCGGAGAGGGGCCGGGGGTGAGGGTGGAATCCCTCCGTGAATCGATAGCGCTCAGCCCTCCGTCAACGCCCCTCACCCCCTCTCCACGGAGGGAGAGGGGAGATACCTGCATCGCGCGTGCGCCCGTAGCGTCAAACGTCCGGGGAAGTGCCCATGTCTGATCGCAGCTTCATCACCTGGCCGTTCTTTTCGCCGGACCATGCCGAATTGCTCGACCGGCTCGATGCCTGGGCGCAGGCCAATGTCGAGGGGCTCGTCGATCACCATGATATCGACGGCTCCTGCCGCAAGCTCGTCGCCGCACTCGGCGAAGCCGGGTTTCTCGAAATCGCCGCACCGCCCGCCGATCGTGGTTTCGACGTGCGCAGCCTGTGTCTCGCCCGCGAGCGGCTGGCCCGGCATGCGGGGCTCGCCGATTTCGCCTTCGCCATGCAGGGGCTCGGGACGGGGCCGATCAGCCTGTTCGGGACGAAGCAGCAAAAGGCGGATTATCTGCCCGCCGTCGCGGCCGGCAGGCGCATCGCCGCTTTCGCGCTCTCGGAGGCGGAAGCGGGCTCCGATGTCGCGGCGATGGCGACGACGGCGCGTACCGACGGCAATGACCATTATGTCATCAACGGCGAGAAGACCTGGATCTCGAATGGCGGGATCGCCGATCATTATGTGGTCTTCGCCCGCACCGGCGAGGCGCCGGGTGCCAAGGGGATCTCGGCCTTCATCGTCGATGCGGATACGCCCGGGCTTGAGATCGCCGAGCGCATCGACGTGATCGCCCCGCATCCGCTGGCGAGAATCCGCCTTGAGAATTGCCGCGTACCGGCGAGCGCGATTATCGGCGCGCCCGGCGCGGGCTTCAAGGTGGCGATGGGGACGCTCGACGTGTTCCGTTCGAGTGTCGGCGCCGCTGCCCTCGGCATGGCCCGGCGCGCCCTCGACGAGGCGCTCTCACGCGCAACCGGGCGCCGGCTCTTCGGCGCGCCGATGAGCGATCTGCCGCTGACCCAGGCCGCACTCGCCGACATGGCGCTCGCCATCGATTCCTCGGCGCTCCTCGTCTACCGCGCCGCCTGGACGAAGGATCAGGGCGCACCGCGCGTCACCCGCGAGGCATCCATGGCGAAGCTGCACGCAACCGAATCGGCGCAGAAAGTGATCGACGCGGCGGTCCAGATCTTCGGCGGCCTCGGCGTCACCACCGGCGTCAAGGTCGAGGAGCTCTATCGCGAGGTGCGCGCGCTGCGCATTTATGAAGGCGCCAGCGAGGTCCAGAAACTCGTCATCGCCCGCGAAACGTTGAAAGCGGCGGGAGGCGGATGATGGGTGATGCAGGACAATCTCCCCTCTCCCTCCGCAGAGAGGGGGCGGGGGTGAGGGGCCGTGATGAAGGGCTCTGCGCTTTCCGGCAAGCGCGTGTTTCCACCCTCACCCGTGCCCCATCGTCAACAAGGAAACCGCCCGCATTTCCCCTTCCACACGCAAAGCATCAGGAGATCGCGCCATGACCCATTCTGCGCATCGTGACGGTTTTGCGCGGGACCATCTGCCGTCGCGCGAGAGCTGGCCCGATTTCGTCTTCACGCGGCCCGAGCTCGATTATCCAGAGCGGCTCAACTGCATCGACGCGTTCGTCGACACCCACATCCGCGCGGGCCATGGCGACAGGCCCTGCCTGATCACGCCGCAGGTCTCTTGGAGCTATGCCGATCTGCACGAGAAGGTGAACCGCATCGCCAACGTGCTGGTGAACCGCCTCGGTCTGGTGCCGGGCGAGCGGGTGCTGTTGCGCTCGGCCAATAATGCGATGATGGTCGCGGCTTATTTCGCGGCGATCAAGGCCGGCGGGATCGTGGTGGCGACCATGCCGATGCTGCGCGCGCGCGAAATCGCCTTCCCGCTCGAGAAAGCGCGCATCGCCATCGCCCTTTGTGATGCGCGGCTTCGCGAGGACATGGACAAAGCCGCCGCCGGGGCGACGCATCTGCGCCATTGCGTCTATTGGGGCGATGGCGGCGATGACGGGCTGGAAGCCATGATGGCGGGTGAGAGCGCGGATTTCGCAGCCTGCGACACGGCGGCCGACGATGTCTGCCTCATCGCCTTCACCTCGGGAACGACGGGCGTGCCCAAGGGCACGATGCATTTCCACCGCGACATGCTCGCGATCTGCGACGCTTATGCCCGCAACGTCCTGCGTGCACGTCCCGATGATCGCTTCATCGGCTCGCCGCCGCTCGCCTTCACCTTCGGTCTGGGCGGGATCGTGCTGTTTCCCCTGCATATCGGCGCCTCCACGGTGCTGCTCGAGAAGGCGGGGCCGAACGAGCTCGCGCCGGCCATCGAGGAATACCGGGCGAGCATCTGCTTCACCGCGCCCACCGCCTATCGCGCCATGCTGGACAAGCGTGGGGAGCACGATCTGTCGAGCCTGCGCAAATGCGTCTCCGCCGGCGAGGCCCTGCCCAAGGCGACCTTCGATGCCTGGAAGGCGGCGTCCGGGCTCAGCCTGATGGACGGGATCGGCGCGACCGAGATGCTGCATATCTTCATCGCCGCGCGCGAGGAGGAGATCCGCCCCGGCGCCACCGGCAAACCCGTTCCCGGCTATGAGGCGAAGGTGATCGGCCCCGATGGAGAGGACCTGCCGCCCGGCACGGTCGGGCGCCTCGCGGTGCGCGGGCCGACGGGCTGCCGCTATCTCGACGATCCGCGCCAGGCCCAATACGTCATCGGCGGCTGGAACGTCACGGGGGATGCCTATCTGATCGATGAGGACGGGTATTTCTGGTATCAGGCCCGCAACGACGACATGATCGTCTCCTCCGGCTACAACATCGCCGGCCCGGAGGTCGAGGCGGCGCTCTTGGCTCACGAGGCGGTGGCGGAGACGGGGGTCGTCGGCGCGCCGGATCCGGAACGGGGCATGGTGGTGAAGGCCTATATCGTCCTGCGCGAGGGCTGGGAGGCAGGTCCGGAACTCGCCAAGGCGCTGCAGGAGCACGTCAAGGCCGAGATCGCACCTTACAAATATCCGCGCCGCATCGCCTTCGTCGACGCCCTGCCCAAGACCCAGACCGGGAAGTTGCAGCGTTTCGCGCTACGCGAGATGGCGCGTGAAGCAGAAAAATAACGAACGAGGGGAGAGAAACCGTGGGGATGCGTGAAGATCTGATCGCCGCCTGTGCCGAGCGCCCGCAAGTGCTCCAGCCGGCGGACTGGCCCGTGCCGCGCGGCTATGCCAACGGCATGATGGCACAGGGACGGCTCATCGTGACCGGCGGCGTCGTGGGCTGGGATGCGCAGGGTGCCTTCGCCGCAGGCTTCATCCCGCAGGTGCGCCAGACGCTGGAGAACATCGTGGCCATCCTCGCCGAGGGGGGCGCCGGGCCGCAGCATCTGGTGCGGCTGACATGGTACGTCACCGATCTCGACGCGTACAAATCCGGCCTGCGCGATCTCGGCCGCGCCTATCGCGACGTGATCGGCGCGCATTATCCCGCCATGGCTCTCGTCCAGGTGGCGGGGCTGGTGGAGGACGAGGCGCTCGTCGAAATCGAGGCGACGGCGGTGGTAGGCGCGTGAAGCGCCGCTTTGATGCCGTAATCGATGCCTCAGATGCAGGCTCGGCGGTGCGCGTTCGTGCCGCATGCGCGTAACGAGGAGCACGTCATGATACCCCTGATCGCCCGCAAATCCCCCGTCGCGGCGGCATTCGCCTTCGCGCTCCTGATGGTCGCAGCACCCGCGCAGGCGGATACGGCGCGTGAAGGGCGCATCGTCGTCAGCGGCTCCGGCACGATCGAGCGTGCGCCCGATTACGCGAATATCCACGTGGCGGTGACGACGCGGTCGGAGACCGTGGTCGAGGCTGTGGATGCCAACAACGCGGCCGTCGAAGCGGCGCTGGAGCGTCTCGAATCACGCGGCATCGCGCGCGAGGATATCGAGACGGCCGGGTTCCGGGTGTTTGAGACGCCCGATTATCGCCGCAACGACGACCCGGCGCGCGAGGCGCCGAGCTTCACCGCGACGCATCAGCTGCGGATCAAGACGCGCGACATCGCCGAGGTCGGCACGCTCGCCGGAGATATTCTCGGGCTTGACGGCATGACGTTCCAGGGGCTCGATTTCGCCCTCGACGACGACAAGGATGCCCGCGACGATGCGAGGCGCCGCGCCGTCGAGGACGCCACCCGCCAGGCACGGGTGCTGGCGGAGGCCGCCGGTGTCAGCCTGGGGCGCCTCATGCTGGTCGGCGATGCGGCGACGAGCGCCGTCGCGCCGCGCAGCGAGGGGCTGATGATGGCGCGCATGGATGCCGCGACCCCCGTTCCGATCGTGCCGCCCGCAAATCTCGGCTACGAAGCCAGCGTGCGCATGGAATGGGCGATCGCGGATTAAAGTATCCTTCCGCCGGGTGGATACCGGCTGACGGGTATCGATGATGCGCCGGACAATGACGTGGAGCGCGTTATTTCCCAACGGATTTATGCTCCAGGCATTTCCTACCTTGAAACGCAAAGCGCCCGGACCGACGCATCGGTTCGGGCGCTTTGACGAGTTCGACGCCGTTGATCGCGTCAGACGGGCGGCGAGCGCCCGCGAACCACCGCGACGATGGCGGAAATCAGGAACAGCACGATCGCGACGAAGAAGATGATCTGCGCGATGTCCATCGCGGCGCCGGCGATGCCGCCGAAGCCCAGCACGGCGGCGATCAGCGCGACGACGAGGAAAGTAAGGGCCCAGCCCAACATGGTTTCTCTCCGTTTTCTGGGGCGGCGGGCGCTCGAGGCCCGCCTCACTTGGCTTTTCAACGGGAGCCGCGACGAAACGTTCCAGGCGAAATTCTCCGCCGCCGCGTAATTGTCCCGATTGCCGCAAGGGAGGGCGCGCGCCACTCTGGAATAGATCCATTCTGGAACTCCGCGCATTCACGGGCCGGCCGCATGCTCTCCCCGATCGGCATATCCGCCCTTCTCACCGCGCTGACGGCGATCGGGCTCGTCTTCGGCGTCACCGGCGAAATCGCGGGATGGCCGGGCGAATACGTCCTCGCCGGCTATGTCCTGGCCTATCTCGCCGGCGGGTTGCCGGCGACGCGCGTCGCGCTGACCAATCTGTGGCGCAATCGCCGCCTCGACATCGATCTTCTGATGGTGCTGGCGGCCCTCGCCGCAGCCGCAGTCGACGAGATGCGCGACGGGGCGATCCTGCTCTTTCTCTTTTCGCTCGCGAGCACCTTGCAGGATTACGCCATGGGGCGGGCCGAGCGGGAGGTCGAGGCGCTGATGGCGATGCGCCCCGAAACGGCGCATCGGCGCGAGGCGGATGGGCGTATCGTCGATGTGCCGGCAGCATCGCTCGCGCGCGGCGACCGGGTGGTGGTACGACCGGGCGAGCGCATTCCCGTCGATGCCGTGATCCGCGAGGGAACCAGCAGCCTCGACGAGGCCAGCGTCACCGGCGAGGCCGCACCCGTGCGCAAGCGCGCCGGCGACAAGGTGTTCGAGGCGACAGTCAACGGCCAGGGCATTCTGGAGATCGAGGTCGTGCGCGCCGCAGCCGAGAGCACGGTCGCGCAGATGATCGCCATGGTGACGCAGGCCCAGGCGCAGAAGGCCCCGAGCGAGCGCTTCTCCGCCTGGTTCGGGCAGCGCTACACCATGGTCGTTCTCGCCGGATCGATCATTGCTTTCACCGTGCTGATGCTGATCGGGCGCGAATTCGGCGATGCCCTCTATCGCGCGGCGACGCTGCTCGTGGCGGCGAGCCCCTGCGCCATCGTGATCAGCGTGCCGGCGGCGATCCTCTCCGCGCTCTCCGCATCGGCGCGCGGCGGCGTGTTGTTCAAGGGGGGAGCGGCTCTGGAGAGTTTCGGTGCGATCCGGCAATTCGCCTTCGACAAGACCGGGACCCTGACCGAGGGGCGCGCCCGTGTCGTCGAGATCCTGCCGCTCGGCTGCCCGCAGGACGAGCTCCTCGCCCTCGCCGCCGGGTTGGAGGCCCACTCGGAACACCACGTCGCCGCCGCCATCCGCCGCGAGGCGCAGCGTCTCGCGATCATGCCCGCGCGGGTGAGCGGGGCGCAGAACCATCCGGGTGAGGGCATCATCGCCGATCATGGCGATGGCGCGGCATTGTTCGCCGGCAACGCCCATCTGATGAAGCGGCTCGGCATTACCCCCGATGCGCGGGCCCGGGACGCGATCGACGCGCTCGCCGAGAGCGGGCATTCGGTCATCGTGCTCGGACGCGGCGACGCGATCCTCGGCGCGATCAGCGTCGCCGACCAGCCCCGCCGCTCTGCCGTGGAGGCGCTGGCGCGGCTGCGGGCGGCGGGGATCGAGCGCATCACCATGTTCACCGGCGACCGTGCTCCGGTGGCGCAGCGCATCGGTGCGGCGATCGGCCTGCGTGATCGCGATATCGAGGCCGAGCTGATGCCGCAGCAGAAGGTCGCGCGGATCGCGGCCATGCGCCGGCAGGGCCCGGTCGCCTTCGTCGGTGACGGGGTGAACGATGCGGGTGCGCTCGCGAGCGCCGATATCGGCGTCGCCATGGGGATGGCGGGCAGCGAGGTGGCGTTGCAGGCCGCCGATGTGGCCCTGCTTTCCGACGATCTGCGCCGGCTCGAAAAAGCCTGGCACCTCGCGCGGCGCACCAACCGCATCATCCGCCAGAATCTCTACTTCGCCGTCGGCGCGATGCTCGCCCTCGTCGTCTTGACGCTGTTCTTCGACCTGTCGCTTCCGCTCGCCGTGATCGGCCACGAGGGCGGCACGCTCATCGTCGTCGCAAACGGCCTGCGCCTGCTGTTCGACCCGATACGCGCCCCCGAAGCCGACGACGCCCCGGCGGACCGAGCCGCTGGCCTGGCGCCCCCTCCCCGCTTCTCACCCTCCCCTTGAATGACGCTGCGGCATTGGTGGGGGGGGGCTCGTCGAACATTCCTTCGCACGAAAATTCTTTCCGCGAACAGCACGGGCGATGCGCGCTACATCGCCCGTGCCATTCGTGGTTTTCACGCCGTCAGAAAGATCCGCGCTCACATTTCCCTGTTGGTTTTATCGACCGGAGAAATGCTGAACATTTGAGGCATGAGCGGAGTGGGTACGAGGGTGGAAAGAGACGCCGATCTCGATGATCGACGCTCCACAATCAGAAGCCGGGCTCCCCATCCCCTCGTCCTTCGCCCGAAAGGAAGTACCTTCGATCAGGGCCGTCGCCCCGGGCTCAGTTCTCGCCTTCTTCCTCGTCCTCGTCGATGTCGAGACGCTCGATCTCGACACCCTCGCGCAGGCCGAGGATGAAGGATTGCTGGGCCTGGCGGGTGAGGAAGTTGTCGATCTGGTCGCGCATGTCCTCGAAGGTCGGCAGCGGTGTCATGCGGCGTTCCTCGACCTTGATGACGTGCCAGCCGAACTGGGTCTCGACCGGGTCGGACACCTCGCCCGCCTCCAGAGCAAATGCGGCTTCGGAGAAGGGCGCGACCATGCGGCCCGCCGCGAAGAAGCCGAGATCGCCGCCATTGCGCGCGGAGCCCGGATCCTGCGACACGTCGCGGGCGACATCGGCGAATTCCTCGCCGGCTTCGAGCCGTTCGACCACGGCGATGGCGTCGGCCTCCTCCTCGACGAGGATATGGCGCGCACGCACTTCCTCTTCGGGCTCGACACCCGCGGTCGTCGTCTCGAAGAGCTCGCGCGCGGCTTCCTCGGTCACGACCTCGTCGATCTGGAGCTGGAGATAATCCTCGAGCAGCATCTTCTCGCGGAAATAGGCGAGGCGTCTTGCGAAATCCTCGTCCTCGCCGAGGCCGGCCTCAGCCGCAGCCTGCGCACCCAGACGCAGATCCACCAGATAGGTGATCACGATGTCGAGGCGATCCTCGGGAGACGTGTCGCGCAATTGCAGCGCCGGATCCGCCATGGCGACAGCGATGTCGGCTGCGGTGATCTCGATATCGCCCGCGCGCGCCACGACGCGGTCGGGATCGTCCTCGGCGACGGCGGGCAGCGGCGTGAAGGCCAGACCGAGGGCTAGCGGCAGGGCGAGCGCGAGCGGCGCCACGCGCCGGGCCAGCGACGCGGTGAAACCGCTGCGGAAGGTGACGGAGAGTTTGTGATCATCTGGGTTCTGGGCAAACATTGGCTGTCCTTGAGATTTCCTCGGGGAGCGTTCCTCAGGGGCGTTCCACGGGGGAGGCCTTCGGTCGTTCCCGCCCCTCGCGGCGGGCCCGCAAGGGATCGTTCATCCGGGCGGACCGGGTGAGCGGCCCGCATTCTTCTGCTTTTCCGCCATCCTCGCGACGCGAACGAAGACCGTCGACCGCAAGGACCGGTTGGAAATCGCGCGCACCTTCTGCTAAAGCAACGGCGCAAGAGGGATTGGTGGCCCATCCGGGCGCGTTGTGCAAGACCCTGCACCCGTATGCGAGCCCCCGGTCACGCCCGCTGACGGGCGGCCGGGGCCCACTCTCCTTCGATTGTCGCAGCCGTGGCCTTTCGGATGCGCGCGGCGATGATTAAGTGTATGACGCATGCGCGGCCCGGCGCAGGCGGCTTCATGCCGCGCGGCTCCGGCTCGTGACGATATCGGTTCTCAGGAACGGCACTGGACGAAAAACATCCATGTTCGGCACTCTCGCGAAGAAAATCTTCGGCTCGGCGAATGATCGCCGCATCAAGGCCTACCGCCCGCGTGTGGAGGCGATCAATGCGCTCGAACCGGAACTGGAGGCCCTGTCGGACGACGATCTGCGCGCCCGCACCGCCATGTTCCGCGAACAGCTGGCCAACGGCGCCAAGATAGACGACCTGCTCGTCCCCGCCTTCGCCACCGTGCGCGAGGCCGCCAAGCGCGTGCTCGGCCAGCGCCATTTCGACGTTCAGCTGATCGGCGGCATGGTGCTGCACGAGGGCGACATCGCCGAGATGAAGACCGGTGAGGGCAAGACGCTCGTCGCCACGCTGCCCACCTATCTGAACGCACTGACCGGGCGCGGCGTGCATGTCGTCACCGTGAACGACTATCTCGCCCGCCGCGACAGCGAGTGGATGGGCCGGGTCTACGGCTTTCTCGGGATGACCGTCGGCGTGATCGTGCACGGGCTCGACGACGTGCAGCGCAAGGACGCCTATTCCTGCGACATCACCTACGGCACCAACAACGAGTACGGCTTCGATTATCTGCGCGACAACATGAAATACGACCTCGCGCAGATGACGCAGCGCGGGCACCATTTCGCCATCGTCGACGAGGTGGATTCGATTCTGGTCGACGAGGCGCGCACGCCGCTGATCATCTCCGGCCCCCTCGACGACCGTTCCGAACTCTACACCCAGGTCGACGCCCTGATCCCGCACATCACGGCCGATCACTACGATCTCGACGAGAAGCAGCGCGCCGTCTCGCTCAACGACGACGGCAACGAGCGCATGGAAGAATTGCTGCGCGAGGCGGGGCTGATCAAGGACGGCGACCTCTACGACGCGACGAACGCCACGGTCGTGCACCACGTCAACCAGGCCCTGCGCGCGCATGTGCTGTTCACGCGCGACAAGGACTACATCGTGCGCAACGACGAAGTCGTCATCATCGACGAGTTCACCGGGCGCATGATGCCGGGGCGGCGATTCTCGGAGGGCCTGCACCAGGCGCTCGAAGCCAAGGAGAAGGTCAAGATCCAGCCCGAGAACCAGACGCTGGCCTCGATCACCTTCCAGAACTATTTCCGCCTCTACGAGAAGCTCGCCGGCATGACCGGTACGGCTGCGACGGAGGCCGAGGAATTCGCCGACATCTACAAGCTCGATGTTGCGGAGATCCCCACCAACCGCCCGATCTCCCGCCTCGACGAGAACGACGAGGTCTATCGCACCGTCGAGGAGAAATACGACGCGATCATCCAGGAGATCACCGAGGCTTCCGAGAAGGGCCAGCCGACGCTGGTGGGCACCACCTCGATCGAGAAATCGGAGATCCTCGCGCAGCTCCTGGTCAAGCGCGGCTTCAAACTGATCGATTTCGACAAGGCGAAGGCGCTGGAGCCGCTCTATAAAGCGGCCCGCGAGGGGCGCGGCTCGAAGACCTTCGCGGTGCTCAACGCCCGCTTCCACGAGCAGGAGGCCTTCATCGTCGCCCAGGCCGGCGTGCCCGGCGCGATCACCATCGCCACCAACATGGCCGGTCGCGGCACCGACATCCAGCTCGGCGGCAACGCCGACATGCGCATCGCCCGCGAGCTCGAAGGCGTCACCGACGAGGCGGAGCGCGCAAAGCGCGAGGAAGAGATCCGCCACGAGACGGCGGCGTTCAAGGAGCGCGCCAAGGAAGCCGGCGGCCTCTACGTGATGGGCACCGAGCGCCACGAATCGCGGCGCATCGACAACCAGTTGCGTGGCCGCTCGGGCCGTCAGGGCGATCCGGGGCGCTCCAAGTTCTACCTGTCGCTCCAGGACGATCTGATGCGGATCTTCGGCTCGGACCGGATGGAGGGCATGCTCACCAAGCTCGGCCTCGAGGAAGGTGAGTCGATCACGCATCCCTGGATCAACAAGGCGATCGAGAAGGCGCAGTCGAAGGTCGAAATGCGCAATTTCGACATTCGCAAGAACATCCTCAAATACGACAACGTCATGAACGACCAGCGCAAGGTCGTGTTCGAGCAGCGCCGCGAATTCATGGCCGAGGAGAGCGTGCGCGAGACGATCGACGACATGCGCCAGAACCTCGTCGAGGACATCGTCGCCCGCCACATCCCCGCCGACGCCTATCCCGAGCAATGGGACGTGACCGGCCTCAAGGAGGACGTGCAGAAGCTGCTCAATATCGACTCGCCCGTCGATGACTGGGCGCGCGAGGAAGGCATCGCCGACGAGGAGATGCGTGAGCGCCTGCGCGAGGCAGCCGACGTGCATTATGCCGGGCGCATCGAGAAGAACACCCCGCGCGTGATGACCTATGTCGAGAAGCAGGTTCTGCTGCAGAGCCTCGACCACCTCTGGCGCGAGCATCTCGTCACGCTGGAGCATCTGCGGCAGGTGATCGGCTGGCGCGGCATGGCCCAGCGCGACCCGCTGAACGAATACAAATCCGAAGCATTCCAGCTCTTCGAGGGGCTGATCGTGCGCCTGCGCGAGCAGGTCACCGCGCAGCTCATGCGCGTCGAGGTGGTCTTCGAGAAGCCGCCCGAGCCGGCCCTTCCGGAAATGCATGCCGAACATCGCAATCCCGATACCGGCGAGAACGAGTTCGACGAGCCCACCGGCCCGGCGGCGCGGCTGGGCGTCGCAGGTGCGGGCGGCGCGACCGGCACCGTACCGCCGGAAAAGCGTGATCCGAACGATCCCTCCACATGGGGCAAGGTCGGCCGCAACGAGGCCTGCCCCTGCGGCTCGGGCAAGAAGTTCAAGCATTGCCACGGCGTGCTGGCCTGAAGGCCGGCACGACCCGCTCCATCCCGATCCGGAAACGACGCCCCCATCACGCAGCGGTGGCGGGGGCGCACCGATTCGCGCGTCGAGGCAATGGATAAGCGACGCGTCCGGGGGATGTGTCGAGGCAAAATGCGTAGGACTTTCGGTCGGGTTGCCTGCGAGCGGACTTCTCTCGTAAGTTTCCCGCAACAGACGCGCGAGAGCTCAATTCGCGCGATTGCGAGAACCGATTGATCGCCATCGATCGCCAATGATCGCCTCGGGGAGGAAAACATGTCCGATAAAGTGTATCCCGTTTCCACGGAATGGGCGGAGCGCGCCCATATCGACAAGGCGCTCTATGAGAAGATGTATCAGGCCAGCATCGACGACCCGGAAGCCTTCTGGGGCGAACACGGCAAGCGCATCGACTGGTTCACGCCCTATACCAAGGTCAAGAACACCCATTACGGCAAGGACGAGGTCTCGATCCGCTGGTTCGAGGACGGCATCACCAACGCCGCCCATAACTGCATCGACCGCCATCTCGAGAAGCGCGGCGACCAGGTCGCGATCATCTGGGAGGGCGACGATCCCTCCGAATCGCTGAAGATCACCTATCGCGAGCTGCACGACCACGTCTGCCGCTGGGCCAACGTCCTGCGCAACCGCAATGTCGAGAAGGGCGACCGGGTCACGATCTACCTGCCGATGATCCCCGAAGCCGCCTATGCGATGCTCGCCTGCGCGCGGCTCGGCGCGATCCATTCCGTCGTCTTCGGCGGCTTCTCGCCGGATTCGCTCGCGGGACGCATCGAGGATTGCGGTTCGAAGACCGTGATCACGGCGGATGAGGGCCTGCGCGGCGGGCGCAAGGTGCCCCTCAAGGCCAATGTCGACGCGGCCATCGCCCGCCTGCCGGAAGGCGCGGTCGAGCACGTCGTCGTGGTCAAGCGGACCGGTGGCGACGTCGCCATGCATGCCGGGCGCGACGTCTATTATCACGATGCGGCTGAGATGGTAACGGCGGATTGCCCCTGCGAGGAGATGAATGCGGAAGATCCGCTGTTCATCCTCTATACCTCCGGCTCCACCGGCAGCCCCAAGGGCGTGCTGCACACCACCGGCGGCTATCTCGTCTATGCCTCGATGACGCATCAATACGTCTTCGACTATCAGGAAGGCGAGATCTACTGGTGCACGGCGGATGTCGGCTGGGTCACCGGCCACAGCTACATCCTCTACGGGCCGCTCGCCAACGGCGCGACGACGCTGATGTTCGAGGGCGTGCCGACCTATCCCTCGATCTCGCGTTTCTGGGACGTCGTCGACAAGCACCAGGTCAATACCTTCTACACCGCCCCCACCGCGATCCGCTCGCTGATGGGTGCGGGCGAGGAGCCCGTGCGCAAGACCTCGCGCAAGAGCCTGCGGCTGCTCGGCTCCGTCGGCGAGCCGATCAATCCGGAAGCCTGGGAATGGTATCACCGCGTCGTCGGCGACGAGCGCTGCCCGATCGTCGATACCTGGTGGCAGACCGAGACCGGCGGCATCCTGATCACGCCGCTGCCCGGCGCCATCGACCAGAAACCCGGCTCGGCCACCCTGCCCTTCTTCGGCGTGAAACCGGTCATCGTCGATGCCGAGGGCAAGGAGCTCGACGGGGCCTGCGAGGGCAATCTGTGCATTGCCGACAGCTGGCCCGGCCAGATGCGCACCGTGTTCGGCGATCACGAGCGCTTCATCCAGACCTATTTCTCGACCTATCCGGGCAAGTATTTCACCGGTGACGGCTGCCGGCGCGACGCGGATGGCTATTACTGGATCACGGGGCGCGTCGACGACGTGATCAACGTCTCCGGCCACCGCATGGGCACAGCCGAAGTCGAGAGCGCTCTGGTGGCCCACGAGAAGGTGTCGGAAGCCGCCGTGGTCGGCTATCCCCACGACATCAAGGGTCAGGGCATCTATGCCTATGTGACGCTGATGGCGGGGGTGGAGCCCTCCGACGCCCTGCGCAAGGAACTCGTCACCTGGGTGCGCAAGGAGATCGGGCCGATCGCCACGCCGGACCTGATCCAGTTCGCCCCCGGCCTGCCCAAGACCCGCTCGGGCAAGATCATGCGCCGCATCCTGCGCAAGATCGCCGAGGACGAGTTCGGCGCGCTCGGCGACACCTCGACGCTCGCCGAGCCCGCCGTGGTCGACGATCTGATCGCCAACCGTCAGAACCGGCACGACTGACGTATCCGGCAAGAGCGAGGCCGTTTCGGCCTTCACCTTGAAACACACCCATCGGGCCCGGGCTCATCCCCGGGCCCGTCGCGTTGATGCGGGGTGGCGCGCTGCGCATGCGCGTCCCGCGCTCCCGCCTTTGATTGCGTGTGTGGCGAAGGCGGTATAGGGGAAGGGTTCACAGGGTCGTGCGCGCTGCGGGAAGCGGATTGCGGCACGGATGGCGAGCGGATCGGGATCGGATCGAGAGCATGAGCGGCAGGAATGGTGGCGCGGGAGCGGGGCGTGGTGCGCGCGCGCCGGGGCGCAATACGGCGAAGCAGCCGCGCGAAAGGGCGAGCGGCAGCGCGCGTGACGTCACCCGCGACCGGGCGGATGCCGAGGCGGGCGGGAAGATGAGCGGCAAACCGGGTGCCAAGCCGGGTCCGAAGCCGGGTGCCAAGCCCCGTTCCAAGCCCGGTTCCATGACAGGTTCCATGGCAGGTTCCAGACCGGGCAAAGCTGCCGAGAAGCCTCGGAACATGGCGGGCGCTGCGCCCGGCACTCAGCCTGCCGTAAAATCGGAGCGCCCCCCCGCAAAGCCTGCGAATCCGAAGCCGACAGCGCGCCCGGGCGCCCGCAAGGCCGAGAAGGCCGCGGCCCAGGCGGTTCTTCAGACCGGCATCCAGATGCTGCACGTCACCGGCGACGAGGCCGACATGCGCCTCGACCGGTTTCTCTCCGCCCGCTTTCCGCAGGTCGCCTTCACGCACCTGCAACGGATCGTGCGCACCGGGCAATTGCGCGTCGACGGCAAGCGCATGAAGCCGAACGACCGGCTCCAGGCCGGCCAGAACGTGCGCATCCCGCCGCTCAAGCTCGCCGATGCCGCCCCGCGCAGCATGGCGCGTGACGCGGACGCTCTCGCCTTCCTGCAGAGCATTACGCTCTACGAGGACAAGGACGTCCTCGTCATCAACAAACCCGCCGGCCTCGCCGTCCAGGGCGGCTCGGGCACGACGCGCCATGTGGACGGGCTGCTCGAAGCCATGCGCGACAAGGCCGGGCAGAAGCCGCGCCTCGTGCATCGTCTCGACAAGGAGACCGCTGGCTGCCTCGTCATCGCCAAGACGCGCTTCGCCGCCTCCGTCATGGCGAAGTCCTTCCGTTCGCGCTCCACCCGCAAGGTCTATTGGGCGATCTGCGCCGGCGTGCCACGCGTGCGGCAGGGGCGGATCTCGACCTATATCGCCAAGATGGCCGATCCGGACGGTGAATCGCGCATGGTCGTGGCCGAGCACGGCGACAAGGGTGCCGATCACGCGCTGACCTATTACGCATTGGTCGACCAATCGGCGCAGAAACTCTCCTGGCTGTCGCTCAAGCCCGTCACCGGACGCACGCATCAGCTGCGCGTGCACACCGCCGATATCGGCCATCCGATCATCGGCGACGACAAATACTTCAACGTCGAAAACTGGGAACTGCCCGGCGGCATCCAGAACCGGCTGCATCTGCTCGCGCGGCGCATCGTCATCGCCCATCCGCGCACCGGACGCCCCCTCGACGTGAGCGCGCCCTTGCCCCCGCACATGCAGCAGACCTTCAACCTGCTCGGACTCGATGCGGAGCGCTACGATCCGATCGTCGAGGCGCCGGAGGATTGATCGCGAACGCCGTCAGGCGACGGCCCCTCAACAGGGCCGTGACGCGACGAGCATGTAATTGACCGCCGTGTCGCGCGAGATCGACCAGGTATCGGTCAGCGGATTATAGACCACACCGACGGGTGGCTGCGGGCTCAGCCCGCCTGCGCGGATCGCGTCTTCGAGTTCGCGCGGGGTGACGAATTTCTCCCATTGATGCGTGCCCCTGGGCAGCCAGCGCAGGATGTATTCCGCGCCGACGATGGCGAGCGCGTAGGAACGCAGGGTGCGGTTGAGCGTCGCCATGAAGAGGAGCCCCCCGGGCTTCACCGCCGCGCAGCAGGTCGCGACGAAGGCACGCACGTCGCTGACATGCTCGACCACCTCCATCGCGGTGACGATGTCGAAGCGGTCGCCGCGCGCGACGAGATCCTCGATGCGCTCCTCGCGATAATCGATGGCGAGCCCTGATTTTTCCGCGTGACTGCGCGCCACGGCGATGTTGGTGGGGGCCGGATCGAGCCCGGTCACACCGGCGCCGAGCCGCGCGAGCGGTTCGGAGAGCACGCCCCCGCCGCAACCCACATCGACGAGCGTCAGATCCGCGAGCGGCGCGGCGGAGAGCGGATCGCGCCCGAAATGCCGCGCCGCCTCGTCGCGGATATGGGTAAGCCGCACCGGATTGAACTTGTGCAGCGTGCGCATCGGTCCTGCCGGGTCCCACCAGGTGCGGGCGATCTTCTCGAACCGCGCCACTTCCGCCGGATCGACACTGTCCGTCGCGGTTTCACTCCGCCGCTGCGGGCTCGTCATGGCTGTTTCCTTCCGCTACTGCCAATTGACCATACGTCGGCGCGTTGACACGGCCCGACGCCCTCGTCATGTATACGCGCGCTCGCGTGCCGTGGTCACG
>JBJHBI010000055.1:0-26839 GCA_050485405.1 Salinarimonadaceae bacterium
AACGGCGAGGGCCGCCCGTGACGTCACCGGCGCTCGCCCTCGCCCTGATCCTGACCGCGCCGCTCTTCGGCGCCCTCGCCGCCATGCTGATGGGCCGGCGCGGGCCGGCTGTCGCGCTCGCCACGACCATCGCGACGGCGGCGGGGGCGCTGATTCTGCTGGTTATCATCGCAGGCGAAGGCGCCTTCGGCCTCGCCATCGGCGGCTGGGAGGCACCGCTCGGCATTCGATTGCGCGCGGACGGCCTCGCCGCCGGCTTCATCGCCACGACGGTTCTCGTGATGGGCGCGATCCTCGCCGTGGCCGCGCGACCCTTCGCATCGGGCGAGCGCGAGCGGCGCGGCGCCTATACTTTCTGGCCGCTCGCGCTGCTGCTCTGGGGGGCGCTGAACGCGATCTTTCTGTCGGGCGACCTGTTCAATCTTTATGTGGGGCTCGAACTCCTGACGCTCGTGGCCGTGGCGCTGGTCGGGATCGAGGGCAAGCGCGAGACGCTGGCTGCGGCCTTGCGCTACATGATGTTCGCGCTGATGGGCTCGCTGCTCTATCTGCTCGGCGCGGCCCTGCTCTATGCCGCCCACGGCACCCTCGACATCGCGCTCCTGGCCGAGCGTGTGGGCAGCGCGCCGGGGGATATCGTCGCGGCGGCGGCGATCACCGGGGGGCTTGCGGCGAAGACGGCCCTGTTTCCCTTCCACGCCTGGCTGCCGCCGGCCCATTCCGGCGCGCCGGCACCGGCGAGCGCCATGCTCTCTGGACTGGTGCCGAAGGCTTCTTTCTACATCCTGATCCGCTTCTGGTTCGAAGCCGCACCCGATCTCGCGGGTACCGGCGTCCTCCTGCTGCTCGGTGGCCTCGGGGCTTTCGCGATGGTCTACGGCTCGCTGCTCGCGCTGCATCAGGACCGGCTGAAGCTGATCATCGCCTATTCGACCATCGCGCAAATCGGCTATCTCTTCTTCGTCTTTCCCCTGGCCGGAGGCGAATCGGCGGCGCAGCCCTGGGCGGCGGGGGCATGGAGCGGAACGATCTTCCATGCGCTCTCGCATGCGCTGGCGAAAGCCTCGATGTTTCTCTGCGCGGGGCTGATCATCGAGGCGATCGACAATGACCGGCTGCCGGCGATGAAGGGGATCGTGCGGGTGCTGCCGATGACGGTCTTCGCTTTCGCACTCGCCGCCATCACCCTGATGGGCCTGCCGCCGAGCGGGGGCTTTACTGCGAAATATCTGATGATGACGGCCTCCTTCGCCGCCGGGCAGCCCTTCTGGGCGCTGATGCTGATCCTCTCCGGCCTGCTCGCGGCGGCCTATCTCTACCGCCCCCTCGCCCTCGCCTTCGGCCAGCCCGATGATGACGCGCCCGCTCCGAAAGCCGTCTCGCGGGCGCGCCAGGTGGCGCCGCTCGCCCTCGCGCTGGCCGCGATCCTGCTCGGCATTCTCTCGGCGGCTCCCTTCGCCTTCCTGCAGGTCGGGCGGCCCGGTGCGGCGGTGGAGGGGCTCGAATGACGGCCCTGCTCCCCGTCCTGATCCTCGCCACATCCCTGATCCCGGCGATCGCGACTTTCTTCATCTCGCAGGAGAATGCCGGCTGGCGCAACGCGCTCAATCTGGGCGGGGCGCTGATCAAGCTCGGGCTGATCGTCTACATGCTCCTCGCCGTGGCGGGCGGGGCGCT
The DNA here is from genome assembly GCA_050485405.1 of Salinarimonadaceae bacterium. Lineage (GTDB taxonomy): Bacteria > Pseudomonadota > Alphaproteobacteria > Rhizobiales > Beijerinckiaceae > Saliniramus. Next base: position 1,678 of record JBJHBI010000055.1, read on the forward strand.
TTATGAAGCGCGGCTCGAATTCGTGCCGGGGCTTTATCTGCTCCTGCGCGTCGATGCGCTGTCCTTGCTCTTCGTCACGCTCTCCGCCGTGCTCTGGCTTTTGACCACGATCTACGCGATCGCCTATTTCGGCCCCAAACCGAATCTCTCGCGCTTTTTCGGCTTCTTCAGCCTCTGCGTCTTCGCCACGACCGGGATCGCGCTCTCGGGCACGCTCGTCACTTTCTTCATCTTCTACGAGCTTCTGACGCTGAGCACCTGGCCGCTCGTCGTGCACAAGCAGGACGACAAGTCGATCACCGCCGGGCGCTCCTATCTCTTCTACGCGCTGCCGGCGAGCGGGGCGCTTCTGATCGCGATCATCTGGCTGGAGAGCGTCACCGGGCCGATCGAATTCGCCCGTGCGGCGGATCTCCGGCTCCATGACGAGACCAGCTTGCGGATCATCTTCGCGCTGTTCGTGGCGGGGCTCGGGGTGAAGGCCGCGCTCGTGCCGCTGCATGGCTGGCTGCCCTCCGCCATGGCCGCGCCGGCACCGGTGAGCGCTCTGCTGCACGCCGTCGCCGTGGTCAAGGCCGGTGCCTTCGGCTTCGTGCGCATCATCTACGACGTGTTCGGCATCGCCCTCGTGGCGGAGCTCGGGGTCGGACTGCCGCTCGCGATCCTCGCCTCGGTGACGATCATCTTCGGCTCGCTGCGCGCCCTGCAACAGACCGAGATCAAGAAGCGGCTCGCTTATTCGACGGTGAGCCAGGTCTCCTATATCGTGCTCGGCGCAGCGCTGGCCGGCCCCTACGCCGTAATCGGGGGGCTCGCGCATCTGGTGCATCAGGGGCTGATGAAGATCACGCTCTTCTTCTGCGCCGGCATTTTCGACGAGCGCGCAGGCATCAAGCGTATCGCCGATCTGAACGGCGTGGGGGCGCGGATGCCGGTCACCTCCGTCTGCTTTTCGCTCGGGGCGCTCGGCATGATCGGGCTGCCGCCGCTCGCGGGCTTCGTCAGCAAGATCTATATCGGCATCGGCGGTATCCAGTCCGGCGCGCCCTGGGTGATCGGCGTGCTCGCCGCCTCGACGCTCCTGAACGCCGCCTATTTCCTACCCCTGCTCTACCGGATCTGGTTCGGCGAGGCACAGGATGACAGCCGGCCCGGCGAGCGCCCGCTCGGCATCATCGCGCCTGCGGCGATTACCGGGCTGGCAGCCATCGCGGTCGGGCTCTTCGCCGGCTGGGATCTCAGCCCGCTCGCCTGGGCGACTCTCATCGTGGAACGGGATTATCTGCCATGATGACACCGGAGACGACCGTGATTCCGTTCTGGCCGCAGGGGCCGGTCTGGCCCATGCTGGTGCTGATCTGGCCACTCGTGATCGGCGCGCTGGCTGGCCTTCCCGGCCTGCGCGAGCGGCCCTTGCGCCTGCTCCCGGCTGCTCCGCTTCCCGCGCTCCTGCTCGCGCTGGCGCGCCCCGTCGATGCCACCACGCAGGCGCCGGACGTGTTGCTCGGCGTGGTGCTCGAAACCGACGGGACGGGTATCCTGCTGCTGGGCATGACGGCGGCGATCTGGCTCGCGGCGGGCATCTACGCGCTCGCCTATATGAAGGCGCCGCGCAAGCCCGCCGTCTTCACCGGATTCTGGTGCCTGACGCTGACGGGCAATCTCGGTGTGTTTCTGGCCGCCGATGCGGTGACGTTCTACGTCTCCTTCGCCGCCGTCTCGCTGGCCGCGTATTTTCTCGTCGTGCATGACGGCACGGTCCGGGCCTTGCGCGCGGCGCGGATCTATATCGTGCTCGCGGTCTTCGGCGAGGCGATGCTGCTCGTGGGCTTCGTCATCGCCATTGCGGGCGCCGACAGCTTCGCCATCGCCGATCTGCGCGCGGCGCTCGGCGGCGAAGGGGGGACGCTGCACCCCTTCGCCCAAGGGCTGGCCCTGACGCTGATCATTATCGGCTTCGGCCTGAAAGCCGGCCTGATGCCGCTGCATCTGTGGCTGCCGCTCGCCCATCCGGCTGCGCCGACACCGGCCTCCGCGGTGCTTTCCGGCGCGATCGTCAAGGCCGGGATCATCGGCCTGATCCGTTTCCTGCCCGAGGGCGCTGTCGATACCGGTCAGATCCTGATGCTTTTGGGCTTCGCGAGCGCCTATCTCGCGGTGCTGATCGGGCTGACCCAGTATAATCTGAAAGCGGTGCTGGCCTATTCCACCGTCAGCCAGATGGGGCTCGTCATCGCCGTGATCGGGGCCGGCATCGCCGCATCCGATCCGCAGACGCTCGCGGCGGCGGGTTACTACGCCATGCATCACGGCTTCGCCAAGGCGGCTTTGTTTCTCTCGGTCGGCCTGCTCGCCCTGACACGCGGCGGCGCGCGGATCGCGCTTCTCACAGGCATCGCGCTCATCGGCGCCTCGGTAGCGGGATTGCCGGGAACGGGGGGCGCGCTGGCCAAGGCTGCGGTGAAGCCTGTTTTCGACGGGGTCGGGCTCTGGCTCGTCACCGGGTCGGGGATCGGCACCAGCCTGATTCTTCTGCGTTATCTGATACTCGGAGCGCGTACCGAGGCCGATGCGGCGCGCCCGCCCCTGCTCATGAGCGCCCCCGTGATCGTCATGGGGCTCTGCGCACTGATCCTGCCCTGGCTCGCCTGGAGCGCCTTCGATCCCCGCCCGCTCGGCTATCTGGCCGGCGCGGGCGCGATCATCGACGGGCTCTGGCCGATCCTCGTGGCGCTCGCCATTGCGGGAATCGCGCTCGTGCCGGCGGTCGCGGGGCGGATCCGCGCGCCGGATATTCCGGAAGGCGATATCGCCGTGCCGCTGGAGCGCGGTGCGATCCGTGTGATCCAGGCCGCGACGGAGATGGAGCCGCCGGTGCCGCAGGCGCATGAATGGCGCCGCGTCCTGCGTGCGATCGCCCCGGCGGAGGCGCTCGAGCGCCTGCTGCTGCCGTGGCGGGTTTCGGGTATGGTCGTCCTCGTGCTGATCGTGGCGGTGGCGCTCGCTGCGCTGTGAGCGCCGCCGCCGCGAGGGACCCTGCTGATCAGCCCTCGTAGACCGGGCGGAAGGTCAGGTGATCCTCGACACCGCGCACGCCGGGGGTCTCCTCGGCGATCAGCGCGATGGCGCGGCGCTCGGATTCGGCATCGATGAAGCCCCACAGATGCGCGACGCCGTCCTGGACGATGACGTTGGTGAACGCGCCCCAGGGATGCTTGCGCAACTCGCGCGTGATCTGCTCGCCGAGCGCGCGATCATCGGCGGTGATGGTCGCCTGCTGAGGCTTCGCGACGGCGAGGCCGCGCAGGAGGTTGGCGCGCGAGATCAGCCCGACGAGGTTGCCTCCGGCCAGAACCGGCACGCGCTTGATACGGTTCTTCTCGAGAATGCGTGCGATCTCGCCGAGCGGCGTGTCTTCGGTGACCGAAACGACCTTTTGCGACATCACGTCCTGCGCCGTGCGGCCATGGCTGCGGGTGTATTTCTCGGCGGTATCGGGCGCGTCGCCGAGCAGACGCAGCCACCAGGATCGCTTCGCCGGAGCCTCGCCGATCGCCCCGATATGGCTCATCAGGTCGCCCTCGGAGACCATACCGACAACCTTGCCCTGCGCATCCACCACCGGAACGCCGCTGATGCGCTGGGAATAGAGCAATTGCGCGATGTCCTGCACCGCCGTATCCGGCTTCACGGTGACGACTTCGCGGGTCATGACGTCCTTGGCGGTGAGCATGATGACTTCTCTCCCTCGTGGACAGGTGGTTGCGGGGGATGCCGCGCGGATGCCGCGGCTGGCGCTTTGGCGCCGGCTGGCCTGCCTCCCCGGTACAATCCGCCCGGCGCCGCCCCGACGCATTGATATCGGTCAAGCCTGGCCGCAGGCGCAGGCGTGACGCGCTTGGGCGGCGTGCTCGGGCGACGCGCTTGGGCGCTCGACGCGGCGCCGGCACCTGTCGGGAATAATGAGCGCGCCCGCGAAAGGTTGCAGGCGTGGCGAAATCAGCGCTTCTGGCCGTAGGGCGGGCGCGGGATCGCCATATGGGCTGCGCGCAGGGCGGCGGACCAGCGCTCGCGCAGATCGTGGAAATAGGTCTCCCCGGCCTCGATCCGGTGGACGAGTTCGGCCTCGAGCGCGTCGCGCCGGACCACTGCGATGTCGATCGGCAGGCCCACTCCGAGATTGGAGCGCATGGTCGAATCCATCGAGATCAGGCCGATCTTGAGCGCATCGTAGAGATCGCTGTCGTAGCTCACCGCGCGATCGAGGATCGGCTTGCCGTATTTGTGCTCGCCGACCTGCAGGAAGGGGGCGTCCTGGCCACATTCGATGAAATTGCCGGCGGCATAGACCATGAACAGTCGCATCGGCTCGCCGGCGATCTGTCCGCCGAAGAGGAACGACACGTCGAAGGTGAGCCCCGCTTCCTTGAGGCCGGGCTCATGGACGGCGCGCACCTGCCGCACCGCGCGCCCGACGAGCTGCACCGCCTTGAACAGGCTGGTCGCATGCTCGAGCTTGAGCAGTTCGCCGGTCTCCTCGTCCTCGATCCCCTCGTCGAGGAGCCCGACGACGGATTGCGACATCGAGAGATTTCCAGCCGAAGCCAGCGCCAGCACGCGCTCGCCCGGTTTCTCGATGAGGGTGAGCTTGCGATAGGTGGATACGTTGTCGAGCCCGGCATTGGTACGCGTATCGGCGATCAGGACCATGCCCTGATCGAGCAACAGACCGACACAGTAGGTCATCGCAGCCTTCCCTGCTCGAAGGGCCTCAGCCCTGGTTCTGCCGCTGGCTCTGAACGGAGCCGTCGGCGTCTTCGACCACGAGTCTTACCGCCATGCTTTCGCCACCGCCACCCCAACGGCTGCCACGGATCGGCGCTGCCCCCAGATAATCGAGGCCGATCGCGATGCGCACATGCGCATCCGTCGTGCAGATCCCGTTGGCGGGATCGAAACCGACCCAGCCGAGCCCCGGCACCTGTGCCTCGGCCCAGGCATGGCCGGCATCCTGGTGCACGACGCCGTCGATGCGCACGAAATATCCCGAGACGTAACGCGCGGGAATGCCGAGATAACGGGCGCAACCGACGAAGATATGGGTGAGATCCTGGCACACGCCCGTGCGCATGGCGAAGGCCTCGTGCGCAGTCGTCGCCACATGGGTCGGCTCGGTATCGAAGCGCACCTCGGCATTGATGGCGTTCATGAGGCGATGCAGCGTGCCGAGCACGTCGTCGGCATCGTATTGCGCTGCTTCGGTCGCAAAGGCGCGCAGCGCCTCGTCGGGCTCCGTCAGCGGGGTCTCGCGCAGGAAATAGACGTCGGGCGCGCGCACCACCGCGCCCTTGACCACGCCGTTCGTATCGAAGGTCTCGATCTCGCCGGAAACGCGCAAGGTCAGCGATTCTGCGCCCGAATCGGCCGAGAAATGGTGCACGATATTGCCCAGCGCATCGTCGGAACGGCGTAGCTGCCCGTCGATGCTCGGCTCGATACGCCAGCGCCGCACATGCTGTCCCTCGTGCCCGCGCGGCGTCATGCGCAGGATCTGGATGAGGGCACGGATGGGCGAATCGTACTCGTAATGCGTCTCGTGTTCGATGCGAACGCGCATGTCACCTCCGGGGCGCGCTTGCGCCGAATCGGGCCGGATAGCCGGATCAGATCAGATATTGCTCGGCGATCTCGCCACCGAGCGCGTTGTTTTCGACGATGAACTCCCCGACCCATTCATGCAAGCCGTGGCCGAACACTTCCTCGATCCGGGCGGCGCCGAGCCGGGCGGAGGTCGTCGCGGCGAGCCGCTGTGCGCGCCCGCGCCGACCATAGATATCGGCGATGAGATCGAGATGGCGCACGAGCGATTCGTAACAGCAGGCGAGCGAGCGCGGCATCTGGCGATTGAGGATCAGGAGATCCGCCACGTGCCACGGCTTCACCGCCTCGCGATAGACCCAGTGATAGGCCGTATGCGCCTGGACTTCGCGCAGGATCGTGGTCCATTGGAAATAGTCGAGCGACCCGCCGACGCGCTCGGTCTCGGGCAGGAGCACGTGATATTTCACGTCCAGAATGCGCGCCGTATTGTCCGCGCGCTCGATCGAGACGCCGAGCCGGGTGAAGTAATAGGCGTCGTTGCGCAGCATGGTGCGGTAGGCCGAGCCGTCGAAATGCAGCGAAACCGTCTTGGTGAATTCGAGAAAATCGGAAAACGCGTCGCGATCCATGTCGTTGCCGCGGCTGTTCTTGAGCTCGAGCCAGGCATCGTTGATCGTCTCCCACATCTCCGCCGTCAGCGCGGTGCGCACGGCGCGGGCATTGGTGCGGGCATATTCGAGGCAGCTGCGGATCGATGACGGATTGTGCGGCGAGAAGGCGAGAAAGTCGCGCACGGTGTCTTCGTTGACGGCGTCGTAATGCTGCTCGAACAGCTCGACATTGCCGGCGGAGGCGAGCGCGCTCTCCCATTCGTTACGCTCCCCGCTATAGCTCGTCGGCAGCGATGCGAGCCGCATCGTCGCGTCGAGGATGCGGGCGACGAAATCGGCGCGCTCGGTATAGCGAAACAGCCAGTAGAGATTCGAAGCGGTGCGAGAAAGCATTGGTTTCAACCTGTCTGGAGAGGCCGGAGGATGGATCCGGGAGGCGTCAGGCGCCCAGCACCCAGGTATCCTTGGTCCCGCCTCCCTGGCTGGAATTCACGACGAGCGAGCCCTCCTTGAGCGCCACCCGGGTCAGGCCGCCGGGCACGATCTGGACCCCGTTGGCGCCCGAGAGCACGAAGGGGCGCAGATCCACATGGCGCGGCGCCACGCCGGAGGCGACGAAGGTCGGGCAGGTGGAGAGCGCGAGCGTGGGCTGCGCGATGAAATTCTCCGGATGCGCCTTCAGCTTGCGGCGGAACTCCTCGATCTGCCCCCGCGTCGCGTGCGGCCCAACCAGCATGCCGTAGCCGCCCGACCCGTTGACCTCCTTGACGACGAGATCGGGCAGGTTGTCGAGCACATGGGCGAGGGCCTCGCGCTCACGGCAGCGCCAGGTCGGCACGTTGTGCAGGATCGGCTCCTCGCCCGTGTAGAACTTCACGATCTCGGGCATGTAGGTATAGACCGCCTTGTCGTCGGCGATGCCCGTCCCGACGGCATTGGCCAGGGTGATGTTGCCTGCCTGATAGGCACCGAAGATGCCCGGCACGCCGAGCACCGAATCGGGCTTGAAGACCAGCGGATCGAGATATTCGTCGTCGACGCGGCGATACAGCACGTCGAGCCGCTGCGGCCCCTCGGTGGTGCGCATGTAGACGATCTCGTCCTTGACGAAGAGATCGCTCGCCTCGACCAGTTCGACGCCGAGCTTGTCGGCCAGGAAGGAGTGCTCGTAATAGGCGGAATTGAACTGGCCGGGCGTCAGCACCGCGACATTGGGCTCGCGGCGCCCGCTGCGCGGCGCCACCGATTGCAGGCAGGCGAGCAGCGCATCGGGATAATTCTCCACCGGCGCGATGCGGTGGCGGGCATAGAGCTCGGGGAAGAGACGCATCGTCACCTCCCGGTTCTCCAGCATGTAGGAGACGCCTGACGGCGTGCGCGCATTGTCCTCGAGCACGTAGAACGTATCCTCGTCCACGCGCACCAGATCGATGCCGGCAATATGGCAATAGATGTCGTGGGGGACCTTCAGCCCCTGCATTTCGAGGCAGTAGAACTGATTGGTGAAGATCAGCTCCTTGGGGATGATGCCTGCGCGCAGGATGTCCTGCTTGCCGTAGAGATCGGCGAGGAACATGTTCAGCGCCGTGACGCGCTGCTCCAGCCCGCGCGAGACGTGGTCCCATTCCTTTTTGGTGATGACACGGGGGATGATGTCGAAGGGAATGAGCCGCTCCGTCGCGGCATCGTCACCATAGACGGCGAAGGTGATGCCGATGCGCCGGAAGAAGAGTTCCGCCTGGCTGCGGCGCGTGTCGAGGAGATCGCGCGGCGTCTTCGCCAGCCATTGTTTGAGTTGCTCGTAGGGCGCGCGCACTTCGCCCGATCCCGCGATGCCGTTCATCTCGTCGAAGACTGGCATTGGCCCTCCCATACGTTATACCCCCATGAGGAAGCCTAGAGGCAAGGACCGGGCCAGACAAGGCAGGATTAACGAAGTCGCGGCAACAAGTCATGGTTGATGGAGCCGGATCGCGCTTTCCGCAGCGTGTAGCAATAATGAAATCCGCGCCGGACCATTGACTTGTGCGCTGCAAAAGGCGATATGCAATGTACTGCGTCGTCATGAACGGCGCCGGGGCTGCGTGAGTGAAACGCTATCACCATCGTTTCGCGCCCCCTCATCCCGATCATCGACAACCTGATCACGCGGGTCGTCTCTTCAACGAGCCCGTCTGCACGCCGACTTGCGTCCGGCGCGGCTCCCCGCTGTATGAAAGCAAGACCTTGACCACATTTTCCGATTTCGGCCTCGCCGAGCCCATTCTCAAGGCGCTCGCAGGCGAAGGCTACGACACGCCCACTCCGATCCAGGCGCAGGCGATCCCGCTGGTGCTGGAAGGCCGTGACCTCCTGGGTATCGCCCAGACGGGCACCGGCAAGACCGCCGCGTTCTCGCTGCCGATCCTCGATCGTTTCGCACGCGATCCCAAGCCGCGTCAGCCGCGTGGCTGCCGGGCGCTGATCCTCTCGCCGACGCGCGAGCTGACCAGCCAGATCGCCGACAACATTCGCATCTATGGCCGCAACCTGCGCCTTTCGACGCAGGTCGTGTTCGGCGGCATGCCGATCAACCGGCAGATCCGTCAGCTCGAACGTGGCGTCGACATCCTCGTCGCCACGCCGGGCCGGCTGCTCGATCTGATCGACCGCCGCGCGCTGAGCCTCGCCCATGTCGAGGCGCTGGTGCTCGACGAGGCCGACCAGATGCTCGATCTCGGCTTCATCCATGCGCTGCGGCGCATCGTGAAGCTCGTGCCGCGTGAGCGCCAGAGCCTGTTCTTCTCCGCCACGATGCCCAAGAGCATTGCCGGGCTCGCCGAGGAATATCTCGACAATCCGGCCCGCGTCGCGGTCAAGCCGGCGGCGACCACCGCCGAGCGCGTCTCGCAGCAGGTGGTGTTCGTCTCCTCCGGCCAGAAACAGCGTCTGCTCGCGCAGGTCCTGCAGGACGGTGCGGTGAGCCGCGCCCTCGTCTTCACCCGGACCAAGCACGGGGCCGACAAGGTCGTGAAGCATCTCGAGCGCGACGGCATTCCCTCCGCCGCGATCCATGGCAACAAGTCGCAGGGCCAGCGCGAGCGCGCCCTCGCCGATTTCCGCCAGGGCCGCTGCAAGGTGCTGATCGCGACCGATATCGCCGCGCGCGGCATCGATGTCGACGGCGTCTCGCACGTCATCAATTTCGAGCTGCCGAACGTGCCCGAATCCTATGTCCACCGGATCGGCCGTACGGCCCGCGCCGGTGCGGAGGGCGCCGCCATCTCTTTCTGCAACATGGAAGAGCGCGCCTATCTGCGCGATATCCAGCGCACCACGCGCCAGGATATCCCGGTCATGGAACTCCCCCTCGGCTTCACCCCCGAGCCGCCCCTCGACGCGCCGATCCCCAAGGTCGGCAAGAGCGGCAAGACCATGAAGGGGCTCAGCCAGGGCAAGCCCGGCGGTCACCGCAAGGGTCCGCGTCCCGGTGCCGGCAATGCCGGCGCACACGGCGCCCCGGCTTCGCGCGGTGGCGCCCATCGCAACGGCGCACCGGGCCGCCCGGCCCGCCAGCAGCGTCGCGAACAGCGTCCCGCCGCTTATTGAGGGATTACCGGTCGCCGCCGATATGACGGCGACCGATTCCTCGACCGAACGAAGAACGGCGCCGGTGTGTCATGCACCGGCGCCGTTTTCGTATCTGATCCGGACATTGCAGCGTGACGCAGCCGAGCCGCAAAGATTCCGCGGAGAGGCCCGGAAACGAAAAAGGGCGACCACGCGGGCCGCCCTTCTCGGATATCGATGATTTGCCGCGCCTCGAAGGCGCCGGCGAGCGGGCCTCAGGCCGCGACTTCTTCGCTCGTCTCGACCTCGACCGGACCGGAATCCTTGCCGCGGGCGTTCACGTCGCGATCAACGAATTCGATCACCGCGAGCGGGGCGTTGTCGCCGTAGCGGAAACCGGCCTTCAGGACGCGGATATAGCCGCCGGGACGCTCAGTGTAGCGCGGGCCGAGCACGTCGAACAGCTTGCGCACCATCACCTCGTCGCGGACCTTCGACAGGGCCTGACGACGCGCATGCAGGTCACCGCGCTTTGCCAGCGTGATGAGCTTCTCGACGAAGGGGCGCAGGTCCTTCGCCTTGGGCAGGGTGGTGATGATCTGCTCGTGCTTGATCAGCGCAGACGACATGTTCGCGAACATCGCCTTGCGGTGCTCGGAAGTGCGGTTGAACCGACGACCCTTGAAACCGTGACGCATTGTGGCTCTCCATTCCTTGCGGTCGCCGTGCCAAGGTACGACCGTCGTTGTCGATGGCCCTGTCGGCCAGTGAAGCGCCCCGCCGCATCATGATGACGGCGGGGCGAAGTCTCAGTAATGCTCTTCGAAACGCTTGGCGAGATCGTCGATGTTCTCGGGCGGCCAGCCGGGCACTTCCATGCCCAGATGCAGGCCCATGCCGGCGAGCACTTCCTTGATCTCGTTGAGCGACTTGCGGCCGAAATTCGGCGTGCGCAGCATCTCGGCTTCCGACTTCTGGATCAGGTCGCCGATATAGACGATGTTGTCGTTCTTCAAGCAATTCGCGGAGCGCACCGACAGTTCGAGCTCGTCGACCTTCTTGAGGAGGGCCGGCGGGAACGGCAACTGCGGCGAGGAGGCGGCGGCCTCTTCCTTGTGCGGCTCTTCGAAATTGACGAAGACGGCGAGCTGGTCCTGGATGATGCGCGCGGCATAGGCGAGCGCGTCTTCCGGCGACACGGCACCGTTGGTCTCGACCGTCATGGTCAGCTTGTCATAGTCGAGGATCTGGCCTTCGCGGGTATTCTCCACGCGATAGGAGACCTTCTTCACCGGGCTGAACAGCGAATCGACCGGGATCAGGCCGATCGGCGCATCTTCCGGACGGTTGCGATCGGCGGGAACGTAGCCCTTGCCGGTCTCGACGGTGAATTCCATGCGGATCTCGGCGCCCTCGTCGAGGGTGCACAGCACGAGTTCCGGATTGAGGATCTCGACATCGCCGACGGTGTTGATGTCACCGGCGGTGACCGTACCCGGGCCGGTCTTGCGCAGGGTCATGCGCTTGGGCCCGTCGCCTTCCATGCGGATGGCGATCGCCTTGATATTGAGCACGATGTCGGTCACGTCCTCGCGGACGCCGGGAATCGAGGAGAATTCATGCAGGACGCCGTCGATCTGCACGGCGCTGACCGCAGCACCCTGGAGCGACGACAGCAGCACGCGGCGCAGGGCATTGCCGAAGGTCATGCCGAAGCCGCGCTCCAGCGGCTCGGCCACGACGGTGGCGACGCGCCGGGGATCGTAGCCGGGGGAGACTTCGAGCTTGTTCGGCTTGATCAGCTCTTGCCAGTTCTTTTGGATCACGACCACACCTCTCGTGAGACGGGTGAAGGGCGACATGCGCGCACGCCGCCCCGAAAACGAAAATGCGCGCCGGATGGACCCGGCACGCGAACGGCGTCAGACGCGGCGACGCTTGCGCGGGCGGCAGCCGTTATGCGGGATCGGCGTCACGTCGCGGATCGAGGTCACCGTGAAGCCGGCGGCCTGCAGGGCGCGCAGCGCCGATTCACGGCCCGAACCGGGGCCGGAAACCTCTACTTCGAGGGTACGCATACCGTGCTCGGCCGCCTTGCGACCGGCATCTTCCGCAGCCATCTGCGCGGCATAGGGGGTCGACTTGCGCGAGCCCTTGAAGCCCATCATGCCGGCGGAGGACCACGAGATCGTGTTGCCCTGCGCATCGGTGATGGTGATCATGGTGTTGTTGAACGAGGCGTTCACATGCGCGACGCCCGAAACGATGTTCTTGCGTTCGCGGCGGCGTACGCGGGTGGTATCCTTGGCCATCTGTCGTTCTGTCCTTCTGGCGCGCCCGTAATCCCAGGCGCTCGGGAGAATGCCGCCCGGCCGGAACCGGTGCGGCAGCATGCTCGGATGAGCGGTTTACTTCTTCTTGCCGGCGATCGGCTTCGCCTTGCCCTTGCGGGTGCGGGCGTTGGTATGGGTGCGCTGGCCGCGGACCGGGAGGTTGCGGCGGTGGCGCAGGCCACGATAGACACCGAGATCCATCAGGCGCTTGATGTTCATCGACACTTCACGGCGAAGGTCACCTTCCACGATGTAGTCGCGGTCGATGGTCTCGCGGATCACCAGCACTTCCTGATCGGTGAGTTGGTTGACGCGGCGCTCGGCGGGGACCGACGCCTTGGCGCAGATCTCCTCGGCCTTCTTGGCGCCGATGCCGTGAATGTACTGAAGCGCGATGACGACGCGCTTGTTCGTCGGAATGTTGACACCTGCGATGCGGGCCACTTCACTTCTCCATGTCCGCTGCCCTCGGCAGCATTTGATTGTCGGCTGCACGAGGCAGCCTTTCTTTGATGCGCGCGTCCGGTGGAGGCCGGCCCTTGCACGCTGCTTGTATCGTTCGCGATCAGGATCGCCGGTAGCGGCGGAACACGACACACGAAAACCCGTCGGCTATCGGGCAGCCTGACGGGTATCTGCGTCCTGACGCTGGAAGAAGGCCGCATAACGCCGAATGCAGCCAGCGTCAAGCCGTATCAGGAAACTTTCTCGAGAATCGCCAAAACCTCCTGCGTCACCGCGTCGATCGGCTTCATCCCGTCGACCTGGTGCAGCAGCCCGGTTCCCTTGAAATGATCCGAAAGCGGCGCCGTCTGTTCCTTGTAGGCTTCGAGACGGGTCTTGAAGACTTCCGGATTGTCGTCCTTGCGCACCGGCTCGCCGCGCGCTTCCGTCTCGCGTGCACGCGTCGCGATCCGGTCGAGCAGGATGCCCTCGTCGACGACGAATTCCAGCACGATGTCGAGCGGCTGCCCCTTGCCCTTCAGCATGGCGTCGAGCGCCTCGGCCTGGGCCACGGTGCGGGGGAAACCGTCGAGAATGAAACCGTTGGCGGCGTCGGGCTCTTCGATACGGTCGGCGACGATGCCCACGACGATCTCGTCGGAAACGAGTGCGCCGGCATCCATCGCCGCCTTCGCCTTCAGCCCGACGGGCGTCTGCGCGGCGACGGCTGCGCGCAGCATGTCCCCGGTCGAGAGCTGCGGGATGCGGTAGCGTTCGGCGATGCGCACCGATTGCGTTCCCTTCCCGGCCCCCGGCGGGCCCAACAGAATCATGCGCATGAACTTCCCCCTGAGCTTATTTGCGTCCCGGTCGGCGCCGCGATCAGCGATTGCGGCGCGCGCCCTTGAGCTTGGCCTTCTTGACCAGGCCTTCGTACTGATGGGCCATGAGATGCCCGTGAACCTGCGCGACCGTATCCATCGTCACGGTCACGACGATCAGCAGCGAGGTCCCACCAAGATAGAAGGGCAACGCAGCATAGGAAATGAGAAATTCGGGTATCAGGCAAACTACGGCCAGATAGGCGGCGCCGATCACGGTGATGCGCGTCAGCACGTAGTCGATATAGTCCGCCGTGCGCTCACCCGGGCGGATACCCGGGATGAACCCGCCGTGCTTCTTCAGATTGTCGGCCGTCTCCGTCGGATTGAAGACGATGGCCGTGTAGAAGAACGCGAAGAAGATGATCATGCTCGCATAGAGGATCATGAACAGCGGGCGCCCGTGGCCGAGATAGATCGCGATCGTCGCCATGATGCCGTCACCGCCCTCGGCCGCGGCGAAGCTCGCGACGGTCGTCGGCAGGAGCAGCAGCGAAGAGGCGAAGATCGGCGGGATGACGCCGGCGGTGTTGAGCTTCAGCGGCAGGAACGAGGTCTGGCCGTCATACATGCGGTTGCCGACCTGGCGCTTGGGATAGTTGATCAGCAGGCGGCGCTGCGAGCGCTCCATGAAGACGACGAAGTAGATGATGCCCATCGCCATGACGATGACGAAGAGAATGAACGCCGTCGAGATCGCACCCTGGCGGCCCAGCTCGAACAGGCCGATCGTCGCGGAGGGCAATTGCGCCACGATGCCGGCGAAGATGATCAGCGAGATGCCGTTGCCGATACCGCGGGCGGTGATCTGCTCGCCGAGCCACATCAGGAACATGGTGCCGCCGGTCAGCGTGATCACCGTGGTGATGACGAAGAACGGCCCCGGATTGACGACGATGCCGCCGCCCGCCTGCAGCCCCACGGCGATGCCCCAGGACTGGAAGATCGACAGGACCAGAGTGAGATAGCGGGTATACTGGTTGATGACCTTGCGCCCGGATTCCCCCTCCTTCTTCAAGGCTTCGAGGGTGGGCGAGACCGCCGTCATCAGCTGCATGATGATCGCGGCGGAGATGTAGGGCATGATGTTGAGCGCGAAGATCGCCATGCGCTCGACGGCACCGCCGGAGAACATGTTGAACATGCCCAGAATGCCGCCCGACGCCGCCTGGAAGGACTGGCGCAGCGCTTCCGGGTCGATCCCCGGCAACGGGATATAGGTGCCCAGCCGGTAGATGATCAGCGCACCTAGGGTGAACCAGATACGCTTCTTGAGCTCTTCCGCCTTGGCGATGGCGCCGAAATTGAGATTGGCGGCGAGTTGCTCGGCTGCTGAGGCCATAGGGCCCTCCCGATTGATCGATCCGGTACGGCGCGCACGGCCCGATGCCGCACGGCGACGCATCCCGCCCGCAGGCGGACATTCATGAAGAGCACTTTGCGACCCGACGGCGTCCGGTCGGCGCTCGAAGCCTTTGCCTTGCGCATCATTTCGCCCGTCGGCCGGTATCCAGCCGAGGGAATGATGCCTCAGGATCGCCTGCCGACACGCATCGCATATCCGCAGGCCGAACGCTGTTTAACCCAGGCGCTGCCGACGCGGAAGCCGCAGCGCGCTTTTTTCATCGCAACATGTCAGCAAAACGGCGGCCATGCGCGAATCAGCGCAGGCCGCCGCGATTGTCTGATGCACCGGCGGATACGGCCGAAGACCGTATCCGGACCGGGCCGCGCCGGCGATTACGCCTCAGCGGCAGCGTCATCGAACGCCTTGACGGATCCACCGGCAGCCTCGATCGCCGAGCGCGCCGACTTGGACGCCGCGACGACTTCGAAGGACAGCTTCGCCTTCAACTCGCCGACACCGAGGATCTTGACGCCGTCACGCACCCGCGAGCACACGCCGGCGGCGACGAGCGCCTCGACGGTGACGGGGTTCGCCGCGTCCAGCTTGCCGGAATCGACGGCCTGCTGGATACGCCCGATATTGACCTCGTTCAGATCCCGCGCGCCCGGATTGTTGAAGCCGCGCTTGGGGATACGACGATGGATCGGCATCTGGCCGCCCTCGAACCCCTTGATCGAGACGCCCGAACGGGACTTCTGCCCCTTGACGCCGCGACCTGCGGTCTTGCCCTTGCCGGAACCGATACCGCGACCGACCCGCATGCGCTCCTTGACGGCGCCGGGGTTGTCACGAATTTCATTGAGCTTCATGACAGCCTCCTTATTGCCCGTCGACGACGCGGACGAGGTGCTTGACCTTCGCGATCATGCCACGCACTGCGGGCGTATCGGGAAGCGTCTTCCTGCGATGCATCTTGTTGAGGCCGAGACCGACGAGCGTCTGACGCTGGCTGGCCTCGCGGCGGATCGGCGAGCCGATCTGCTCTACGGTGATGGTCTTGTCAGCCATTCCGCCCTCCTCACGCTTCCGCCGCGGCGGCTTCGCCGTCACGACGACGCGACTGCAGCGAGGACACCTTGAGGCCACGGCGCGCCGCGACCGAACGCGGGCTGTCGACGGCCTTGAGGGCATCGAACGTCGCGCGCACGAGGTTGTAGGGATTGGAGGTGCCGAGCGACTTCGCCACCACGTCCTGGACGCCCACGGCCTCGAACACGGCGCGCATCGGGCCGCCGGCGATGATGCCGGTACCGGCCGGAGCGGCGCGGACGATGACCTTGCCGGCGCCGTGGCGACCGGGGGTGTCGTGATGGAGGGTGCGGCCTTCGCGCAGCGGCACGCGGATCAGGCCACGCTTGGCCGATTCGGTCGCCTTACGGATAGCCTCGGGAACCTCGCGGGCCTTGCCGTGGCCGAAGCCCACGCGACCCTTCTGGTCGCCGACGACGACGAGGGCGGCGAAGCCGAAGCGACGTCCACCCTTCACCACCTTGGCGACGCGGTTGATATGCACCAGGCGATCGACGAATTCGCTGTCGCGCTCGTCCTGATCCCGGCGATCACGTTCTCTTGCCATATCGGATCTCACTGACGCGGGCGGCGGCCCCGCTCGCTTATTTCGATATCCCGCAACGTGCCGCCGACGCTGCGGAGCGGACCGTGCGGCCCGCAGACCCGGACTTCCTCAGAAATCCAGGCCGCCTTCGCGCGCGGCATCGGCCAGAGCCTTGACGCGCCCGTGATACATGTAGCCCGAACGATCGAACACCACCTTGGTGACGCCCGCCGCCTTGGCACGCTCGGCAACGAGCTTGCCGACCTCGGTCGCGGCGTCCTTGTCGGCGCCGGTCTTGAGCTTCTCGCGCATGTCCTTCTCCAGGGAGGAGGCGGCGGCGAGGGTGTGCCCGTTGCCGTCGTCGATCACCTGGGCATAGATCTGCTTCGACGAGCGGAAGACCGAGAGACGCGGACGCCCGTAGGCGACCTTCTTGACCGCGCGGCGGACGCGAGCCTTACGGCGGCCCGCCGTATCCAACTTCTTCG
Organism: Salinarimonadaceae bacterium; assembly: GCA_050485405.1. GTDB lineage: Bacteria > Pseudomonadota > Alphaproteobacteria > Rhizobiales > Beijerinckiaceae > Saliniramus. The sequence continues at coordinate 18,548 of JBJHBI010000055.1, forward strand.
TCATGATCCGCGCTCCTTACTTCTTCTTGCCTTCCTTGCGGAAGATGAATTCGTCGGCATAGCGCACGCCCTTGCCCTTGTAGGGCTCCGGCGGACGCCATTCGCGGATCTCCGCCGCGATCTGGCCGACGCGTTGCTTCTCCACACCGGTGACGACGATTTCCGTCGGCTTGGGCGTGGTGATCTGGATGTCGGCCGGGATCGGGAATTCCACGTCGTGGCTGTAACCCAGCGACAGTTTCAGGGTGCTGCCCTGAACCGCCGCACGGTAACCGACGCCGGTGATTTCGAGCTTCTTCTCGAAACCCTTGGAGACACCGTCGGCGATGCTCTGCAGCATCGCGCGCGACAGACCCCATTTGGAGCGCGCCACCTTCGTCTGCTCACGCGGGGTAACCGTGAAGGAACCATCCGCGAAAGCGACATCCACTTCATCCGGAACCGTGAAGGACAATTCGCCCTTCGCGCCCTTCATCTTCACTATCTGGCCATCGACGCTGGCCGTCACGCCGGACGGCACCGCGACGGGCTTCTTGCCTACTCGAGACATGTTTCAAGCTCCCGTTTTTGCTGGCGCCCGGTCAGAAGACCTTGCAGAGGACTTCGCCACCGACATTCTGCTCACGTGCGTCGTGATCGGCCATGACGCCGCGAGACGTCGACAGGATCACGGTGCCGAGGCCGTCGGCCACGCGCGGCATCGTGTCGATCGACATGTAGACGCGGCGGCCCGGCTTCGAGACGCGCTCGATCTTGCGGATCACCGGCTGACCGTCGAAATACTTCAGTTCGATGGTGAACTCGGTGCGGCCGTTGCCGAACTCGGCGGTGGAATAATCGCGGATATAGCCTTCCGACTTCAGCACCTCGAGCACGCGCGCACGCAGCTTCGAACCGGGCGTCAGAACGCTCGGACGGCGGCGCAGTTGCGCGTTGCGGATGCGGGTCAGCATATCCCCGAGCGGATCGGTCATCGCCATGAGATCTCTCCTTACCAGCTGGACTTGACGAGACCCGGGATCAGACCGCGAGAGCCGAGCTCACGCAGCGCGATACGGGACATGCCGAGTTTGCGGTAATAGGCGCGGGGGCGCCCGGTGACCTCGCAGCGATTGACGATGCGGGTGGGGTTCGCGTTGCGCGGCAGTTCCGCCAGCTTGAGGCGCGCGGCGAAGCGCTCCTCCATCTGCAGGGACTGGTCGTTCGCAATCGCGAGAAGCCGCGCGCGGCGACCGGCGAATTTCTTCACCAGCTTGCGGCGGTTCTTGTTCTTCTCGATCGCGCTTTTCTTAGCCATTCAATATCCTCCGGTGTCCGCGTCTGAGGCCTGAATCCAGCCTCACTGCCGGAACGGGAACTGGAAGTGACGCAGCAGAGCGCGCGCCTCTTCGTCGGTTTTCGCAGTCGTCGCGACGATCACGTCCATGCCCCAGATCTGCTCGACCTTGTCGTAGTTGATCTCGGGGAAGACGATGTGCTCCTTGATGCCGAAGGCATAGTTGCCACGACCGTCGAAAGACTTCGGATTGAGGCCGCGGAAGTCGCGCACGCGGGGGAGCGCGATGTTCACCAGACGGTCGAGGAACTCGTACATCCGGACCTTACGCAGCGTCACTTTGCAGCCGATCGGCATGCCTTCGCGCACCTTGAAGGACGAAATCGCCTTGCGTGCGCGGGTCACGACCGGAGCCTGGCCGGCGATCAGGGCGAGATCGCCCGCAGCCGCCGAGGCCTTCTTGGAATCGGCGACGGATTCACCGATACCCATGTTGATGACGATCTTTTCGATCGTGGGAACCTGCATGGGGTTCTTGTAACCGAACTCCTCCTGGAGCTTTTCGCGCACCACTTCGTCGTAATGCTTGCGCATCCGCGGCGTGTAGCCGTTCACAGAAGCCTCAGCCATCGATCAGATCCCCCGAACGCTTGGCGAAACGAACCTTGCGCCCGTCTTCCAAAACCTTGAAACCAACCCGAGTCGGCTTGCCGTCCTTCGGATCGGCGTAAGCCAGATTCGAGATCTGCAGCGGGGCTTCCTTGGTGATGATCCCCGCTTCCTGCGACGCGGTCTGGCGCTGATGGCGCTTGACCTGGTTGACGCCGCGCACCAGGGCACGGCCTTCCGACGGAATCACCTTGACGATCTCGCCGGTCTTGCCCTTGTCGCGACCGGTGAGAACGACAACGCGGTCGCCCTTCTTCAGCTTCGCAGCCATCACAGCACCTCCGGCGCCAGCGAGATGATCTTCATGTGGTTCTTCGCGCGCAGTTCGCGCGGAACCGGGCCGAAGATACGCGTGCCGACGGGCTCTTTGTTATTATTGACCAGCACGGCCGCATTGCGGTCGAAGCGGATCACCGAGCCGTCCTGGCGACGGATGTCCTTGGCGGTGCGCACGACGACGGCGCGCATGACGTCGCCCTTCTTCACGCGGCCGCGCGGGATCGCCTCCTTCACGGAGACGACGATGATGTCACCGACCGAAGCGTATTTGCGCTTCGAGCCGCCCAGAACCTTGATGCACATGACACGACGGGCGCCGGAATTGTCGGCGACCTCGAGATTGGTCTGCATCTGGATCATGGCCTTGATCCTTTCCTTGTCTCAGACAGGTTTCCGGCCGTTGAGCGTCATTGCCCAACCGGACTACGCCTGACGGGGATCTGCAGTCCCCTGCCTATGATCGCGAAAGGCGCTCCGATACACGAAGCGCCGCCCACTGACAAGCCTGTTTCGCGACCGCAGCAGAAAATACCGCGACCGGTGCCAGACCGTCGGCTCGATTCAGCCCTTGGGGGCTTCCTGGAGAAGAACCCAGCTCTTCAGCTTGGACATCGGACGCCCCTCCTGGATGAGAACGATGTCACCGGTCTTGGCGGCATTGTTCTCGTCATGGGCGTGATAGTTCTTCGAACGACGCACCGTCTTCTTCAGAAGAGGATGCGTGAAACGGCGCTCGACCTTCACGACAACAGTCTTGTCCTGCTTGTCGCTGACGACGACGCCCTGCAATACGCGCTTCGGCATGATCTTTATTCCTTACGCCTTCGCTTCGGTCTGCTTGTGGCGCTGGATCGTCTTGACGCGCGCGATATCCTTGCGGACCTGCGTGACGCGCGCCGTGTTCTCCAGCTGACCCGTGGCACGCTGAAAGCGCAGATTGAACTGCTCCTTCTTCAGCGAAACCAGCTCGTCCTGAAGCTGATCGGCGGTCATTGCCTGCAGATCGCTCACTCGTTGCTTGGACTTCATGGCAATCTCCATCAATCGGCGATGCGCTGCACGACACGCGTGCGGATCGGAAGCTTCGCACCGCCGAGGCGCAGGGCCTCGCGCGCGATTTCCTCGTTCACACCATCGATCTCGAACATGATCCGGCCGGGCTTGACCCGGGCCGCCCAATATTCAGGCGAACCCTTGCCCTTACCCATGCGGACTTCGGTCGGCTTCTTCGAAACCGGGACATCCGGGAAGATCCGGATCCAGACCCGGCCCTGACGCTTCATGAAGCGGGTGATCGCGCGGCGGGCCGCCTCGATCTGCCGCGCCGTGACGCGCTCCGGCTCGAGAGCCTTCAGGCCGTACTGGCCAAAATTCAGATCCATGCCGCCCTTGGCGACGCCCTTGATGCGCCCCTTGAACTGCTTACGGAACTTCGTCTTCTTCGGTTGCAACATGGCGGATCTCCGTTCCGATGATCAGGCCGCGTGATCGCGACGGCCGCCACCGGAGCGACCTCCCTCTTCGTTCATGCGCTTGTCCTGGGCCATCGGGTCGTGTTCCAGGATCTCGCCCTTGAACACCCAGACCTTGATGCCGCAGGTACCATATGTGGTGAACGCCGTGGCCGTGCCGTAATCGACGTCGGCGCGCAGCGTGTGCAGCGGCACGCGGCCCTCGCGATACCACTCGATACGCGCGATCTCCGCACCGCCCAGACGACCCGAGCAGTTGATGCGGATGCCCTCGGCGCCCAGACGCATGGCCGACTGAACGGCACGCTTCATGGCACGACGGAAGGCGACGCGGCGCTCGAGCTGCTGCGCGATCGATTCGGCGATCAGCGTGGCATCGATCTCGGGCTTGCGGACCTCGACGATGTTGATCGTGACTTCACCGTCCGTCATGCGGCCGACGAGCTTGCGCAGCTTCTCGATATCCGCACCCTTCTTGCCGATCACCACACCCGGACGGGCGGAATGGATGGTGACGCGGCACTTCTTGTGCGGACGCTCGATCACGATGCGCGACACGGCAGCCTGCTTGAGCTGCTTGCGCAGCGCTTCGCGGATGGCGACGTCTTCGTGCAACAGGCGGGCATACTCACCCTTGGGGGCGAACCAGCGCGAATCCCAGGTGCGGTTGATACCCAGCCTGAGGCCGATCGGGTTGACTTTGTGACCCATTCCTTCCTCCTCAGGCCTGTTCGGCTTGTTCGCGAACCACGATGGTGAGGTTCGAGAAGGGCTTCAGGATACGCGCACCGCGACCGCGGGCCCGGGCGTGGAAGCGCTTCATGACCAGCGCCTTGCCCACAAACGCCTCCTTGACCACCAGATCGTCGACGTCGAGATCGTGGTTGTTCTCGGCATTGGCGATGGCGCTCTCGAGGCACTTCTTAACATCGCGGGCGATGCGCTTGCGCGAGAACTCGAGATCGGCGAGCGCAGTCGCGACCTTCTTGCCGCGAATGAGCTGCGCCACGAGGTTCAGTTTCTGCGGGCTCACACGAAGCATGCGCAGAACCGCCTTGGCCTCGGTTTCACCCAGCGCGCGGGGGGTAGCCGGCTTGCCCATGTTACCGCCTCTTCGCCTTCTTGTCCGCCGCGTGGCCCGGGAAGGTGCGCGTCGGCGAGAACTCGCCGAACTTGTGGCCCACCATCTCCTCGCTCACGTTGACGGGGATGTGTTTGTGCCCGTTGTACACACCGAAGGTGAGCCCAACGAACTGCGGAAGGATCGTGGAGCGCCGGCTCCAGATCTTGATGACGTCGTTGCGACCCGATTCACGAGCCGCCTCGGCCTTCTTGAGAAGATAGCCGTCGACGAACGGCCCCTTCTTGATTGAACGTGCCATGGCGCGCTCCTTACCTCTTCTTGCGGGCGTGGCGGCTCGTCACAATGAACTTGTCCGTCCGCTTGTTGGACCGGGTCTTGTGACCCTTGGTGGGCTTACCCCAGGGCGTGACCGGATGACGACCGCCCGAAGTGCGGCCTTCACCACCGCCATGCGGGTGATCGATCGGGTTCATCACGACGCCGCGGTTATGCGGACGCTTGCCGAGCCAGCGATTGCGGCCCGCCTTGCCCATCGAGATGTTCATGTGGTCCGGGTTCGACACCGCACCGACGGTCGCGAAGCAACGGCCATGCACGAGACGCTGCTCACCCGAACCCAGGCGCACGGCGACGTAACCACGGTCACGACCGACGATCTGGGCGTAGGAGCCGGCCGAACGGGCGATCGAGCCGCCGCGACCGATCTTGGTCTCGATATTGTGCACCACCGTCCCGACGGGAATGTTCCCGATCGGCATGGCGTTACCCGGCTTGATGTCCGCATGCTCGGCGGCGGTGACCTTGTCACCGGCCGACAGGCGCTGCGGCGCCAGGATATAGGCCTTCTCACCGTCCTCGTAGCCGATCAGGGCGATATAGGCCGTGCGGTTGGGATCGTATTCGATCCGCTCCACGGTAGCCGTGTCACCCAGGCGCGCGCGGCGCTTGAAATCGACGATGCGGTAGGTGCGCTTGTGGCCACCACCGCGGAAGCGCACCGTGATGCGCCCCGTATTGTTACGACCACCCTTGGAGGACAGACCCTCCGTCAGGGATTTCTCGGGCTTGCCCTTGTAGAGGCCCGAGCGGTCGACGATCACGAGCTGACGCAGGCCCGGCGTGATCGGTTTGAAACTCTTCAAAGCCATCGGATCACTCTCCTAACCACTCAAAGGCCCGTAGTCACGTCGATCGTCTGGCCCTCTTCGAGGGTGACGATTGCTTTCTTGACGTCGTTCCGGCGCCCCTTGATGCCACGGAAGACCTTGATCTTGCCCTTGGTGACGGCGACGTTGACCGCCTTCACCTTGACGCCGAAGAGCTTCTCGACGGCGGACTTGATCTGCGGCTTCGTCGCAGTGGGGGCGACCTTGAAGACGACCTTGTTGTGCTCCGAGAGAAGGGTGGCCTTCTCGGTGATCACCGGAGCGATGATCACGTCGTAATGGCGCGGATCGATGCTCATTTGAAGCGCGCCTCCAGCGCATCCACAGCCGCCTTCGTGAGAACCAGCTTCTCACGACGCAGGATGTCGTAGACGTTGATGCCCTGGATGGGCAGCACGTCGATGTTCGGGATCGAGCGCGCGGCCAGCTTGAAGTTGGCCTCGACCTCGGCGCCACCGATGAACAGCGCATTGGCCAGCCCGAGCTTGCCGAAACGCTCCCTGAGCGCCTTCGTCTTGGGCTCGGACGCCGTGATGTCGTCCACGATGATCAGCGCATCGCTCTTCGCCTTGGCGGAGAGCGCGTGCTTCAGCGCGAGTGCGCGGACCTTCTTGGGAAGGTCGTGCGCATGATCACGCGGATGCGGACCGAAAGCCCGGCCACCGCCGCGGAACTGCACCACACGGGCATTGCCGTGACGGGCGTTGCCGGTGCCCTTCTGGCGAAACATCTTCTTGCCGGTGCGCGCGATCTCGCCGCGCGTCTTCACCTTGTGGGTGCCGGCGCGGCGCTTGGCCAGCTGCCAGCGCACGCAGCGCTGGATCAGATCGGCGCGCGGCTCGAGACCAAAGATGGTCTCGTCGAGCTCGACCGAACCGGCCTTGCCGCCTTCGAGCGTGGTGATATCGATCTTCATCACGCATTCTCCCCGTTCTGCTCGACCGGCGCTGCGTCGGCAACCTCGGCAGCGGCCTCAGGCGCGGCGGCGCCGTTCTCGCGGAACTTGCCCGGACGCGGTGCGTCATCGGGAAGCGCGCGCTTCACGGCGTCGCGGATATGGATGTATCCGCCCTTCACGCCGGGAACCGCACCCGCCACGAGGATCAGCCCACGCTCGGGATCGGTCTGCACGACCTTCAGGTTCTGCGTGGTCACGCGCTCGGCACCGAGATGCCCGGGCATCTTCTTGCCCTTGAACACGCGCCCCGGATCCTGGTTCGCACCAGTCGAACCGATGGAACGATGCGAGATCGAGACGCCGTGCGACGCCCGCAGACCCGCGAAGTTCCAGCGCTTCATGCCGCCGGCGAAGCCCTTGCCCGTGGAGATGCCCGTCACGTCGACGAACTGACCCGCCACGAAGTGGTCCGCGAGGATCTCGGCACCGACCGGGATCACCGCGTCCTCGCTCACGCGGAATTCCGCGAGCTTGCGCTTGGGCTCGACCTGGGCCTGCGCGAAACGACCGCGCTCGGCTTTCGAGACGTTCTTCACCTTGGCCTTGCCGACGCCGACCTGCAGCGCCACGTAGCCGTTCTTATCCTTGGTCCGATGCGCGACCACCTGACATTGGTCGAGCTTCAGGACCGTGACCGGGATATGTTCACCGTCGTCGTTGAAGACGCGGGTCATCCCGAGTTTCTGCGCGATGACGCCTGAGCGCATGAGCGTGTCCTCTCGGCGTGTTTAAGCCAAAAGCTCTAGAGCACGAAGCTCAGAGCTTGATCTCCACATCCACACCCGCCGCGAGGTCGAGCTTCATCAGCGCGTCCACGGTCTGCGGGGTGGGATCGACGATATCGAGAACGCGCTTGTGCGTGCGCATCTCGAACTGTTCGCGCGACTTCTTGTCGATGTGCGGCGAACGCAGCACCGTGAAGCGCTCGATCCGGGTCGGCAGCGGGATGGGCCCGCGAACCTGAGCACCCGTGCGCTTGGCGGTCGACACGATTTCACGGGTCGACGCGTCGAGAACGCGGTGATCGAACGCCTTCAGGCGAATACGGATATTTTGACCGTTCATGGGGAAGCCCCGTCAACAAGTGAAAGCGCGGCCTGCGGCGAGGCCGCGCTTCGAGAAAGGTTGTTCGATCAATCCAGGACGGCGGCGACGACGCCGGCGCCGACGGTACGACCGCCTTCACGGATGGCGAAGCGCAGCTTCTCTTCCATGGCGATCGGCACGATCAGCTCGACTTCCATCGCCACGTTGTCACCCGGCATCACCATCTCGGTGCCTTCGGGAAGCTGGACGATGCCCGTCACGTCCGTGGTGCGGAAATAGAACTGCGGACGATAGTTGTTGAAGAACGGCGTATGACGACCGCCCTCCTCCTTCGTCAGGAT
>JBJHBI010000056.1:0-26674 GCA_050485405.1 Salinarimonadaceae bacterium
ATCCGATCATGTTCGCCACGGTGGTGCCGAACAGATAGCCGATGACCGGAAACGCGATCACCGTGATCACAAACAGCGCGGCGCGAAAGATGCGGATGCGCCGCTCGTAATCGGCCTTCTCGGCCGCATTGGTCGAACGATCCGTCTCCCGCAGCTTCGCGGTGACGAACCCGCCGATCGTCTTGAAATTCACCAGCCCGATCAGGAAGCCGATGGCGGCCCCGATCATGCCCGCCGGTGAAATCAAGTCGATCAAGCCGCCCTCCCCTCAGCTCGCGCCCGGCGCCCAGCCGGTGAGCTGCAGGAAGCCCGCGACGATCACGACGGCGGCAAGCGAGATCGGCAGGAACACCTTCCAGCCCAGCCGCATCAGCTGATCGTAGCGGTAGCGTGGCACGAAGGCCTTCGCCATGGCGAACATGTAGAAGCACAGGCACATCTTCAGGACGAACCAGACCGGACCCGGCACCCAGGTGAAGGGCGCGAACGGGATCGGCGACAGCCAGCCACCGAGGAACATGATCGTCATCAGCGCGCACATGGTCATGATGGCCACGTATTCGCCGAGCATGAAGAGCAGGTACGGCGTGGAGGAATACTCCACCATGAACCCGGCCACGAGCTCCGATTCGGCCTCGGGCAGATCGAAAGGCGGGCGGTTCGTCTCCGCGAGCGCCGAGATCAGGAAGATCACGAACATCGGGAAGAGCGGCAGCCAGAACCAGCCGAGAATACCCCAGCCGTTATCCTGTGCGAGCACGATCTGGGTGAGATTGAGCGAGCCCACGCAGAGCAGCACGGTGATGATCACGAAGCCGATCGAGACCTCGTACGACACCATCTGCGCCGCCGAGCGCAAGGCGCCGAGAAAGGCGTATTTCGAATTCGAGGCCCAGCCGCCCATGATCACGCCGTAGACCTGGAGGGACGAGACGGCGAAGACGAACAGGATGCCGACATTGATATCCGCGATCGCCCAGCCCTCGTTGACCGGAATCACCGCCCAGGCGGCGAGCGCGAGCACCACGAGAATGAAGGGCGCGAGCAGGAACAGGCCTTTATTGGCCCCTGCCGGAATGACCGGCTCCTTGACCACGAACTTCAAGAGATCCGCGAAACTCTGCAACAGCCCCCACGGCCCGACCACGTTGGGGCCCCGGCGCAGCTGCACCGCCGCCCAGACCTTGCGGTCGGCATAGAGGATGTAGGCGATGAAGACGAGCAGCGCGACCATCAAGACGAGGCTCTTGACGGCGATGAGCAGCACGGTGAGGAGAATGTCCGGCATGATGATCTGGTCCCGTATCCTTGCTCACTCAGCCGCTTCGCGGCTTTCCCCGGCGGCGAGCGCCGAGCATTCCGCCATGATCGCCGATGCGCGCGCGATCGGGTTGGTCAGGTAGAAATCCTCGACCGGGCTCGCGAACGGCGCATCCCCCGGCTTGCCCTTCAGCTTCGCCGCAGCCTTCACCGCCGCCGCGACATCGCTTTGCGCGATCGCATCGATCGCAGCCATATGCGGGTATGCGGCATACAGCTTTTCACGCAGCTGCGCCAGATTGTCGAAGGGCAATTTGTGGCCGAGCACGTCCGACAGGGCGCGCAGGACGGCCCAGTCCTCGCGAGCATCGCCGGGCGGGAAGGCCGCGCGGTTGGCCATCTGGACCCGCCCTTCCGTGTTGACGAAGGTGCCCGATTTTTCGGTATAGGTCGCGCCGGGCAGGATCACGTCGGCGCGATGGGCGCCGCGATCACCATGCGTGCCCTGATAGATCACGAAGGCGCCGGGCGGGATCGCGATTTCGTCAGCACCCAGCAGGAAGAGCACGTCCAGCGCGCCCTCGCCGGCCATCGCCCGCGCATCGAGACCGCCCTCCCCCGGCACGAAGCCGAGATCGAGCGCGCCGACGCGGGCGGCAGCCGTATGCAGCACGTTGAAGCCGTTCCAATCCGCGGTAACGGCACCGACGGCTTCGGCGGCCTTCGCCGCGAGCGCCATGATCGCCGCCCCGTCCTCGCGCATCAGCGCACCCTGACCGAGGATGATCAGCGGGCGCTCGGCCTCGGAGAGCACCTTGGCGAAGGGATGCTTGCCGGAGACGATCTCGGCCAGGGTATCGGGGCCGGCACCCAGATAATCGTAATCATAGGTGAGATCGGCCTTCTCGCCGATCACGCCGATCGGCGGCGGGCCCATGCGGAAGCGCTTGCGGATGCGCACATTCACGAGCGACGCCTCGATGCGCGGGTTCGAGCCCACGATCAGGATCGCATCCGCATCCTCGATCCCCTCGATCGTGGAATTGAACAGATACGAGCCACGCCCCAGAGCCGGATCGAGCGCCGCGCCGTCCTGACGGGCGTCGATATTCTTCACGCCGAGCGCCGTCATCAGTTCCTTGAGCGCGTAGATCTCTTCCACCGCCGGCAAGTCGCCCACGATGGCGCCGATGCGCTCGGGGCTCGCCGCGCCGATGGCCTTGGCGATGGCGGCGAAGGCCTCCTGCCAGGAGGCGGGCCGCAGCTTGCCGTTCTCGCGCAGATAGGGACGATCGAGGCGCTGACGACGAAGCCCGTCGACGATGTGGCGGGTTTTATCGGTGATCCATTCCTCGTTGATCGCCTCGTTGACGCGCGGAAGGATGCGCATCACCTCGCGACCGCGCGAATCGACGCGGATGGCGGAGCCGACCGCATCCATCACGTCGACTGATTCGGTCTTGGTCATCTCCCAGGGCCGCGCCGTATAGGCATAGGGCTTGGAGGTGAGCGCGCCGACCGGGCAGAGATCAGCGACGCAGCTCTGCAGCTCCGAGCCCATCGCCTTTTCGAGATAGGTCGTAATTTCCATGTCCTCGCCGCGCCCGATGGCGCCGAGATCGGGCACGCCGGCGACCTCGGTGGCGAAGCGCACGCAGCGGGTACAGTGGATGCAGCGATTCATCCAGGTCTTCACCAGCGGGCCGATATACTTGTCCTCGACCGCGCGCTTGTTCTCGTGGAAGCGGCTCGAATCGACGCCATAGGCCATGGCCTGGTCCTGCAGATCGCACTCGCCGCCCTGATCGCAGATCGGGCAATCGAGCGGATGGTTGATCAGCAGGAATTCCATCACGCCCTCGCGGGCCTTCTTCACCGTGGGCGACCGCGTCGAGATTTCCGGCGGCTCGCCGTTCGGGCCGGGGCGGCAATCGCGCACGCCCCAGGCGCAGCTCGCGACGGGCTTGGGCGCGCCCTTGATCTCGACGAGGCACATGCGGCAATTGCCGGCGACCGAGAGCCGCTCGTGGAAGCAGAAGCGCGGGATCTCGGCGCCCGCCTCCTCGCACGCCTGAAGCAGCGTGTACTCGGCCGGGACGTCGATTTCTTTGCCGTCGACGATGAGTTTGGTCATGGTGTCGTCGTCCTGTTCGTTACCGCTCGCGCCCGTATATCACTCGGCTGCCACGCGGACCGGATCCGAATGCGGATTGGCCGCGTAATCGTCGATACGCTTTTCGATCTCGTGCCGGAAATGGCGGATCAGCCCCTGGATCGGCCAGGCCGCCGCATCACCCAGTGCGCAGATCGTGTGGCCCTCCACCTGCTTGGTGACTTCGAGCAGCATGTCGATCTCGCGCTTCTGAGCGCGGCCCTCGGACATGCGCGTGAGCACACGCCACATCCATCCCGTCCCCTCGCGACAGGGCGTGCACTGGCCGCAGCTCTCGTGCTTGTAGAAATACGAGATCCGCGTGATCGCGCGCACGATGTCGGTGGACTTGTCCATCACGATCACCGCCGCGGTGCCGAGCCCCGATTGCAGGCCGCGCAACGTGTCGAAATCCATGTAGGCGTCGGCGATCTGCTCCGCCGGCACCATCGGCACCGAGGAGCCGCCCGGGATCACGGCGAGCAGATTGTCCCAGCCGCCGCGAATGCCGCCGCAATGCTTGTCGATCAATTCGCGGAAGGTGATTCCCATCTCCTCTTCCACGTTGCACGGCTTGTTCACGTGGCCGGAGACGCAGAACAGCTTGGTGCCGACATTGTTCGGGCGCCCGAGCCCGGCGAACCACGAAGCGCCGCGGCGCAGGATCGTCCCCGCCACCGCGATCGATTCGACGTTGTTCACCGTGGTGGGGCAGCCATAGAGCCCGACATTGGCCGGGAAAGGCGGCTTCAGGCGCGGCATGCCCTTCTTGCCCTCGAGGCTCTCGAGCAGGGCGGTCTCTTCGCCGCAGATATAGGCGCCGGCGCCGTGATGGACATAGAGATCGAAATCCCAGCCATGCGCGTTGTTCTTGCCGATGAGCTTGGCTTCGTAGGCCTCGTCGACGGCGCGCTGGAGGGCAATACGCTCGGCGATGTATTCGCCGCGCAGATAGATGTAGCAGGCATTGGCCCCCATGGCGAAGGAGGCGAGCAGGCAGCCCTCAATCAGCAGATGCGGATCATGGCGCATGATCTCGCGGTCCTTGCAGGTGCCCGGCTCCGATTCGTCGGCATTGACGACGAGATAATGCGGGCGCCCGTCGGTCTGCTTGGGCATGAACGACCATTTCAGCCCCGTCGGGAAGCCCGCGCCACCGCGCCCGCGCAGACCCGATTTCTTCATCTCGTCGACGATCCAGTCGCGACCCTGATCGATCAGGAACTTCGTCCCGTCCCAGGCGCCGCGTTTGCGCGCAGCGTCGAGATCCGGCGAATGGAAGCCGTAGAGATTGGTGAAGATGCGGTCCTTGTCCTGCAGCATGTCGGTTTCCTCTCAGGACTCTTTGTCGCCGGCGGCGAGCTTCTTCGCCTGGCCGACCCAGTCCTCGCGGTCGATCCGACCGGCGAATGACAGGAACTGCCCCACCCAGCGGATCTCCGGGCGTCCCCATTGCGCGATCTGGTCGTAGTGATAGATGCCCAGATTATGCAGCTTTTCCTCGTTGGCCGGCCCGATTCCGCCGATCTTCTTGAGATCGTCGGGTTTGTCCTTGCGCGGCTTCTTCAGCGCCTTGGGGCGCGAGCCGACCGCATCGGCCTTCTCCTCGGGGGAGGCGTCCTTCGACAGCTTGGCGAGCTTGTCGGCGACGTCCTTCTCCTCGGCTTCGAGATCGACGACATCCTCGCCGGCGGCCTTCTGCTGGGCCGGCGCGGCCGCGACGGGGCGCTCGATGGCGCGACCGGCATCGGGATGGCCCTTCTTGGGCGCGCTCGCGGCCTCCTTGTCGACCTTCTTGGCATCCTTTTCGAGCTTTTGAGCTTCCGCCTTCTCGGCTTTTTCCTTCACTGCCTTGGCCTTTTCCTCGGCTGCACGCTGCGCCGCATCCTCCTCGAAGCGCTTACGCCAGGAGCCGACAACGGAACCGTCATAGAGCGCGGGATCGGTCAGCGTCTTGACGTCCCCCTCGGGCTCGGAGGATTTGCGCCCGCTCTGGGAGCCGATATTCACCGGATTGCCCGCCGCAAGATCATCGAGGAGCTTGTTAAAGTTCTCCGGCGTCAGATCCTCGTAGTAATCGTCGTTGATCTGCACCATCGGCGCGTTGCAGCAGGCGCCGAGGCATTCGACCTCGAGCCAGGAGAACAGACCGTCATCGCTGACTTTCTGCTGCGGGCCGACACGCTCCTCGAGCACCTTGCGGATCGCGTTCGAGCCGCGCAGCATGCAGGGCGTGGTGCCGCACATCTGGACGTAGAACTTGCCCACGGGTTCGAGGTTGAACATCGTGTAGAAGGTCGCGACTTCATAGACGCGGATATACGGCATTTCGAGCCGCTCGCTCACCGCCTCGATCGCCTTCTGCGGCAACCAGCCGCCGCAATCGGACTGGACGCGCCACAAAAGCGGGATCACCGCCGAGGCCTGCCGCCCTTCCGGATATTTGGCGACGAGTTCCTTTGTCCACGCCACCGTCTCGGGCGTGAAGGAAAACTCTTTCGGTTGAACCGCTTCCGGTGCGAGCCTGCGAACGGCCATGATCGTGATCGCCTTTTCTCAAATCCGCGACATCGCTACCGGATGCCGCCTGTCCGTACCTTGCCATAGCGCAACCAGCCGGGTGGACGCCCGACCGGCATGGTTCAGCGATCGACCTCGCCGAAGACGATGTCGATCGAACCGAGGATCGCCGCCACATCCGCCAGCATGTGGCCCTTGCAGAGGAAATCCATCGCCTGGAGATGCGCGAAACCCGGGGCGCGGATCTTGCAGCGATAGGGCTTGTTGGAGCCGTCCGCGACGAGATACACGCCGAATTCGCCCTTGGGCGCTTCCACTGCGGCATAGACCTCGCCCGCCGGCACGTGGAAGCCTTCCGTATAGAGCTTGAAATGGTGGATCAGCGCTTCCATCGAGCGCTTCATCTCGCCCCGGCGCGGCGGCGCGAACTTGCCGTCGGTCGTCGCCACGGGACCCTGCCCGTCCGGCGCGCGCAGCTTGGCGATGCACTGTTTCATGATGTGGATCGACTGGCGCATCTCTTCCATGCGCACCATCTGCCGGTCGTAATTGTCGCCGTTCTTGCCGATGGGGATGTCGAAATCCATCTCCTCGTAGCACTCGTAGGGCTGCGACTTGCGCAGATCCCACGGCACGCCGGAGCCGCGCACCATCACGCCCGAGAAGCCCCAGGCATAAGCGTCGTCGATATCGACCACGGCGATGTCGACATTGCGCTGCTTGAAGATGCGGTTCTTCATCACGAGGTCGTCGAGATCGTCGACCACCTTCAGGAACGGATCGCACCAGGCCTCGATATCGTCGATCAGCTCCGGCGGCAGGTCGGAATGCACGCCACCGGGGCGGAAGTAATTGGCGTGGAGCCGCGCCCCGGAGGCGCGCTCATAGAACACCATCAGCTTCTCGCGCTCCTCGAAACCCCAGAGCGGCGGCGTCAGCGCGCCCACATCCATGGCCTGGGTCGTCAGATTGAGGAGATGCGACAGGATGCGCCCGATCTCACTGTAGAGCACGCGGATCAGCTGCGCGCGGCGTGGCACGGAGATCCCGGCCAGCTTCTCGATGGCGAGGCAGAAGGCGTGCTCCTGATTCATCGGCGCGACATAGTCGAGCCGGTCGAAATAGGGCGTGGCCTGGAGGTAGGTCTTGTGCTCGATCAGCTTCTCGGTACCGCGATGCAACAGGCCGATATGCGGATCGACGCGCTCGACGAGTTCGCCGTCGAGTTCCAGCACGAGGCGCAGGACGCCGTGCGCCGCCGGGTGCTGCGGGCCGAAATTGATCGAGAAATTGCGAATGTCCTGCTCGCCCATGACGTCAGCGCCCTCTCTCAGCCCTTGTTTGCCTGCTCGGCCTTCTCGTCGCCGGGCAGCACGTAATCCGTGCCTTCCCAGGGCGAGAGGAAATCGAAATTGCGGAATTCCTGCGTGAGCTTGACCGGCTCGTAGACCACGCGGCCCTGGATGTCGTCGTAGCGCACTTCGACGAAGCCGGTGAGCGGGAAGTCCTTGCGCAGCGGATGCCCCTCGAAGCCGTAATCGGTCAGGAGCCGGCGCAGATCCGGATGATCGGTGAAGATCACGCCGTAGAGATCGTAGGTCTCGCGCTCGAACCAGTTCGCGGCGGGGAAGAGATCGATGATCGACGGCACCGGCGTCATCGCATCCACCATCACCTTGATGCGGATGCGCTGGTTATGGCGCAGGGAGAGGAAGTGATAGACGACGTCGAAGCGCTTCTCGCGGGCGGGATAATCCACGCCGCAGATATCGATGAAACACTTGAACAGACAGCCCTCGTCGTCACGCAGCCAGGCCACCGTCGCGCGGATCGCCTCAGGCGCGACCGTGATGGTCAGTTCGCCATGGGTGATCACGACGTCTTCGACATGCGCGCCCAGCCCCTTGCGAATATGTGCCTCGAGCTTTTCGAGGGCGGCGTTCTCGTCCTGCGCACTCATCGGTCTTCGTCCTCGCTCTCAGCGCTCGATCGTGCCGGTGCGGCGGATCTTCTTCTGCAGAAGCAACACGCCGTAGAGCAGCGCTTCCGCCGTGGGCGGGCAGCCGGGCACATAGACATCGACGGGCACGATGCGGTCGCAGCCGCGCACCACCGAATAGGAATAATGGTAATAACCGCCGCCATTGGCGCAGGAGCCCATCGAGATGACGTAGCGCGGCTCCGGCATCTGGTCGTAGACCTTGCGGAAGGCGGGCGCCATTTTGTTCGTGAGCGTCCCGGCGACGATGATGACGTCCGACTGGCGCGGGCTCGCGCGCGGCGCGAAGCCGAAGCGCTCGGCATCGTAGCGCGGCATCGACATCTGCATCATCTCGACGGCGCAGCAGGCGAGGCCGAAGGTCATCCACATCAGCGACCCGGTGCGCGCCCAGTTGATGAGCTCATCCGTGGAGGTGACGAGAAAGCCCTTGTCGGCGAGCTCTGCATTCACCTCCGAGAAGAACGGGTCCTTGCCCTGAGCCGGATTCTGCTGCGCCCGCTGAAGCAGCGCGGCACCCTCGGCATTGGGCGAAAGCACGCGGTTGTCGCGACCGATCAGTCCCATTCCAGGGCTCCCTTTTTCCATTCATAGACGAAACCGACCGTCAGCACGCCGAGGAAGATCATCATCGACCAGAAGCCGAACCAGCCGAGCTCACCGAACACCACGGCCCACGGGAAGAGGAAGGCCACTTCGAGATCGAAGATGATGAAGAGGATGGCGACGAGGTAGAACCGAATATCGAACCGCATGCGCGAGTCGTCGAAGGCGTTGAACCCGCATTCGTAGGTCGAGACCTTCTCGCTGTCGGGATTGCTGTGGGCGACGACGAAGGGCGCGACCAGGAGCGCACCGCCGATCACCATGGCCAGGGCGATGAAGACCACCAGCGGCAGATAATCCATCAAAAGATTGTCCATACGTCGACCTTCCCGATCAGCAATCCGACGCGCCCGATCCGAGATCCGGCGCATCCGCGACGAACACGTGCCGTACGAGCACGCCCTCTTCGCATCCGCAAACCTCGCGGGCGAGGCTTATCCCAGCCTCCGGCCAAACACAAGAACCGTCGAAGGACGATTCCAGTCTGGAACGACCCGTTTCGCGCATCTTCCGCGCCGGGGCGCATCGAAGGCCGCAGACTGTTACTATAGAGGAAATAGCGATTCGTTTCTCGTCGAGGAGGGTTTGTGATGTTGCGTCGCACCGTCAGCGCGGCAATTTGCGCTGCATTCGCCGCCGCGCCCCTTCCCGGCATGCCGATCGGCGAGGCGCAGGCCCAGAATCGGGCCGTCGACATGATGCGCGTCGATTGTGCCCAGTTCGACCGCCTGCGCTCGGCGCGCAAACGCAGCATCGGCATCTGGCTGCATGGTTACTACATCGGTACCGGCCAGCGGCCGCTGCTCGACATCGAGGGAATCGAGAGCGCGGTCGATGCGCTGATCACCTATTGCGCCGAGAATCCGCAAGCCCCTCTCGTCAGTGCCGAGACGGCGACGATCCTGCGCGGCGAGGAGCCGCCGGTCGCGGCTACGGGCAGCGGGCGGGGTGGCATGAGCGGCAATATGGGTGGCAACATGGGTGGCGGGAGCGGTGGCGGCCTGCGCATCACCGTTCCGCCCGATACGCCCCGCGATCCGCCGCGCGACCAGCAATCAGTCCCAGTCCCCTCCCCTGATGCGCCGTCCACGCCGATGCGTCCGCGCCCGGTAGATTGAGCCCGGTCGACCGGCACGTCGACCGGGCACGGATGACGGCCCTCCCGGCCCGCGCCTTTACCTTTCGGCGAGACTGCGGCTATCGTCGCGCGATCACTGCCCTGTCACTGGAAGAGAGACGGCATGCGCGGAGACGGTGACAAGCTGCGAGACCCGGTGCGTGCGCTGATCATTCTCAGTCTGGCGATCCTGCTCGCCATCATGGTCGGGTGGCTGCTCGTCGTCGGCAAGGACATCCTGCTGCCGATCGTGATCGCGGTGCTCTCGGCCTATGTGATGTCGAACGCGTCGCGCGCATTGGGGCGCTGGCCGGTGACGCGCGCCCTGCCCTCGTTGATCCGCCGCCTCCTGCTGCTCGTCGGTTTCATCGCGGTGATCGTCGCCTTCAACGGCGTCGTGATCGTCACCGTGCGCGATCTCGTCGCCTCGGCACCGGGCTACCAGGCCAATCTGGAACGGCTCGTCACGCAGGTGATGGCGATGTTCGGTACCGCCGGCAATCCCGACTGGCAGGCCGTGCGGGCGGTCACGATCGACCGCATCGACATGACGGGGCTGATCGGCGGCCTCGCCGGCTCCGTCGGCTCCCTCGTCGGGGTGCTGTTCATGGCGGTGATCTATGCGCTCTTCCTCACGGGAGAGGCCGGCAGCTTCGCCCACAAGATCTCCGTCGCGCTGCCTGGTCAGGGCCAGGCCGACAAGACCATGGCCGTGATCGCCGACATCAACGACCGCATTGCCGATTATCTCGCCGTCAAGACGCTGATCAACATCATCCTCGCGACGCTCTCATTCGTGATCCTGTGGTCCTTCGGGGTCGATTACGCGCTGTTCTGGGCACTGATCATCGGCATCCTGAACTACATCCCCTATTTCGGCTCTCTTCTCGGCGTCACGCTTCCGGTGCTCCTCACCGTCGTGCAGTTCGGCTCGCTCGGCCTGACGGTCACGATCGCAGCGCTGCTCACCGCGGCGCAGATGTGGGTGGGGAACTTCCTCGAGCCGCGCATGATCGGACGGCGGGTCAATCTCTCGCCCTTCGTCGTCCTCGTCGCGCTCTCGTTCTGGTACGCGTTCTGGGGCATACCGGGGGCGATCCTCGCCGTCCCGATGACATCGATGCTCGCGATCATCTTCGCCGCCTTCGACCAGACCCGGCCGCTCGCGGTCCTGCTGGCCAACGACGTCAGCGTGTTCGAGCGCCGCGACAAACCCGCCGCCCTGCCCCATCCGGGCCGGGATCAGCCCGATGTCAGTTCCTGAATGCGGTTGCGCAGCTGTGTGACCGTGCGTTCGAGCTCGCGGATACGCGCCCGCAGCTGCTCCTCGGTCTCCTCCCCGCTCTCGGGCGGGACGAGCGTATCGACGGGCAGAGCGTCGACATAGGCGACACCGCAGGCATCACCGTGCCGCCACGCGAGCCGCACGTGCCGGGTGACGTTCTTCTGGGGGATGTGCAGGTCGAAATGGTCGGGAAGCGCGACGGCGCCCGATACTTCGAGCTTCGCGCCGCCATCGGAGATGTTGCGGATCGTGCAATCGACCTTCATCATCCCCTTGTTGAAGAGAATCCGCGCCGCCATGAAGACGCGCATCCGCTCCGAACGGCGATGATTCGTTCCGGAAGGTGGCAGCGCCATCGTGATCACGTCTCCAATCGAGGTCGAGCGTGGATTATGCTGCGGCGGAGCTTTCCAATCGCTGAATCCAACTCTTCACACGCGGCTTTCCGCAGGGGAAATCGCAGGCGGGTACGACCCGCGCGACGCACCGACGCACGGCGATTGCCGGCGGTACCGTTGCTTTGGATTGTGGAGGATTTCAGAGCTCTGAGTGGCGCGGGCGACGGGGCTCGAACCCGCGACCTCCGGCGTGACAGGCCGGCACTCTAACCGACTGAGCTACGCCCGCTTCCGTTCCCGCCGCGTTCGTCTGCGGCAGTGGCGCGGGTTTACGGCGCGCCTTCGCTGCTGTCAAGCGCCACATGGCGGCATCCGGCGTTTTTCTCGAAGCTCCCGAAGGACGGGTCCGGCAAACCCTTGCATACCCACACAACGCCATCGCTTTACGCGCGATCGAGGGCCTGCGCCGGGCGTTCTCCACAGGCCGTCGGGTGGTCTACGAGAAAGGGCGCCACGCATTGCCGGCGCGGCGCCCTCCCCTGCATTCGTAATGTGGCGAGCGAAGCGTCAGAGCCCCTCCGCCCCCCGGCTCATCGCGGCGATGCCGGTGCGTGCCACTTCCTTGAGCCCGACCGCCGTCATCAGATTGATGAAGCGCTCGACCTCCTCGCTCGCGCCCGTGAGCTCGAAGACGAAGGAGTGCAGCGTCGCATCGAGAGTGCGCGCACCGAAGGCGGAAGCCAGCCGCAGCGCCTCGACCCGGTGCTCGCCCTTGCCGACCACCTTCACGAGGCACAATTCCCGCTCCAGCGCGGAGCCGTCCACCGTGAGATCATCCACACGGTGTACCGGCACCAGCCGCTCCAGCTGATACTTGATCTGCTCGATCACGTTCGCCGTGCCGGCGGTGACGATGGTGATGCGCGAGATGTGCTTCTCGTGCTCGGTCTCGGAGACGGTGAGGCTCTCGATATTGTAGCCTCGCCCCGAAAACAGACCCGCGATACGCGCGAGCACACCCGGCTCGTTGTCGACGATCACCGCGAGGGTATGGCGGTTGACCGTCTGGCTGACGGTCTGCTCGGGATAGTGCGTCTGGCTGTTCATCGTCCTGTCGCCTGTCGTTTCCTGATTCGCACGCGGTAGCGTCCCCGTGCCTGGTTGCCGCCCGGGTTCACAGACCCGGCCGGAAATTCTCGATCGCGGGCTCGTCGACCTCGTCATGCGGAACGAGCCAGGTTTCCTTCAAACCCTGTTCGCGCCATTCCACGAAAGCGGGCAGCGCGAGGACGGCGTCCATATAGGCGCGGATATCGGGGTCGACCGGCCATTGATAGGTGTCGAGCCGCGTCACCACGGGGGCGTACATCGCGTCGGTCGCACCGAAATCGGCGCCGAACAGAAAGGACCCGCCTGCGCCGAAACGCTCGCGCGCATCGCGCCACAGATCAGTGATCCGCGCCACATCCGCCGCGACGTCCGCGCCGCGATCGCGATGGGCGTAGCGCCGCCCGAGATTCATCGGCAGCGCCGCGCGAAGCGCCCGGAAACCGGCATGCATTTCGCCAGCGATCGAACGCGCGAGCGCACGTGCCGCAGGATCGCGCGGCCAGATCGGGAGGTCGGGATGGCGCGTCGCGAGTTCTTCGAGAATCGCGAGCGATTCCCACACGGTGATATCACCATCGATCAGTACCGGCACCTTGCCGGCGGGGGAATATTCGAGGATGCGCGCGCGGGTATCGGGCTGATCGAGGGGAATCATCACCTCCTCGAAGGGCAGCCCGTAATGACGCATCAGGATCCAGGGCCGCAGCGACCAGGAGGAGTAGGTCTTGTTGGCAATGACGAGTGTCGGCATCTGTGCTCCGTTCGGATCGTTCGATCAGGGGTAACGCCGCGAGTATAGACACACGCGTCGCGCATGACAGGCGTCTGCCCGGGACGATTTCCGGCCGACGGCCGGCGAGGCCGTCGACCGGATGGTCGTCAGACGAGCATCTTGCCCTTCTCGTCGATCACCTTGCCGATATCCTGCGTCTCCTCGGAGAGGTAGTCGTTCAGGAGCATCTCGTTATGGGCCTTGCCCGACGGGATCATCGGGAAGCAGTTCTCGGTCTTGTCGACGATGCAGTCGAAGATGACCGGGCGGTCGATGGTGAGCATTTCCTCGATCGCGCCGTCGAGCGCGTCCGGCTTGTCGCAACGCATGCCGACTGCGCCGTAGGCCTCGGCGAGCTTGACGAAATCGGGCAGCGATTCGGAATAGCTCTGCGAATAGCGCCCGCCATGAAGCAGCTCCTGCCACTGGCGCACCATGCCCATATATTCGTTGTTGAGGATGAAGATCTTCACCGGCAGGCGATACTGCACCGCCGTCGACATCTCCTGGATGTTCATCAGGATCGAGGCCTCGCCGGCAATGTCGATCACGAGGCCGTCGCGATGGGCGAGCTGCACGCCGATCGCCGCCGGCAGACCGTAGCCCATCGTCCCGAGGCCGCCGGAGGTCATCCAGCGATTGGGCTCGTCGAAGCCGAAATACTGCGCCGCCCACATCTGATGCTGGCCGACCTCGGTCGTGACATAGGTGTCGCGCCCGCGCCCGGCCGGGCCGCGCGTGGCCTGATACAGGCGCTCGATGGCGTATTGCGGCTTGATCGTCTCGGTGGAGGGGCGGTAGCCGAGGCACTTGCGCGTGCGCCAGGTCTCGATCTGCTCCCACCAGCTCGCCAGAGCCGGCTTGTCGATCTGCGGCGACATCGAGCGGAACAGGCGCACCATATCCTCGAGCACGTAGCCGCAATCACCGACGATGCCGAGATCGACCTTGACGTTCTTGTTGATCGAGGAGGGATCGACATCGACGTGGATCTTGCGCGAGTTCGGCGAGAAAGCGTCCAGCCGCCCGGTGATGCGGTCGTCGAAACGCGCGCCGATGCAGATCATCAGATCGCAGCCATGCATGGCCAGATTGGCCTCGTAGGTGCCGTGCATGCCCAGCATCCCGAGGAATTGCTTGTCGGAGGCCGGATAGGCGCCCAACCCCATCAGCGTCGAGGTGATCGGGAAGCCGGTCAGCCGGACCAGTTCGCGCAGCAGCTCGGACGCATGCGGGCCGGCATTGATCACGCCGCCGCCGGTATAGAAGACCGGGCGCTTGGCGGCGCCGATCAGCTCGATCGCCGCGCGAATCTTCTCCATGTCGCCCTTCACGGTTGGGCGATAGGTCTTGTGCTCGCTGCTCGTCGGGCGGGCATAGCTGCCGGTCTGGAACTGGATGTCCTTGGGCAGATCGACCACGACCGGGCCGGGGCGGCCATTGGCGGCGACGTAAAAGGCCTCGTGCAGGATGCGCGGCAGATCCGCGATGTCCTTCACGAGATAATTGTGTTTCGTGCAATGGCGGGTGATACCGACCGTGTCGCATTCCTGGAAGGCGTCGGAGCCGATCAGATGCGTCGGCACCTGCCCTGTGATGCAGACCAGCGGGATCGAATCCATCATCGCATCGGTCAGACCCGTCACGGCGTTGGTCGCACCGGGGCCGGAGGTGACGAGGACGCAGCCGACCTTGCCGGTCGAACGCGCGTAACCTTCCGCCGCGTGGACGGCGCCCTGCTCGTGGCGCACGAGTACGTGCTCGATCGAATCCTGATGAAACAGCGCGTCGTAAATCGGCAATACGGCGCCCCCGGGATATCCGAAGATATGCTCGACACCCTGATCCTGCAGGGCGCGGACGACCATTTCGGCTCCGGTCATCATCTCGCTCATGATCGACTTTCCTTCAGCGTTCTACCGGGGAATTTTCCGGGTATCCTTGGTGTTGCGGGCGGCTTTGTCGTCGTGGTTCGGGTGGTTCAGGCAATAAAAAAGGCCCCGTGGGGGCCTCATGCGCCATCGCCGGATCGTACGGGTCACACCCGCTCCGTCGATGGCATCCTAATTACGAGAAGAAGCGTGCTCATAGCTCGCGCTCACCTTTCATAAAGTTGCGCGAACGGTACCCGAGGCTTTCGCTTCGGTCAAGCATCATACACGTCGACGCGCGAAAATACTGCGTCGACGCGAATCGTTGCCCGCACACGGCCCGGCAAGCACCGACCGGCAAGCATCGCACGGCCCGAGCGTCAGCCGCCGGCATCGTCGGTATCACGCAGCGCCCGGCGCAGCACCTTCCCGACATTGGTCTTGGGCAGCTCGTCGCGGAAGCGGATCTCGCGCGGGACCTTGTAGCTCGTCAGCGATTCCTTGCAGTGCTCGCGAATCTCCTGCTCGGTCACCGCCTCGTCGCGCCGCACGACATAGGCGACGACGCGCTCGCCGGAATGCTCGTCGGGCACGCCGATCACCGCCGATTCGGCGATCTGCGGATGATCGGACAGGACACCCTCGACCTCGTTCGGATAGACGTTGAAACCGGAGACGACCACCGTATCCTTGATGCGGTCGACGATGCGCACGAGCCCGTCTTCCTGCAGCACACCGACATCGCCGGTGCGCAGGAACCCGTCCTCGGTCATGACCTTGCTGGTCTCGTCCGGCTGGTTCCAGTAGCCCTTCATGACCTGCGGGCCGCGCACGCAGATCTCGCCCGGCTCCTCGAAACCGAGCGGCTTGCCCTCCTCGTCGCGGATCGAGACCTCCGTCGAGGATAGCGGGTAGCCGATCGCACCGGTGAACTCGTCGATATCGAGACGGTTGGCGGTGACGACGGGCGAGGTTTCCGACAGGCCGTAACCCTCGACGATCGGCGTTCCGGTCAGCGCCTTCCACTTGGTCGCGACGGCCTTCTGCGTGGTCATGCCGCCGGCGATCGAGATATGCAGCTGCGAGAAATCGACCTCCTTGATGCGCGGATGGTTGGCCAGCGCATTGTAGAGCGTGTTGATGAAGACGACGCAGTTGAACGGCGTCTTCTTGAGCGTGTCGATGAGGCCGGGAATGTCGCGCGGATTCGCGATCAGCACCTGACGCGCACCGAAATGGAAGAACAGCATGCAGGCCATCAGGCTGAAGATGTGATAGAGCGGCAGCGCCGTGATGATCCCGTTGACCTTGCGCGCCTCCATCTCGTGCCGCAGCCACGCCTCGACCTGTGCGACGTTCATCGCGACGTTGCGATGCAGGAGCGTCGCGCCCTTGGAGAGCCCGGTGGTGCCGCCGGTATATTGCAGGAAGGCGATGTCGTCCTTCTCGACCGCGCGCCGCTCATAGGCATCGGGGCCGGGACTGCGCAGAACGGCCGTCAGACGCAGCGCATCGGGCAGCGAATAGCGCGGCACGCCGCGTTTGAGATAACGCGACACGCCGGTGACGATGAAGCCCTTGAGGCCGAGCAGATCGCCCGGCGCCACGATGACGACCTTGTCCAGTTCCGTCTTCGCAAGCCCGGAGCGCTCGACGGTGCTCGCGAAATTCTCGAGAACGAACAGCGCCTTCGCGCCGGAATCGCGGATCTGGTGCTGGAGTTCGCGGACCGTGTAGAGCGGGTTGACGTTGACGACGATGCAGCCCGCCTTGAGGATTCCGAACAGGATCGCGGGATAGGCCATGACGTTGGGCATCATGACCGCTATCCGGTCCCCCTTGCCGTAACCTTGCGCCGCGAGCCAGGCGGCGACCGCGCGCACATGCCGGTCGAGATCCTTGTAGCTGACACCGACGCCGAAGCTCTCGAAGGCGACCCTGTCGGCAAATCGCGACACGGCATGATCGTAGAGGCCGGTCAGATCGGGCACGGCGCCCTCGTCGATCTCGTGCGCGACGTAATCGGGATAGTGATCGAGCCAGGGGCGCGGAATATCGCCGGCGCCCGCCTTCGGCTTCGCCGGGCCTTTGGGCGTGGAAGCCTTGGTTGCGCCGGCCTTGGTCGCGCCGGCCTTGGATGCGCTGGCTTTGGATGCGCTGGCTTTGGACGCAGTCGTCTTGGAACCTGCGACCTTGGAAGCAGCCGCCGTGCTCGCCGGTTCGGTGGCCGGTTTCGAGGCAGCCTTGGACGCCGATTTCGCTTTCGTGGTCGAAGCCGCTTTTGGAGGCGAACCCTTGTCCGCGGCGCCCTTGTCGGCTGCCACCTTGTCGGCTACCGCCTTGGTCGTCGTCGTCTTCGCAGCCGCCTTCTTCACTGCAGGCTTCTTAGCAGCCGGCTTCTTCTCAGCCGTCTTTTTGGCCGTGCCCGATTTGGCCGTCGACCCTTTCGCCGCCGCGGCTTTCGCGGATTTTCCGGCTTCGCCCTCGCCCTTACCGTTCTTACCCGTCTGCCTCGCGTCGGCGCTCTCCTCGGACATCGATTCCTCCCGGGCCCGCGGCCCAAAGCTTATGTGTTTGCCTCGATGAGGGAACGCGAGAGTTTGCATCGGGTTTCGCCGCTTGTCCATTTGCCGCGTCTGCAACCAGTTCGCGACGCCGCCTGCGCGTGAAGGATTTCGCATTTGCCGCCGCCGCGATGCGCGCTACACACGGACCATGAGCGACTTCTCCCTCGATCCCCGCCTCGAAGCCGATACGATCGTCCTAGGCGATCTCGAACTGTGCAGCGTGCGCCTGATGAACGATGCGCGCTTCCCCTGGCTGATCCTGGTGCCGCGCCGGCCCGGCATCCTCGAACTCGACGATCTCGCCCCGGCGGATGCGCAGCAGCTCACGCAGGAGGCGCGGATCGCCGTTTCGGTGATGCGCGCGGTCGCCGCACCCGACAAGGTGAATGTCGCGAGCCTGGGCAATGTCGTTGCACAATTTCATCTGCACGTGATCGGGCGGTTCGCCTCCGATCCCGCCTGGCCCGGCCCGGTCTGGGGCCATGGCGAGCGCCGAACCTATCCCGCACACGGGGTCCAGCCCCTGATCGACCGTTTCACACAAGGCTTCGCCGAGGCCTGAGCCAGACAGAAGGCGCACACGGCATGAATGATCTCGCCGGCAACCATCCGCCCATGGGCTTCGCCACGAACGGCCTCGTCCGCCATACCAGCGAAAGGGGCGACGACGCGCTCTCGCGCTACAGGCTCGACCCGCAATCGCGGCTCGTGCTCTTCGCAGGGGACATGCCCATCCTCGCGCAGGGGGACGACGGGCTCAGCGCCCTGCATCCGGCGACGATCCGTGGCGATCTGCCCATCGCGGAAGAAGTCTATCTAGGCACGCTCGACGGCGCCCATGTGCTGGCCGTGCTCACCGAGGCGGACCGGACCGAGGCGCTCGCCCAGCGCAGCGATTGCTACGTGCTCGACCTGCGCTCCATCGCGACGCAGGGCCTCGTCCCGGAGCGCGAGGCGGGTATTCTCGCCGAGGCGAAATCGCTGCTCTCATGGCATGCCCGCCATCGCTTCTGCGCGAATTGCGGAGCGCCGACCCGCGCGAGCGCGTCCGGCTTTCGCCGCGACTGCGATTCCTGCGGCACGCAGCATTTTCCGCGCACCGATCCCGTCGCCATCATGCTGATCACCTATGGCGACAATATCCTGCTCGGGCGGCAGACGCGGTTTCCGCCCGGCAATTACTCGTGCCTCGCGGGCTTCGTCGAACCGGGCGAGACGATTGAGGATGCCGTGCGGCGCGAGACCTTCGAGGAGGCGGGCGTGCGCGTCGGAGAGGTCCGCTACATGCTCTCCCAGCCCTGGCCCTTCCCCTCCTCCCTGATGATCGGCTGTCACGGCATCGCCACCGATGACAGCCTCGACATCGATTACGAGGAGATGGAAGACGTGCGCTGGTTCTCCCGCGCGGACGTCGCGCTGATGCTCGAGGACCGCCATCCCGACAACATCCGCACGCCGCCGCCGGTCGCGATCGCGCATCATCTCGTGCGGCGCTACCTCGCGGGGTGAGCCTGGCGGCTCACTCCGTGTCAAGCGTGTCGCGCAGCTTGCGGCGGTAGGGATGGGCCGGGAAGACGCCGAGCACGTTCAGTTCACGCGAGAAGAAGGCGAGCTCTTCCAGCGCGCGGCTCACATGCGGCTCGTCCTTGTGGCCATCCACCTCCGCATAGAACTGCGTCGCGGTGAAATGGCCCTCGATCATGTAGCTTTCGAGCTTGGTCATATTGACGCCGTTCGTGGCGAATCCACCCATCGCTTTATAGAGCGCGGCGGGGATGTTGCGCACGCGGAACACGAAGCTCGTCACGCAATCAGCCGTACCCGCCGGGATTTCCAGCGGTTCGTTGGCGAGGATGATGAAGCGCGTGGTGTTGTGCGCTTCGTCCTCGATATCGGCCGCTAGGATTTCGAGGCCGTAGACTTCGGCAGCGAGCTGCGGCGCGATCGCGGCACGGGTCGGATCGGCCAGTTCCGCGATCTGGCGGGCCGAGCCGGCGGTGTCGGCGCCGACCACGGATACGAGGTTCAGCTTGCGCAGCATCCGCCGGCACTGGCCGAGCGCGTGGACATGGCTCTGCACGGTTCGGATCGTGGCGAGCGTCGCGCCCTTCGCCGCCATCAGCTGATGGTGCACGGGAAGGAAGAACTCGCCGATGATGTGCAGGCCGGAATCGGGCAGAAGGTGGTGGATATCGGCGACGCGGCCCGCGACGGAATTCTCGATCGGGATCATCGCGAGCTGCGCCTGCCCTTCCTTCAGCGCAGCGAAGGCATCCTCGAAGGTCGGGCACGGCAGCGGCGTCCAGTCGGGATGGACTTCGAGGCAGGCGATATGCGAATTCGCGCCGCGCTCACCCTGGAAGGCGATGGTCTTGCTCATGAAGGGTCTCCGAGAACGGCGCGAGCCCGCGCCAGGGATTCGGGCGTATCGACGCCGAAAGGCGCGTCATCCACCAGGGTCACGTCGATGCGCATCCCGTCTTCGAGGGCGCGCAGCTGCTCCAGCTTCTCGCGCGTCTCGAGCATCGAGGGTGCGAGGCCGATGAAGCGCGACAGCGCCTTCCTTCGAAAGGCGTAGAGCCCGATGTGATGATGCAGCGGCCCCTCGCCCCAGGGCGCGCGGGCGCGGGTGAAATAGAGCGCCCGCAGACGTCCCGCGGAAACGGGCGAACCCACCACCTTGACGATGTTGGGGTCCTGCGCCTCGTCCTCGTCGCGGATCGGACAGGCGAGTGTGGCGATGGCGACAGCCGGGTCGGCCAGAGGCAGGATCGCGGCGGCGATGGCGCGCGGATCGATCGTGGGAAAATCGCCCTGCACATTGACGACGACATCGTGGCGCCCTTCCGGATCGAGCGCCTCGACGGCCTCGAAGATCCGGTCCGAGCCGGAGGGGTGATCGGCGCGCGTGATCACCGCGATGCCGCCGGCAGCCTCGACGGCTTGCGCGATCTCCTGCGAATCCGTGGCCACCGCGACGGGTCCGATCCCGGCCTCGACGGCGCGGCGCCAGACATGCACGATCATCGGCTCGCCCGCGATATCCGCAAGCGGCTTTCCGGGCAGGCGGGTCGCCGCCATGCGGGCGGGAATGAGGACGATCGGGTCGGACATGGTCGGTCTGCGCCGCTTTCAACTGACGAAGGCGCTTGGTAGCCCCTCCCCGCATCACAGGCAAGGCGCGATTGATGCTTGCCGGTCGACGCACGACAACCCTGCGCGGCAACCCCGTTTTCGCCGCAGCGCAACCTCCTCGGCCCAGCCCCCTCGACGCAGCCTCCTTCGATCACTATGTTGACCACAGGCATCTCACTGGCCCGGGCCTTCTACCCGTGGGTGGAGAGGAAAGACATGTTCGGTGGTTTGAAAGTCATTTCCCTGACGGATGCGGCAGCGGAACGCGTCAAGGAAATCATCGCGAATGCGGACAAGCCCATCGAGGGCGTGCGTGTCGGCGTTCGCAACGGCGGCTGTGCGGGCATGGCCTATACGATGGAATACGCCGAGACCGCGATTCCCGGCGACGACGTCGTCGAGGACAAGGGCGTGAAGGTCTTCGTCGACCCCAAGGCCGTGCTCTTCCTGCTCGGCACGGAGATGGACTTCCAGGTGACGAAACTCGCCTCGCAATTCGTCTTCAACAATCCCAATCAGACCTCCGCCTGCGGCTGCGGCGAATCGGTGGCGATCACGCCGGCCAGGGTCGAAGCGACCGCCGACGGCGAAGCGCCGCTGCGGTGACCTCCGGCAAAAGCTCGACCGGAGGCGAAACGTGGATGCCGAGACGATCAGGGACGTGTTCAGCGGGTTCGGCCCGGTGCGTCTTCGGCGCATGTTCGGCGGCCAGGGAATCTTTCGCGACGGCCTGATGTTCGCCCTGGAGGCCGACGGCACCCTCTATCTGAAAGCCGACGAAGCCGATGCACCAACGTTTCGTGCCGCCGGCTGCACGCGTTTCAGCTATCGCAAGGGCGACCGGGACGTGGCCATGGGCTATTGGAGCGCACCGCTCGCCGCCCTCGAAGACCCAGAGATCATGGCGCAATGGGCGCAAGCGGCGTATTCCTGCGCGCGACGCCAGGTGGCCGGCGATCGCAAAGGCGCAGCGCGCCTATCCGGGACTTCGCGCGGCTGAGCTAAGCGAAAACCGATCCGGGATCATCGGCTCGGGGCGCGGAAACGGGTGATGAAGGGTATTCAGGCGACTTCGGTCATGCCGGCGCCGTGTTCCTTCTGGTACTCGTTATCGGCATCGGAGACCGTGCGGTTGCGGCCCATTCGCTTGGCGAAGAACATGCACTGGTCGGCGCGTTCGAGCAGAGAGACCGCCGTATCGCCCTTGCGCATGGCGGATACGCCGACGGAGATCGTCACCTTGCCGAGCGATTCGCCGGTCGAGCGCTTGATCAGCTCGCGGGCCATGACGGAATTGCGGACGCGTTCGGCGACCGAGCGGGCGTTTTCCAGCGTCGTATCCGGCATGATGATGCCGAATTCCTCGCCGCCGAAACGGGCGAGCGTCGCCTTGGTGCGTACCTGCTCGCGCATGGTCATGCCGACGAGGCGCAGGACCTGATCGCCGGTCAGATGGCCGAACGTGTCGTTGAAGCGTTTGAAATGATCGATATCGATGACGATCAGCGCGAGCGGCGAGCGCTCCACGAGCGCCTGATCCAGCGACTTGACCAGCATTTCCTCGAAATGCTTGCGGTTGGCGATGCCGGTAAGCGGATCGGTTAGCGATTCCATGCGCACCGCTTCGAGCGTCTCGCGCAGCGTGTCGATTTCGCCGCGCGTCTCGCGCAGGCGGGCCTCGAGCGTCGTATTGGTGGCGCGAACATCCTTCGTGGCGAGGACCAGCGACGAGACGATCTCGCGCACCCGGCTTCGATCGACGCCGCTATTGAGGTCGGCGGCGAAGGCGTCGAGCGATTCGCCGTATTTCTGCGTCGAGCCGAGCGCGAGATCGAGCATTTCCATGACCTGATCGATCTCGGAAATGACGACGGCGCCGGTCTTCTCGGCTTCCTCGCTGAAGCGGTCGGCGGAGATGTATTCCGCGTGCAGCGCGTCGATGTCCGATTCGTCGATCTTGCCGTTCTCGGCGGCGATGCGCTTCACCGCATCGTTCAATGCGGGTTTGTGGCCGGCCACATAGGTGTACCAGATCTCGTAAGAGCGCGGCGAAGCGGAGGAGCCGTACGATTTCATCAGCTCCATGGCGCGCTGGGAAATCGTGAACGTCCGCTCGATATCTGATCCGGCTTGATTGCGCGACACGACCGTTATGCCCCCTCACCCCTTCCGAGTCGGTACACGAGCCCGGAAAACAGCCATTAACGACAGTATCTCCGCATTTCGTTCAATAAACCCTTAACGACGCACAATTGGCGATTTATTTCTTGGCCTTGGGACGCGCGGGACGTAGCAGGAAAGCGGGAACGTGATCGCCAAAACCGGCGACGGGCAGCGAATCCGCTTCCTCGTCTCGGCGACCGCGACCGGATCTGCCGCGCCCCGAATTGCGGTCTTCACGCCCGGACGAACGATCGTCGCGCCTCGAAGGCCGATCGTCGCGTTCGGAGGTGCGCTCCTCGCGCGGCTTCGCCCTCGCGGAAGTATCCTCGCCGCTCTCGCTCGCCTCGCTCCGCTTTTCCCGAGCTGCCTTGCCGCGACCATCGCTGCCGCGACCGCCCGAGCGCTCGCGATCGCCGCTCTCGGCCCTCGTCTCCTCGGCCGCCTCGGCGGAAGGCTGCGCCGGTTCCGCCTTGCGTTTTCCGCCGCGACGGTTGCGCCCGGAACCACCTTCGCGCGAACCGGACGACGCGCCTTCACCGTCGCCGCCGGCCTTTGCTGCGGCGAGATCATCGCCATGCCAAGCGATGGCGCCGCCGATGAGCTTCTCGATCGCGGAAAGCGATTTTTCGTCACTGCGCGCCACCAGCGTGAAGGCGGCGCCGGCGCGACCGGCACGACCGGTACGCCCGATGCGGTGAACGTAATCCTCCGCGTGGTGGGGAACGTCGTAGTTGAAGACGTGGCTGACGGCGGGAATGTCGAGCCCGCGCGCAGCGACGTCGCTCGCAACCAGCAGCGTCGCCTCGCCCTTGCGGAAGGAATCGAGCGCGATCATGCGCGAGCGCTGATCCATGTCGCCATGGAGCGCGACCGCGTTGAAACCGTGGCGCTGGAGCGAGCGATGCAGCACCGCGACATCGCGCTTGCGGTTGCAGAAGATGATGCCGTTGTCGATCGTGTCCGCCGCGCGGATGAGGTCGCGCAAGGCGGCGCGCTTCGCCTTCGGCTCGTTCTGCGTCGCGACGAGCCGCTGGGTGATCGTCGTCGCCGCGGAAGCGGGCTTCGACACCTCGACCTTGACGGGATTCGACAGGAACGCATCCGAGAGCCGCTGGATCTCCGGCGGCATCGTCGCCGAGAAGAACAGGGTCTGGCGCGTGAAGGGCGTGAGCTTCACGATACGCTCGATATCGGGGATGAAGCCCATGTCGAGCATGCGATCGGCTTCGTCGATGACGAGGAGCTCGACGCCAGTGAGCAGAAGCTTGCCGCGCTCGAAATGGTCGAGCAGGCGGCCGGGCGTTGCAATCAGCACGTCGACGCCGCGGGTGATCTTCATGTCCTGGTCGCCGAAGGAGACGCCACCGATCAGCAGCGCGACCGAGAGCTTCTGATTGACGCCGTAGCGCTCGAAATTCTCCTGGACCTGCGCCGCGAGTTCGCGCGTCGGCTCGAGGATGAGCGTGCGCGGCATGCGCGCCCGGGCCCGGCCCGTTTCCAGCATCGTCAGCATCGGCAGGGTGAAGGCCGCCGTCTTGCCGGTTCCGGTCTGGGCGATGCCGAGCACGTCGCGCCGGGCGATGACGTGCGGGATCGCCTGTTGCTGGATCGGAGTCGGCTGCGTGTAACCGGCGGCGGTAACCGCCTGGAGGACTTTATCACTCAGACCGAGTTCGGCAAAAGACATGGGACGTTGAAACCGTTCCGCAGCGTCACGCGCTGCATTGCCGCATCCATCCGGCACGACTAAGACGGAGGGACGCGTGTTCGTTTTCAGGCATTCGCCTGTTGCAGTCGTGCGCGTGGACCATATGGCGAACGCCCTGTTTGTCAATCATTTGAACGAGAAAGGCCGGCTCATGGCGACGATAATTTTCATCCCCGGGCTGATTTGTGATGCAGATCTCTTCGCGGATCAATTCGCAATAGCGCGTGCGCGCCACCCGGTCGCCGTCGCGGACACCACCCGTGACGACACGATCGCGGGCATGGCGGCCCGCCTGCTCGACGATCATCCGGATGACGAACTGATCCTGATCGGCCTCTCCATGGGCGGCTACATTGCGCTCGAAGCTCAGGCCCGGGCGCCGGAACGCGTCAACCGGATCGCCCTGTTCGACACCAGCGCCCGCGCCGACACCCCGGAGGCGACCGAGAACCGCCGGAAGCTGATCGCCCTCACGGAGGCCGGGGGATTCGAGGAAGCCTGCCGCACTCTCTGGCCGAAATTCGTGGCGCAAGGCCGCCGGGAGGACGCCGCGCTGCAGGCCCGTATCGCCGCCATGGCGGCCAATATCGGGCCGGAAGCCTTCATTCGACAGCAGCATGCGATCATCGGCCGTCGCGACCATCGCGAACGGCTCGCTTCGATCACGATTCCCGCCCTCGTGATCGTGGGTGACGAGGATGCGCTGACGCCGCCGGCACTCTCGCAGGAAATGGCCGAGGCACTGCCCGAGGCGACGCTCGGCATCATCCCCGATTGCGGGCATCTCGCGACGATGGAACGCCCCGAGGCGGTCAACCGCGCGCTCGAAGCCTGGCTCGCGAGCTGATCCGCGCGGCGCGCCTCACAGCCCCCAGCGCGCGCGCAGCTCCGCCGGGGTGGCGGGCGTGAGGCCGACGCTCGTCAGCGCATTCACGGTCGCGGCGACGATGGCGGCGTTGTCGCGCGCGCGACTGCCGTCTGGAAGATCGAGATTGTTCTCGAAGCCGACACGGCAATGGCCGCCGAGCAAGGCCGCGAGCGTGACGCAGCCGGTCTCGCGCGGGCCGAAGGAGCACAGCATCCAGTCGCGGAAGAGATCCGCGCAATCATTGTAGAGCGGCAGAAGATCGATCGGCATCGCCGTTGTCGGCGGCGAGTATTTGCCGGTGACGAAGATCACCGACATTTGCGCGGGATCGAAAACGCCTTCCTGCGCCCAGGCGCGGGCGCGAGCCGTGTCGTCGCGATCGTAGAGGATAATCTGCCCGGCGATGTTCTCGCGGCGCAGCCATGTGGTGAAATCGGCGAAGCGGGCCTTGTGATCGTCATCGGGCGCGAGTTCGCGCAGGGCCATCGAGATCGCCTCCGGCCGCAATGCGCGCACCATAGCCATCTGCTCGTCGGGGCCATAGAGCCCGACCGATTCCGTCGTCGCCTGGATTACCATATCCGGCCCCGCCGCGCGCCGCGCCGCGTCGATCGCCTCGCGATAGAGATCCACGTCGAGGCTGTGGCGCTGGTCGGGTCGGCGTACGTGGATGTGCAGCATCGCCGCGCCCGCCTCGCGACAGGCCGCAGCCGTGCGCGCTGTCTCTTCGGCTGTGACGGGAAGCGCCGGGTGATCGGCCTGCGTGCGCCGTCCGCCATTGGGCGCGACGGCGATGATGGTCGGCGCGTATCCCGCTTTGTCTTCGCTCAAGCCACCCTCCCGGATCGATCGGTTGCGGCCTCATCCCGGCGGATGCGACCGCGACGCTTCATCCGTGATGCCACGCGAGGGCCGGCTTGGCCATGCGGACGAACCGGCCATCGCGCGGAAAAGCGGTTGGGCAAAGCCGCACCCGCTTGCCGATCACTTCTTCTGCCCGCAGGCCGATCACTTCTTCTGATTGAGCGAGGCGGCGACGCGGCGCGAGGTAAAGCGCGGCATGATGCGGCTGATCTGCGCGGTGATGCGGTTCATCGGACCCGGCACTACGATGGCATGGCCGGCGCGATAGCCCTCGACCCCGATCCGCGCGACGCTCTCGGCGCTCATCAGGCGCCCGGAGAACAGCTTCGTGCCCTGCGC
>JBJHBI010000057.1:0-26374 GCA_050485405.1 Salinarimonadaceae bacterium
CAAAAGAAACGTCGAATCCGACACTATCTCTCACAGCACCAGACATCCCCTAAGAGACACCCGGCACCCGCAAGGACAACGCCGACCACGCTTCCCTTTCTTCCTTCCCAACAATGTCAAAGAGCAACCAGACGAACACGACTGATGACCGGCGGACCGGTTTATCCGTACGAACTTGTCTGGGAAGCCGCATCGGCCGACCGGCCTTCGCGACAAGGAGCGCGGTTATACGCCCCAGAATTTTCCGTGTCAACCGAATATTTCAGCTCTCCGCTGAACCCGCTGCTTGTGGCCGAAGCCGCCGCGACCTTCCGATCGACCCGCCCGGCGACCAAGCGCGTTGCTTCGTCGTCGGTGGAGGGGGATATAGGCGCCGCTTTTGATCGCGTCAAGCGACTTTATTGGCGATTTTTCGGTTTTTGCCGAGAGCACCGTTATCCACAGCTTCCCACAGCCGGGCCCGCCGCAACCCCACGAAGACACCGGGGCGGCGTGGCCCATCAGGCCGATACGGTTTCTCTCATCGCATTTACGCCGATTTCCGGCATGATGACGCGTCAATCCGCTCCCCCCGCCGCGAATCGCCGGTCAGCCGCATGCATACTTCCTCGTCAGGCCCCTCCTCCACGCAAGATGCTTCCCGCGCACGGGGGAATACCGATCCGGCGGATATAGCCACCGCCGGCGCAGCGCCTGCGAGCGCCACCCCCCCTCCCCTGCCCGGGCTCGGATCGGCCTTCGCCGTCATCTGGTCGATCACCGCCGGTGCGACCTTTTTGCAGATCGCCAACGGCCTCCTCCAGATCCTGCTGCCCCTGCGCATGGATGCGGCGGGAATGTCGATCGCCGAGATCGGGCTCGTCGCCTCGGGCTACGGGCTCGGCTTCGCCACCGGCTGCATGCTCGTGCCGCTGCTCGTTCGTCATGTCGGCCATATCCGCGCATTCGCGAGCCTCGCGGCGATCTCCGCCGTGGTCGCACTCGGCTTCACCCAGGCACAGGACCTGTGGAGCTGGATCGTGTTGCGCACGCTCTCGGGGATGGTGCTCGCGGGGCTGTTCACCGTCATCGACGGATGGGTCAGCGCCGGAGCCAGCGCGGGCAATCGCGGGCGCGTCGTCTCGCTCTACATGCTGTGCACCAAGATCGCGCTGATGCTCTCGCCGCTCGCCATCGGCCTCGGTTCGATCGAGACGGACGGGCTGTTCATGGCGATCGCCGCCATGATGTGCCTGTCGCTGATCCCGGTCTCGGCCACGCTCTCGCGCGAACCGCCGGCGCCGCGCACGGTGAGCCTGATCATCCCGACACTGTTTCGCAAGGCGCCCTCCGCCGTGACGGGAGCCTTCGCGGTCGGCTTGATGAACTCCTCCGTGATCGCCATCGCACCGGTCTACGGGGTACAGGTGGGGCTCGGCGCCGCGGAAGCCGCGCTGCTCTTTCTCGCGCTCCAGGCGGGATCGCTGATCCTGCAATGGCCGCTCGGCTGGCTCTCGGACCGGACCGACCGGCGCCGGGTGATCGCCGGACTCTTCGCCGGAACGGCGCTGGCCTGTATCGCGATCGTCGCTGCAAGCCATGTGGCGCTGATGCCGGCGATGATCATCGCATTCGCGATCTGGGGCGGGATGGCCTTGTGCATCTACGCCGTGTGCATCGCCCATGCCTGCGACATCATCGAATCCGACATGATCGTGCCGGCGATCTCGAGCCTGCTCGTCTGCTGGGCGACGGGGGGCATGTTCGGCCCGTTCCTCGCGACTGCCCTGATGGCGGCGATGGGCCCGCAGGGCCTGTTCGTCTTCTGCGGCGTGATCGCGACGGTGCTCGCGGGCTTCGTCACCTGGCGCATCCGCGCACGAGAGCGACCGGCGGCGCAGGGTGGCTTCGTCAATCTGCCGGCGACGAGCGCGGGCACGGCGGAACTCTCACCGCGCGCGCATGACGCTGCAACCGATACCGGGGCCTCCGGGGAAGAGCCCGAGGAGACGGCGGCTCACCCGGCAAAGCCCGCCTGAGCGAACCATAGATCGGGCAAGCGATCAGCCCCACCAGGCTTCGGGCAGCGCGACGCGGCCGGCGGCATCCTCGATGACCTGGCCGGCGGCGAAGAGCGTCTCCTCGTCGAAGGGGCGCCCGATCAGCTGGAGCCCGAGCGGCAGACCCTTGGCGTCGAAACCGCCGGGCACGGAGATGCCCGGCAGGCCGGCCATATTCACGGTGACGGTGAAGATGTCGTTGAGATACATCTCAACCGGATCGCCCGAGCCCTTCTCGCCGATGCCGAAAGCGGCGGACGGCGTCGTGGGCGTGAGGATCGCGTCGACGCCCTCGGCATAGACGTTTTCGAAATCGCGCTTGATCAGGGTACGGATCTTCTGCGCGCGCAGATAGTACGCGTCGTAATAGCCCGCCGAGAGCACATAGGTGCCGATCATCACGCGACGCTTGACCTCGCGGCCGAAACCGGCGGCGCGGGTGCGCTCGTACATGTCGATGATGTCCTTGCCCTCGACGCGCAGGCCGTAACGCACGCCGTCATAGCGGGCGAGATTCGAGGAGGCTTCCGCCGGAGCGACGATGTAATAGGCCGGCAGCGCATATTGCGTGTGCGGCAGCGAGACCTCGACGATTTCGGCGCCGGCCTCGCGCAGCCAGGCCTGCCCCGCCTCCCAGAGCCGCTCGATCTCCGCCGGCATGCCGGGGACGCGGTATTCCTTCGGGATGCCGATCTTCAGCCCTTTCACGCCACGCCCGACCGCCGCCTCGAAATCGGGGACGGGAATATCGGCGCAGGTCGTATCCTTGGCATCGGGACCCGCCATGGCCTGGAGCATCATGGCGGAATCGCGCACGGTCTTGGTGATCGGCCCGGCCTGGTCGAGCGAGGAGGCGAAGGCGACGATGCCCCAGCGCGAGCAGCGGCCATAGGTCGGCTTGATGCCTACGGTCCCGGTAAAAGCCGCCGGCTGGCGGATCGAACCACCGGTATCGGTCGCGGTGGCGGCGAGGCACAGGCGCGCGGACACCGCCGCCGCCGAACCGCCGGAGGAGCCGCCCGGCACGAGCGGCGTCTCGTCCCCGGCACGCCGCCAGGGCGAGACCACGGGGCCGAAGGCGCTGGTCTCGTTCGAGGAGCCCATGGCGAATTCGTCGCAATTGAGCTTGCCGAGCATCACCGCGCCGGCATTCCACAGATTCGCGCTGACGGTCGATTCGTAGCGCGGCGTGAAGCTCTTGAGGATGTTGGAGCAGGCGGTCGACTGCACGCCCTCCGTGCAAAACAGATCCTTGACGCCGATCGGCAACCCTTCGAGCGGGCGTGCCTCGCCGCGCGCAATGCGCTCATCCGCCGCCACGGCCATGGCGAGCGCCTGATCGGGAGTGTCGACGACATAGGCGTTGAGGCCCTTGGCCGCGCCCATGGCCTGCTGATGGGCCTTGGTCAGCTCGACGGCGGAAAAGCGCTTGGCCTTGAGGCCGTCACGGGCTTCGGCGAGGGTGAGATCGGTCAGATTGGTCACGGGCGGGCACTTTCTGCGAGAAGCGGCGCGAAGGGTGCGTATGCGAGAATACGTGCGGATGCGGCGGGCGCGGCTTATTCGACGACCTTGGGCACGAGGAAGAAGCCGTCTTCGGTGGCCGGCGCATTGGCGACGACATCCGCCTGCTTGTCTCCGTCGGTGATGCCGTCCTCGCGCATCTTCATCGCCATGGGAGTCACCGAGGTCATCGGCTCCACATCGCTCACGTCCACTTCCCCGAGTTGCTCGACGAAAGCGAGGATTGCGTTGAGCTCGCCCTGGAGATGCGGGACATCGTCATCGCTGACGGCGATGCGCGCGAGGCGCGCGATGCGGCGGACAGTCTCTTGATCGACGGACATGGGCGCTCCCGCCGGGCGCAACTGCCCGGCTCTCCTGCAATGCATCAAAGTTCGAGCGGCTATATCACCGCGCGGGTGCGCGCCGCAAGAGTTGCAACGAGACTCGCAGAGAGACTCGCAGCGAGAGTTGCAGCGAGAGTTGTGGCGTTCCCGGAGAGAGCGCGGCGAATGTCCGCCTCGATTACCGCCCCGCTTCCTCCGCCGCCGGATCATCCCGGGTGGCGACGCGGCGTGGCAGGATGAAGATCGCGGCGAGTTGCAGCCCGGCCAGCGTGCCGAAGATCACCCTGTGGGCGAAGGCACGATCGGCGCCCTCCCAGGGTTCGAGCAGCACACCGACGAGCCATTGCAGCAGGAACGCGCTGGTGAAGACCAGCATGTTCACCGC
Source organism: Salinarimonadaceae bacterium (assembly GCA_050485405.1). GTDB lineage: Bacteria > Pseudomonadota > Alphaproteobacteria > Rhizobiales > Beijerinckiaceae > Saliniramus. The sequence goes on from JBJHBI010000057.1 coordinate 4,275, forward strand.
CGTCGAGACCCGCCCGCCCAGTTCCGGCGGGAAGGCGGCGTTCAGCACCGCGAAATAGAGCATGCTGCTCAGCCCGAAGAACGCGAAGGCCGTCCACAGGGCGATGCCCGGTACCGGCAACCCGAAGACGAGGGCGAATTGCACGCCGATGAAGGCGAGAGCGAAGCCGAGCGCGGTGCTCAGGACCGGAACACCGCGCTGGCGCAGCCGGTCGGCGATCAGGCCGGTCCCGAGCGAGCCGAAGATGATCCCCGTCGTCGCGATCCCCAGGATCGCCGCGACATCGGCGGCGGGAACGGCGGCGACGTCGCGCATCCAGATCGCAGCCCAGAGCCCGTGATAGGAGAGAAAGGTCGCCTGGCTGAGAACGACGAGGGGGGCGATGCGCTGGAATGTCGGCGACAGGAAGATGCGCCCCGCCCCGCGGATCGCCTCGCCCCAGCTCTCCGCCGCACCGCTTTTCTCGTGGCGCGGACCGACGGCGAAGAGCAGGGCCGCGACGGCCACCGTCATCACGGCGAGCGCGACGAAGATCATGCGCCAATCCGTCTGCGTCAGGGCGATCTGCACCGGCGTCGTCGCGGCGATCGCACCGAGCCCGCCCATGGCGAGGATGATGCCGTTGGCGAGCGGCAGTCGCGCGGCGGGAAACCATTGCACATTGGCCTTGAGCGCCGCCATGAGGCAGGCCGAGACCCCGAGCCCGATCAGCCCGCGCCCGATCGCGAGCGCCGTGATCGACTCGGCCATGGCGAAGACGAGCGCGCCACCGGCGGCGACGAGCAGCAGCGCGGCCTCGACGAGGCGCGGGCCATAGCGATCGAGCAGGATCCCGAGCGGCACCTGGAACAGCGCGAAGGTGAGGAAATACGCGCTCGTGACGAGCCCGAGATCACCCGGCGTCAGATCGAGCGAAGCCGCGATTTCCGGCCCCGCCACGGCATTCACGGTGCGATAGAGGAAGCTGAAGAAATAGGCGATGCCGAACGGCAGCAATATCCGTCCGATCAAGGCAGCCGTACTCGCCCCGCCCGGCGGCGGCGTGGTCGCGGGCATTCGTGCCCTCCCTGTCCCTGCCGCATCGTTGAAATTGCTGCATCGCACGCGATGCGCCACCCGGTTGCGACAATACCGGGCCGATCATGGATATGATCACGCGGCGGCGGGCGCAAGCCGCTGCGCGGAGCACGGATGCGGATATCTTTCGGGTCGGAATGTGCGGATCGGGCAATCATAAGGGCATTTGTTTCATGCCCGTATGCTCCGTCGGGCGCGGCTCCTCGCGCACCGCATTGCCCGATCAAGCCTTGTCGCTCGCCGGGTGAGGGAATATGGTCCGGCGCGCTGGCGCCACCACACGGGCGCAGCCAGATGACGAGGATGACGGGCCGTGCTGCATATCTCCACCCGGGGCGAAGCGCCCGCGATCGGTTTCAACGATGCGCTCCTGACCGGGCTCGCGCGCGATGGCGGGCTCTACCTGCCGCAGAGCTATCCGCAGATCGATGCGCAGACCATCGCCGGCTATGCCGGGCTGCCCTATGCGGCCGTGGCGCGTGACGTTCTGGGGCGGCTCGTGGATGGCGAGATCGCCGATGACGCGTTCACCGCCATGGTCGAGGGCGCTTATGCGGGTTTCCGGCACCCGGCCACGTGTCCGCTCGTGCAGATCGACGACAATCTCTTCGTGCTCGAACTCTTCCACGGACCGACCCTCGCCTTCAAGGATGTGGCGATGCAGCTGCTCGGGCGGCTGATGGATCACGTGCTGAAGGAGCGTGGCCAGCGCGCCACCATCGTCGGCGCGACCTCGGGCGATACAGGATCGGCGGCGGTCGAGGCGTTTTCCGGGCTCGACCAGGTCGACATCTTCATCCTCTATCCGAATGGCCGCGTCTCGGAGGTCCAGCGCCGGCAGATGACGACGGTCGCGGCGCCCAATGTCCACGCCATCGCGCTGGAGGGGAATTTCGACGATTGCCAGGCCATCGTGAAGGGCATGTTCAACCATGCCGATTTCCGCGACGAGTTGCTGCTGTCGGGCGTGAATTCCATCAACTGGGCCCGCGTCGCGGCGCAGGCGGTGTATTACTTCACCGCCGCCGTGGCGCTCGGCGGCCCGCACCGGCCCGTCGCCTTCACCGTGCCGACCGGCAATTTCGGCGATATCCTCGCCGGCCATATCGCGAAGGCGATGGGCCTGCCGGTGGCGGATCTCCAGATCGCGAGCAATGCCAACGACATCCTGCCGCGCGCGCTGGAAAGCGGCGAATACGCCATCAAGGGTGTGATGCCGACCACCTCGCCCTCTATGGATATCCAGATCTCCTCGAATTTCGAGCGGCTGCTCTTCGAGGCCTATGACCGCGACGGCGCGGCGATCCGGGGGTTGATGGGGCAACTCGCACAGGCGCGCGCCTTCACCATCGCCGACGGCCCGCTCGCGCGCATCCGCGCCGAATTCTCAGCCCAAGCGGTGCCGGAGCCGGAAGTCGCCGACGAGATCGGCGCGACGCATCGCGAAGCGGGCTATCTGCTCGATCCGCATACGGCGATCGGCGTGCGCGCGGCACGTACGGCTCTCGCGCGCGATCCCGCCACCCCGCGCGTCGTGCTCGCCACCGCCCATCCGGCGAAATTCCCCGATGCGGTCGAGAAAGCCAGCGGCATCCGCCCGGAGCTTCCGGCGCATCTGGCCGATCTCTACGCCCGCGACGAACGTTTCTCCGTGGTCGCGAACGATCAGGGCGCGGTCGAGCGTTTCATCCGGGAGCGCTCGCGCATCGTCTCGGACATACGCTGATGAGCCTGCATCGCGACATGCAGATCACCGTGCTCGAAAACGGGCTCACGGTGGCGACCGAGTCGATGCCCTCCATCGCGACCGTGGCGCTCGGTGTCTGGGTCGGCGCCGGGGCGCGCAACGAGCGCGAGGACGAGCACGGCCTGTCGCATCTGATCGAACATATGGCCTTCAAGGGCACGCGCCGGCGCTCGGCCCGCGCCATCGCCGAGGATATCGAGAATGTCGGCGGCGACATCAACGCGGCGACGGGTGTCGAATATACCTGCTATACGGCGCGGGTCCTGGGCGAGGATATCGATGTCGCCCTCGACGTACTCGGCGACATCCTCACCGATTCCGTGCATGACGAGACCGAACTCGACCGCGAGCGCGGGGTGATCCTCCAGGAAATCGCCTCGGTTGAGGATACGCCGGACGATCTCGTCACCGACGTGATGATGGAAACCGCCTTTCCCGATCAGGCTCTGGGGCGGCGGATTCTGGGGCGGCCCGAGACCGTGCGCAGCTTCACCCCCGACAAGATCCGCGCCTTCTGCGCCCGCGAATATGCGCCCGAGCGCATGGTCGTCACCGCCGCCGGCGCCGTCGAGCATGCGCGGGTGGTCGATGCGGCGCGGCGCTTCTTCGGCGGGCTCGGCCCGCATCTGCCCGATGCGCTCCTGCCGGGGCTTTATCGCGGCGGCGAAGCGCGGCTGAAACGCGATCACGAACAGGCCAATATCGTCATCGGCCTGCACGGGCGCTCCTTCACCGACCCGCACTATTACGCGACGCAGATTTTCGCACAGGTGCTCGGCGGATCGCTCTCCTCGCGGCTGTGGCAGGAGGTGCGCGAGAAACGTGGGCTCGCCTATTCCGTCGACGCGTTCCACTGGCCCTTCAGCGATACCGGCGTGTTCGGCATCGGCGCGGGTGTCGCCGGAACGGATATCGCGCAATTCGTCGAGGTCACCATCGACACCCTGCGCGAGGCGACACGGGCGCTCGACGATGTCGAGCTGAAGCGCGCCAAGGCGCAGATGAAGGTCGGGTTGCAGGCCGCGCTGGAGACGCCCGGCGGGCGGATCGAGCGCATGGCCCGGCAGATCCTCGCTTGGGGGCGCGTCGTGCCGATCCACGATCTCGTCGCCAAGGTCGAAGCGGTGGAGCTGGAGGATGTGCGTACAGCAGGCGCTCATCTGCTCGAGAGCTGGCCGACCATCGCCGCGATCGGCCCCATCGACGCATTGCCCGGGATCGATATGATCGCCGACCGCATCGCGCATGGGTCCGGCTGAAGCCGCTCCCGCCGGCACAGAGCCCACAAAACGAAACGGCCGCCCCGAAGAGCGACCGTCTCTCAATTATCCGCAAGGATTGCGAAGAGATTACCCGCGCTGCGCGATCGGCACGTAATCGCGCTTGTCGGCGCCGATATAGAGCTGACGCGGACGGCCGATGCGCTGAGAGGGATCCTCGACCATTTCCTTCCACTGGGCGATCCAGCCCACCGTACGCGCGAGCGCGAAGAGCACGGTGAACATGGTGGTGGGGAAGCCCATCGCCTTGAGCGTGATGCCGGAATAGAAGTCGATATTCGGATAGAGCTTCTTCTCGATGAAATACTCGTCGCGCAGGGCGATCTGTTCGAGCTCCATCGCGACTTCGAGCAGCGGATCGTCCTTGACGCCGAGCTCGTTGAGCACCTCGTGCGTGGTCTTCTGCATGATGCGCGCGCGCGGGTCGTAGTTCTTATAGACCCGGTGGCCGAAGCCCATCAGGCGGAAGGGATCGTTCTTGTCCTTCGCCTTGGCGACGTATTCCGCGACGCGATCGGGCGTGCCGATCTCCTCGAGCATCTTGAGCGCCGCTTCGTTGGCGCCGCCATGAGCGGGGCCCCACAGGCAGGCGATGCCGGCGGAAATGCAGGCGAAGGGGTTCGCCCCCGAGGAGCCCGCGAGGCGCACGGTCGAGGTCGAGGCGTTCTGCTCGTGATCGGCGTGCAGGATGAAGATCCGGTCGAGCGCGCGGGCGAGGATCGGATTGACCTCGTATTCCTCGCAGGGTACCGCGAAGCACATGCGCAGGAAGTTCTCCGCATAGCCGAGATCGTTCTTCGGATAGACGAAGGGCTGGCCGACGGAATATTTGTAGGCCATGGCCGCGAGCGTCGGCATCTTCGCGATCATGCGCATCGACGCGATCATGCGCTGCTTCGGATCGGAGATGTCGGTCGAATCGTGATAGAAGGCCGAAAGCGCGCCGGTCACGGCGACCATGATCGCCATCGGATGCGCGTCGCGGCGGAAGCCGAGGAAGAAGCGGTTCATCTGGTCATGCACCATGGTGTGGCGCGTGACGCGATAATCGAAATCCGCCTTCTGCGTCGGCGTCGGCAACTCCCCGTAGAGCAGGAGATAGCAGGTCTCGAGGAAATCGCCGTGCTCGGCGAGCTGCTCGATCGGGTATCCACGATAGAGCAGCGTGCCTTCGTCGCCATCGATATAGGTGATCGAGGATTCACAGCTCGCCGTCGAGGTGAATCCGGGATCGTAGGTGAAGGCGCCGGTCTGGGCGTAGAGCTTCGAGATATCGACGACGCCGGGCCCGATGGTTCCTTCCTTGTAGGGAAGTTCTACCTCCTGGCCGCCGAGTTTCAGCGTGCTGTCCTTGCCGTTCATGACAATGGCCCTTTCGTTATTGACCGCAACGTCGATGCAAGCGGGCGCCGAACGGCCCCCGTAGCCTGCGCCCCGCTTGGCGGCGCTGTTGAAGAGGTGGCGTCTGGGTATCCGATCCACCCGCCATATTCAAGCGCGGGAGCGCATTCCCGCTACGCACAAAAACCGTATTCAGACCAATATGCGACCACGTTTCGCGGCAAGGCCGCAAGCGATATTGTGCACTGCCACATTCATCCGCCGACTTGATCGGCGATCCGGGCGAGGCATTCTTCCCGTCCCAGCACAGCCATAACGTCGAACAGGCCGGGGGAAGTTCCCTTGCCGGTGAGCGCTGCACGCAGAGGCTGTGCCATCTGGCCGAGCTTGATGCCGGTCTCCTCGACATGGGCGCGCACGGCACCTTCCGTGGTCTCGACACTCCATTCGGCGAGCGCCTCCAGCCTGGGCAGGATCGCGGCGAGCCTCAGCCTCGCATCCGCATCGAGAATCTTCGCCGCCTTCTCGTCCAGCCGCAACGGACGCGGAGCGTAGAGGAACGACGCGGAATCGAGCAATTCGACCAAGGTCTTGGCCCGCTCCTTGAGGCCGGGCATCGCGGCGAGGAATTTCTCGCGCAAATCCGGCGAGAGCGGCGCGGAGAGCCCGCGTTCCTGCCCGATCTGCGGCAGGATCACCTCGATCGCCTCCAGAAGACGCGCATCGTCCGTCTGGCGCATGTATATGCCGTTGAGATTCTCGAGCTTGGCGAAATCGAAACGCGCGGGCGAGCGCCCGATCTGGGGCAGATCGAAGGCGTCGATCATTTCCTGCGTCGAGAACACCTCCTGGTCACCATGCGCCCAGCCCAGGCGCACGAGGTAATTGCGCAGAGCCTCGGGCAGATAGCCCATTTCGCGATAGGCCTCGACGCCCAGCGCCCCGTGGCGCTTGGACAGCTTGGCACCGTCCGGACCGTGGATCAGGGGGATATGCGCCATTTCGGGCACCTCCCAGCCGAGCGCCTGATAGATCTGCGTCTGGCGCGCGGCGTTGGTCAGGTGGTCGTCACCGCGAATCACGTGCGTGACACCCATATCGTGATCGTCGACGACGACGGCGAGCATGTAGGTGGGCGAGCCGTCCGAGCGCAGCAGGACGAGATCGTCGAGATCCTTGTTCTGCCAGGCGACACGCCCCTGAACGCGATCCTCGACCACGGTCTCGCCTTCCTGCGGCGCCTTGAGGCGCACCACCGGCTTGACGCCTTCCGGCGCCTCGGACGGGTCACGGTCGCGCCAGCGCCCGTCATAGCGCATCGGACGCCCTTCCGCGCGCGCCTGCTCGCGCATGGTGGTGAGCTCCTCCTGCGAGGCGTAGCAATGATATGCCTTGCCCGCCGCGAGCAGCTGCTCGACCGCCGCGCGATGGCGATCCGCACGAGCATGCTGATAGTAGACCTCGCCGTCATGATCGAGGCCGAGCCAGGCCAGCCCGTCGAGGATCGCCGCGATCGCCTCCCCGGTCGAGCGCTCGCGATCGGTATCCTCGATGCGCAGGAGCATCCTGCCGCCGAAACGGCGGGCGTAGAGCCAGTTGAACAAAGCCGTGCGCGCGCCTCCGATATGAAGGAAGCCCGTGGGCGAGGGGGCGAAACGGGTAACGACCGGTCGTGACATCTTTCGGCTCCGATAACGAGGCGTGACTGGGCACGCGCCAGCCCCTCTAGACCAAAACCGTGGATAATGAAACACGCGCGGGCGCGGCGACAGGCCCCGAAGCGCCCGCGCGGGTCCGGTACGGGACCTCGACGGGTACACGACGCGCCGGGAGAAAACCTAGGCGCCATCGAAAACCGTCAATCACGGCATCGTGCAAAATACGGTTGCGCCTGCCGCATTTTCGTCGCCTATCGGGAGCATCAGGGCTGCGGCGCCGATTGCGTTGATTTCGTCACCGCGAACGGGCATGTTGCACATTCATCGTGCGGTATGCGGCCCGCCTTCTTCGATAATTGCCAGAGGCATGGTTCACGGGAACATGGCGACAGCATCCTCATGAATATGCATAGCGGCGACATTGCGGGATGGCGGCCCACCGGCGCGACCCGGCGTGGCGGGCGTATGCGTGCAGGTGAGGAGAACGGCGCGGTCGGGCATGAACCGCCCCTCGATCCGAGCGGCGCCATGCGCTTCGAGGAAGGGCGCCGCGGCATCAACCTGCGCTGGCTCGCCGGCGCCGTGATGACCGCGATGACGGGTGCGGCCCTTCTGGGCAGCGCCATTTTCATCGCCCTCGAAGGCCGCTCCACCCCGATCCTGACGCCGCAATTCGCCCTCGCCTCGGTGCTGAGCTCCGCGCGGGAGATCAGCGAAACCGCCGCGAAGGGCGACAAGCTCGTACGGACCGACTACACGGTCGCGGCCCGCAACACATTCCGCACTCCGGTCACGACGCGGGTGGGCGACCGCGAGGTCGTGCTGACGCGCGGCTTCACCCGGATCGCCACCAATCTGTCGCTCACCGCAGGCCATTACGCCACGGAGATCCCCCGCTTCGATCCGATGCGGCTGATGGGGAGCGATTCGGAGAGCATCAGCCGCGTCGCGGAGATCGAACCGCGCATCGAGGAGGCCGAGGTCTCCTTCATGCGTCGCGAGCTCGATCACGACGCCTTCACCGGCTCGGCGCCGGCCCTGAGCGACAACGAGGCCGCCGCGCAGGTGATGGAGGAGCTCTCGCTCCTGCGCGAGGCGCGTCGGCGCCCGATGGCTCCGATGCCCGCCCATACTTTCCTGAGCCGGACGCTTGGCGCGGTCCAGCCCGGCTTCGGCGACATTACCGGTTTCGCGCAATCGGCGACCGAACCCTTCGATTCGATCGAGGTGCGCATCATTCCCGAGAACGTCTCGACGGTCGCCAAGCGCAGTTCGCGCGCCGGCGAGGGGCGGCCCGGCGAGATCAATATCGACGTCCTCCCCGGCGAAGCCTTCGTCTCGCAGCTCGCCTCGCAGGGCGTCTCCCGCGCCCGGATCGAGGCGGCGATCGGCGTGATCGGGGGCGAGGACGCCATCACGGCCATGCAGCCCGGGCTCGCCGCACGCGCCCTCGTCGCGCCGGCGGAACGTCCCAACGCCCCGCGCGACCTGAAGCGCCTCGTCCTCTACGGCGAGAGCGGCGTCAACGCCATCATCGCCGCCGACGATAACGGGCGCTTCGCGGAAGTTCACGTCACCGAGGAAGATTTCCAGATCGCGGATGCCGCCGACGACGACCGTTCGGGCCGCTCGTCGGGGGTGCGCCTCTACGACAGCCTCTACGAGACGGCGCTGAAGCATGATCTGTCGCCGGAACTCGTCGAGGATCTGGTGCAGATCTTCGCCTATGACCTCGATTTCCAGCGCCGCGTATCGCTCGGCGATTCGATCGATCTCTTCATGACCGAGGGTGAAAACGGCGCGCCGCCAGAACTGCTCTCGGCCGCTTTGACCATCGGGGGAGAGAAGCGCCGCGTCTATCGCTTCAACGATCCCGAGGACGGATCCATCGAATTCTTCGATCCGGAGGGCCGCTCCCTGCGCAAATTCCTGATGCGCAAACCCGTCGCGGAAGGGCGCATGACCTCCGGATTCGGCATGCGCCGCCATCCGATCCTCGGCTATGCGCGCATGCATACCGGTGTCGATTACGGAGCGCGGACCGGCACGCCGATCTTCGCCGCCGGCAATGGCCGTGTGCTCAAGGCCGGCTGGGCGGGCGGCTATGGACGCCGCATCGAGATCGCCCACGGCAACGGCTACGTCACCACCTATTCGCACATGAACCAGATTGCGAGCGGCATCGAGGCCGGCGTGGAAGTGACCCAGGGCCAGGTCATCGGCACGGTCGGCAGTACGGGGCTTTCCACCGGGCCGCATCTGCACTACGAGGTTCTCGTCAACGACGATTTCGTCGATCCGCTGAAGATCCGGGTGCCGCGCAGCCGGGAACTGGAAGGGCGTGAACTCGCCCTGTTCAACCAGCAGCGCAACGAAATCGACGAACTGATCGAACGTGCCGGCGGCCCCACGCGATTCGCACAGGGCTCCGCGCGCTGAACCCGGCGGAACCCGCATGCTCGCCTCGATCGCGATCGTCTTCCCGATTTTCGTCCTGATCGCGCTCGGATACGGCGTGCGGCGCGCGAAACTCGTCGACGACGCTCTCGGCGAAACCCTGTCGCGCTTCGTCTTCATCATGGCGATCCCGGCACTTCTGTTCTCCACATTGTCACGCTCGGATATGCCGGATGTGCAGCCCTGGGCCTATTGGGGCGCGTATTTCTTCGCTCTCGCCGTGGTCTGGGCGATCGCTGATCTCGCCGCGCGGTTCTTCTTCGCCGACAGCCATGCCGGCGCGGTCGTGGCCGGGTTCACCGCCGGGCAGGCCAATCTGGTGCTGATCGGCATTCCGCTCGTTCTCTCGGCCTATGGCGAGGCCGCAGCGGCGCCGTTGTTCCTCTTGATCGGTATCCATCTGCCGATCACGCTCACCGTCGCGACGCTTTTCCTGGAGGGGCGCCAGACCTCGTGGCGACGCATCGTCCTGAAACTCGTGCGCCACCCGATCATCCTCGCGATCCTCGCCGGGGCCGCGATGCGCATGTCCGGGCTCGATCTGCCGGCTCCGATCTGGCGTACGCTCGAGATACTCGGTGGTGCGGCAGTGCCCTGCGCACTCGTCGCGACCGGGATCGCGCTGCATCGCTACGGCCTCGGCGGCGACTGGCGGCGTCCCGCCCTGATCACGCTGCTGAAACTCCTCGTCCAGCCGCTGATCGTCTACGTGATCGTCTTCCATGTGATCACACTGCCGCCGATCTGGGCGGCGACGGCGGTGCTGCTCGCCGCCTGTCCGACGGGCATCAACGCCTATCTGCTCGCGCAGAGCTATCGCGAGGGCGTCGCGCTCGCCTCGGGCGGCGTGTTCCTGACGACGGTGGTGGCGATGGTCACGACAGTGATCTGGCTCGCGATCCTCGGCACACCCGGGTAAGCGGCGCGCGGCGGTGAGCGGGCGCCCATCGGGGCGTGCGGGGCCGACGCTTCCCATCCGGCCCGGCGGCGGACAATCTGAGCGCTCCTCGCCCGTGGAGTACCCCGATGAGCCATGCCGCCGATATTCCGATGATGGACGCAGTCGCGTTGTCGCGCGCGATCCATGCCCGCCACCTCTCCTGCGCGGAGGTGATGGCGGCCTATCTCGACCGGATCGAGACGCTCAATCCGAAGGTGAACGCCATCGTCTCCCTGCGCCCGCGCGAGGAGCTGATGCGCGAGGCACGCGAACGCGACGACGAACTCGCCGCCGGCAAAGTGCGTGGCTGGATGCACGGCTTTCCGCAGGCGATCAAGGATCTCGCGGATGCGGCGAGCCTGCCCACCACCAAGGGTTCGCCGATCCTGAAGGGCAACGTCGCCGGTCAGGACGCGGCTTACGTCGCGCGCATGCGCAATGCGGGCGCGATCATCATCGGCAAGACCAACGTGCCCGAATTCGGTCTCGGCTCGAACACCTACAACCCGGTCTTCGGTCCCACGGCCAATGCATATAGCGCCGATCACACGGCGGGCGGTTCGAGCGGCGGCGCGGCGGTCGCGCTCGCGATGCGGCTCCTCCCCGTCGCCGACGGCAGCGATTTCGGCGGATCGCTGCGCAATCCCGGCGCATTCAACAATGTCTACGGCCTACGCCCGGGTTTCGGGCGGGTGCCGTCGAATACCGACGAGGTCTTCCTGCCCGGCATGAGCGTGAACGGCCCGATGGCGCGCAACGTCGCCGATCTCGCGCAATTGCTCGCCGTGCAGGCAGGATACGATCCGCGTCAGCCGCTCGGCATCGATGGTGACGGTGCCGGCTTCGCCGCGCCGCTCGATCGCGACGTCTCGGGGCTTCGTATCGGCTGGCTCGGCGATTTCGACGGGCGCCTGCCCTTCGATCCGGGCATCATCGCGCTCTGCGAGGCGGCGCTGCCGGTCTTCGAGAATCTCGGCTGTCACGTGGAGAAGGTCGCGATCGATTACGACATCGAGGATGTCTGGCAGGCCTTCCGCACCTTGCGGCACTGGCAGGTCGGGGCGAGCCTGCTGCCGCTTTATCAGGACCGGTCGCGCCGCGATCTGCTCAAACCCGAAGCCGTCTGGGAGATCGAGAACGGACTGAAGCTCGGCGCGTTCGATATCACCGCCGCGTCGGCGCGCCGCAGCGCCTGGTATCAACATGTGCGCGGCCTGTTCCAGACTTACGATTTCCTCCTGCTCCCCAGCGCCCAGGTCTTCCCCTTCGCCATCGGCGAAGCCTGGCCGCGCAGCGTCGGTGGACGCGAGATGGATACCTATCACCGCTGGATGGAGGTGGTCGTGCCCGTCACCATGTCGGGCTGCCCGGCAATCAGCGTCCCGGTCGGATTCGGCGAGGCCGGATTGCCGATGGGGATGCAGATCTGGGGACCCAATCGCAGCGAACGGGCGGTACTCGAACTCGCCCATGCTTATGATCGGGCGACATCGTGGAGCGAGCGGCTGCCGCCGGGGGCGTAACACCGCGGTTTTGGTGTGGAATTACGAAAACGACCTTGCGCCACTGCCGGTGAGGGCCTATCCACGCGCGACGCTTCCTGGAGGTGATGAACCACGATGCCCGCCGGTCTCGAAACGCTGCTCTCTCCGGTCATCCTGTTCTTCATACTCGGGGCGCTGGCAGCGGCTTTCCGATCCGACCTCGCAATACCGGAGGCCGTTGCCAAGGGGCTCTCGCTCTATCTGATGGCGGCGATCGGCCTGAAGGGCGGAGTCGAGGTTTCGCAGAGCGGCTTCACGCAGGAAATGGCGTTGGCGGCACTGGCAGGCCTCGTCCTCTCCTTCCTGATCCCACTGCCGCTCTTCCTCGCGCTGAAGAAGCTCGGTCGGCTCGATACCGTCAACGCAGCCGCCGTGGCGGCGCATTACGGCTCGGTCAGCGTGGTGACCTTCGTCGCCGGGTCGCAGGTGCTCGGATCCGGTGGCATGCCGGCGGCAGGCTATATGGTGGCGGTGCTCGCCCTGATGGAGACGCCGGCCATCATCGTCGGTCTGATGCTCGCGCGCAGCGGCGGCAATACTCAGGTTCAGCCCGGCAACGGGTTGCTGCACGAGACATTGCTGAACGGCTCCGTGGTGCTGCTGATGGGTTCATTCATCATCGGGCTGATCGCTGGGCCGCAGGGTTTTGCGCCGATCGCACCGCTGTTTCAGGATATCTTCACGGGCATGCTCTGCCTGTTCCTGCTCGATATGGGGCTCGTGGCCATGCGGCGCCTGCGCGAATCACGGGCACTGACCTGGCGGCTCGCCGGGCTCGGCATCGTCTTTCCGGTGATCAACGGCACGATCGGCGTGATGGTCGGCGCCGTGATCGGGCTCGATGCGGGCAGCGCCGCCGCGCTCGGCATGCTCGCGGCGAGCGCATCCTATATCGCGGTGCCTGCGGCGATGCGTCTGGCTCTTCCCCAGGCCGATCCGGGTCTGTATCTTGCCATGTCGCTGGCGGTGACGTTTCCGTTCAACATCACCATCGGCATCCCGTATTTCATCTTCCTCGCGACGCAGGTGGTGTGATGAGCGAGCCGGATCCCGTCGATCTCGAGCGTATCAAGGTCGAGATCCTGCTCGACTCCCCGCTGGTGCGGCGGGTGGAGGCTGCGGCCGAGCGCCACGGCCTCACCGGCTGGACCGTTCTGCCCACGCTCGGTGGCGCGGGACGCAGCGGACGCTGGCAGGACGATCAGGTGACCGGCGCGGCCTCCAAGGTGCTCTTCATCACCGTGTGCAATCGCGAGAAGGCCGACGCCTTCACCCGCGAGCTCTCGCCGGTGCTCGAAGCCTATGGCTCGGTTCTGCTCAAGAGCAAGGTCGAAGTGGTGAGGCCCGGCAAATTCTGAGGCGCGACCGCTTCAGCGGTCCCGCTCTTTCGCCCCGCGCCTTTCGAGCTTCACGCCTTCGCGCACCAGCACGGCGAAGATCAGCCCGCCAATCGCATTGCCGATGACGATCGCGGCGAAAACCCCGCCCGCGCGCGCCCAGCCCATGGGCGAATCGGAGATCATGCCCGCAAACAAAGCGATCGACGTGGTCACCGCATGGTGCAGGCCGAGCGCCCCGATGGTGATCCCGATCACGACGATGAAGAGGAATTGGCTCGTCGTGTCGCGCCCGCCCGCGATCAGCCAGGAAAGCAGCCCCATCAGCCAGCCGGCCAGTACGGCGCTCATCGCGATGATGCTCAGCGGGTAATCGCCGAGATATACGGCGAAGCGCACGAAATCGTCGAGGCTCGCGATCCTGAGAGCCGGCGCCACGATGATGATGAAGAGCGCGAGCACGAATCCGCCGGCGAGATTGCCACCGAGCACCAGGCCCCACAACCGCATCAGCGCGCCGAGACTGCGCTCGCCCGTCAGGACGGGGAAGATCGCGATGGTGGAATATTCGGTGTAGAGATCAGTGCGCCCCAGAATGGCGATAACGAAGCCGACCGCATAAGCGCAGCCGAACAGCAGCCGCTGAACCGGTTCCCCGGTCACGCCGCCATAGGCCGCGACGATCATCCCGAGCAGGAGGACGCTCACCCCGGCGCACATGCCCGCGATCACCCCGGAGGAGAAGAGCGCGCCGGCAGGCCGCGAGAGTTCGGCCATCGCTTCGTCGTGTTCGGCATCGAACATCGCCCGATAGGAGGTGAGCGGCGCGCGCGGCGAATGCCCCTCGGGACCATCGCCGTTGTCGAAGCGATTCATGACACCTCCATCGCATCTGCGAAGGTTCGCTCCCACCGTTTCCCTTTGCGCGTCAAACCGCAAAGGGGCCGAACGGTGCGGCTGCGTTGCGGATGAGAGCCGGTAGCGGATCAGACGACCGGCGCCATGAGCCCAATGCGGCACTCATCCGTCGACGGTCATCGCCCCACGCTCGTATAGCTGAAGCCGAGCGCAGTGACATCATCGGCGCGGTAGATATTGCGCAGATCGACGAGCACGGGTGCATTCATGAGCGCCTTCATGCGACCGAGATCGAGCGCGCGAAAGGCGTCCCACTCGGTGACGATGACGAGCGCGTCGGCGCCCTCGGCGCAGGAATAGGCGTCCGCCGCATAAGCGACGTCGTCCAGTACCTGCTTCGCCTGCTCGATCCCTTCGGGATCGTAGGCGGTGACGCGCGCGCCCATATCCTGCAGCGTCTGGATGACGGCGATGGCGGGCGAATCGCGCATGTCGTCGGTATTGGGCTTGAAGGTCAGCCCCAGAACGGCGATGTGCTTGCCATGCACGTCCCCGCCACAGGCCTTGATCACCTTGCGGCCCATGGCGCGCTTGCGCTGGTCGTTGACGGCTGCGACCGTCTCCACGATGCGCACCGGCGCGTCGTTGTCCTGCGCGGTCTTGATCAGGGCGAGCGTGTCTTTCGGGAAGCAGGAGCCGCCGAAGCCCGGGCCGGCATGCAGGAATTTCGAGCCGATCCGGTTGTCGAGCCCGATCCCGCGGGCGACGTCCTGAACATTCGCGCCGACCTTCTCGCACAGATCCGCGATCTCGTTGATGAAGGTGATCTTGGTGGCAAGAAAGGCGTTGCCGGCATATTTCGTCAGCTCCGCCGTGCGGCGCCCGACGAAGAGAATCGGCGAATGGTTGAGGTGGAGCGGGCGGTAGGCCTGGATCATCGGCTCACGGGCGCGCTCGTCCTCGATGCCGATGACGATGCGGTCGGGACGCTTGAAATCGCCGATGGCCGCGCCTTCGCGCAGGAATTCCGGGTTGGAGACCACCGCGAAATCCGCATCCGGGCGCGCCTCCCGGATGATGCGCTCGACCTCGTCGCCGGTGCCGACGGGAACCGTGGACTTGGTCACGATCACCGTGAACCCATCGAGCGCATCGGCGATCTCGCGGGCCGCGGCGTAGACGTAAGTCAGATCCGCATGGCCATCGCCCCGGCGCGAGGGCGTACCGACGCCGATGAAGACGGCATCCGCCTGCGCGACGGCAGGGGCGAGATCGGTGGTGAAGGACAGCCGCTTCTGGGCGACGTTGCGCGATACGAGTTCGTCGAGGCCGGGCTCGTATATCGGCATCCGCCCCTCGCGCAGCATCGCGATCTTGCGCTCGTCCTTGTCGACGCAGACGACCTCGTGGCCGAAATCGGCGAAGCAGGCCCCGGAGACGAGCCCGACATAACCCGAACCGATCATCGTGATGCGCATGGGAGCCCCCTTTTCATCCGAAACCGACGACGTCAATGAGACCTCGTCGCAGAGGGGAATAGCCGTTCAGGGAATGAATGCAACCCCACCGCTTGCGGTGGAGCGGGGATTCGGGCGTGGCCCTGTGCGGCCATTACCAAAAAGAAAGCCCCGCACGAGGCGGGGCTTTCCGAGACCAATCCTTGAAAAGGATCAGAAGTCGCGCTGAATACGCAGACGACCGGCCCAGAAACCGTCATTGCTGACGGTACGACCGTTAACCGAGGTCTGACGAACGTTCGGGTTGATGTGAGAGTACTGGACCTCAGCACCAATCTGAAGGCCGGAAACCGGGCGCCAGATGATGTTCTTCTCGATGCTGTACCAAGTGAAGCTGTTGTTCGACGAGATCGGGCTACCGATCGTCGCAACGGCACGTGCAGCACGCGGAACCGTAACTTCACCGTACGAGGCGTGAAGGTTAGACTGCCACTGCGGCGTCCAGTTGTGACGCAGGCCACCACTGAGCGACCAGGAGTTGGTCAAACGAAGGGTACCATTATCAACGTAGGCGTTCGAAGCACGAACACCGATGCGGCGGGTATCGAAACCATTGACACCAGTGTAGCTGAGCGCACCTTCACCGATCGAACCCTGGAGCCACATTTCGCTGCCCGGAGCGAGCATCGGAAGCTTGATGTTCGTACCGAGGATCGCAGCATAGCCCCACTTCGTTCCCACACCAGCGGTGTTGGAATAGATCTGATGCGCAGCGAGGCCAAGGTGCACGCCACCCCAACCCTGGGTCCAGCGAACATTACCCACGATATCCGGCGTACGGCGACCGCCGTACACGACGGAGTCTGTACCACCAGTGATCCGCCGGGAAGGATTGTCCTCAAGAGCGATCGTCGCGGAGAAATCGCCGAAGTCAGCCGTGTAGGCGATGGTGTTCGCACCATGACCAAACGTCGACGCGCTCGAACGATACGAGCCTGCATAGGTCGCAGACGTGTAATACTCGAACGCCGACTGAGAAATACGACCGAACTTGAAGCCAGCGAATTCAATGAAGGCATCGCGCACACCAGCGAGCTCATTGGTGCCACTGGCCATGTTATATTCAAGCGCGATGAACGAACGAAGCGTACCGAATTCGGTCGCCGTACGCGCATCGGTCGTCAGGCGAGCACGCCCCGCGGTGCCGTAAGCGTTCTGAAGACGATTGGGCCAAGCATCACCACGAGCGGCCGCACCGTCCGCGGCCGTACGGAACTCACGGTACTCATTGAACGTCGCGTCCAGACGAACCGAACCACCGATGCGCAGGCAGGTGTCGGTGCCGGGGATGTAGAAGAAGCCGGTACCGAATGCCGAGCAAACCTGCACGTAATCGACCGGGGCCGCCTGACGCACGGGCAAGTCGGCAGCAACAGCAGAACCAACCGCGACGATGCCGGCGGCGGATCCGAGGAGAAGGCTCTTGACGAGCTTCATATCTGACCTCCAAAGTTTCGAGACCCTGGGGGGCCGGGTATTGCGCCTTGAACCTCGTCGAGACCCTAAAGCTTTCCCTTTTCCCCGCTAAACCCGCCACCGGTTCCGAACGCGCGGATACTGCGATGGCGTGTCACGACCGGGGACCCCCCGTCGCGGTTTTGACTATTGCGAGACCCCGCCTCGCAGATCAAGCCCATTTCCGCCACGTTCCCGTCACGGCTGTGCCTTCCGGAACCGGTGTTGCATAAGCGCCACTCCGGAGGCGTCGAAATTAAGACATTGGTAAGGATTGGAAGGGTTTTGCGCCCGCTCGCAGCCTGTGGACAGCGCGCCGGAGCGCCGTTTCTGCCTGCCCGGGGCGCGACTCACCCCCGCGAATCGCTTCGATGCCCCATACGTGGCGAGCGCGACGTCAACCGGGCATGCGAGGCCCGGTTCGAGAGTGCCGTTAGGTCAGGCCACCGCTCCTCTCCTGCGATTCGAGCGGCCCGATATGCGCCTTCAGCCCGGATGCGACGAGCCGCCCCCAGACGCCCTCTGCATCGTCGGCAAAGCAGAAGAGATCGAGATCGCCCGGCGCGATCATGCCGTGCTCGGCCAGCACTTCCAGATTGATCACCGCGCGCCAATAGGCCTCGTCGAAGAGCACGATCGGCAGGCGCGGCGCCTTTCCGGTCTGCACGAGGGTGAGCAGCTCGAACAATTCGTCCAGCGTGCCGAATCCGCCGGGGAAGATCACGAGCGCGTTTGCACGCATGGCGAGATGCATCTTGCGCATCGCGAAATAATGGAAGCGGAAGGTGAGTTCCGGCGTTGCCCAGGGATTGGGCTCCTGCTCGCGCGGCAGGGTGATGTTGAAGCCGATCGAGGGCGCGCCCGCATCATGCGCCCCCTGATTCGCCGCGCCCATGATGCCGTGTCCGCCTCCGGTGGCGATGACGTTGTCGCGCATCTGCGTCGCCGAATGCAGGGCGCCTCCGCGCTGCGAGGCGATCCGGCCGAATTCGCGTGCCTGTGCATACCAGTGCGGCTGACGACCCGGACCGTCCGGCCGCACGCGGGCGCTGCCGAAGACGACGATGGTCGAGCGCACCCCCCATTCGCGCAGAAGCTGCTCGGCCTTGGCGTATTCCAGCATGAAGCGCGCACCGCGCATCGAATCACCGAGCAGGAAATCTTCGTCGAGGGCGGCGAGGCGATAGGACGGCGATGCCATATGGGCGCCGTTTCCGAGTTCACCGCCTGCGCCGTGCCCGGGCGAGGCTGTGTGATTCGCGTTCCCGCCGGTCGTTGCGTCGTCGTCCGTCATGGCGTTTCCTCCGCGCCGGGATGTCCCGGCTTGTCTCGTCTCTCTCGAGGAGATCATGACACGGGTACCTTGTGAAAGGCTTTCGCGGCGCCGTCAGTGCCATCGCCGCGAGCCCGCGCGCCTCAATGCATGCGCGCGGCGCCGCCGGAGATCTCGTCGAGGAGCGCCCGGATCCCGTGCAGATGCGGATTGAGCGCGAGCGCAGCGCGAAAGGCGATCGCCGCTTCGCAGGCGCGACCCTGCCGCAGGCAGATCTGGCCGAAGCCGGCAACGGCGCCGAAATGGCGCGGCTCGCGTTCGAGCGTATGGATGATGTCCCGGCAGGCCGCTTCGTCGCGACCTTCGACATAGGCGAGCGTCGCCCGCTTGTTCCAGGCCTCCGCCCAATCGGGCCAGGCGGCGACGAGCGCATCGAAATGACCGCGCGCGCACGCGAGGCGCCCGTCCGCGAAAGCATCGATCCCGCGCGTCATCAAGGCTTCGGCGGCGCGCGAGGGATGGCTGATCCACAGGGCCCAGATCAGGTCCTCGATCTCGGATACGGGCCGCTGCGGCCGGGCCTGGGCGAGCGTGTCGAAGAGTTTTGCGAGGCGGCGTGCCGTGCGCAGGGCGGGGTCCGCCGATGCCGCATCGGCCCCGGGCACGGCGAGGTCTGCGCGACGGCGCGGCCCCTCGGCGATGAGGGCGAGCACGTGATCGAAAACGTCAGCCACGCGCGATTCGTCGCGCGCCGCCGCGAAATCCGCCTCACCATCATCCGCTTGCTTGCCGTCCGCACGCATCGTCCGAGCCGAGCCCCGCAATTCCCCAACACGATCTTCGCCGAGCCGTATCCGGCGCGTATCGGATCAGTTAGGGCGCTAAACGGACGCTGCCAGCGGGAACCGTCACCTGCGACACGATTCCCGCCGGCACGGGGCGCCCGGCATATGTCAGAACGCGGCGAGCGTCTGCGTATCCGCAAAATAGATGTGAATCTGATAGAGCGGCACCGGATGTGGCGGGATGCCCTCGGCTTTGTATTCGATATCGATATGGGTGATGGACGGTGTTTCGATCCCGGTCGCGAGACCGACGAAATCCGTACCCGCATTCAGCGCTTCGAGATCGACCATGTATTCGACACAGACGACGCGCCCGTCGATCACGCAATAGATCGGCCCGACAGGGAGATCGGCGGGATTGGCCCAGTGTTCCCCCATATGCGGCACATGCGGCGAGATGTTCACGGCTTGCGGCGCGACGTCGCTCAGCACAGGCAGGTGATCGAGCGGCCCGGATGCTGCGGCGCTTCCCGCATGGAACAGGCCGATGGGTGCGGTGAAGGTGAGAAGCAGCACTGCCCCAGATGCGAATGAAACGATCTTCATGATGTCTCCCCCCGATTTTTTGCGATTTGGCACCGGCGGTGGTGCATGACACCGATTCCTAATATGCGAATACTTTTTGTTGAAATCGATTTTGTGAATGGGAATGATCGACGGCATGAATTTCGGCCAGCTCGATCTCAATCTGCTGCGTGTCTTCCTCGCCCTCGATTGCGAGCGCAGCGTCTCGCGGGCCGGCAAAAGGCTCGGGCTGAGCCAGCCGGCGGTCAGCGCCGCCCTCAACCGCCTCCGCCACGCCTTCGGCGATCAGCTCTTCGTGCGTCAGGGGCGCGAGATGCTGCCGACAGAGCGCGCGCGCAAACTGATCACGCCGATCACGCAGGCGATCGCGACGCTGGAGACGAGCCTGTCGGACGAGTTGAGCGACACCCCCGACATGATGAAGCGCAGCTTCAGTCTGCTGGGCGCCGATTTCTTCTCGATGCTGTTCATGCCGGCTTTGTCCGCGCGACTTGGCACGATCGCGCCGCAGGTACGCCTGCGCCTGTTCGATGCTGCGCGCGGCGATGTCGAGCGGCTTCTCGTCGACGGAATCGTCGATCTCGCCTTCGAGCACGCCCCTCGGGTGAACGGCGTGATTTCGTCGCAACCCCTGTTCGATTCGATCTTCGTTCTGGTCATGCGGCGCGATCATCCGCTGCTCGCGGGGCGCGCGCCCGACAGCCCGCTCACCCGTGACGACCTCGCCCGGCTCGGCCTCGCCGTCTATTCCCTCGATGGCGGCGAGAGCGGCTGTGCGGTCGAATTTCTGCAAGGCGAGGGGCTCGGCGAGAACATCGCACTCGCCCTGCCGCATTTCTACGCGACCGGCCTGAGCGCGGCGCAAAGTGACCATGCCGCGCTGCTGCCATGTCAATTCGCCGAGGCTCTGGCCGAGCCCCTCGGGCTTGCGATCAAACGCCTGCCGATGCCGATCCCGCGATTGACCCTTGGCATGTACTGGCATTCGCGCCACGATGACGACCGTCAGCATGTCTGGTTCCGCCGCCATGTCACGGATCTGATCGGGGAACTCGGCTTCCAGGCGAGCGCGGAACGCTTCGCTTCGTGAATTACGGCACGGGCCCCCGCCCCGCAATCTCATCACGCATGAAAGCCCCCATGAACCCGATCACACGCGCCGCCGCCATCATCACCCGTCCGCGTACGGAATGGCCGCGCATAGCGCAGGAAGAGCCGAATATCGCGGCGATCTATCTCGGCTACGTGATGCCGCTCGCCGCCATCCCGGCCATCGCCTCGGCGGTCGGGGCCACAATCGTCGGAATCGAATTGCCGGGTATGGGGGTGATCCGGATGGAGCCCGGGCAGGCCTTCGTCTCGGGCGCGTTCCAATATGCGATGCAGCTCGCCACGGTCTACGTGATGGCCCTGGTGCTGGCCTGGCTCGCCCCGCGATTCGGTGGTAGCGGCGATCGGGCGGCGGCGTTCAAGGTGGTCGCCTATGCGTGGACCCCGGCCTGGCTCGCGGGCGTCTTCAACCTCATGCCCACACTGTCTTTCCTGACGCTGCTCGGGCTTTACTCCGTCTATCTGATCGTTATCGGCCTGCAGCCGGTGATGAATGTCCCGCAACGGCGCGCGCTGATGGTGACGGCACTCCTCATCCTGATCGGGATCACGCTCTCAGCCGCGATCGGCGGGTTGATCGGCTATATCGGGCTCGCGCGGGTGTGAGGCGGGCGGCTTTCCATGCTCGCCCGCCAGCCCGGTGAGGATCGGGCAATCGGGGCGGTCGTCGCCCGCGCAGGCCTTCGAGAGATGGCGCAGCGTCGCGACCATTTCCTGCATCCGGGCGATGCGCGCCTCGAGATCGGCCACATGGGCCTGCGCGATCTCCTTCACCTCCCGGCTCGGGCGGTCGCGGTCGCGCCACAGGGCGAGCAGCCGCGCGATCTCCTCGATCGAGAAGCCGAGATCGCGCGCGCGGCGGATGAAGGTGAGGTCGTGCACGTCGCGGGCATCGAAATCGCGATAGGTGTTGTCGCGACGCGGGGCCGGGGCGAGCAGGCCGATGCTCTCGTAATGGCGGATCATCTTGGCGCTCACGCCCGAGCGCGCCGCCGCTTCACCGATGCGCATCAGCGTCCTCCCGAGGGTTTCCAGCGCCGCAGCAGCAGCGCGTTCGTCACGACGCTGACGCTCGAGAAGGCCATGGCCGCACCGGCGATGATCGGATTGAGCAGGCCGAACGCGGCGAGCGGGAT
>JBJHBI010000058.1:0-24642 GCA_050485405.1 Salinarimonadaceae bacterium
GCGCCGGCTGCGCGCATCGGTGATGCGTCTTGCCCAATACGACCGCCCGCACGCGTTTCGACGGATGATCATGACCCCGCTGCTGCTTCAAGACGATCGCGCCGAACATCCGCTCGACGAGGTCGAGCGCCTCGCCGCGAACGAACACTGGGTCTTCGAGCGCTTCGATGCGGACGAGATGTGCGTCTCGGTCTCCGGACGCTGGGCGGATTACCAGATCGCCTTCACCTGGATCCCCGAGGTCGAGGCCCTGCACATCGCCTGTGCCTTCGATCTCAAGGTCCAGGAGCGGCGGCGCACCGAGCTTCTGCATCTCGTCTCCATGATCAACGAGCAGCTCTGGGTCGGGCATTTCGATCTCTGGGGCTCCGAGCAGGTCGCCATGTATCGCCATGCGCTACTGCTGACCGGCGGTGCCATGCCTGGTCGGGCACAATGCGAGATGCTGATGAAATCGGCCGTCGATGCCTGCGAGCGGCATTATCAGGCCTTCCAGTTCGTGCTCTGGGCCGGAAAATCCGCCCGCGAGGCACTGGACAGCGTGCTCTTCGAGACCGAAGGTGAGGCCTGAAGCGGCGAATGCCGCAACGGAATCAGGCAAACGGAGCGAAGGGTAATGAGTGTCGAAATGATCGGTCAGGCGCAGAACCTGCCCGCCTCGCTGCTGCTCGTAGGCGGCGGCAAGATGGGTGGCGCCATGCTCGAAGGCTGGCTGCGGGTCGGCCTGCCCGGCGCGGCCGCGACGGTGATCGAGCCGCATCCCGCGCCGGAACTGCAACAGCTCTGCGCGGCGAAGGGCGTCGCCCTCAATCCCGCACGCGATACGATCACGCCGCCCGAGGCGCTCGTTCTGGCGATCAAGCCGCAGGTCCTCGGCGAGGTCGGCCCCGAAGTCGCGCCTCTGGTCGATGGCCGCACCACGCTGATCTCGGTGCTCGCCGGCAAGACCATCACCGATCTCGATGCCGCGATACCCGGCTGCGGCGGGATCGTGCGCTCCATTCCCAATCTCCCGGCCGCCATCGCCCAGGGCGCCACCGGCGCCTGCACCTCGCCCGGCCTCGCCGAGGAACGCCGCGTGATGGCGGATGCGCTGCTCAACGCGATCGGCGTCGTCGCCTGGGTCGAGGATGAGGGGCTGATCGACGCCTGCACGGCGGTGTCGGGATCGGGGCCGGCCTATGTCTTTCTGCTGGCGGAAGAACTCGCCCGCGCCGGTGTCGATGCGGGGCTGCCCGAGGAACTCGCCGAGAGGCTCGCGCGCGCCACGGTCGCAGGTGCCGGCGCGATGCTCGCACAGAGCCCGCTGCCTTCCGGGACGCTGCGCGAGAACGTCACCTCGAAAGGCGGCACCACCGCTGCCGCGCTGGAAGTGCTGATGGCAGAAAACGGTTTCCGACCGCTCCTGCGCGATGCCGTCGCCGCCGCGAAGCGCCGGGCGCAGGAACTGTCGGGTTAAGAACTATCAGGCTGAGAATTATCGGTCTGAGAATCGTCTCGGTCAGTACGGGATCGCGCGGTCGTCTGCGCGGTCCCGCCGATGGTGCTCAGCGCGATTGCGCCGCTGCGCGATCCATGAAGGCGGGCGCGCCGTGGCGCTCCGCATCCTCGCCGCAGCCGCCCGCGAGCCAGTAATCCAGGAAGGCGTCGATCCAGAGATTGACGGCGGGATCATGGATCAGCCGGCCCTCGAGATGCTCGTTGCGCGGCTTCGCGCCGGGCAGTTTCATGCGCTCGTGCGCCCGCGTGGTCCAGCGGCAGGTCATCGCATAGGTGACCTCCGGATGGAACTGGAAGGCATAGGCTGCGGGGCCGTAGCGCACGGCCTGGACGGGAAAATCGTCGCCGGTCGCGAGCGTCACCGCGCCGGGCGGGCAATCGAAACCCTCGCGGTGCCAGTGATAGACGTGGCCGGGCCACGGCGTGCCGAGCCGCTTGGCGACCGCAGCCCCGGCATGGGTGGGGGTGAGCGGATAATAGCCGATCTCGGCCCGCCCCTGCTCATGCGCGTAAACCCGCGCGCCGAGATGCCGGGCCATGATCTGGGCGCCCAGACACAGGCCGAGATAGGGCTTGCGCTCCTTGAGGGGGACGGCGATCCAGTCCGTTTCACGGCGGATGAAGTCTTCCTCGTCGTTGGCGCTCATCGGGCCGCCGAAGATCACCGCGCCGGCATGGTGCGCGAGCGTGTCGGGCAGCGGATCGCCGAAACGGGGCCGGCGAATGTCGAGCGGATAACCGCGCTCCATCAGGAGCCGCCCGACGCGGCCGGGCGTCGAGGTCTCCTGATGGAGGACGATGAGTACGGGTGCTTTGTCCGGGTCTGGTGCGATCATGGCCGAGCCGTCTGCGTCTCCCTGATGGCTGAGATGGCGTCGTCGTCGAAGCCGAGCAGGCGTCCGACGCGCCAGACGAGGTTCTCTTCGATCTCGCGCATGGCGCCGTCGGCCGTCGCGACCGAGAAGGCCAGCGTCAGAGCGCGGCGGCGGTCGTCTTCGCCGCGACCGATCATGTCGAGAATCTCGGATACGTCATTCACTTCATCATCCAGCGCCTGCGCGCGCCTGACAAGATGCGTCGCCTCACGTGCGGATCGGCAGAAATGCGCGTGGGCCGCGGCCTCCAGCCGCTTGCGTTCGGCATCGCTGAATTGCCCGTCGACTCGCGCGACATGCACGAGCAGCGCCGTGGCCCCCAGATGTGCCGGATCGGGCCAGGGCCCCTGCCGCAAGGGGCGCAGGCCGAGAAAGATCGCCGCAGATTTCATCAGACGGGCGAAAGACATGGCAGAACCGGTCGCAAAGCGTGGCGAAGAATGAGACATGACATCCATATGGTGATCCATGGCCTGAATGAAAGCAAGCTTCGGGCCGTTTCACGGTCCGAAGCCTTTTTGCCGTTTTGCGCATTCCGAGCCGGGCGGCTCACCCGCCACGCGATATCGCGCGGCAGGATTACGCAGCCCGCATAATTACGCGGCCCGCAAGTGATCGAGGAAGGCGCTCATTTCGGTGCGCAGGCGCTCGGCCTGAGTGGTGAGTTCGCCCGATGCGGTGCGCAGTTCATCCGCCTTGTCGTTGGTCTCGGCGGCGGCCTGCGTCACCTCGGCGACGCTCGCGGAGATGCTCTGCGCCCCGTCGGCGGCGGTCGTCACCGAGCGGGCGATCTCGGAGGTCGCGGCGCGCTGTTGTTCGACGGCGGCCGAGACCGTCGTCGATATGCCCGAGATCTCGCGGATGGTGCGGGTGATGCCCTGGATCGCGTCGACGACGTCGACCGAGGCGCATTGTACCGAAGCGATCTGGGCGCTGATTTCCTCCGTCGCTTTCGCCGTTTGCGAGGCGAGGTTCTTCACCTCCTGTGCGACGACGGCGAAGCCTTTCCCCGCTTCGCCCGCCCGCGCAGCCTCGATCGTGGCGTTGAGGGCGAGCAGGTTCGTTTGCGCCGCGATCTCGTTGATCAGGCTGACCACCTCGCCGATCCGGCTGGTGGCATCGCCCAGGGCCTCGACCTTGCCCGAGACGGCGCCGGCTTCGTCGACCGCACTGCCGGCGATCTCCGCTGCCTGTGACACCTGTTCGCCGATCTCGCTGATCGATGCGGTGAGTTCCTCGGTGGCCGAGGCGACGGCGTTGACGTCGGCACCTGCACGCTGCGAGGCGTCGCCGGCCTCGCGCCCCCGCGTCGCGGTGTGACCGGACAGGGCGACCATGCCGTCGGCATTGCTCTCGATCTGGGTCGCGGCACCGCTGAGCGCCTGGACGATGGAGGCGACCGAACTCTCGAGGGAATCGGCGAGCCGCAACATGGTCTCGCGGCGTTCTTCCTCGGCGCGTGCCTGGATCTGCGCCTGCGCCTCGCGCCGCGCTTCGTCTTCGCGCATGGCGGCCTGTGCGGCTTCCTCCGCCGCTGCCGCTTCCTTGCGGGCGATGCGACGGATCAGGCGGAAGACGAGGCCGATCATGCCCGCGCCGATGGCGAGGACCGCCCCGGCGAGCAGGGTGAAGGAGAGGCTGCGCGTCTCGGCCATGGTCCGCGCCGTTTCGCTGACGTCCCAGGTCGTGCGCGCGGCGATGAGGGTGTTGCCATCGGGATCGAGAATATCGATCACGGCGCTGTCCGTCGTGGCTTGCGCCGGCAGTTCGAGATTGTCGAGGCGCGCGAGGATTGCGCCGGTCTGGCTGTTTTCGAAGGTGATCGCCATGCCCATGCGCTGGTCGGCCTGCGCGAGGGCATGCAGCGGATCCGTATGGATGACGAGATAGCCCGTCAGGCGCAAACCGCCCACGGGGGTGACGACGCTCATGCGCGGCTCGCCTTCATCCGACCAGATATAGGTGAGCCGCGAGAGGCGGGCCGGGCCTTCGCGCCCGGCGAGGCGTTGCATCAGGGATTGCGGCATGCCCGTGCGGCCGACGGCGTCGTGTCCGGCGATGGGGGAGAGTTCCGCATCGAGGGTCTGGAGGCCGCGCACGGCGACGGCGCCGGATGTGACCGCGTCACGACGCAGCATCTGCGGGAGAAGCGCGGTGAGCGCAGCCCCGTCGCTGCCGCCGACACCATCGCGTATGCCTTGTTCCTGCGCGATCTCCGCCGCGAGCGACCCCACGGTCGCCGCGTGATCGGTCCAGACGGAATCGTCGACATAGCGATTGAACAGCGCGCCGATCTGCGCGGCATTGGCTTCGCTGACCGCCGCGTCGTAGCGCTCGGTGACGTAATGCATCACCGCGAGCGCCGCGACGCCGTTGAGCAGGGCGCCGACGACGAGAATCGAGAGGAGGCGTCCGTGATCGGACAGCATCCGCGACAAAAAATCATTCCGGGACGGCCGGCGCGAGGACATGCGCAGAAACTCCGGTTCAAATCATGAGAGAAAAAGGGCCCGCCATGAAGGTGGCGGGCCGTCGGGGTCGGTCGTCAGTTGGTGACGAGAGGCAGGCCGAGCGCGCGCCATTCGGTCATGCCGAGCGCGTAATAGCTGACGTTCGTATAGCCGTATCCGACCGCCATCTCGGCGGCATTGGCGGCACGACCGCAGCTGAGACCGTTGCAGTAGAAGAGAACCGGCGTTTCGAGCGTCGCGACATGGGCCGCGAGATCCTCCGCGCCGGTGATGTCGGTGTCGATCAGGCGGATGGCACCCTCGATATGACCGGCATCGAAATCGGCGACGGAACGATTGTCCAGAATGACGAGATCCGGCGTGGTTTCGATCAGCGTGATGACGCCTTCGGCATCCACGGTGGTCGCGCCGGAAATTTCCATGGGTGCCTCTCCGGCATGAGCCGAGAAGGCGAGGCCTGCGGCGAAGCAAATTCCCAGCGTTGTCTTGACGATTTGCTGCATTTGGAGACTCCTGTACACGAATACGCCTGTATTGACGCGCGTTTTCCGTGGCCGCACCTGAAGCCACTTCTGCGGAATGTGCCGTTGTCGCCCGAACGACCGCGCCACGGTTGCAATACAACGATCAAAACATTAAGATTCCACTTATTCGCGAAATTTTGCTTTTTGATCGTGAGTATAAAAGATTATTTATTTCGTATTTTACACAAGTGCGTTCAGGACATTTCCCGGGCGCGCGCAAAATCGTTCGGACTAATGATTTTTTGCTTCGGCAAATGCAATTCAAAATTTATGAAAGATCGCGGCGCGCGACATTTGCGAGGCTGGACAAGTCGTTCCGCAAAAGCCAAAGTCGAAACCCGAGGCGCCACGCGCATTCGCGGAGTTCCGCGCGTTGCCGGCGCCCCGGCGGCACATCGTCTCTCCCGTGCCGCCGCGCGAAATCAACATGGAGGAAATAAGAATGTTGTCGATGAAATCTTCCCTGAAGTTCGGCGTCGCCGCCGCCGGCCTCGTCCTCGCCATGGGCGCCGCGCCTTCCGGTGCCCTCGCGCAGCAGCAATTCATCTCGATCGGCACCGGCGCCGTCACCGGTGTGTATTATCCCGTGGGTGGCGCGATCTGCCGCCTGATGAACCAGACCCGCAGCGAACACGGCATCCGCTGCTCGGTGGAATCCACCGGCGGTTCGGTGTTCAACGTCAACGCCATTCGTGGCGGCGATCTCGAATTCGGCGTGGTCCAGTCGGACGTGCAGTTCAATGCGTTCAACGGTGAGGGTCAGTTCGCAGAGGGCGGTGCCCACGAAGATCTGCGTGCGGTCTTCTCGCTCCATCCCGAGCCCGCCACCATCGTGGCCCGCGCCGACAGCGACATCCATGAATTCGACGATCTGCTCGGCAACCGCGTCAATATCGGCAATCCCGGTTCCGGCCAGCGCGCCCTGATGGACGTCGTGATGGAGCACAAGGGCTGGAGCACGAGCGATTTCGCGCTGGCTTCCGAACTCGCCCCGGCGGAGCAGGGCCAGGCTCTGTGCGACAACAACATCGACGCCTTCGTCTTCACCGTGGGGCACCCCTCGGGCGCGATCCAGGAAGTCACCTCGACCTGCGACGTGCGCATCGTGAACGCCAATGACGACGAAATCCTCGCGCTGGTCGAGGAGATCCCGTTCTACTTCACCGCGACGATCCCCGGCGGCATGTATCGCGGCACGGACGAAGACGTGGAGACCTTCGGCGTCGGCGCGACCTTCGTCGCATCCGCGAATGTCGACGAGGAAATCGTCTACACGCTCGTCGCGTCGGTCTTCGACAACCTCGACAGCTTCAAGGCCCTGCACCCGGCTCTCGCGAACCTGGATGCGGAAGCCATGGCGAATGAAGGCATGTCCGCGCCGATGCATCCGGGCGCCGAGCGTTACTTCCGCGAGCAGGGCCTGATCGACTGATCGGCTCTCGCGTCAATGCAGATTTCGGGGCGGCGTACGCGCCGTCCCGGCTTTCGGCCCGATCGCGGGCCACTGGTGATTGCCGGGCTCTGGAGCAGTTTCCGATTTGACGGAACGATGCGCTCGCGAGACCTCGCCGGCAGAAGGTTTTTTGTAAGTGGCGGGTATTCTTCCGCGCGATCCGGGAATTCAAGACGAATATCGAGGGGCGATGCGGGTGCGAGCCGAAAACCGGGCCGGAAGCCGTATCGAGAAACGAGGGGACTTCGCGTATGAGCAACGCGGCGCAGGGGCAGGCTGCCGGTAACGCGGTCGATCAGGGTCAGACCGGTCAGACCACGGGTGGCATGAACGACAAGGAATTGCAGGATCTCGTCGCCGCCGCCGATACCGGAGCGCGGGCACCGACGGGCTTCACCGGATACGTCATCGCCGGGGTGGCTCTGGCCTGGTCGCTGTTCCAGCTATACATCGCCTCGCCATTGCCCTTCACCCTGTCGACGCTGACGGGCATGCAATTTACGCTGAACGCTGCCGAGATCCGCTCGATCCACTTGGCCTTCGCGCTGTTTCTCGCCTTCCTCGCCTATCCCGCCTTCGCGTCGAGCTCGCGTGACCGTGTGCCGCTGATCGACTGGATACTCGCGATCGTCGCTGCGGGCGCCGCTCTCTACATCTATTTCTATTATCGCGAATTGTCCCGGCGCCCGGGCCTGCCGATCACGCAGGATCTGGTCGCGGCGGGTATCGGGCTGCTGGTGCTGCTCGAAGCGACGCGCCGTGCGCTCGGCCCGCCGCTGATGATCGTCGGCATCGTCTTCATGATCTACGTCTTCTTCGGCTCGGCCAGCTGGATCCCCGAACTCATCCAGTGGCGCGGCGCCTCGTTCGCGCGCGCGATGGACCAGTTCTGGCTCTCGCCGGGCGGCGTCTTCGGCGTCGGGCTCGGCGTCTCCTCGGCTTTCGTCTTCCTCTTCGTGCTGTTCGGATCGCTGCTCGAGAAGGCGGGGGCCGGCAACTACTTCATCAAGCTCGCCTTCGCGCTGCTCGGGCATCTGCGCGGCGGGCCGGCCAAGGCGGCGGTGCTCGCCTCGATGATGACCGGCGTGATCTCGGGCTCCTCGATCGCGAATGTCGTGACCACGGGGACATTCACCATTCCCCTGATGAAACGCGTCGGCTTCACGGCGGAAAAGGCGGGCTCGGTCGAGGTCGGTTCCTCGGTCAACGGCCAGATCATGCCGCCGGTCATGGGAGCAGCGGCCTTCCTCATGGTCGAATATGTCGGCATTTCCTATACCGAGGTGATCACCCACGCCTTCCTGCCGGCGGTGATTTCCTACATCGCGCTGCTCTATCTCGTGCATCTCGAGGCCGTGAAGGCCGACATGCAGACGCTGCCCAAGCCCGTGATCCGCAGCTTCCAGGCTTCGCTCCTGCGCATGGGCATCGTCGTCTCCTCGATCATGATCCTCGCCGGGGTGATCTATTTCGGCATCCGTTTCGTGCAGATGGCGATCCCCGGCATCTCCGCACCGGTGATCCTCGGATTGATGGCGCTGGGCTATCTCGGCATGCTCTGGCTGGCTTCGAAGAAGCCGGATCTCGAGATCGACGATCCGAATGCGCCGGTCGTGAAGCTCCCGATCGCCGGCGAAGTCGCCGTGACCGGGCTGCATTACATCCTCCCGATCGTGGTGCTCGTCTGGTTCATCATGATCGAGCAGCGCTCGCCGGGTCTCTCGGCCTTTTACGCGGTCATGGTGATGATCGTGATCCTGCTCACCCAGCGCCCGATCAAGGCGCTGTTCCGGGGTGTGCGCTCGGGCGAGGTCGTGCGTCAGATGCGTACCGGCTTCGACGAGCTGATCCAGGGCCTGATCGGCGGCGCGCGCAACATGATCGGCATCGCCTGCGCCGTCGCCGCCGCCGGTATCGTCGTGGGTACTGTGACGCTGACCGGTCTCGGCCAGGTGATGGGCGAGGTGGTCGAGACGCTGTCGGGCGGCAACATCTTCCTGATTCTCCTTTTCACGGCGCTGATCAGCCTGATCCTCGGGATGGGCCTGCCCACCACCGCGAACTACATCGTCGTCGCCACGCTGATGGCGCCGATCATCGTGGAACTCGGCCAGGCCAACGGCATCCTGATCCCGCTGATCGCGGCGCATCTCTTCGTCTTCTATTTCGGGATCATGGCGGATGTGACGCCCCCTGTGGGGCTCGCCTCCTTCGCCGCTGCGGCGGTGTCGCGGGGCGATCCGCTGAAGACGGGCTTCACCGCATTCTTCTACAGCCTGCGCACGGTGCTCCTGCCCTTCATCTTCGTCTTCAACACGGATTTGCTCCTGATCGACGTGGATCTCATCGGGGGTATCTGGATATTCATCAAGGCGACGCTCGCCATGCTGGTCTTCGCGGCGGCGACGCAGGGCTTCTTCCTCGTGAAGTCGCGGCTGTGGGAATCGGCGGCGCTCCTGCTCGTGACCTTCATGCTGCTCAGACCGGATTTCTTCATGGACCGGATCGTGCCGCCCTGGCAGCAGGTCGAACCGACGCAGCTCTACGAGGTCGTCGACGAACTGCCCGAGAACGCGGTGATCCGCTTGCGGGTGGAGGGTCCTTCGATCCGGGACGGCTCGATGCAGGACCGGCTGATGGCCTTCGACCTGGGCCCCGCCATCGACGATCCGCAGATGCGCTACAGCCAGGCGACCGATCTGCCGGCCGTGATCGAGGGGGATCGCGTGGTCCTCGACGAGCCCTTCGATCCGCGCAGCTTCGCCGGTCGCACGCTGGAGAATCTCGACTTCTACGATTTCGACAATCCGGTGCTGCTCACCGCCGTCGAGATCGAAGCCGAGCAGCCGCTGCACGAGTTGTTCTACATCCCCGCCTTCTTGATCTTCGGCCTGGTCTATCTGCTCCAGAACCGCCGTCTCAAGATCAAGGAGGCGGCGAAGAAGGGGCGTGCCTCGCAAGCCGGTAGCGGCGAAGCGGCGACGGCCTGAGCGTCATCGGTAAGGGGAGGTCGAACCCATGTACAAGGACATCCTTCTCGCGGTCGATCTCGGCCATAGCGACGACGAGGACAATGCCGTGCAGACCGTGGTCGAATACGCTCGCGCGTTCGGGTCACGCATTCACATCATCACGGTGGTGCCGGATTTCGGCATGTCGATCGTCGGCAGCTTCTTCCCCAAGGGCTACGAAAAAGGGGCTCTGGAAGAGGCCGACAAACAGCTGCACGCCTATGCGCAAGCGAAGATTCCAGCGGAGATCCAGCGCCGGCACATCGTCGGCCACGGCGTCATCTACAAGGAAATCCTGCGCTATGCCGGGATCGTGAAGGCCGACCTGATCGTGATGAGCGCCCATCGTCCAGGCCTCGAGGATTATCTCCTCGGCCCGAACGCGGCGCGCGTCGTGCGCCACGCCGATTGCTCGGTATTGGTGGTGCGCAGCGATAATGCCGCATCGTAAGGCATGATCGCACCCGATGCGGGCAAGTCGGACGCCGCCGAGGCGCCGGCTCCATCGCTCTTCGTCGTCGTCGCGCCACCCTCTGCCGCGCGATGCGGCACATCGGGATCGCGGCCGACGAAGCCGGCAACACATTCTATGGTCACGCAAATATGAGCGCATGCAAAGGAAACTTGCATGAACATGGTCTGGCCTTATTGGCGGGTAAGCCTTAGTTATTGAGGGCGGAATACGACGTGCGCTTCGCGCGGCCCGTTTCTTGCTGGCAAAAGTCGGCAAATCATCGCGTCACGATCCGTCGCCGGATCGGGCGGAGCAGAGTTTGGCGAAATGCGATCCGGAACTGGCGATCTGTAAATGGCGATCTGGAAGCAATTGATTGCGGCTTGCGTCGCACTGGCCGTGGCACTCGCCGTCTGGGCCTGGTTCGCGCCGGGAAGTTTCCCCGAGCCCCTGCGCCCCGTCGCTGAACGGACCGGTCTGATCACGCAGGATGATGCCGCGACCGGCCAGCCCATGGCCGGCGGCGGGCGTCCTGGTGGCGGCCCGCCAGGTGGTGGCCCTCCCGGTGGCGGGCCTCCCGGGCGTGGTGGCGGCGGGCCGCAGCAGGTGATCACCGCCGAGGTCACCGAAGCGGTGTCGAGCCGGCGCGTCCAGGCCGTGGGCACGGCGGAGGCCCTGCGCTCGGTCTCGCTCTTCGCGCCGACGGCCGGGCTCGTGACGGAGGTCATGTTCACCACCGGCGACCGCGTCACGGAAGACCAGCCGCTCCTGCGCCTCGATGCCCGCGACGAGGAAATCGCGGTGGAGAAAGCGGAGATCGCCCTGCAACAGGCCCGCGACCAGCTCGACCGCTTCGAACGCCTTTCGCAGACGCAGGCCGTATCCACCGTGCAGGTGGAGGAGGCGCGCGCCCGCGTCGCTTCGGCGGAAGCGGAATTGCGCTCCGCCGAACTCGATCTCGATCGCCGCACCCTGCGCGCGCCCTTCGACGGCTACATGGGCATTCCGCGGGTCACGATCGGTGACCGGGTCACGACGACGACGGAGGTCGCCAATATCGACGACCGCTCCGAAATCCTGATCCGCTATGCCCTTCCGGAGCGCTTCGCCGCCCGCGCCCAGCCCGGTGCCCGGGTCGAGGCGACGAGCATCGCCTTCGGGGTCGAGCGCTTCGAGGGCGTGATCGCCGATGTCGATTCGCGCATCGACCCGCAGGTGCGCACGCTCACCATCCGCGCGACGATCGACAACGGCGAGGACCGGCTGCGTCCCGGCCTGTCATTCCTCGTCGACACCGTCTTCGAGGGGCAGAGCAGCACCGCCGTGCCGTTGCTTTCGCTGCAATGGGACCGCGACGGTTCCTATCTCTGGCGCGTGGTCGACGACCGTGTCCAGCGCGTCGATGTCGAGATCATCGAGCGCGGCGATACGCGCGCGCTCGTCTCCGGCGATCTCACCCCCGGTGAGATCGTGGTGCTCGAGGGCGTCCAGCGCCTGCGCGACGGCGCGCCCGTCGCCATTGCCGATCACGACGAGGCCGATCCCGGTCGAAGCTGAGAAGAAGGATACGCGCCATGGCCTCGTTGAGCGAACGCAGCGGTGATCTCGCGGCACTGTGCGTGCGCCGTCCCGTGCTCGCCACGGTGATGAGCCTGCTCATCGTCATCGCGGGCATGGCGGCCTATCTGGGAATCCAGATCCGCGAGCTTCCCGATGTCGACCGGCCCGTGGTCACGGTGCGGACCGAGTTCCCGGGCGCCACGCCCGAAGCCGTTGACAGCCAGGTGACCAGCGTCGTCGAGGGGGCGGTCGCGCGCGTGCCCGGCCTCGTCTCGCTCTCCTCCAACAGCCGGCGCGGGCGCAGCCAGGTCACGGCGGAATTCTCCGACAACGTGGACATGAACGTCGCCGCCGCCGATATCCGCGACGCGGTATCCGCGATCCGGCGACGATTACCGGCTGATGCCGAGGAACCCGTCGTGGTGAAGGCGGATTCGGACGGTCAGGCGATCATACGCCTCTCGGTGATCTCCGATACGCTGCCCATCGAGGAACTCACGGCGATCACCGAAAACCAGATCGCCGACCGGCTCGCCGCCGTCGAGGGCGTCGCGGATGTTCAGGTATGGGGGCTGCGTGCGCCGCAATTTCAGGTGACGCTCGATCCGTCCGCGCTGGCCGCGCGCGGTCTCGCCGTCAACGACGTCCAGAGCACGCTTCGCGACATCCTCGTCGACCAGCCGGCGGGGACCTTCCGCTCCGGCGGGCAGGAACTGCTCGTCGAGGCGGCTGCCAGCGCGCGCACGGCGGAAGCGATCGCCGATACCTATATCAACCCACAGACGCGTATCGGCGACGTAGCGGAAGTGCGCCTCGCACCCGCCGACAGGGATACGGTCCTGCGTGCCAATGGTGAAAGCGGCATTGCGCTCGGGATCCTGCGTCAGGCGCAATCCAACACCATCCAGATATCGGACGGTATCCAGGCAGCCGTCGACGAACTCTCCCTCGCATTGCCGGACGGTGTATCGCTTCAGATCCGTTCCGACGAGGCGGTGTTCATTCGTGGTGCGATCGCGGAAGTCGCGTTCACCCTCGTGATCGCGACGCTGCTCGTCATCGCGATCATCCTGTTGTTCTTCCGATCGGCCCGGGCGACGGCGATCCCCGCGATCACGGTTCCCGTCGCGCTGATCGGGACGCTCGCGGCGATCTGGCTGATGGGTTTCTCGATCAACGTGCTCACGTTGCTCGCCCTCGTGCTCGCCACTGGTATCGTCGTCGACGACGCGATCGTGGTGCTCGAAAATATCGAACGCCGACGCAAGGAGGGGATGGGCCCGCGCGCTGCGGCGGTGCTCGGTGCGCGCCAGGTCTTCTTCGCCGTGATCGCGACGACCTTGACCCTCGCCGCCGTCTTCGTGCCGATCTCCTTCCTGCCCGGAACCGCCGGCGCGCTCTTCTCCGAATTCGGCTTCGTGCTCGCTGCCTCGGTGATGCTGTCCTCCTTCGTCGCGCTGACACTCGTGCCGATGCTCTCCTCGCGGCTCCTCAAATCCGGGGAGCAGACCCCTGAGCAGGAAGCGCGCAGTGCCCGCTACGACGTGCTCGGACGCTTCGGTTCGGCTGTGGCCGGGCTCTATGGCCGGTTGCTCGCAGGAGCCCTGAAAGCGCCGCTCGTCGTGCTCACCCTCGCGCTGGTGTTCGGTCTGGCTTCGGTCGCGGCTTTCCGCGAATTGCCGGAGGAACTGACGCCGCCGGAGGATCGCGGCTTCCTGCTTCTCTTCCTCAGCACGCCGCAGGGATCGGATCTCGATTACACTTCGCGCAAGGCCGCCGAGATCGAGGAACGCATCCAGCCGATCGTCGATCGTGGCGACGCGGAGGGGCTCTTGTCCATCGTCGGTCTCGGCGGGCGGCCGAATACCGCCTTCATGATCGCGCCGCTGACCGATTGGCGCGACCGCGAACTCAGCCAGGCCGAGATCACGGCGGAGGTGCAGCGCTCGATCGCGGATATCGTCGGCGTCCAGGCCGTGGTTCGCACGCCGAATTCGCTGCGTATTCGCGGGGGCGGGCAGGGGCTGCAATTTGCCGTGCGAGGCTCCGATTTCGGCGAGATCACCATGGCGGCCGAGCAATTGATCCGGGATATCGAGGACGAGGTGCCGGGGCTGTCCAACCCCTCGGTCTCCTTCGACGTGTCGCAGGCGCAGTTGTCGGTGAGCATCGATCGGGATCTCGCCGCCGATCTCGGGCTCACGCCGGAGAACGTCGCCCTCGCCCTCCAGACCATGCTCGACGGGCGCCGTGTCGGCGATGTCAGCGTCGCCGACCGCAACATCGCGATCCAGATGCGCGGCCCGGACAACGTGATCCGCAATCCAGCCGATCTGGAGAATCTTTTCATCCGTGCACGCGACAACCGCCTCGTGCCGCTCTCCTCGGTGGTCTCGCTCGAGGAAGTCGCCGTGGCGCCGACGCTCCAGCGTGAGGGCCAGATGCGCGCGGTCCCGATCAACGCGGCTCTCGAGCCGGGATACGATCTGCGCAGCGCCATGACGGATGTGCAGGAGGTCGCCTCGCGCAGCCTGCCCTCCGGCATGAACATCCAGTTCCTCGGCGAGGCGGCGGCGCTCGATCAGACTTCACGCGGGGTGGCGCTGACCTTCGCCTTCGCGCTCCTGATCGTGCTTCTGGTGCTGGCTGCACAATTCGAGAGCTTCACCAGCGCCGTCGTCATCATGGTGACGGTGCCCTTCGGTCTCGGCGCGGCGATGATCGCCATGGCGATGACCGGGGGATCGCTGAACATCTACAGCCAGATCGGCCTCGTCATCTTGATCGGCCTCATGGCGAAGAACGGCATTCTCATCGTCGAATTCGCCAACCAGCTGCGCGATCGCGGGGCCGACGTCATCGACGCCGCGCGCGAGGCCGCCGTCGTGCGCTTCCGCCCGGTGATGATGACGCTGCTCTCCACCGCGCTCGGCGGCGTTCCGCTGATCCTGTCGGAGGGGGCGGGTGCGGAGGCGCGCCAGGCGCTCGGCTATGTCGTCGTCGGGGGGCTCATCCTCTCGGTGCTCTTCACGCTGTTCCTGACGCCCGTGGCCTACGCCATGCTCGCGCGGTTCTCCAAACCCCGTGCTGCAGAGCAGCAGCGGCTGGAGAAGGAACTCGCCTATGCACGGGCGCTCGAGCAGGAATTTGCCGATCGCGAGGAGCATGAGGCGATTTCCGGGCAACCTGTGCGTGCTCCGGCCGAATGACGTCACTTTAAATAAAGTCAAAAACTACTTGGTTTTTCCAAATAATTGCTGCGATGTTTGACGCATCGCAGCAATATTTCTTTTGGTTCGATCGATTTTGCGGGTAGGCACCAACGATTCGCGTCGCTACAGTATATTCGTTAATGCGAATATGTCGCATACTTGGAAGCAAACATAACAACCTTCAGTTATGTGAGCGGAGGAAATTTCATGACAAACAAGAAAGAACGGGGAATCTGCGAACTCTACGAGCAGGATCCCGAACGCGCGGATGCGGTCGTCTTCGGACGCGTACCGAATTCGAACCGCCGGGGCTTTTTGAAAGGCGCCGGGCTCGCCGCGATGGGCGCGGCGGTCGGGACCAGCATTCCCTTCAGCCAGAACATGCCGGCCGGGATGATTCCGGCGGCGCTCGCCGATTCGATCGATGATTTCGAGCTCGAGGGCAAGGACGGGGACCTGATCGTGCGCAACGATCGCCCGGTCAATATCGAGACGCCGGCGCATATGCTCGACGACGACATCACGCCGGCGGACAAGTTTTTCGTGCGCAACAACGGCACCCTGCCCGACAAGATCGCGCTCTCCGACTGGAGCCTGAAGATCGACGGCGAGGTCGAGAGCGAGATGGAGCTCACCTACGACGATCTCGTCAACGATTTCGAGCATGTGACGCTGGCGCTGCAGCTGGAATGCGGCGGCAACGGGCGCGCGGGCTTCAACCCCTCGCCGCGCGGCAACCAATGGGCCGTCGGCGCCATCGGCAATGCGGAATGGACGGGCGTGCGCCTCTCCGACATCCTGCGCAAGGCCGGGCTGAAACAGAGCGCGGTCTATACCGGGCACTATTCCTATGACGAGCATCTCTCCGGCGACCCCGATCGCCCGGCGATCTCGCGCGGCGGCCCGATCGACAAGATGATGGACCCCCACACCATCGTCGCCTTCAAGATGAACGGCGAGGACATCCCGGCAGCCCACGGCTACCCGGTGCGCATCGTCGCCCCCGGCTGGGCCGGCTCGGTCTCCCAGAAATGGCTGACCCGGATCTGGGTGCGCGACAAGGAGCATGACGGCCCGGGCATGACCGGCCTGTCCTATCGCATGCCGCGCACACCCGTCGCTCCCGGCGACGAGGTTCCGCACGAGGACATGATGGTGATGGGCTCCATGCCGGTGAAATCGGTCATCAGCTTCCCCGAGACCATGGCGGAAGTGCCCGCCGGGCGCTATTTCGAGGTGCGCGGTCAGGCCTGGGCCGGTGACGACTGGGTGACCGACATGGAGGTCTCGATCGATTACGGCGCCACATGGCAGCGGGCGGAGCTCTCGAATGCGCCCAACCGTTATTCGTGGCAGCGCTGGCGGGCCAATGTGAAGGCGCCGAGCGTGGGCTATTACGAGGTCTGGGCACGCGCGACCGATCAGAAGGGACGTTCCCAGCCGATGGTCGTGCCGGGCTGGAACCCGCGTGGCTATCTCAACAATGCCAGCCACCGCATCGCCGTGATCGCGGTCTGATTGGAGCCGTCAATGAAGAAGATCCGTTTCGGGATCCCGGGCGCCGCCACGGCGGCGCTCCTTTTCGCTCTCGCCTCCAATCCCGTGAAGGCCGACGAAGATTTCGGTGGTCTGCCTCCGGGTGAGGGGCAGGACATCGTCTATTATTCCTGCCAGGGCTGCCATTCGCTCGCCATCGTCCGGCGCTCGGATTTCTCCCGGCGGGTCTGGGACGAGGTGCTCGAATGGATGGTCGACGAGCACGGCATGGCGCCTTTGCCGGATGATCTCTACGACGTGGTACTCGATTATCTCGTCGAGCATTACGGCCATGGCGACTGACGCAGCGCGTTGGTCGAGGCCATCACGAACCGCCGTTCACGATCGCGTGAGCGGCGGTTTTCGCATCGCGTCATGACGGGTTTCGCGCCCTCGCCCGCTGGACATGCGCGATTGGACGCGAAATAGTCGATATATGTTTCGTTTCATCCTGCGTCTCACCGGTTTCCTCCTGATCGCCGCCGGCTTCGTCGGTTTCGTGGTCGATGGCGCGCGCTCCATCGCCGCCGGCGAGATCGTCTTTGCGCCGTTGGGGCAGATCCTGTTTCAGCTGATGCCCGGCTATTTCCCGATGCTGGAGCCGGCGGTGACCCGCCATATCCATCCCGCCCTGTGGGATCCGGTGCTCCTGACCGTGCTGCTCTGGCCGGCCGCGCTCATCGCCTTCGTCCTCGGCCTGCTCTTCCTCTGGC
Organism: Salinarimonadaceae bacterium; assembly: GCA_050485405.1. Classification (GTDB taxonomy): domain Bacteria; phylum Pseudomonadota; class Alphaproteobacteria; order Rhizobiales; family Beijerinckiaceae; genus Saliniramus. Next base: position 17,310 of record JBJHBI010000058.1, read on the forward strand.
TCGGCCGCAAACGCCCCGAGCCGATCGGCTATCTCGCGGAGAAGTAAACTCCGCGCTCAGGCCTCGCGGCGCACGGCCCGTGTCGTCGCAAAAAGAACGAGGGCCAGCAATCCCAGCCCCGCGAGCGCCGCCGCCATGGCGATGTCGGCGTAGATCAACGCCGCGCCCAGCCCGATCCCGACGAAGGCGGCGAGGCCCATCTGGATGATGCCGAGCAGCGAAGAGGCGGCACCTGCACGTTCGGGGAAGGGGGTGAGCGCGCTCGCCATACATTGCGGCATGGTCAGGCCGACCCCGACACCGTAGAGCGTCATCGGCAGGACCACTTCCAGCGCCGAGCCGGTTCCGATCAGCGACAATGCGAGCATGGCTACGCCGCCCCCGGCGAGGCAGGCGACGCCGAGGCCGATCGTGCCGTCGAGCCCGCGCGTTCCCACCACCCTCTGGGCGATCAGCGTGCCGCCGATATAGCCGATCACCACGAACCCGAAGGAGAAGCCGTAGGCGAGTTCCGAGAGGCCGTAGACGCCCTGCAGCACGAAGCTCGACCCCGAGATGAAGGCGAAGAGCCCGCAATAGGTCAGCGCCGAGAGCCCCACATATACCCGGTAGGTCGGATGGCGCAAAAGCACGCCGAAACCGGCGAGAATCGCCTTGAGTGAGAGCGGCGCGCTCTCGCGGCTGCGCAGCGTCTCGGGGAGGTGGCGCACGACTACGATGGTGAGCACGATGCCGGCGACGAGGATCGCGACGAAGACCGCGCGCCAGCCGAAGGCGACGTGGATCACACCACCGAGCACCGGGGCGATCGCCGGGACGAGCCCCATGATCGTCCCCATCCGCGACAATTCCCGCCCCGCACGCGGCCCTTCATAGAGATCGCGCACGATGGCCCGGGCGAGAACGATCGGGGCGGAAGCGCCCACCGCCTGGACGAAGCGGGCGATGGTCAGCGTCTCGATATTCGGCGCGACGATGCAGGCCAGAGTCGCAATCAGGAAAAGCCCTAGCCCGAAGGCCAGCACGGGCCTGCGTCCGATCCGGTCGGAGACCGGTCCGTAGAGAAACTGCCCGCAGGCGAAGCCGAGCAGGAAGGCGGAAAGCGTCAGCTGCGCGCCCGCGATCGTCGTCCCCAGACCCTCGGCGATGGCCGGTAGCGCGGGCAGATACATGTCGGTCGAGAGCGGCCCGAGCGAGGTCAGCATGGCGAGCGTCGCCGTCATGGCGAGCGTGTCGGCGCTGAGCCGGAAACCTGTGGGGACGGATGGCGGGGCGGTGGTCATCAGGCTTGTGTAGCCCCTTGCCGGAGCGCGGGAAAGCGTGTTGTGCAGCGCGTTGCGCGGATCCCGGATGCGCGCAGGAGATGGCAGCCCCGCGAATGGCAGGGCTTGCCCCGGCGCATCCGATCGGGCAAGCCGGTGAACGTAAGGCACTGCCGTTCAGGCAGCGCTTCGCTTCGACAACCCGGATCGCCCCGCTGACCATGTCGTGCCCCTATCGTCCAGCCTTCACCCTCGCCGGTATCCGCCTCGGCGCGCGGCTCGCATTGCCGCTCCTGCCCGGCGCGATGGTCTTTGCTTCCGCTTTCGGTGCGGCGGCGGCGCAGAAGGGGCTGGAATTGTGGCAGACCATGGCGTTCTCCGCGACGGTCTTCGCCGGCGCCTCGCAGATGGTGGCGCTCGAAGTCTGGCAGGATCCCTGGACGCTGACCGGCCTCCTCGTCGTCACCGTGCTGGTGGCGACGGTGAATGCGCGCATGATCCTGATGGGTGCGGCGATCCAGCCCTATATGGCGGGTGCGAGTCGTGGTCAGGTCGCCGCCGTGACCTTCGTCCTCGCCGATGCCAACTGGCTGATCGGGATGCGCTATCACGGGGAGGGCGGGCGTGATCTGGGGGTCGTGCTCGGCGCCGGGATCGCGCTGTGGTGCGGCTGGCTCGCGGCGACGCTGCCGGGCTATCTCGCCGGCGCGGTGGTGCCCGATCCCGAGCGATTCGGTCTCGATCTCGTCATGCCGATCTTCTTCGCCGCCATGCTGGTGCCGATGTGGAAAGGGTTTCGCCCGGCGATCCCCTGGGCGGTGGCGGGTGGCGCCGCGCTGATCGCCCAGGCGCTGATCCCCGGCTACGCCTTCATCATCATCGGCGCGCTGGCAGGCGCTTTCGCGGGGGCTTTGATCGGCGATGCCTGAGATCACGCTCGCCACGCCCTATGGCACCCTCCTCGCCCTCGTCGCGATGGCCGGGGTGACCTATCTGTGCCGCGCCTCCGGCGTGATCTTCATGAACCGGATCTCGATCGGGCCGCGCCTCGCGCGCGCCCTGCGGGCGCTGCCCGGTTCGATCGTCATCGCCACGATCCTGCCCATCGCCGCCCAGGCCGGTTCCCCGGCCTTCATCGGGATCGCGGCTGCAATCGGCGTGATGGTCGTCACGCGCATGGAAGTCGCCGCCATCGCAGCCGGCCTCGTCGCGATCGCGCTCGCGCGGGCATTGGGGCTGTGAGCGATCCGCCGGTACCCACCTGACGGCATGATGCGTCAGGCGCGTATTGCGGTCGTCTGGAGATAGTCGGTGCGCATCACCACGGTGCCGTCATCGGCGGTGTTGTGCTTCTCGAACACGGCTGCGAGATCGCGCCGCAGCGCGTCCGCGCCGTCTTCCCGCACGATCCCGAGCGCCCGGATCGTCGGTCCGAAATAGCGCTGAAACAGATCTAGCGCGTGCTCGACGGAGCGATAATAGGCATATCCCGCCCGCCGCTCGAAGCTGATTTCCCGGCTGTGCTCGCCCAGCAATTCGTGAATTCCCGCTTCGGAGCCCCAGCGCAATGGTGAAGCCGCGCCGGGGGGTGGCGGGGCATGTCTGGCATGTGCGCCGAAGAAGTCGCCGCCGAAGGCTTCGGGCATCCAGTTCGCCAGCACGATCTTTCCCCCGGGCCGGCAGACCCGCGCCAGTTCGTCGGCGGTCTTCTTCTGATCCGGTGCGAACATCGCCCCGAATGCGGAAGTGACGATGTCGAATTGCGCGTCCGGATAGGGCAGGTCCTGCGCGTCCCCGACCCTGAAATCGACCTCGAGCCCGTCCGCCTCCGCCCGGGATCTGGACCGCTCGACGAGATTCGCCGCGATGTCGATCCCGGAAACGACGCTGTAGCGCCGCGCCGCGACCAGGGCCAGATTGCCACTGCCGCAGGCCACGTCGAGGACGGCCTGGCCCGGTCTCGGATCGGCTGCGCGGCAGACGTCCTCGGCAATCATCATCGTCTGGCGTGCGATCTCGTTGAAGTCGCCGCTGGACCAGACCTTTCGGCCGCCCTCGGTCAGTTCACGAAAATCGGGTGTCGCTTGCTCGTCGGGCATGGTGCTCTCCCCCGAGACTGTATCGCGAGAGCGCAGTAAACCACATTTCCCGATCTGGCGAAATCAAATTACGAAAATCGGATGCAATTAGGAATTAAATTCCAAGTCCGGGCGCGACTATCATCCTCTCCGATATCGACGCTGCATCCTCGCCGCTTCGGAAAGGGGCGGCTCAGACCGGGATCTTCCGTCGTTCCGCGAACTGGGCGAGCGTGCCGCGCAGGGTCGGGCCGATATCGGGATCGTTGAGCTTCTCGCGGATCAGGGCTCCGACCTCCTCGGCCTCGAGGGCGAGCAGCATGGCCTTGACCGGCCCGATCGAGGACGGGGCCATCGAAAGGGTGCGGAAGCCGAGCCCGAGCAGCGCCATCGCCTCGAGCGGGCGCCCGGCGATCTCGCCACAGACCGAGAGGCGGCAACCGCCCTCGTGCGCCGCATCGGCGATCATGCGCAGGGCGCGCAGGGAGGACACGCCGAGCGGGTCGTAGCGCTGGGCCACCTGCCGGTTCTCGCGATCGGCGGCGAAGAGGAATTGCAGCAGATCGTTCGAGCCGACCGAGACGAAATCGGCCATGGCGCAGATCTCGTTGATCTGGAAGAGCAGCGAAGGCACCTCGATCATCACGCCGATGGCGATGTCGGTGGGCATGGCGTGGCCGTGGCGGCGCAGATAAGCGATCTCGCGCGCGACGATCTCGCGGCCCCGGGAGAATTCTTCGACCGTGGCGACCATCGGCAGCATGATCGCGATGTCGCGCCCCGATCCCGCCTTGAGGAGGGCTCGCACCTGGCTGCGCAGGAGGCCGGGGCGATCGAGGCCGATGCGGATGGCGCGCCAGCCGAGCGCGGGGTTCTCCTCCTCGATCGCGGACATGTAGGGCAGGATCTTGTCGCCCCCGATATCGAGCGTGCGGAAGACGACGGGGGCGTCGGCGACGGCGTCGAGGACGGAGCGATAGAGCTTCTGCTGTTCGCTGGTCGAGGGCATGCGCTGGGCGACCATGAACTGGATCTCGGTGCGAAACAGCCCGATTCCGTGCGCCCCGGTCTCCTCCAGATGCGGCAGATCGGCGAGCAGACCGGCATTGAGCTGGAGATTGATCGCGATCCCGTCCTGCGTGACCGGTGCCACGTCGCGCAGCGCGCGATATTGCTCCTGGCGCTTGGCACGCAGCCGCGCCTTCTCGGCATAGGCCGCCTCGACATCCGGGCGCGGCCTGATCTGCACCTCGCCCGCCACACCGTCGGAGATGATGGCGTCGCCGGGCTCGACGAGGGCGGTGGCGTTCTCGACCCGCCCGACGGCGGGAATCCCGAGCGCGCGCGCGACGATGGCGACGTGGCTCGCCGGGCCGCCCTCCTCGAGCACGATGCCGCGCAGGCGCGCACGGTCGTAATCGAGCAGCGCCGCAGGTCCCATCGAACGGGCGACGATGATCGCATTGTCGGGCAGATCGGCGGAATCCGTGACGAAATCGCGTCCGACGAGCTGATGCAGCAGCCGGTTGGCGAGATCGTCGAGATCGTGCAGCCGTTCGCGCAGATAGGGATCGGTCTGGCGCATCATCCGCGCGCGGTTGTCCGATTGCACGCGCTCGACGGCGGCCTCGGCGGTGAGGCCGGTCATCACCGCCTCGCGCATGCGCCGCAGCCAGCCCTGGTCATGGGCGAACATGCGGAAGGTCTCGAGTACCTCGCGATGCTCGCCGTGATCGGCCACGTCGCCACGCTCGATCAGTTCGTCGATGGAAGCGCGCACCTTCTTGATCGCCGCTTCGAGCCGCTCGACCTCCTCGTCGACATTCTCGGCGATGAGGTTCTTCACGACCACGCGGGGCTCGTGCAGCACCACGTGGCCGAGGCCGACACCCTCGGCGAGGGCGACACCCTGCAGATAGAGCGGCTTGGTCAGCGCGATATCCGCGCCTTCCTGCGCGATCGCCTGCAATTCGCCCGAGGCGATCATCTCGGCCACGACCATGGCGGTGGTCTGGGCGGCCTCGATCTCCTCCTCGCTATAGGTGCGATGGGCGCGGTTCTGCACGACCAGCACGCCGAGCGTGTTGCCCGCGCGCAGGATCGGAACGCCGAGGAAGCCGTGATAGATCTCCTCGCCCGTCTCGGGCTTGTAGGAGAAGGCGGGGTGGGTCTGGGCGTCGGTGAGGGCGAGCGGCTGGGCCGCATCCGCGATTTGGCCGACGAGACCTTCGCCGGCGCGCATCGTGGTGAGGTGGACCGCCTCGCGGTTGAGGCCCTCGGTGGCATAGAGTTCGAGCGTGCCGTCGGCGCGCAGCACGTAGACGGAACACACCTCCGCGACCATGTTGGCCGCGATCAGGACGACGATCCTGTCGAGACGATCCTGCGCGCTGATCGGCTCCGCCATGATCTCGCGAAGCCGTCGAAGCAATACACGCGGACCGCCGGATGGGTTTCTCATCTCGGTGCCTGTTCGCTGGTCCCGCCCCGCCTGGGAGCGGCGATCGCGGCGTCATGCCGCGTCCGGGTTGCAAGGGTGGCCGAAACCGTCAGGCTTTGTCGAGTCCGTAGAGCGAATGAAGCGTGCGTACCGCGAGCTCGGTATAGGCTTCCTCGATCAGGACGGAGAACTTGATCTCCGATGTGGTGATGGCGCGGATGTTGATTCCCTTGTCGGACAAGGCCTTGAAGGCTTTCGCCGCGACGCCGGCATGGGAGCGCATGCCCACACCGATGGCCGAGACTTTCACCACGGCGGTCTCGCCCTGGAGCGATTCGTATTCGATCGCGTCCCTGTGATCTTCGAGCAGGCCCTTGGCGCGCTCGTAATCGCCGGCGGGAACCGTGAAGGTGATGTCCGTCGTCGCCGAATCGCGCGAGACGACCTGGATGATCATGTCCACGTTGATGTTGGCCTCGGCCAGCGGCACGAAGATCGAGGCGGCCACGCCCGGCTTGTCGGCGACACGGCGCAGGGTGATCTGCGCTTCGTCCCGGGAATAGGCGATGCCGGTGACGGTCTGCTGTTCCACGATTTCCTCCTCGCCGCAAATCAGGGTCCCGGGATTGGGAGCCGCGGGATCATCGAAACTCGAACGCACATAGGTCGGCACATTGTGGACCATCGCCACCTCGACCGAACGCACCTGCAGCACCTTCGCCCCGAGGCTCGCCATTTCCAGCATCTCCTCGTAGGAGATCCGGTCGAGCCGGCTGGCTTTGGGCACGATGCGCGGATCCGTCGTGTAGACGCCGTCCACATCGGTATAGATGTCGCAGCGCTCCGCGCCAAGGGCGCCGGCGAGGGCCACGGCGCTGGTATCGGAACCGCCGCGCCCCAGCGTCGTGATCCGGCCCGTCGGCGCATGTACGCCCTGGAAACCGGCGATGACGGCGACCTCGTTGCGCTCCTCGAAATGTTTCGCAATGCGCGTGCCGTCGATCGCCTCGATCCGCGCGGAGCCGTGCGCACCCGATGTCTGGATCGGGATCTGCCAGCCCTGCCAGGAGCGCGCGGGAATGCCCATGCTCTGGAGGGTGATGGCGAGCAGCCCAGAGGTCACCTGTTCGCCCGAGGCGACCACGGCGTCGTATTCGCGCGCATCGTGGATGATCGAGGCCTCGCGGCACCAGCCGACGAGCTCGTTGGTCTTGCCCGCCATGGCCGAGACGACGACCGCGACCTGGTAGCCCGCATCGACCTCGCGCTTGACGTGGCGCGCGACATTGCGGATTCGTTCCAGATCGGCGACGGAGGTGCCGCCGAATTTCATGACCAGCCGTGGCATGTCGAAAGCCTCGCAACAAGTTGGCGGCGCAGCGCCGTGAGATCGACGCAGGAATACGTGTACGCGTCGCCGCAGGGGCGTGACCACGGCACGCGAGCGCGCGTATACATGACGAGGGCGTCGGGCCGTGTCAACGCGCCGACGTATGGTCAATTGGCAGTAGCGGAAGGAAACAGCCATGACGAGCCCGCAGCGGCGGAGTGAA
>JBJHBI010000059.1:0-24595 GCA_050485405.1 Salinarimonadaceae bacterium
TTCATGGCGAGCTTGCGAAAGGCGCTCTTGAGGGCCTTCTCGTCGGCGTTCCGGTCGACGCCGAGAATTTCGTAGTAATCGCGTTTCGACATGCATTCCCGGGCGTTGCGCCCCCTCCCGGGACGATGGCGCCGATGGGCGCCATCGCGACGGAGAAAGAACGAGGGTCAACTGGAGCGCTTCTCGCGGCCTCACCCGGCCGGTCGCGCTCCGGATCGTTGTTCAGCGCTAGCATCTTTTTTCGCCGACGGGCACCCGACCGGCGCAAAAGAAGCGCTTTGCATGAAAAGGGCGCGGATCCCGTGATCCGCGCCCTCTTGCCGAGCGCGTATCAGGCGCTCTTCTTCTTGTCGTCGTTGTCTTCGACTTCCTCGAAATCGGCGTCGATGACGTCCTCGTCGGCCTTCGCCTTGGTCTCGTCTTCGGCGGATTCGCCGGCATCGGCGCCGTCGCCGTCCTGCGAAGCCTGGTACATCGCCTCACCGAGCTTCATCGAGGCCTGCATCAGATCGTTGGTGCGCGACTTGATGGTCTCGACATCCTCGCCGGCGATCGCCTCCCTGAGGGCGTCGATCGCGGTGGTGATGCCCTCGCGCTCGCTTTCGCCGATCTTCTCGCCGAATTCCGAGAGCGACTTCTCGGTCGAATGGATCAGGGCTTCGCCGTTGTTGCGGGCCTCGACCAGTTCGCGCCGCTTCTTGTCGTCCTCGGCATGCGATTCGGCATCCTTGACCATCTTGTCGATCTCGTCGTCGGTGAGACCGCCCGAGGCCTGGATGCGGATCGCGTGCTCCTTGCCGGTCGCCTTGTCCTTGGCCTGGACGTTGACGATGCCGTTGGCGTCGATGTCGAAGGCGACCTCGATCTGGGGCACGCCACGCGGTGCGGGCGGAATGCCGACGAGATCGAACTGGCCGAGCAGCTTGTTGTCGGCTGCCATTTCGCGCTCACCCTGGAAGACCCGGATGGTGACGGCGTTCTGGTTGTCCTCCGCCGTCGAGAAGGTCTGGCTCTTCTTCGTCGGGATGGTGGTGTTGCGGTCGATCAGGCGGGTGAAGACACCGCCGAGGGTCTCGATGCCGAGCGAGAGCGGCGTCACGTCGAGCAGGAGCACGTCCTTGACGTCACCTTGCAGCACGCCCGCCTGGACGGCGGCGCCGATGGCGACGACCTCGTCGGGATTGACGCCCTTGTGCGGCTCCTTGCCGAAGAAGGACTTCACCACTTCCTGGATCTTGGGCATGCGCGTCATGCCGCCGACCAGCACCACCTCGTCGATCTCCGCCGCCGAGATGCCCGCATCCTTGAGCGCCTTCTGACAGGGATCGATCGTGCGCTTGACCAGATCCTCGACGAGGCTCTCGAACTTGGCCCGCGAGATCTTCATGGCCATGTGCTTGGGCCCGGAAGCATCCGCGGTGATGTAGGGCAGGTTGACCTCGGTCTGAGTGGTCGAGGACAGCTCGATCTTCGCCTTCTCGGCGGCCTCCTTGAGGCGCTGGAGGGCGAGCTTGTCCTTCTTCAGGTCGATGCCCTGCTCCTTCTTGAACTCGTCGGCGAGATACTCGACGAGGCGCATGTCGAAATCCTCACCGCCGAGGAAGGTGTCGCCGTTGGTCGACTTCACCTCGAACACGCCGTCGCCGATCTCGAGGATCGAGACGTCGAAGGTGCCGCCACCCAGATCGTAGACGGCGATCGTGCCCGAGCCCTTCTTGTCGAGCCCGTAGGCGAGCGCGGCCGCGGTCGGCTCGTTGATGATGCGCAGAACCTCGAGGCCCGCGATCTTGCCGGCATCCTTGGTGGCCTGACGCTGGGCGTCGTTGAAATAGGCCGGCACGGTGATCACCGCCTGGGTGACTTCCGAACCGAGATGCGCCTCGGCCGTCTCCTTCATCTTCTGGAGGGTGAAGGCGGAGATCTGAGAGGGCGAGTAGGACTTGCCGTCGGCCTCGACCCAGGCATCGCCGTTATCGGCCTTGACGATTTTATACGGGACCAGATCCATGTCCTTCTTGGTCATGGGATCGGCGAAGGTGCGCCCGATCAGGCGCTTGATGGCGAAGAAGGTGCGCTCGGGATTCGTGACCGCCTGGCGCTTGGCCGGCTGGCCGACGAGGCGCTCGCCCTCATCCGTGAATGCGACGATGGAGGGCGTCGTGCGCGCGCCTTCCGAATTCTCGATGACCTTGCCGTTCGGGCCGTCCATGACGGCGACGCAGGAATTGGTCGTACCGAGATCGATACCGATGACTTTACCCATGGCGGGATCCCTCACTTTCAAGCAGACCGCCGGATCCCGAAGCGATCCGGCCCATGGCTGGTTTATGCCACTTTGACTGTCGTTCAGATGGGAAGGGGACCCTCGGTTCGCAAGAACCGTCGCGCTAACCGATGCCTTCCTTCCCGGCTGCGCCGGATATAGGCGGGGCCGGCAGAGCCTGCAAGGCCCGCGCGGCGACCGGGAAGAAGGTTCCCTGCTGCGGTGAGAAGCGACCCGTCGCGGTCAGGGTGTCGCCGGCGCCGCAATGCCGGCATTATCGCCGCGCAAGGCGAGGTAATCCATGAGCGCGCCGATCTCGGGCAGGATCGCGACGGCCCCCGCCTCGCGCAGAAGCGCGGGAGCGTGGTAGCCCCAGGCGACGCCGAGCGCCGTGACGCCGGCGGCGCGGCTCATGCGCATGTCGTAGGTGGAATCGCCCACCATGACCGTCCTTTCAGGATGCGCCCCGGTCGCCTCCATCGCCTGCAGGAGCATGCCGGGATGAGGCTTCGAGGGTGCGTCGTCGGCGGTCTGGATCGTGGCGAAGCGCCCGACGAGACCATGGCGCTCGAGCATGTGATCGACCCCGCGCCGGCTCTTTCCCGTGGCGATGGCGAGGGTGATTTCGGGACGTGTGGCCAGCGTGTCGAACATCGCCGCGACGCCGGGATAGAGCGGTTCGGTGAACGCGGCTTCCAGCCGCATGTCGCGAAACACGCGCTTGTAGGTCGCGACGAGTTCGTCGACCGGGGCCTGCGGTCCGGCCAGCACCGTGAAGGCTTCCGGAAGGGACAGGCCGACGATCGAGAGCGCCCGCGCCCGGTCCGGCACCGCGAGGCCGTGCGCCTCGAAGGTCCGCCGTTGGGCCTCGACGATCACGTCCTGGCTGTCGACGAGCGTCCCGTCGACGTCGAAGACGACGAGCTGCGTCATCGGCCCGCCTCCCTGTCCATGCAGGTGTCACCCATGTCGCCGGTCCGCCATCCCTCGTCCATCGCAGCATTTCCATCGCGGACACGGTCCGCCGGGCCTTTGTGTATACAATCGCATCGGCATGAGCCAGCCGGCATCATGGGCGTCTTTCGCCCGCCTCGGCTCGCCCCGCTCGCGCTTGGCTCACTTGCCCTTGCTCCCCCCCCGGATTTCTCCGATAACCCGTCGACGCGCTCCGGCGGGCGCACAGCGCAATGCCGGGGTTTGTTGGTGGGAGGAAGGCGGATGCGGCTGTTGCTCGGCTTTTCCGCGACGATCGACCGGGTGAACGCCTTCATCGGGCGCGCTGCCTCGTGGCTCGTGCTCGCCGCCATTCTCGTCGCGGCCGGTCTCGCCCTGTCGCGGCGGCTGTTCGCGGTATCGTCGAATGCCTGGTACGAATCGCAATGGCTGTTCTTCGCAGCGATCGTGATGCTGGGTGCGGGCTGGACATTGCGGCTCGACAAGCATGTGCGCATCGACATCCTGATCTCGCGCGCGCCACCCGCCTATCGTCGCCGGCTCGACATCATCGGGCACCTCGCGATGCTGATCCCCTTCTGCATCCTGCATCTGTGGCTCGCGGTACCGTGGTTCTGGCGGGCGTTCCTGAGCGGCGAGACCTCGCCCAATCTGGGCGGCCTGCCGCTCTGGCCGATCCGGCTCGTGATCGTGACCGGCTTCACCCTGCTCATCGCGCAGGCCTTCTCGGAACTGATCAAGCGCATCGCCGGGCGGGCCTGAACCGGTTTGCATCGCGCGCGCCGGCGTGACAGGCTCGACCGTCAGACCCGTCAGAGATGGAGCCGGCATGAGCAGGGACGACAATCCGCAATCCTGGAAGACCGCCTATCGCTCGTTCTACTACGCGGATGCGCCGGAACCCGTCGCCCCGCCGCTCGATCCGGCGACGACGGCGCTGCTCGTCATCGATGTGCAGAACACCTATCGCGACAGGCCGGATCCGCAGACGCTCTCGACCCGCGAACGCGCGCGCTACGATGCCTGGACGCCGTTTCACGAGCGTTTCGAGAACGTGCTCGTGCCCAATATCGGCGCGCTTCTGGCGCATTGCCGGGATCTGGGCATCGAATGCATGTTCGCCCGCATCGCCGCCCTCAAGCGCGACGGGCGCGACCGCTCGCTGAGCCAGAAACTGCCGGGCTGGAACAACATCCTCCTGCCGCATCGCGACACGCCGTCGCAGATCGTTCCCGAGCTGGTGCCCCGCGAGGACGAAATCGTCGTCACCAAGACCACCGATTCGGCGGTGACCGGGACCAATCTGCGGCTCCTGCTCGACAATATGGGAATCCGTACGGTGATCTGCGTTGGCGTCTTCACCGATCAATGCGTCTCCTCCACCGTGCGCTCGCTCGCGGATGAGAGCTTTCACGTCGTGGTGGTGGAGGATTGCTGCGCGGCGGGGACGGACGCGCTGCACCATCGCGAGCTCGAAATCATCAACAACATCTACTGCAACGTGATGTCGTCGCAGGAATTGCGGGCGCTGATCGCCGCTGAAATCGGGAACTGACGCTCGGTGCTCATTCGATGAGAAGCAGCTCGATGCGGCGATTGCGGGCCTTGTTCTCTTCGGTATCGTTGGGCACCAGCGGCTCCGCCTCGCCGTAGCCGACGGCGGTGAGGCGGGCTGCGTCGATCCCGCGCTCGATCAGCGCGTCGCGTACCGAATCGGCGCGCTCCTGCGACAGCCGCAGATTGGCCTCCGCCGGCCCGTCCGAATCGGTATGGCCGCCGATCTCGACGGGGACCGGTGCGCAGTCGTCGACGAGGATCGCGAGCGAATCCATCAGCGCGGACGCGCCGTCGTCGAGGCTGGTCGAGCCAGAGGCGAAGGTGATCGGTTCCGCGGCGAGCTTTTCGGAAATCTCGGCCTGGCACATGGCGATGTCGGGTACGTCGGGCAGGGCAGGCTCGGTGATGTCGAGCTGCATGTCCCAGCCTTCCGGCACCCGCCCGTCGAGGGCGCGCATCAGGCTTTCCTGCGTCTGGGCATAGAGCGCTTCCCCGGTGATGACGATCATGCCGTCGGCGATACGCGCTTCTCCCTCCGCGAGGCGCGACAGGGCGATCATGCCCGCTATTCCGGCCTCGACGATGGCGGGGTCGAGATCGGGATCGGCCCGCAGGCCGGATTCGAAGGCGAGCGTCGGGAAGCGCTCGCGCGCTGTCTCGCGAAACTGGTCGACCATGTCGAGATCAGGCAGCGTGCCGTTGACGCGGATCCGCTCGCCGCTGCGGCGCAGGGTGAGACCGCTCTCGCCGTTCGTGGCGTTCGTGGCCGCCTCCTGTGCCTGGGCTCCCGAGGTGATCGAGCCGGTCATGGCGATGGCGTCACGGTCGCCCCCCGGCTCCTCGGTCGCAGTGAGGGAGGGGCCGGCCTCCGGCTGCGGCAGATCGCCGAAGCGTTGCATTCCCGTATAGAAGAGCGCTGCGCTGGCGGCACCTGCGCAAAGGATCGCGACGGTAATGAACAGACGCATCAAGAACCCCTGAATCCACGCTTGGTCCGAACTCCCCGAATCGCGAGCCGGTCTGCGCGCTCTTGCGCGCAGAGGATGACGAAATCGAGGCCGATCTGGCAAGCCGTTTCGAGAAATCGCGACCGATCAGGCCGCCTCCTGCTTCTCGAAGGTCAGCACGGCCACGGTGCGCACCTCATAGCCGGAGGCGATGTCGTTATAGCCGATGGTGCGCACGTGAATGTCGTGGTCACGCAGGATCTTGATGAAGCTGCGGCGGATATCGGGGGGGACGAGAAATATGGCTTTCGGGGCCTCTTCGCCGATCTTGGGCATGGTTTCGCGCAGATACGTGATGAATTTCTCGATGAATTCCTTTCCCGGCGGCGGGCCGGCATTGGGATCGGGGTTGAGCATGCGGCGAAAGCCCGTCTCGAGATCGGGGCCGAGTACGACCGCCGCGATGGTCTTCTTGTCGTCGGCGACCGCATGGCAGATCTGGCGCTGGAGGAAACCGCGCACCACTTCCGCATAACCGTCGGGATCCTTGGCGCGCTGTGTGGCCTGCACCAGTCCTTCGAGGACGAGCCGTGGCGGCGTGAGGCCGATCCGTTCGGCGAGCAGGCGGCGCAGCGTTTCGACCATGTTGAGCAGGGGCATCAATTGCTGGATGTCGTTGGCCATGCGCCCGACCGCGGGCTGAATTTCCTCGAGCCATTGCTGGGCTTCGGGCACGCCGAAGAGCGTGGCGGCATGCTGCATCCGGATGGAGCCGATCTTGGTAGCGAGGGCGCTCGCCTGTTGCGCGCTATAGGGTGTCGGAGGATTGGTCTGCTTGATGACCCATTTCGAGACCGGCACACCATCGATGCTGAGTATGAATTCGCCATCGCCGAAGTCGTGTTTGTACTCAAACCCGATAGGCGGTGCGGCAAAGCCCATATTCATCATGAAGAACATTTTCTCCATTTCGATGTGGCGATAGGTTGCATCGGGGCAAAGCAGCGCAAGTGTGGCCGGATTGGCGCCGATCACGATGATATCCCCGTGCTGTGCGGGACGCAGCGGTAGCGAGCTGTCGTTCAGCGGATCCATCGGGGTGTTTTCCGGTGGCCCTTCCGGAAGGGCCGGAGGCGGTGCATCCCCGGGCGACGGCGCGCCCTCGCCCGTTGCGGGAGGCGGTGCGCTCGCCGCATCCTGATCCGTTGCTTTGGCTGCGTCCGGCGGTGGCCGTGTCATGCGCCAGGCGACGAAGCACAACGTGCCGCCCATCAGCAGGAAGACGACGGTCGGAAATCCCGGCGTGAAGCCCATGCCGATCGCGACGACGCCGGAAACGCCGAGCGCCTTGGGCTCCGCGCCGACCTGCTTGGTGATGTCCTGTCCGAGATTGGACGTGGCATCGGTGGTGACGCGGGTGACGATCGTGCCGGCGGCGAGCGCCATGAACATGGCCGGAATCTGCGCAATCAGACCGTCGCCGACCGACAGCAAGACGTAGAGCTGGCCCGCTTCCCCGGCGGAGAGGCCGCGCTGCATCATGCCGATGGTCATGCCGCCGACGAGGTTGATGAAGACGATGATGAGACCGGCGATGGCATCGCCCTTGACGAAGCGCATGGCGCCGTCCATCGCGCCGTAGAACTGCATTTCGAGCTGCAGGGTACGGCGTTTGTCGCGTGCCTCTTCGGCGGTGATGTCGCCGTTACGCGCATCGTTGTCGATCGACATCTGCTTGCCCGGCAAGGCGTCCAGGGTGAAGCGCGCCGAGACTTCCGAGATGCGCTCGGCACCCTTCGTCACCACCATGAACTGGACCGTGGCGATGATCAGGAAGATCACGAGGCCGACCACGAGATTGCCGCCGATCACGAACTGGCCGAAGGCGATGATCAACTGCCCCGCATCACCCGTGGCCAGGATCAGGCGCGTCGTCGCGACCGACATCGCGACCCGCAACATGCTGGTGATCAGGATGATCGAGGGGAAGGATGCCAGGTCCAGCGGATGCTTGAGATAGGTCGCCGTGATCAGGATCACGAGCGAGATCGTGAGATTGAAGGCCAGAAGGCCGTCGACCAGCCAGGTCGGCAGCGGAAAGACCAGCATCACGACGATCAGCACGAAGAAGAAGGCGAAGACCATGTCCTGGCGCTTCGCCATCTCCGCGGTTATGCGGTTCAACAGCCCCATCGCGAAAATTGTCCCCGGTTCGCGTGCGCTACCAGATATAGCTTACACGCTCGAGTAGTCCGTCCCGGTTAACAACAATCATGTTCTCGTCGATTTTTTCGATTCGCCCACCATCGGGCAGACTCTGGCCTTCCTCATAGCGCCGTCCGTCCGCGCCGATGGCGAAGGTCTCCGGACGCAGGGCCACAGCCGTAAAGAAAGGCGGTGGCCTCGGCTCTAGCGTGATTTCCATCATGAGCGTGACGGAAGTGCCATCGCGGAAAGCCTGCATCACGTCGATGGCACGCTCGCGTTCACCTGCGCTGAGCAAACCGCTGACGAGTATGCCCTCGGCCTCGGCGCGAACGATCAGAGGTGGTGCAAGATTGGCATCGACCAGCCGCATGCGCAGGCGGTCGACCAGCTCTTGCGAAACATCGGTGGCGACTTCCGTCGCATGCACCGAGGGATCGGGCGAGGGCAGTTGCGGGAGCGCCTGCTGCGAAGGAGCGACCTCGTCTGCGGGGGTGACGATCTGCGGCACCATTACCTGCGGAGCGGCTTCCGGCGACGGTGCATGAACGGCTGATGACGGGTCCGGGGCGACCGGGCGGGGAAGCGGCGCCGCGAGCAGCCAGCCGGCGAGGGCGAGCAGCAGCGCTCCGACGAGCAGCGTCACCGGCCCGGACGGCGTCCGTACGAGCGGTTCCGGCTCGGGCATGAGTTCGATGCCGAAACCGTAATCGGAGGCGATCGCGAAGCGTGCCCGGTCCGGAAACCGTACCGGGCGTCCCACCGGCAATTCCCGCTCGCGCGCGATCACGCCGTGACACAAAGCGGTGAGGGTGATCATGCCGGCTGCACCGATGCGCTCGAGCCGGATGACGAGGACTTCCGGCGCATCGATGTCGGTGATGACAATGTCGCATTCCGGATCGGCGCCGACGACGATGTCGCCGCTATCGAAGCGATCCTCGAAACAGGCCACGCCCCGATCCGTCACGATCATGCGAAACGGGCCGGCTGCGTGCCGCGCCGCGCCTTCTGCCTGCGCCGCGGCATTCAGTTCCGCCTCGACGCGCTCGGCATCGGGCAGGTCGTCGGCATTCTCCGGCGGCGGCTTCAGGCGGTTCTTCAGCGCGGCAAACATCGCATCACCGTCATTCGCCGGGGCGACCGCGCTGGCCGAAGCGGATCACCTCGACCGGCATGTCGGTCTCGGCCGGTGGGCGCAGGCCCACGATGATCGATTCGATGCGCGCGGAGAGGCGCGGCGGGGCGAAGACGCGGGCCAGGCCGTTGGATTCGTCGACCTCGAGGGCGAAATCCGCATTGATCAGACCGAAACGGGCGATCGCGTCGCGGATCTGCCTGTCGCTGGTGCGCCCGATCTGGAACGTCTTCACCGTCGCCGTGTCGGCGCGCGCGATGTCGACGAGGCCGCGCTCGGCGAACCAGACAAGATTGAACTCCGCACCGAGCGTGTCGAGAATCTCCTCCAATGTGCCGGCGAGGCGCCTGCGGTTGACGATCTCCCGGTCGAACCTGTCGTTGAGGCGCAGACGCAATCCGGCAATGCGGGCGAGATCGCCGAGCAGATCGGCGAGCGGGCGTTCGCTGACATGGATCAGGATATCGATTGCAAGCGCGTCGTGATGCTGCGCCTCGGGATCCGGCAAACCGAGGGCAGGTATGCCGGCATGCAGGTATGACGGGTCGACGGAGGCGGTCTGCCGTGATCCCGACGGATCGACGTATTCATCGGGTTGCGGCTTGCTCAACGGCAGGAATGCGTGGGCCGGCCCGATCGGCAAGGAGGCCATGCCGAGGGCGAGCGCGCCTATCAGAGCCTGTCTGAGAGTCACCGCCATGCCGGATGCTCACCTGGTTCGAATCCCGGCACCGGGCCACCGCGCCGCTCGCCCAAAGATTGCATTGTGCGGTTAACAGGCGATAAACTCATTAAAATTATTCTTTCATTAAAAATCATGATATAAACTTATATATAAAAAGTATTTGACTTATTTTGGGCATCTATCTATAAACGAATTGTTCATTAACTCCACTCAATCTTAGGAGAAAAGAAATGCTTGGTAATCTTGCTATGACCACCCTGGGTTCCA
Source organism: Salinarimonadaceae bacterium (assembly GCA_050485405.1). GTDB lineage: Bacteria > Pseudomonadota > Alphaproteobacteria > Rhizobiales > Beijerinckiaceae > Saliniramus. The sequence goes on from JBJHBI010000059.1 coordinate 10,017, forward strand.
TCGCCAACGGGACCGGCATTGGTGACATTCTGAATAACGCCACTGGCGTCGGTGAGTCCGGCTTTGATGTCAGTCAGATCATTGCGAATGGCAACCAGGCGTCCGCCGATCGGATTGCGATGATGCAGGCCAACCATCAGAATGATATGGCGGCCATGACCGTTGCGACCCAGAACTCGCTCGAAGCCAGTGCGATGAAGGAAGGGTTCAAGCAGCTGACGGATGCCATGGAGTTCGGCACGCAGGCCAGCCAGCAGTCGCGTGATGGCGCCCTTGACTTCCTCGGCGACCTGGCCTGATGCATGAGTTTTGAAGGGGTGGCGGGCATCTTGGTGCCTGCCACCTTTTTTCGAGGAGGGTATGGTATGAATTTATTCAACAACCTGCAGCAAGTCCCGCTTGACGGTTCTGGATTGACAGGAGCTTTCGATATGATGAGTGACGCTCATGAATTCAGTCTCGCAGCAAAATCTGCGGCTACCGCAATGAAGTTGTCCGATCTCAGCGACAGGGAAGAGACCTCGAAGCAAGTCCAGAACAACAGAATCGTATCGACGCTGATCGATAATCAGCTGAGTTTTTACCGCAATGATTACGACCGGATCCAGAATCTGGTGCCGAACACATATCGCGGCTGAGCGATCGGTGCTCGCCGTTAACCTTGATATCGGGTAAACCGCCTCAGCGGGTAATCCTTCGTTGACTCTCCGCGCCAGTAGCGCAACCATGAATCGCATAAATTCAGGCGACGCATGGAGGGAGAGCGCCATGGCGAGCGGAATCGGCAATACGTCTTCGGTGACGACCGACACCACGGCAGCCATGCTGGATCAGTTGTCCAGCGTCGTGGCGCAGAATCAGGCCTTCCAGTCTGCCATGCGCACGGCCGACAACATCAACACCCAGGAATCGATGAAGACCAGCTTGACGATCAATGCCAATACCGGGCAGCGCAGGGGTCTCGATACCTCGGTCGAAGCGCAGAACCAGGACTTCTCCAAGCGTCCGCAGGGTATCCAGCAACTCTATCGTCAGTAATCCCGATCGCAGGGTGATCCGTGATGTCGGACGGCATGATGTCTTCTCTCGCGACCAGTTCCGGTTTCGCCGCCCAGGCGGGCTCGCAGGCACAGGGGCCGGGGCGGCAGGAAGCGACCGATGAGATAGCGCAAGACAAGGCGAATTTTCGTGAGGCCATGGGTATCGCTGTACGGGGCCTCGCTTTCGAAGAAGCGCTTCCGCGTCATCACGAATCCCCCTCGCGCGCCATCGCCCGACGCCTCCCCGGCTCACCGGAAAACGCGGATGCGATGATGAAGGAGGTCCGCGCCGACATGGAAGCCTGGCAGGACCGCCGCGATGCCGCCCGCAAGCAGTTGCAGCAGCTCGACGCCATGACCTATCGCAGCTGAACGCCTCTCACAGCTGAACGCATCGCCCTCAGGCGGACGTGTCGTTACGCGCTGCAGACGCCGCAGGAGATGCGTCGGACGGCTTCGCTTGATGCTGCGCGGTGCCATCCGATCGGGACTCGACCGGCGTATCCGCCGCAGCCTCCGCTTCCTCGTCCTCCGGCAATTCGTGACGCATGAGCAGCGGTGTCTGCGCGAGCGCGAAGGCGATGGTGATCGGCATGATGCCGAAGACCTTGAAGCTCACCCAGAAATCCGTCGTCTGCGTGCGCCAGACCACCTCGTTCAGCGCGGCGAGGAAAAAGAAGAACAGACCCCAGCGGAAGGTGAGCTTGTGCCAGCCCTCATCCGTCAGCTTGAACACGGAATCGAGCACGACCGTCAGAAGCGGCTTGCCGAAATACAAACCCACCAGCAGCACGATCCCGAACAGGGTGTTCACGATGGTGGGTTTGAGCTTGATGAAGAGCTCGTCCTGCAAGAGCAGCGTCAGCCCGCCGAAGACGACCACGACGACCGTCGAGACCAGCGGCATCACCGGCAGCTTGCGCACCAGCACATAATGGATCGACAGCGCGATCACCGTCGCGACCGTGAACACGGCGGTCGCGGTGAAGATGTCGCCGCGCTGGTTCACGATGAAGAAGATGACCAGCGGCCCCATCTCCAGCGCCAGCTTCACCAGCGGGTTCAGGGGGGCGGGATGGGCAGGGTCTTCTGTGCGGATCATGATCACTGATCTAGCCCGTCGCGGCGCCGGAGGGAAGGGGCGGGCGCAGGAAGATGCGGGAGTGCGCAGCGTCAGGCCGGAGGCTTCTTCCCGGATGGCTCTTCCTCGCCGGGCTCGCCGGGCTTCTTGCGCAGTCTCTCGGGGGCGGGATCCGTGACCAGCTCCGCCGCCGTGACGCCCAGCGCGCCGGCGAGCTTCTCGATCAGATCCACCGACGGATTGCGCAGGCCGCGCTCGATACCCGAGACATAGGTGCGATCGACCCCGGACTCGCCGGCGAGCACCTCCTGCGACAATTTCAGGCGGTTGCGGGCGAGCCTCAAATTGCGACCGAGGATATGTCTGAGGCGGCTCATGGCCAATGCAAGCGCCAGTTTGTGGACCAAAGGTCTACAGATTCAACGTCACATTTTACTTGTCGCGACAATCTGTAGACTATAGTCATCAGAAATGGCCGACCTCTGCGTGATTCCCGTTGTAGCAGCACTGATTCTGGGTGCAATCCTTCCGGGTGCCGCCGCGCTTATCATCAGTAGTGCCCTCAAGCGTGGATTGCAACGCTCCGATCCTGCGCGTATCGAGACGCTCGCCGGGCGCTACCGCTCGCGGTTCGGTCCACGCGCGGACCAAGTCCTGCGCGACCAGATCCAGGGCGCGCGCCTTTGCGAGGATGAGCGCGCAGCGCGGCTGCTGCAGGCGGTACGAAGGCGCATCGAGGCGGATTGATCCTGACGCCGCTCGCGCTGCGCGGGTACGCCGCCCGAAAATTTTCCCGGAGCGTCTGGCGCTTTGCCCTGTGGACCGCAATCGCGGCGGCGGCGATGATGGCGCGCGATCAAAGGAGCCGATCATGACACAGCCGACGGGCATCCCCCACGATCTCAATCTTACCGAGGCGCGCCCCACCTTCGTGACGCATCTCGAATGCGCCATGACCGGCGAGGTCTACGCGGCGGATGCGCCGCATAATCTCTCGCGCGTCGGGCGCCCGCTCCTCGTGCGCTACGATCTCGACGGCGTGCGCAAGGCGCTCGACAAGGCCACGCTTGCCGAGCGCCCGCAGGATCTGTGGCGGTATCGCGAATTGCTGCCCGTGCGCCGAAACGCGGATATCGTGAGCCTGGGTGAGAATTTCACGCCGCTGATCCCGCTGCCGCGCCTGTCGGACCAGCTGGGCGGCGGCGAGATCCTGGTCAAGGACGAGGGTCGGCTGCCCACGGGTTCCTTCAAGGCGCGCGGCCTCGTCATGGCCGTCTCCATGGCGAAGGCTTTCGGCATCCGCCATATCGCCATGCCCACGAACGGCAATGCCGGCGCCGCGCTCTCGGCTTATGCGACGCGCGCGGGTATCCGCACCACGGTATTCTGCCCGGAGGATACCCCGGAGGTGAACATTTCCGAGATCGCCATCCAGGGCGCCGACGTCTATCGCGTCAACGGGCTGATCGACGATTGCGGCAAGATCGTCGGCCAGGGCAAGGAGCCGACGGGCTGGTTCGATTTCTCGACGCTGAAGGAGCCCTACCGGATCGAGGGCAAGAAAACCATGGGGCTCGAACTCGCCGAGCAGCTCGGCTGGGACGTGCCCGACGTGATCTTCTATCCCACCGGCGGCGGCACCGGCCTGATCGGCATGTGGAAGGCTTTCGACGAACTGGAGAAGATCGGCTTCATCGGCTCGAAGCGCCCGCGCATGATCGCGGTTCAGGCCGAGGGCTGCGCGCCGATCGTCAAGGCTTACGAGGCGGGCGAGGAGCACGCCCCGCGCTGGGAGGATGCGCAGACCATCGCCTGGGGCGTGCGCGTGCCGCAGGCGGTAGGCGATTTCCTGATCCTGCGCGCGGTGCGCGAGAGCGGCGGTTTCGCCATGGCGGTTTCCGACCGGGAGATCACCGAGGGGCTCGCGGAAGTCGCGCAGGCGGAGGGTCTTCTGCTCTGCCCGGAAGGGGCCGCGACCTGGGCCGCCTACAAGCGTTCGCTCGCCGAAGGGCGGATCGGCAGGGGTGACCGGGTTATGCTGTTCAACTGCGCCACCGGTCTGAAATACCCGCTGCCGCGCGCCGAGCAGAGCCTCGACCGGCATCAGCCGATCGATTACGCGCGCTTCGGCTGAGCGCATCATTCCGTCAGGTGGGCACCGGCTGACGGATAAAAATGATGCGCCAATCAATCAGATCAACTCTCCAGGGCCGACGCCACCGCCTCGATCGCCGCATCGGCCTTCGCCCCGTCGGGCCCGCCCGCCTGGGCCATGTCGGGGCGCCCGCCGCCGCCCTTGCCGCCGAGCGCGGCGGAGCCGGCGCGCACCAGCGTGACCGCGTCGAAGCGCTCGGTCAGATCCTTGGTGACGCCCACCACGATGCCGGCCTTGCCGTCTTCCGAAACGCCGACGATGGCGACGATTCCCGAGCCGACCTTGCGCTTGGCGTCGTCGGCGAGGCTCTTGAGATCCTTCATCTCGACGCCGGTGACGCTACGGCCGAGGAATTTCACGCCGGCGATCTCACGTACCGCATCCGCCGCCCCGTCACCGCCGCCACCGCCGAGCGCGAGCTTCTTGCGCGCTTCCGCGAGGTCGCGTTCGAGCTTGCGGCGCTCTTCGAGCAGGGTGGCGAGCCGGGTCGGCGCATCCTCGACGCTGGTCTTGAGCAGGCCGGCAATCGTACGCAGATTGCGGCTCTCGCGGGTGAGGTGATCGCGCGCGCCGTCACCGGTCAGCGCCTCGATGCGCCGCACGCCGGCTGAGACGGCACCCTCCGCGACGATCGAGACGAGGCCGATATCGCCGGTGCGCCGCACATGCGTGCCGCCGCAGAGTTCGATGGAGAACGGCTTCGCCGCGCCCTCCGGGGCGATCTCCTCGGGATATGTGCCCATGGAGACGACGCGCACCTCGTCGCCGTATTTCTCGCCGAACAGCGCGCGTGCCCCGGATTCGATCGCCTCGTCCACTGCCATCAGCTTGGTGGTGACGGGGGCGTTCTGCAGCACCAGCGCATTGGTGATGCGCTCCACCTGCGCGAGCTCTTCGTCGCTCACGGGCTTGGGGTGGCTGATATCGAAGCGCAGCCGCTCGGGCGCGACGAGGGAGCCCTTCTGCGCCACGTGATCGCCCAGCACGAGCCGCAGCGCTTCGTGCAGCAGATGCGTCGCGGAATGGTTGGCGCGGATGGCGCCGCGGCGGGCGTGATCGACTTCGAGCTCGACCGGCTGGCCGCTGCGCAGCGTGCCTTCCTCGATCGTGACGTGATGCACGAAGAGATCGCCGAGCTTCTTTTCGGTCTGGGTCACGCGGGCGCGGATGCCGGGCGCCGAGAGCGTTCCCGTATCGCCGACCTGGCCGCCCGATTCACCGTAGAACGGGGTCTGATTCAAGACGACGAGGCCGCTTTCGCCGGGTGCCAGCGCATCGACTTCCTCGCCCTGGCGCAGCAGCGCGCGCACCACGCCCTCCGCCTTCTCGGTATCGTAGCCGAGGAAATCGGTGGCGCCGACGCGCTCGCGCACGCCGAACCAGACCGTTTCCGTCGCCGCTTCGCCGGACCCGGCCCAAGCGGCGCGGGCGCGCTCGCGCTGGGCTTCCATCGCCGCCTCGAAGCCAGCGAGATCGACCGCGACGCCGCGATTGCGCAGGGCGTCCTGGGTCAGGTCGAGGGGGAAGCCGTAAGTGTCGTAGAGCGTGAACGCGGTCTCGCCGGGGAGCTTGTCGCCGGAGCCGAGGCCCTGCGAGGCTTCCTCCAGCAGTCCGAGGCCGCGCTCGAGCGTCTTGCGGAAGCGCCGTTCCTCGAGCAGAAGCGTCTCCTCGATCAGGCCTTCGGCGCGCACGAGTTCGGGGAAGGCCTGGCCCATTTCGCGCACGAGGGCGGGGACGAGCCGGTGCATCAGCGGGTCGCGGGCGCCGAGCAGCTGGGCATGACGCATGGCGCGGCGCATGATCCGGCGCAGCACGTAGCCGCGCCCCTCGTTCGAGGGCAGCACGCCATCGGCGACGAGGAAGGAGCAGGCGCGCAGATGGTCGGCGATGACGCGGTGCGAGGCCGATTGCGGCCCGTCCGCATCGACATTGGTGAAATTCTCCACCTGGCCGATGAGGCCGCGCATCATGTCGGTGGCGTAATTGTCGTGCGTGCCCTGGATCACGGCGGAGATGCGCTCGAGCCCCATACCGGTATCGATCGAGGGTTTCGGCAGGCCGATCTGCTCGCCGCTCTCCAGCTGTTCGAACTGCATGAAGACGAGGTTCCAGATCTCGATGAAGCGATCGCCGTCCTCGTCCGGTGAGCCGGGCGGGCCGCCGGGGATGTGGTCGCCGTGATCGTAGAAGATCTCCGAGCAGGGGCCGCAGGGGCCGGTATCGCCCATGCGCCAGAAATTGTCGTCGGACGCGATGCGGATGATCTTCGATTCGGGCAGGCCGGCGATCTTCTTCCACAGGTCGGCCGCGTCGTCGTCATCGGCATAGACGGTGACGAGGAGCTTTTCCGCCGGCAGGCCGAATTCCTTCGTCACGAGATTCCAGGCGAGCTCGATGGCGAGCGGCTTGAAATAGTCGCCGAAGGAGAAATTCCCCAGCATCTCGAAGAATGTGTGGTGGCGCGCCGTATAGCCGACATTGTCGAGATCGTTGTGCTTGCCGCCGGCGCGCACGCATTTCTGCGAAGTAACCGCGCGTGAATAGGGCCGCTGCTCGACGCCGGTGAAGACGTTCTTGAACTGCACCATTCCGGCATTGGTGAACATCAGTGTCGGATCGTTGCGCGGCACGAGCGGGCTCGACGCCACGATCTCGTGCCCATGCTTGGCGAAATAGTTCAAAAACGCCGACCGGATTTCGTTCACGCCGCTCATGGGAAGGTGATCTCTCTTGCTGTGCGCCCGCCGCAATTCTTCGACGAGCGGGTTTTAGAGGGCGCGCAAGGGCTTGTCGAGAGACGAGGGCGCTCGGAAGCGTGCGTTGATCAACGAACGCGCCTGCGGATCGCGATCGAGGCACTGTTTCTCACGGCACGCGTCGGGAATATCACCGGCGCACCGGTCGATCCGAATGAAAGAATCGGAGCATTCCCACCGAAAAAAAAACGGGCGGGCCGTTGCCGGCTCACCCGTGATCGTCGTCTTTGCTGCGCGGATTACTCCGCCGCTTCCTGCATCGGTGCCGGCGGTGTCCATTTCAGGATCGGCTGGCGGGCTGCGCGGGTCTCGTCGAGGCGTCGGCGCGGGGCGTGGAACGGCGCGCCGGTGAAGCGCTCGGTCTCGCCGCGTTTCGCCGCCTGGGCGAGATCGCGCATGGAGGCGATGAAGAGATCGAGCGAGGCCTTCGATTCCGATTCGGTCGGCTCCACCAGCATGGCGCCATGCACCACGAGGGGGAAATACATCGTCATCGGATGATAGCCCTCGTCGATCATCGCCTTGGCGAAATCGAGGGTGGAGACGCCGCTATCCTTGAGCCAGGTGTCGTCGAACAGAGCCTCGTGCATGCAGGGCTTGTCGCCGAAGGGCTGGCTCATCAGGTCGCGCAGGCCGGCGCGGATGTAGTTGGCGTTGAGCACGGCATCTTCCGAGGCCTGCTTCATGCCGTCGGAGCCGTGCGAGAGCATGTAGGCCAGCGCACGCACATACATGCCCATCTGGCCATGGAAGGCGGTGATGCGCCCGAAGGGCTTCTCGTGCGCGTCCTTCTCGTGCTCCACGAGGGTGAGCCCGTCCGCGCCCGGCGTGACGAAGGGCACCGGCGCAAACGGCGCGAGGCGCTGCGACAGCACGACCGGGCCGGAGCCGGGTCCACCGCCACCATGGGGCGTCGAGAAGGTCTTGTGGAGGTTGATATGCATGGCGTCGACGCCGAGATCGCCCGGGCGGGCCTTACCGACGATGGCGTTGAAATTCGCCCCGTCGCAATAGAAATACGCGCCCGCATCGTGCAGGGCCTTCGCGATCTCGACGATCTCCGGCTCGAACAGGCCGCAGGTATTGGGATTGGTGAGCATGATCGCCGCCGTGTCCGGGCCGATCATCTCCTTCACCGTCTCGACCCGCACCGTGCCGTCGGCATCGGCGGGGACGGATTTGACCTTGAAGCCGATCAGCGCCGCCGTGGCCGGGTTGGTGCCATGCGCGGAATCGGGCACGAGCACCGTGCGGCGCGTCTCGCCCTCGCCCTTGGCGTCGATCGCGGCCTTGATCGCCATCATCCCGCACAATTCGCCATGCGCGCCGGCCTTGGGCGACAGTGCCACGCTGGTCATGCCGGTGAGCGTGACGAGATAGCGCGAGAGCTCGTCCATGAGTTCGAGCGCGCCCTGCACGCTGGAGACCGGCTGCAGGGGATGCACGTCGGCGAAGCCCGGGAGCCGCGCCATGCGCTCGTTGAGCCGGGCATTGTGCTTCATGGTGCAGGAGCCGAGCGGGAAGAGCCCGGTATCGATGCCGTAATTCTTCTGCGACAGGCGCACGAAATGGCGCATCGCCTCGGGCTCCGAGAGACCGGGCAGGCCGATATCGCCCTCGCGGGCGAGGCCGCCCAGGCGCGAAGAGAAATTCTCCGGCTCGTCGAAATCGACGCCGGTCGTCTCATAGCGCCCCGATTCGAAGATCAGCGGCTCTTCCTGCATGAGGGCACGGTTACCGGTGAAAGTGCCGGTATCGGCGGTGATCGCGCCGTCGCCGGCCGAAGTGGGGCGTCCCTGGCGGTTCAGCATGATGATGCTCCGTAGGTGGAGGAAATGTCTGTCGAGATTCGCGGATTGCCGGTCGTATCGATCACCCCAGCACCTCCTTCAACGCCGCGACATAAGCGGCGCGGTCGTCGTCGGTATTGACCTCGGTGGAGGCGACCAGCAGCAGGTCGTCGCAGCCGGCATCGGGGGCGAGGCGCGAATACGGGACACCGCCCAGAACACCCTTGTCGGCGAGCGCCTCGACCACGACCGCTGCGTCCTTCGGCAGCTTCACCGTGAACTCGTTGAAGAACGCGCCGGTGATCACCTCGACACCCGGCACGGCGGCGAGCGCATCGGCGAGCGCGACCGCGTTGGCGTGGTTGACCCGCGCGAGACGCTGCAGGCCCACCTGGCCGAGCAGGGTCATGTGGATCGTGAAGGCGAGGCAGCACAGGCCGGAATTGGTGCAGATGTTGGAGGTCGCCTTGTCGCGGCGGATATGCTGCTCGCGGGTGGAGAGCGTCAGCACGAAGCCGCGCTTGCCGTCGGCATCGACGGTCTCGCCACAAAGCCGCCCGGGCATCTGACGCACGAATTTCTGGCGCGCGGCGAAGAGGCCGACATAGGGGCCGCCGAAATTCAGGCTGTTGCCGATCGACTGGCCCTCGCCGACGACGATATCGGCGCCCATCGCGCCCGGCGGCTTGATCAGGCCGAGCGACATCACCTCGGTGAAGGCTGCGATGACGAGCGCGCCGTGGGCATGCGCCTTCTCGGCGATCTTGGTCAGATCACGCAGATTGCCGAACACGTCCGGCGTCTGCACGACGACGCAGGAGGTCTCGTCGTCGATCGCGGCGAGAATGTCCTCGTCGGCGCGCGGATCGGCGGGGAGCGAGACGACCTTGTCGCCGGACATGTGCGACAGGGTCTCGATCACGTCGGCATAATGGGGATGCAGCCCGCCCGACAGCACCGCCTTGCGGCGCTTGGTGACGCGATGCGCCATCAGAACGGCCTCGCCCGCGGCGGTCGAGCCGTCATACATCGAGGCATTGGCGACATCCATTCCGGTCAGCGCCGCGACCTGGGTCTGGAATTCGAACAGGTATTGCAGCGTGCCCTGCGCGATTTCCGGCTGGTAGGGCGTATAGCTCGTGAGGAATTCCGAGCGCTGGATGACATGATCCACCGTGGCGGGGACATGGTGCTTGTAGGCACCGGCACCCACGAAGAACGGCACCTCGCTCGCCGTGACGTTGCGTCCGGCCATCCGCCCGAGAATGCGCTCGACCTCGAGCTCGCCCTTGCGGCGCGGCAGGTCCAGCGGCTCGGTCAGAAGCTTGTCCGCCGGGACGTCGGCGAAGAGATCATCGATCGCATCCACGCCGATCTTCGCGAGCATCTCGCTGCGATCATCGGGGGACAAAGGTAGATAACGCATGTGTTTCTCCGCAGCTTCCTTCGAAGCGTTGATGTGATCCGTTCCGCGTCGCCCTGCTTCACCTACGGGTCGTGACGGGCGGGACATGCTATGCACTGTGACCTATGGCGCGCGCGGGACATGTCGAGAAAGCGCGACATTCGCACCCGGATTCCTTGGCGTAGACCCCACCCTCGATCCCTCCCCTGAGGGGAGGGAAGGGCGGCGCGCTTCAGGAAATCGACTTCACATAGGCCTGATAGTCTTCCTCGCTCATCAGCTCGTCGAGCTGAGACGCGTCGGCGATCTTCAGCTTCATGAACCAGCCCGCACCGGCGGGGTCCTCGTTGATGGTGCCGGGTGCCGCTTCGAGATCGCCATTGACCTCGACGACCTCGCCGGAGACGGGGGCATAGACCTCGCTGGCCGCCTTCACGCTCTCCACGACCGCCGCTTCACCGCCCTTCTCGACCGCCTTGCCGACTTCCGGCAGCTCGACATAGACGACGTCGCCGAGCTGGCTCTGGGCGTAATCGGTGATGCCGACGGTGCCGGTATCGCCGTCGATGCGGATATATTCGTGGTCCTTGGTGTAGCGGGTCGTGGACATGGCTCGGGCCTCCTGGGCGTGTTCTGGTCAGCGCTTGTAGCGATGTTGCGTGAAGGGGAGTTTCGCGACGCGGGCCGGCTGCGCCTTGCCGCGAACGATCAGATGAAGGGCGGTGCCCGGCTCCGCATGGCCGGACGCGACATAGCCCATCGCGACGGGGCCGCCGACACTGGGGCCGAAGCCGCCCGAGGTGACGATGCCGATCTCCTCGCCGTCGGGCGTCGCGATCACGGTACCCTCGCGGGCCGGGGCGCGGCCCTCGGGGAGGATGCCGACGCGGTGACGCGCGGGGCCGTCCGCGAGTTCCTGCTTGATGCGGGCATGGCCGGGAAAGCCGCCGTCCTCGCGGCGGCGCTTCTGGATCGACCAGTTGAGCGCGGCCTCGATCGGGGAGGTCTGCGTGTCGATATCGTGGCCGTAGAGGCAATAACCGGCTTCGAGGCGCAGCGAATCGCGCGCACCGAGCCCGATCGGCTCCACCGCCTCGTGCGCGGTGAGCTTGTCCCACAGCGCTTCGGCATCCGTGCCGGCCACCGAGACCTCGTAACCGTCCTCGCCGGTATAGCCCGAGCGCGTGACATGAGCCTCGATCCCGCCGAGATCGACATAGCGCGCGGTCATGAAGGTCATTTCCGCGACTTCGGGGCAGAGCGCCGAGAGCACGGCCACGGCCTGCGGGCCCTGCAACGCGACGAGTGCGCGGTCGTCGAGCCGCTCGATCCGCACATCCGCCGGCAGGCGCGCTTCCATATGAGCGTAGTCGCCGTCCTTGGTGCCGGCATTGACCACGAGGAAGAGGCGCCCGTCATAGGAAGGGTCGGCGGGGCGCACGACCATCAGATCGTCGATGATGCCGCCATCATCGGTCAGGAGCTGCGTATAGCGCTGCTGGCCCGGTTTGAGATTGAGCATGTCGGCGGGGACGAGCGTCTCCAGCGCCTTCGCCGTCGTCGCGTGGTCGGGGCCGCTCAGCCAGGCCTGGCCCATATGCGAGACGTCGAACAGTCCCGCATTCTCGCGCGTCCACAGATGCTCTTTCAGGATACCGAGGGGGTATTGTACCGGCATGTCGTAGCCGGCGAACGGCACCATGCGCGCGCCGGCGGCGACGTGCCGGGCGTGGAGCGGTGTCTTCAGAAGCTGTTCGCCGGATTCGGCCATGGCGTCCTCGTCAGATTCGGTGTCGCGGGGGCACGGCTGCCGACTTGCGTCTGCATCGCATGCGCCCCCTCTGTCCCGTAACCTGAGAGATTTCCTCGTGCCTCGCGAAACCGGGTTTCGACGGGTCGAGTTACGCCCTTCGGTGGATACGCCTTTCACGGCGCATCGCTTTCCAGAGTGCCAGCTCCTCGCGGTCCTTTTGCCTGAGCGTTTCCGGGGCGGTTGCGCCTTCGGCGTCGGGTCGACCGATCTCTCCCGCGAGGATCATGAGCTTTGTCGCATGGTAATGCGATGGCCCGCGAAGTCAACATTCGCCGGCGGTTCCTCCGCCCCCTATGCACCCGGCAGAAACTGCCGGGCGGGCTCGCCCGTGCCGTCAATTACTGCCGCCCGGATGCGCTCGCGCTGGCTCGAAGGTAGAGGCAGGGTGACGATATGGTTCGCCTCAAGCCATTGAAAATGAACGTTTATTATTCGTCGTGCGTTGGATCCGGGAGGGTGCGGCGGGGGTTGCCGGATTGTGGCCCGTTCCTTGCCACCTGCATGGGCGGGCCGGCCTGTTCCGCGTTAGCTGGTTCCGTGACGGGGTGAGTGACCATGCGTACTGATCTGACGGATTTCCTGGCGCCTCCGCGCCGCGATACCACCGGAGATGCCGGTGCCCGCGCTGCGCGCGATGCCGCGCGCAACGACGCTTCCCCGAGCAATTCCTCGCGCGATGACGACGCGCGGCCCTGCTTCACCATTCTCGAGGCTCCCGATCGCCGCGACAATGCTCGCGCGAATGCCCGCAATCCGGTGGGTGGAAGCGCCGCGCAGAACGCGCGCAGCGGCACGTCACAGGCGGCGTTGATGAGCGGACGGGGCGAGGCGGCAGATGCCTCGCGCGAGAACGCGGATATGCGCGAGGCGCCCGGTCTCGCGGACGGCTCCGCCGATCCCGTGGATATCGACGCGGTTCTGCGCGCGCTTGCCGGTGAAGGCGAGGCCGAGAACGCCTCGTCCGAGGAGGCCGAAGTTGTACGGTTCCCGACCGGTGGCGAGGGGGCGAGCGACAAGATCGCAGACCCGGAAGCTGCGGGCGAGGATGGCGCCGGTGCGCAGCCTTCCGGAGAATTATCCACGTACGACACGTCATCGCAGGGGGATGCCGCGACCGGCGGATCAATGGATGATGAGGCGGTGCAGGAAGGTGCGGCGCCGGGTGATCCTGCGCTGGAAGAGGCCTCGAAGGAAGAATCTCCGGCGGAGGGCGACGACACCGATGCCGGGTCCGACGCTGCGCAAACCGGTCCGCAGATCGCCGCTACCGCCGCATCGCAGGCGCAATCGGGCAGCACGAATCCGGTCGCGGGGGATGCCTCGCGCGTTTCCCGGGGCAACGGTCCGGCGGCACATTCCACCGCCGCTCAGGCCGGGGCTTCGCAAGGCAATGCCGCGCAAGCCGCTGCTGGTGATGCGCAAGCGTCGGAGGCCGATGCGGAAGGCGAGGGCCAAGGTGACGGTGAAGGTGCGGGCGATGATTCCGACGGCGAGGGCGGATCCCGCCCCGGGCGCGGCGCCGGCGATGAAAACCGCTCCGCCGTCGCGCAGGAGGCACTGCGGCGGGTGCTCGCCGGCGAAACCGGTCTCTCTCGGGCGGCGATCGCACCGGGCAACGGCGAACAGGGCGCGCGCCATACCGCCGAACAGGTCGCGCGGATGATGCAGGCCGGCGCCGAAGCGCTCACGGCACAGAGCAAGGGTACGGCGCAGGCCGCCGCCGAGGCCTCCGCGACCGCGAACGGACAGGCGGCTGCGGCCAGCCAGTCCGGCACAGCGGTTGCGCAGACGAACGGCTCGGTCCTGATCAACACCCCGCTTTCCGCCGTGCCGCTGGCGCTCGGCATGAAGGCGATGGGCGGGGCGAGCCGCTTCGAGATCAGGCTCGATCCGGCTGAACTCGGACGCATCGCGGTGAGACTCGACATCGATGACGAGGGTACCGTCAAGGCGCGTCTCGTCGTGGACCGCGTCGAGACGCTGCAACTGCTGCAACGCGATGCCCGTACGCTGGAGCGCGCCTTCGAGCAGGCCGGGCTGAAACCCTCCGAGGAGGGGATCGATCTCTCCCTGCGCGATGATTCCGACCGGCATGCGCGCGACGGCGAGGGCGACGAAGACGAAGGGCGCACATCCGGCAACGGGCGTGAGCGAGACGGCGACGAGAGCGACAAGGGGCTGGCCGCAGCGGAGATCCGGGCGCTCGCCCGCGAGACGCTGCTCGCGCGGCAGGCCCTGCGGCGCGCCCTCGGCGGCGTCGATCTGAGCATTTGAGACAACACCGGAAAGCGAGGCCGTCATGGCTGCGGGACTTGAAAACATTCTGGCTGGACAGGGCGGCGCCCAACAGGCCGAAACCGTGCGCAAGGGGATCGCGGACAATTTCGACGCGTTCCTGATGCTGCTCACCACGCAGCTGAAGAACCAGAGCCCGCTCGACCCCCTCGATACCAACGAATTCACCCAGCAGCTGGTGCAGTTCGCCTCGGTCGAGCAGCAGATCAAGTCGAACGAGGTGCTCGAATCCCTGCTGACGACG
>JBJHBI010000060.1:0-23977 GCA_050485405.1 Salinarimonadaceae bacterium
GGACGGGCCGCCGCAACGCTGGCCCCATGTTCCGACGGAGGGGTGGCCGAGTGGTTTAAGGCGCACGCCTGGAACGCGTGTATACGGGAAACCGTATCGAGGGTTCGAATCCCTCTCCCTCCGCCATTTCCGACCACTCCCCTCCGCCTTCATCGATTGCGGGCCGATACGGCCGGCGACGGCTCGGCGCGCACCTTTTCCGGGTGCGCGGGCGGGCTCTATTCGGCGGCCTCGCGGAAGGGCTGTTTGCGCGTCTGCTTCGCCTTCTCCTTGTCGAGGGCGAGTTCCGGCTTGATCTTGGCGCTGAAATGTTTCTTCGCGCCGGAGAATTTCCAGGCTGCGGCGAAACCGGCCTTCATCCAGAATCCGGGGCCCGAGATCGCACGCGAACGGGGCCTGTATCCGAGGAAATGGCGGGATACGCCGTTGGCGAGGTTGACGAGGTAGTGCCGGCGGATCTCGTCGGTCCAGTATTCCACCGTACAGGACACGTTGAGGCTGTCCCCGTTGACCACGCGGTGCGGCCAGTTGAGCGGCCACAAGGCGCCCATGCCCGGTTTCAGATCGAGAACGGTAGCATGCTCCTCGAACGAGGGGTCATACGCAATCTCCTCGTAGGTCAGGCCCGTCACCACGCGCTCCAGAGCATCCTGGGGCAGGAACGGCTCACCGTCGGGATAGACCCAGAGCTTCTTCTCGCCACGCACATGCATCAGCCCCTGGCCGGGTATGTCGCAGTGGTAGAAGACGCGGGCATTCGGCGAGGAAATCAGGATTCCGATGCGGTGCTGGAAGGTCTTCAGCCCCGGCACATGCCCGGCGAGTTCGGCGAGCATCGTATCGATGATGTCCTGGTAGCGCTCATCGAAGCTGCCTGCTTCCGCGATATTGATCCACAGCAGGCCTTCACGCACGGCCTGGAGAATCTCCATGCCGGACATGTCCTCGAAGCGGGCACTCTTCCAGGATTTGTGGTTCTCGCTCTCGGGATCCATGGTCGACACTTCGCGGATCGCCTGAGGATTGCCCTCGATCAGCTTGGCCAGTGCCTCGTCGGTAAAGAGCGGGTGCTGTGCGAGATTGTGACGCACGGGTAAAATCTGCTTGTTCCAGTCGCTGGCAAGATTTTCACCCTCGAAGTTGAATGTCGCCTTCATGTCCACTCCTTGTATTGCGCAAGATCGGCATAGACGAGAAGCCTGTATATTTCCGGATAATAATACGAAAATTTCGAATCGCATCAGTATCGGTTCGTTAACATTAATCGGAGCACCCCTCATGCTCACGGAACGGGCCGTGTTGCTCGTCATATCTTGGATATACCCGTGCCTCCCATCCCCAGCGCATTCCTCCATGATGGGCCGCCCCTGCGAAATCGCGCAGGCGGCATCGGGTCGGGGATCCCTTGTCCGCGTCCCGCCTCGCGCCTAGCCTGCCGCGCGATAGACAGATGACGTAACGGAGCATGTGATGGGCTTGGCCGAGGCAGGCGCGAAACCGGGCGGGGCGAGGGAGGCGGGCGCGGCGCGCCTTGCGGTGGATATCGGGGGCACCTTCACCGATCTCGCCCTCGATACGGGCGAACGCCTCTTCACGCTCAAGGTGCTGACCACCCCGCGCGCGCGCGAGGAGGGTGTGATCACGGGGGTGACGCGCATTCTCGATCAGGCCGGGCTGACACCCGCCGATATCGGTCTGCTCGTGCACGGCACGACGCTCGCCACCAACGCGCTGATCGAGCGCAAGGGCGCGCGCACGGCGCTCGTCGTTACGGAAGGCATGCGCGATTCCGTCGAGATGGCCTACGAGAACCGTTTCGAACAATACGACGTCAATGTCGACCGCCCGATCCCCCTCGTCCCGCGCGCCCTGCGCCTGCCCGTGCGCGAACGGCTCGCCGCGGACGGCTCCGTGCTGCTGCCGCTCGACGAGGACAGCGTCCACGCGCTCGCCGATACCCTGCGACAGGCGGCCGTCGAGAGCATCGCCATCGGCCTGATCCACGCCTATGCCAACCCCGCTCACGAGCAGCGCGTGGCCGAAATCCTGCGCGGGCACCTGCCGGATGTCTCGATCAGCCTCTCCAGCGAGGTCTGCCCGGAAATCCGCGAATACGAGCGGCAATCGACCACCTGCGCGAATGCCTATGTCCAGCCGTTGATGGCGCGCTACCTCACCCGCCTGGGCGAACGCCTGCGCGCGGACGGGCTGACCTGCCCGTTCTTCCTGATGACCTCCGGCGGCGGGCTCGCGAGCCTGGATACCGCCATCCGCTTCCCGATCCGCCTCGTCGAATCGGGTCCCGCCGGCGGCGCGATCCTGGCTGCCCGCATCGCCGCGCAGATGAATCTCGACAGCGTTCTGAGCTACGACATGGGCGGCACCACCGCGAAGATCTGCCTGATCGACGCGATGACGCCGCTCAAGAGCCGTACCTTCGAGGTCGACCGCGTCTATCGCTTCAAGCGCGGCAGCGGCCTGCCCGTGCGCATTCCCGTGATCGAGATGGTCGAGATCGGCGCCGGCGGCGGCTCCATCGCGCGGATCGACACGCTCGGGCGCATCCAGGTCGGCCCCGACAGCGCCGGCTCCGAACCCGGACCCGCCTGTTACGGACGCGGGGGCACCGAGCCGACCGTAACCGATGCCGATGTCGGGCTCGGGCGCATCGGCCCGGCATTGTTCGGCCAGGGCGCGGTCAGTTTCGATTCCGATGCGGCACTCGCCGCGCTCGAATCGCGGATCGGCGCGGCGGCGGGGCTCGATGCGACGCATGCCGCCTACGGGATCTGCGAGATCGTCGACGAGAACATGGCCAATGCCGCGCGCGTCCATGCCATCGAATGGGGCAAGGACGTCGCGGCGCGCACCATGATCGCCTTCGGCGGCGCGGCGCCGCTGCATGCCGCGCGCCTCGCCGAGAAACTCGGCATCGACACCGTGATCGTGCCCCCCGATGCGGGCGTCGGTTCGGCCATCGGCTTCCTGATGGCGCCGATCGCCTACGAGGTCGTGCGCAGCCGCTACATGCGCCTCGACGCCTTCGATCCGCGCGAGGCCAATGCCACCCTCGACGCCATGCGCGCGGAAGCCGAGGAGGTGGTGCGCCTCGGCGCGCCGGAAGCGGAACTGGTCGAGACCCGCGAGGCCTATATGCGCTATATCGGCCAGGGCCACGAGATCAGCGTCACGCTGCCGGACGGCCCCCTCGGAGCCGATGCGGCCGCGATCCTGCGCGAGGCTTTCGACGCGGCCTATACCGCGCTCTACGGGCGCACCATTCCGCATCTGGGCATCGAGATCCTGAGCTGGACGCTCACCTTGCAGACCCGCCTCGACGCTCCGGAGAAAGTCGCGCTTCCCGCCGGCGAAGCGCCCGAAACAGCGCCGCGCGGCACCCGGTCGATCTTCGATCCGGGGGCGGGGCGCATGGTGGAGGCCGGCATCCATCTGCGCGCCGATCTCGCACCGGGCAGCCTGATCGCGGGCCCGGCCCTGATCGCGGAAGCGCAGACGACCAGCGTCGTCTCCGCCGCCTTCACCGCCCGGATCGCCGCATCCGGGGCCATCGTCATGCAACGCCGCACCAGCGAGGAGAACCCGGCATGAGCGCGCCATCCGCAGCGGGCGAGACCGCGCTCGCCAATATCCGCCTCCAGATCATGTGGAACCGGCTGCTCTCGGTCGTCGAGGAGCAGGCCCAGACCCTGATCCGCACCGCCTTCTCGACCTCCGTGCGCGAAGCGGGCGATCTCTCCGCCGGCGTGTTCGACGCGAAAGGCCGCATGCTCGCACAGGCCGTAACGGGCACGCCCGGCCACGTCAATGCGATGGCGGCGAGCGTGGGGCATTTCCTCGAGCGCTTTCCGCTGGAGAGCATGGCGGAGGGTGATGTCTTCGTCACCAACGATCCCTGGCTCGGCACCGGCCATCTGCACGATTTCACCGTGGTGACGCCGACCTTCCTCGACGGGCGGCCCGTCGCGCTGTTCGCCGCGACGAGCCATGTCGTCGATGTGGGCGGGATCGGCTTCGGCCCGGACGGGCGGCAGGTCTACGAGGAAGGCATCTACCTGCCGATCATGCATCTCGCGCAAGCGGGGCGCATGAACGAATCGCTGCTTGCGATCGTGCGCGCCAACGTGCGCGAACCGATCCAGGTCGAGGGCGATCTCTACTCGCTCGCCGCCTGCAACGAGACCGGTTGCCGCCGGCTCGTGGCGATGATGCGCGAATTCGGCCTCACCGATCTCGATCACGTGGCCGAGCACATCATCAGCCAGTCGCGCGAGGCCATGCTGGCTGCGATCCGCGCATTGCCGGCGGGCGTCTATGAAAACAGCATGCGCGTCGACGGCTACGAGCGTCCGGTCGATCTCGTTTGCCGGCTGAGCGTCGGCGAGGACGGCATCGACATCGATTTCTCGGGCACATCCCCGGTCTCCGGCTACGGCATCAACGTGCCGCTGACCTATACCGACGCCTATGCCAGTTTCGGCGTGCGCTGCATCGTGGGCGGCGAGATCCCCAACAATTGGGGTTCGCTCGATCCGATCCGGGTCGGTGCGCCGGCGGGCTCGATCCTCAACGCGCCGCATCCCTGCGGCGTGGCCGCGCGCCACGTGATCGGCCAGATGCTGCCTGATGTCGTGCTCGGCTGCCTCGAACAGGCGATCCCGGGCGGAACCCCGGCGGAGGGCTCGTCGAGCCTGTGGAATCCGACCCTGATGGGCGGGCACGGTGTGGTCGATGCCGATTACGGCGCCGCGACGCCCTTCGCCATGACGATCTTCCACACCGGCGGCACCGGCGCGCGGGTGGGCAAGGACGGGCTCTCGGCCACGGCCTTCCCCTCGGGCGTGCGCAACACGCCGGTGGAGATCAACGAGACGATCTCGCCGCTGGTCTTCTGGCGCAAGGAATACCGCACCGATTCCGGCGGCGCCGGACGTCATCGCGGCGGAACCGGGCAGGTGATGGAGATCAGCCATCGCGAAGACGCGCCGTTCTCCGTCGGTGCCATGTTCGATCGCTGCGCCCATCCCGCGCGCGGGCGCCAGAACGGCGCACCCGGGGGCAACGGCGCCGTGCGCACGAAAGCCGGTCTGACGCTTCGCCCCAAGGGCCGCCAGACCGTCCCCGCCGGCGATTGCCTGATCCTCGAGACACCCGGCGGCGGCGGCCTCGGCGATGCGAAGGCGCGCCCGGTCGCGGCGGTGGCGGAAGACGTGCGCAACGGCATCGTCAGCCCGCAGGCCGCGCGCGCGCATTACGGCGTGGTGATGGACGCGCTCGGCAATATCGACATGGACGCGACCCGTCGGCTGCGCGGCTGAGAGCGTGCCCGCAGTGCAGCCCGCCGCCCGTCAGACCGGGCGGGCGGTGGCCTGTGCGGGCAGCCAGGTGGCGATGCCGGGGAATATCGTGAGCAATATGATCGCCACGATCATCAGGAAGAAGAACGGCAGCGCGGCGCGCGCGATATAGAGCAGGTTCTTGCCCGTCAGCCCCTGCAGCACGAACAGGTTGAAGCCCACCGGCGGCGTGATCTGGCTCATCTCGACCACGAGCACGAGATAGATCCCGAACCAGATCAGATCGATCCCGGCCGCCTGCACCATCGGCAGGATCACGGCGGTGGTGAGCACCACCACGGAAATGCCGTCGAGGAAGCAGCCGAGAATGACGAAGAGCACCGTCAGCGCCACGAGCAGCATGTAGGGCGAGAGATCCATCTCGCGGATCATCATGGCGAGCATGCGCGGGATGCCGGTATAGCCCATCGCCACCGAGAGGAAGGCGGCGCCGGCATAGATGAAGATGATCATGCAGGAGGTGCGCGTGGCGCCCATCAGGCTCGCCGTGAAGGTGTTCCAGGTGAGCGAACCCGTGAGCGCCGAGAGGATGAGCGCCCCGGCGACGCCGATCGCCGCGGCTTCCGTCGCCGTCGCCCAGCCGCGATAGATCGAGCCGATCACGAAGGCGATCAGCAGGATCACTGGGATCAGCCGCCGCGAGGCCCACAGCTTCTCCCTGAAACTCATGCGGATGTCGGAGACGGGGATTTTCGACGGGTTGAGCAGCGCCCAGCCGCCGGCATAGAGCATGAACAGGCCGGCCACCATGATTCCGGGCAGGATGCCGGCGATGAAGAGCTGGATGATCGAGACTTCCGCCGAGACCCCGTAGACGATCAGGATGATCGAGGGTGGGATCAGGAGACCGAGCGTGCCAGAGCCGGCGAGGGTGCCGATCACGAGCTTCTCGTCATAGCCGCGCCGCGACAGTTCCGGGATCGACATCTTGCCGACCGTCATCGCGGTCGCCGCCGAGGAGCCGCTGACGGCGGCGAAGACGGCGCAGCCGAGAATGTTCACATGCACGAGGCGCCCGGGCAGCCTTCCGAGCCAGGGGGCAAGCCCGCGAAACATGTCCTCGGAGAGCTTCGTGCGAAAGAGGATCTCCCCCATCCAGACGAAGAGCGGCAGCGAGGCCACGGTCCAGGTCGCCGTCGCACCCCAGATCGAGGTCGACATGATCAGGCCGGGCGGCGCGTTGCTGAACATGGTGATGCTGACGATGCCAAGCGCGGCGAGTGCCATCGCCACCCACAGGCCGCCCCCGAGCAGGGCGAACAGCACGACGATCAGGACGATCGATTGGGTCAACAGATCCACGGGCCGGGTCTCCTCGTCATCGGTCGGCGCCGATCTCGTCGCGCTCGCGCAACACCACGTCCTGCGCGTTCTCGAAGCTCGGCGTGCCGCCGAACAGGATGTGGAAGAACTCCTCGACCATCGCGATCGCGAGCATGGTGATGCCGAGGAACATCGCCCCCTGCGGCAGGGCGAGCGGGATCCTGAGCAGACCGTCCGACACCTCGCGGAAGCGGATGGAATCGGTCAGGAGATCGAATGTCGACCAGGCGAAATAGCCCATCAACGCCGCACCGATCCCCACCGAGAGGAGATCCGCCACGCGCCGCACCCTGACCGGCAGCACATGCAGGAGCAGCGATACCCGGATATGGCTGCCCGCACGGAAGGCGTAGGCGAGCGCGAGAAAGCTCGCCGTGGGAAGCAGGAAGGCCGCCGCCTCGTTCACCCCCGGCACCATCACCCGGAAGAACCGACCGACGATCTGCGCGAGCATCAGTCCCGCGATCGACGCGAGCGCGATGGCGGCGAGCACCCCGCAGGCCTTGTAGGAAAAATCCAGCACGCGGCGCAGCATCATCATGCGCGACGACCTCCCGGCTCTGACGAGATCAGCGGGTGTGAGAACGGAAAACGGCGGGAAGACGCACGCGGATCGCCCGGGACCCGCGTGCGGCCGTCAGTGCGGGTCACATGGCCTCGTAGGCATCGATCAGGCGCTGGCCGCGTTCGCCGGCGCTCTCGATCCATTCCTGGGTCATCTGCGCGCCGATCGCCTCGAACTCCTCCATCAGGGCAGCGCCCGGCTCGAGCACGTTCATCCCGTTCTCGGCGAGTTCGGCCTCGGCCTTGGCGCCCTCCTCGCGGGCCTGGGCCCAGACGCGCGCCTCGGCATTGGCGGCGGCGGTGAGGACGGCCTCCTGGATATCGGCATCGAGAGCGTCGAAGGCGCTCTGGTTGACGAAGACCAGGTTCTTGGGATGCATCGCATCGGTGCTGTAGTAGTATTCGAGGAAGTCCCAGGACTGCACGTCGACACCGGTCGTGGCGGAGGTGAGCATCGAGCGCACGACGCCCGTCGAGAAGGCCTGCGGCACCTCGGCATATTGCACGGTGGTGGGCACCGCACCCATCAGTTCGGCGAGACGCGAGGTCGCCGCGTTATAGGCGCGGAAGGGGGAGCCCTCGAGATCGGCGAGGCTTTCCACCGCCTCCTGGTTATACAGCCCCTGCCCGGGCCAGACGCCGGTGAAGAGCACCATCAGGCCTTCTTCCGCGAGCACCTCCTCGAGGATCGGCTTCTGGGCCTCCCAGAGCTTCTCGGCATTGTCGAAACCGGCGGCGAGGAAGGGCACCCCGTCGACTTCGAAGATCGGGTTCTCGTTGCCGTAGGCGGAGAGCAGGATCTCGCCGATCTGGGCCTGCCCGGTACGCACCGCACGCTTGATCTCGGGCATGCGGAACAGCGAGGCACCGGCATGAACGGTGATGGTCAGCCGGCCATCGGTGAGTTCGCTCACTTCCTCGGCGAACTGGATGACGTTCTGCGTGAGGTAATTGCCTTCAGGATAGGGGGTGGGCATGTCCCAGTTCTGGGCCTGGGCGGCGAAGCCGTAGCCGAGGCTGACCCCGGCGACGAGCAGACCCTTGACGAAGTGTTTCATCGTATTCTCCCGACGCGTGTTCGATCCTCTGGTGTCGACACCGAGGTGTCGACCTTGGCCGAATGCGATTTTTTGCTTTTTTCGGCACAGTACGCGTTAGGTTCTCGCGCAGCTTCCCCTACGTCAAGCAGGAAGCCTGTGCAGTGATGATGCTAATACGGGTGCACCGATTGCGAATATTCGCACCGGTCGCCCGCCTTCAGCCTGCATCTTCATGCCGTCTCAATCCTTGCGCGCGGGAACCGGCGGTGCGGCGAGCGGTGGTGCATAGACGATCATCAGCTTGAGCGGCACGTCGCCGGTCACGGCCAGTTCATGAACGACGCCCGGCGGGATGCGCACGATCGTACCCGGACCACAGGCGCGCGGCGGGTCGTCGCCGACCCGGAAATCGGCAGTGCCTTCGAGCACGTACATGGCCTGGAATTCCCGCTCGTGATAATGCGGCTCGGCCACGCCGCCCAGCGCCATCTCGCCCAGAACCATCTCGAAATGCTCACAGACGTCGCGCTCGATCAGGCGGATATTGTGCGAACCGGAATGTCCGGGCGGAACGTAGCCGGGCAATTCGTCGATATGCTTGATCGGTTCCGGCATCTTTCGATCCATGACGTGTTCCTCCGTGATTTTTCTTCGGGCGCCGACCCTGTTTTCCGACGAGCCCGTATCCATCCCGCCACAGAATGATCTAGGCTCTCGCGATGAGCAACGACATCGACAATCTGCGCATCGGCAGCGGAGCCGGGTTCAGTGCCGACAGGATCGATCCGGCGCTGCGGCTGATCGAACATGCCGGGCTCGACTGGATCGGCTTCGAATGCCTCGCCGAGCGCACCCTCGCCATGGCGCAGGTGGCCCGCAACGCAGATCCCGCGAAGGGCTATGACCGGTTTCTCGAGGCGCGGCTCGATGCCTGCCTGCCCGCCCTCGCGCGCAATCATGTGCGCATGATCACCAATATGGGCGCGGCCAATCCCGCTGCAGCCGCGGCACTCGCAGCCTCGAAAGGTGCGCATGTCGCCTGGATCGAGGGTGACGACGTACGTCATCTGATCACCGACGACACCCGGCTCGCCGATATCCACGCCACGATCGGCGAGATCGACGCGCCCCTGATCTCGGCCAATGCCTATCTGGGCGCCGAGCAGATCCTGCCCGCGATCGCGACCGGCGCCGATCTCGTCATGACCGGGCGCGTGGCGGATCCCTCGCTGTTCCTCGCGCCGGCGATCCACGCCTTCGGCTGGGCGCTCGACGATTGGGAACGGCTCGGTGCGGGCACCCTCGCCGGGCATCTGCTGGAATGCGCCGGCCAGATCACCGGCGGCTATTTTCCCGATCCCCCGGTCAAGACCGGCCCCGGCCTCGATGCCGCCGGCATGGCAGCCCTCGGCTTTCCCTTTGCCGACATCGCTTGCGACGGCGCATTCATCATCGCCAAGCGTCCGGAAGATGGTGGTGTCGTCGATCTGCGCACGGTGAAGGAGCAGATCCTCTACGAAGTGCACGACCCCTCGCGCTATCTCACCCCCGACGTCACGGCGGATTTCGCTTCCGCGCAGATCACGGAGATCGGGCCGGACCGGGTGCGGGTTTCCGGCGGTGGCGGGAGCGCGCGCCCGCGCGATCTGAAGGTCACGGCAGCCTTCGACGGGGGCCTCGTCGCGGAAGGCGGGATCTCCTATGCCGGGCTCGGTGCGGGGGATCGCGCGCGGCTCGCCGCCGATATCCTGCGATTGCGGCTGCGCGACTTTGCCGAGTTGCGCATCGATCTGATCGGGCTCGCCTCGCTGCACGCCTCCCACGGTGAGAGTGCCGCCTCGTCCGACCGGGCGGCAATCGACGCCCGCGACGTGCGCCTGCACGTGGCGGCGCGCGTGGTCGATCAGCGTGACGCGGAGCGGGTTCTCTGGGAGGTGGAGGCGCTCTATACCAACGGTCCGGCGGGCGGCGGCGGTGTGCGCGGGCAGATCCGTCGTTCCTTCTTCACCCACGACGTCTATCTGCCGCGCGATCTGATCCGCATGAAGACGGGAGTGCTGCGGCCATGATTACTGCAAGCACGAACAGAGAGAGCACGGGCACCGAGAGCACGGGCGACGCGATCCCGCTGCGGCTCCTCGCCCATGCCCGCGCCGGAGACAAGGGCAACACGTCCAACATCGCGGTCTTCGCGCACAACCCGGCCCATTACGCGCATCTGTGCGATATCCTGACCGAGGACGCGGTGGCCGGCGCCCTCGCCGGGATCGCGAAGGGGCGGGTGACGCGCTACCGGGTCGACAATCTGCACGCACTCAACTTCGTGATCACGCAGGGCCTCGAGGGCGGCGTGAACGGCTCGCTCAATCTCGACAGCCACGGCAAGAGCTGGAGCAGCCTGCTCCTGTCGATGCAAGTGCCGCCTCCACCGGGCTGGAACGGCTGAGGCGACGGCTTTCGCGCGCGGCTGCCCGCTTTTCTTCGCCGCTATTTGCCTTTGCGCGCGAGGAAGGCGTTCATCATCCGCGCGGGTTCGTCACCCTCGAACATGCCGGCGAAGGCCTCGATGCTGCGGGCGATGGCGGCGTCGGCGGGAAGCTCGTCCCAATCGTTGCACACCGCCTTCTGGACACGCATCGCCTCGGGGCCTGCGCGCAGGAGCGCATCGACCGTCTCGTCGAGTACCGTATCGAGATCGGCGGGCGTGGCGAGCCGCTCGACGAGCCCGATCCGGTCGGCCTCCTGCGCGCCGATGCGTCGCCCCGTCATCACCAGATCGCGCGCCCGCCCGGCACCGACGAGCCCGGGCAGGAGCGCCGCCTCGATCACGGAGGGGATCCCCACATGCACTTCCGGCATGGCGAATTGCGCCTTGTGGGAGGCGATGCGCAGATCACAGCTCACGGCGATCTCGATTCCGGCCCCGAAGCAATAGCCCTGGATCCGGGCGATGACGGGCACGGGCGCCCGGCGGATCGTCCGGCACAGGCCGTGCAGCCCCTCGACGAAGGCGCGCGCGCCGGCCGGGTCGAGCGTCGCCATATGAGCGATGTCGGCGCCGCCGATGAAAGCGCGCTCCCCCGCTCCGGTCAGCACGATCACCCGATGCGCACGCGCTGCCCGCTCCACCTCCTCGCGCAGCGTTTCGACCAGCGCGGGGCTCAGGGCGTTGAGCTTGTCCTGCCGGTCGATCACGAGGGTCGCGACGGAACCCGCCTCGCTCTCCCGCACGCTCACTCCGATCGTCTCCCCGATCGTCTCCGTCATCGCCCGTCCTCCCTGCCGATGCCTGAATGCGAGCCTCGAAGTGACCACCACCGCGCCCCGTGGCCAAGGCGCGATAATGCGAGATCGCTTTGCCGTTTCCCCTACGGCACGGTCGCGGCGAGATCCGATCCGGTCGCCCGCGCGCCGCGATCCCCAAAACCGCAACCCGGCGGCGCGCTTTCCCGGCTTGATCGGTGGCGCCACTCCGGCGTTCAATCATCGGCAATTAGAAAGAACGGGAGGAACGACAATGCGGGCTTATGCGGTTTCGATGTTCTGTGAGCCGGTCGAGGAGATCGAGCAGGCGGATGTGGCACCTCAGGGAACGCAGGTCGTTCTCGAAGTCACCCGCTGCGGGGTCTGCCATTCCGATCTCCATCTCCAGGACGGCTATTACGATCTCGGCGGCGGGCGCCGCCTGACGCTGGCCGACCGGGGCATCAAGCCCCCCTTCGTGATGGGCCACGAAGTGCTGGGCCGGCTCGTGGCGAAGGGGCCCGACGCGCCGCTCGGTGACGAGGCGATCGGGCGGACCTTCCTCGTCTATCCCTGGCTCGGCTGCGGGACCTGCGACAATTGCCTGCGCGGCGAAGAGAATTACTGCCCCTCGCCCTCCTATGTCGGCGTGCATCGCCCCGGCGGCTATGCAGAACAATGCCTCGTGCCGCATCCGCGCTACCTCGTGGATGTCGAGGGGATCGATCACGGGCTCGCCGCGACCTATGCCTGCTCGGGCGTGACCGCCTACAGCGCGCTGAAGAAGGTCGAGATCGACAAGGAAAACGACCTGCTCCTGCTGATCGGCGTGGGGGGTGTGGGCCTGAACGGCCTCACCATCGCGCGCGGGCTCGGCTTCCGCCATATCGCGGTTGCCGATATCGATCCCGACAAGCGCGCCCTCGCGATGCGCTACGGGGCCGATCTGACGGTCGATCCGAATGATCCCGACGCGATCGCGTCGCTGACGGCGCGACCCGGCGGCGTCGCGGCCTCGGTGGACTTCGTGGGTGCCGCCGCGACGGCGCGGTTCGGCAGCGACGTCCTGCGCAAGGGCGGGCTCTATGTGGCGGTCGGGCTCTATGGCGGCGACATCACCATTCCCCTGCCCTCGCTCGTCCTGCGCGCGCTCGGCCTGCGCGGTTCGCATGTCGGGAGCCTGGGTGATCTCGCGGAGCTGATCGCGCTCGTCAAATCCGGCAAGGTCGAGCCGATCCCGGTGGAGACCGTGCCGTTCGATACGGTCAACGAGGCGCTCGGTCGATTGCGGGCCGGCAAGGTGCAGGGCCGTCTCGTGCTCGCACGCGACTGACGCGCGCGGTTTTTTCGACAATTCGCATCACGAGGTGCAAGATGGGTCATGCCACCACCGATGACGGCGTCCGCCTCCATGTCGAGGAGGCGGGCGAGGGTTCCGCGATCGTCTTCGTGCACGAATTCGCCGGCGACCATCGCAGCTGGGAGCCGCAGCTGCGCCATTTCTCACGCCGCCACCGCTGCATCGCCTTCGCCGCGCGCGGCTATCCGCCATCGGACGTGCCCGCCGATCCGCAAGCCTACAGCCAGGAGCGGGCGGTGCGCGACATCGCCTGCGTGATGGATCATTGCGGCATCGACAAGGCCCATATCGTCGGCCTGTCCATGGGCGGCTTCGCGACGCTGCATTTCGGGCTCACCTTCCCCGAACGCGCCCGCTCCCTCGTCGTGGCCGGCGCGGGTTACGGCTCGGAGCCCGATCAGCAGGAGAATTTCCGTTCCGTCTCGGAGGAAGCGGCGCGGCAATTCGAGGCGCTCGGTGCCGAGGAATTCGCGAAGATCTTCGCGCAGGCCCCGGCCCGCATCCCCCATCTGCTCAAGGATCCGCGCGGCCACGCCGAATTCACCCGGATGCTCGGCGAACATTCCGCCGCCGGCTCCGCGCGCACCATGCGCGGTGTGCAGATGCGCCGTCCCTCGCTCTATGATCTCGAAGACGGCTTGCGCACCATGGCCGTTCCCACTCTCATCGTCAGTGGCGACGAGGACGAACATTGCCTGCGGCCCGCGCTCTATCTCAAGCGCACGCTTCCCGCCGCCGGCCTCCTCGTCCTGCCGCGAACCGGCCATACGATCAATCTCGAGGAGCCCGCGCTGTTCAACGGCTTCGTCGCCGACTTCATCGCGCAGGTCGAGGCGGGCCGCTGGCCGCCGCGCGATCCGCGCCTCGAATCGACGCAGGTGATGAAGACCGCGTGAGGCCCGCTCCCGCGCGGCACGGGAACGGGTCGCGATGCGAGACGTTGCATCCCCGGGCGTCGGCATCGTGCCGGTCGCGCGAAACGGGGGGCTCATGGACGCATCGCGCTTGATCAGGACCGATACGATTCTGCTGACCGCCGGGCTTCTCCTGCTCGGCTATCTGCTCGCGGACGTGCTGCTGCTCGTCTTCGCCGCGATCCTCATCGCGATCGGGCTCGACGGCCTGACGCGGGCGGCGATGCGGCGGGTATCGCTGTCGCGCGGCTGGGCGCTCGCCGGGGTCGCCACCGGCATCGCGGCCCTCGTGATCCTCGCCTTCAGCCTGAGCGCGGCCCATCTGGTCCGGCAGTTCCGGGAACTGGGCGAGACGGTCGGCGAATTCGCCGCCGGCATCCAGAACTGGTTCGATGAGCAGGGCGGCATGGATCTGCTCGACGATGTCGAACTCGACGAGGACAACCTCACCGACACCGCGCGCGAGTGCGCCGAGCAGGGCATGAACTGGGGTATGAGCGTGGGGATGAATTTCGGCATGTCCGCCGTCGGCGCCCTCGGGAGCCTCGTCATTCTCGTGGTGCTGACGATGTTTCTCGCGGCCAACCCTGCGCTCTATCGCGGCGGTCTCTTGCGCCTCGTTCCGCCGCAGCGGCGCGCCATGGTCGACGACACGCTGGCGGCGATCGCGCGGGCCCTGCGCTGGTGGTTCCTCGGGCAGCTCGTCTCGATGCTGCTACTCGGATTCTCCGTCGGCCTCGGATTGCTGCTGCTCGGGATCGAGGTCTGGTTCGCGCTCGGGGTGCTGACGGCACTCCTGACCTTCCTGCCCTTCATCGGCCCGCTGATCGCGACCATACCGATCGTCGCCGTGGGCTTCACCGAAGGCGTCCAGACGGGGCTGATCGTCCTGGTCGGCTACATCGTCATCCAGAACGTCGAGGGCAACGTCATCGTCCCGATGATCCACCAGAAGGCCGTCGAGCTCGCGCCGGCTCTGCTGATCTCGGTGCAGCTGCTGCTCGGCCTGGTCTTCGGCGTGGTCGGCCTGATCCTCGCCGCGCCGCTCACCGTCGTCGCGATGGTCGCGGTGCAGAAGCTCTGGGTCGAGCATACGCTGGGCGAGAAGGTGACGCCGTCGTGAACCCGCAGGCACGAGAGGAATCCCCGCAGGCGGCTGCGGGAGAGGCCGCTCTCGAAGCGGTCGAGACCTATTCGCCCGAGCCCAGCATCCTCGAGCGCCGTTTCGCCGATTATCTCGCCGAGCGCGGCGCCGATAACGATGCGCGCACGCATCCCTCGCAGGAGCGCATCCGCGAGATCGGCCGCGTCACGCGCCGGGTGATTCTCCTCTCGGCGCTCGCCGGCATCGTCTCCGGCGGTCTGATCGGGGGCGTCGAGATCTGGATGCGACAGGGCCTGCTCGACGGTATGGACGACATGGACTGGCGCGAGACGCTGCCCTACTGGAGCGCGTTCTTCGCCTTTACCGGTCTGATCAGCGCCGTGGAGATCGCGCTTCTCTACGTGCTGGCGCTCGACGGCATCGCACGCATCACGCGCTGGTCAGGATTGCCTCTGGCGCAGGGCGAGGAGCGGGGCCTGTTCGCCCACGGGCTCGCCCGCGCCGCGCTCGAATTTCCAAGCCCCCAGGTGAGCGTCTACGGCATCGATCCCTATGCCCGGGTATCGACCTGGAAGCTCACGGCGCTCAACGTGGCCTACAAGCTGAAGGTCGGCGTGAGCAGTTTCATCCTGCGCGTATTCCTGCGCAGGGTCGCGGCGCGCATGGCGATCCGCAGCATGGTCCCGCTCTTCGCCGGCCCGCTCTATGCGATCTGGAACGCCTATATCGTCTGGCGGATCATGACCGAGGCGCGGATACGCACGCTCGGCCCCTTCGCCGTGGACAATCTGTTCGCGACCCATTTCGACGATGCCGAGGATATCGGGGATCGCGAGAAGGACATGCTGATCCAGGCAGCCGGCGAGATGATGACCCGGGCCCGGGACGCCCACCCCAATCAGATCTATCTGATGACGCGCCTGCGCCGGGCACTCGGTCACGAGCGCCGCATCAGCCTCGACTGGAGCGCGCAGCGCAGCCGGATCGAGGCGCTCGATGCGACGTCGCGCACCCGCCTTCTCGATCTCATGACGGTATCCTGCCTGATCGGCGCGCGCATCCACCCCGATCAGCTCGTTCTCCTCCACGAGACGAGCGCTGCCTGCGGCGAGGCATCGAACGATCTGCGCCTGAAGGCGCTCCACGCGGATCTCAAAAGGGGACGGCAGGTGACGGGAGAGGATCTCGCGGCGACACGCACGGCCTGAGCCGATCGTCCGGGACGAGGGGCAGAGGCGAAACGGCCCGCGGTTGAGAACCCGGCGATAATACGCCTGATGCTTGCAAGGGATTCGCGCGGATTCTATATCTGCGTCTCGTGATTTGCCCGGCCACGCACCAGAGGAGGAGAGAATGGGAGGCCACGACGCGCGCGCCATCGCCAATCACATCCTCGACATGGCGAAGGAACAGGGTCGCGAGATCACCGTGATGCAGCTCCTGAAGCTGGTCTATATCGCCAATGGCTGGTCCTGGGCCCTGCTGGGAAAGCAGCTCGTCCGGGACCCGGTGGAGGCCTGGCAATACGGGCCGGTTTATCGGTCCGTCTATCGCGATTTCAACAAGTTCGGAGCTCAACCGATCACCGAAAAGAGCGCCATGCTCGACGGCGCCCTGCCATACAGCTCCCGGCTGAAGGACGACGAGTGCGAGTTGCTGGCGGGCGTGACGGAGCATTACGGCAGGCTTCACGCATTCCGCTTGTCCGACATGACCCATGAGCCCGGTACTCCATGGTCACAGGTCATGGAGAACAAGGGAACCTACGCTGAAATTCCACAGAAACTGATCAAGTCACATTTCGAGAAATTGCGCGATGAGCAGCGAGAACGACGAAAACAAAAAGAGAAATGAAAATTTGAATGATTTTCTCGCGGAGGGCGCCGAAGAACGCAGCGGCGAAAATCACCGCATAAGGAATACCGTAGAGAAAATTGAGAAAGAAATAGAAAAACTTGGCAGAAAAGTTTACCATTTAAGCGACAAATCAGTTCAAAAACAAAATTTTTTATTCAAGTTAAACGAATATATTGATGAAGCAAAATCGGATCTCAGATTTTATAGACGCATCAGATTCTTCATGATTGGAGTGTCGCTTGTGTTTGTCACTTTTTTGCAAGCCCTCCTGATTTGCGTCATCTTTTTCCACCAATTTTTCTTCTTTTTGCAAGGCCCCTACTTCCGCAGCGCGCTGGTTCTCGCAACGATCGGCGGCTCCGTCGTCATCATCTCGCTGGTTCTTCGTGGTGTTTTCCGTATGGCCGCCGAACAGAGTGTCGAACATCAGATGCCTCAGGAAATGCGCGGCATGCTCAACACGGCCAACACGATCACCCAGTCCCAAACCGGCTGACCCACACCCTCATTCCGCCGCATCCATCGCCTGCGCGCCCTGGATATCCCGCATCACCCGCGCCGCGCAGAACTTGAATTCGGGGATCTTGCCGTAGGGGTCGAGGACCGGGTTCGTCAGGATGTTGGCCGCCGCCTCGACATAGGCGAAGGGGATGAAGATCATGTCGGCCTGAAGGGCCGGGTCGGCGCGGGCGGGGAGGTTGATGGCGCCGCGCCTCGTCTCGACGCGGATCCTCTCGCCCGGCGCGATGCCGAGCCGCGCGAGCGTATCGGGATGCAGGCTCGCGCTCGGGCCGGGTTCGATCGCGTCGAGCACCGACGCGCGCCGGGTCATGGCGCCGGTATGCCAGTGTTCGAGCTGGCGCCCGGTGGTGAGAACCAGGGGGAAGTCCTCGTCCGGCAATTCCGCGGGATCGGTGACATTCGTCGGTACGAACAGGGCGCGCCCGCCTTCGCGCGGAAAGCCGTCGCCGAAGACGATGGCGCTGCCTGGCTCATCAGGCGCCGGGCAGGGATAGGTCACCGCGCCTTCGCGCTCGAGCCGCTCCCAGCCGATATTGGCCATGGACGGCATCGCCTGCGCCATCTCGGCAAAGACCTCGCGCGGATGGGCATAGTCCCAGCCGAGGCCGAGATGGCGGGCGAGATCGATGATGATCGCGAGATCCTCGCGCGCATCGCCGGGCGGGGCCAGGGCCGGGCGGCCCATCTGGACCTGCCGGTTGGTATTCGTCACCGTCCCGGTCTTCTCCGGCCAGGCGGAGGCGGGGAGCACGATATCGGCGAACATCGCGGTCTCGGTGAGGAAGATGTCCTGCACCACGAGATGATCGAGCGCGGCCAGCGCCTCACGGGCATGCGCGACGTCCGGATCCGACATGGCCGGGTTCTCGCCCATGATATACATGGCGCGGATCTCCTCGCGATGGATCGCGTCGATGATCTCGACCACGGTGAGCCCCGGCTGCGGATCGATCGCAAAACCCCAAAGCGCCTCGAAGCGCTCTCGCACGGCAGGATCGCCCACCTTCGCGTAATCGGGCAGCACCATCGGGATCAACCCGGCATCGGAGGCGCCCTGCACGTTGTTCTGGCCGCGCAGCGGATGCAGGCCGGTGCCGGGGCGCCCGACATGGCCGGTCATCAAGGCGAGCGAGATCAGGCAGCGGGCATTGTCGGTGCCGTGGCTGTGCTGCGAGACGCCCATGCCCCAGAAGATCATCGCCCGCTGCGCACCCGCATAGGCGCGCGCGATCTCGCGGATGCGCTGGGCCTCGATGCCACAGATCGGCGCCATGGCTTCCGGCGTATAGCGCGCGAGATGCGCCGAGAGCCTGTCGAAACCCTCGGTATGCGCCGCGATATATTGCCGGTCATAGAGCTCTTCGGCCACGATGACGTGCATCATCGCGTTGAGCAAAGCCACGTCCGAGCCGGGGCGGAACTGGACCAGATCGCTGGCATGTCTGCGCAGGGCGTGACCGCGCGGATCCATCACGATCAGCCGCGCGCCGTTCTTCGCGGCCTGCTTGAAATAGGTGGCGGCGACGGGGTGATTCTCGGTCGGATTGGCGCCGATCACGATGATCACGTCGGCAAGAAGCGCATCGGTAAACGGCGCCGTCACCGCGCCGGAGCCGATCCCCTCCATCAGGGCGGCCACGGAGGACGCGTGGCACAGCCGCGTGCAGTGATCGACATTGTTGTGGCCGAAAGCCTGCCGGATCAGTTTCTGGAAGAGATAGGCCTCCTCGTTCGAGCCCTTGGCTGAGCCGAAGCCGGCGATCGCGCGCCCGCCATGATCCTTCCTGATGCGGATCAAGCCTTCTGCGGCACGCGTCAGCGCCTCGTCCCAGCTCGCCTCGCGGAAATGGGTGAGCGGGTCGGCGGGATCGACATTGAGCCCCTTGGGCACGTTTTCGCGGCGGATCAGCGGCTTCGTCAGGCGCTGGGGATTGCTGATATAGTCGAAACCGAAGCGGCCCTTGACGCAGAGCCGGTTCTCGTTCGCCGGCCCGTCGCGCCCCTCGACATAGGCGATCTCGCCGTCGCGGATCTTGTAGGTGATCTGGCAGCCGACGCCGCAATAGGGGCAGACGGAATCGACTTCCCGGTCGACCGCCCGCGTGCCGATCTGCGTATCGGCATCGACGATCGATTTCGGCATCAGCGCCCCCGTGGGGCAAGCCGCGACGCATTCGCCGCAAGCGACGCAGGTCGAATCCGCCATGGCGTCGTCGAGATCGAAGACGGGGCGGTGGTGATCGCCGCGAAAGCCCATGCCGATCACGTCGTTGACCTGGACGTCGCGGCAGGCGCGGGCGCACAGATTGCAGGCAATGCAGGCATCGAGATTGACCGCCATCGCCGGATGGCTGAGATCCTGATGCGGAGTCTCGTCCGCAAATCGCGAACGAAAACGTGATTGCGTCGCGCCCTGCGCCTCGGCGAATTGCCATAGCGGCGCGATCGCGTCATGCGCCTCGTCGCGCGGCGGCTGGTCGGCCACGAGAAGCTCCATGACGAGCTTGCGGGCGGTGACGGCGCGCTCGGATGCGCTCGCGACCACCATGCCGGGCCGGGGTTCGCGGATGCAGGAGGCAGCGAGGACGCGCTCGCCCTCGATCTCGACCATGCAGGCGCGGCAATTGCCGTCGGGCGCGTAACCTGCTTCCGGGCGATGGCACAAATGCGGGATGGTGACGCCCTCGCGCCGGGCGACGTCCCAGATCGTCTCGCCCGCCCGGGCGCTCACCTCACGCCCGTCGAGGCTGAAGATGATCTCGGTCTGCGCTTCGGCGCCCGTTTCAGCGCCTGTTTCGGCGCCTGTTTTCGTATTCCGCGCCATGACGCCCTCCCCGGATACCGTCACCGGGCGAAGCACCGGGGCTTCGCTCACGCGGCATCAGAACAACGGCGCGTATCCGCGTCAAGCGGGGCTTCGTCGCGGCGCGCGCTCAGGATGCCTCGCGCGCCCGGGCGAGCGCTTCGCGCAGGAAGCCGAACGCGTCGTCGCTGGCCCAGTCGGCATAGCCGCGCAGAATGGCGAGTTCGCAATTGTCGGGGCCGAAGACCACCGTCGTCGGCAGGCCTACGACATGGCCGGAGCGTTGCAGGCTCTGGAGCAGGACGCCTTCATGCTCGGCGAAGAACCGCAATTCGTCGATGCCGTGCTCTTCCAGCCAGGCGCGCGGCTGGTCGAGATTGCGCGTATCGACATTGATCGCCACGACCTCGAAATCCTCGTCGCCGAACTCGGCCTGCACGGTGTTGAGCGCGGGCATCTCCTCGCGGCAGGGCGCGCACCAGGTGGCCCAGAGATTGACGAGCACCGTGCGACCGGAGAAATCCGCGAGCGTCATGGTCTCGCCATCGGGGCCCTGAAAGCTGAAATCGGGCGGCAGGCGCGGCACGGAATGCACGTTCACTGCCGCCACCTCCCCGCGCGCATGCGGGGCGATCGCCTCGACGAGGGGCACGGAAGGCCGGCATTCCTCCGCCACCGCCTCGCCACCCGGTGCGAGCACGGTATAGGTGACGCCGGCAGCGCCCACGAGCAGGGCCAGCGCGATGAAGGCTTTCGAGGCCTTGCCCCGTCCCGAAGCAGGCGCTATCGCTTGTTCACGATCGTCCGTGGGGCGGTTCGGCTCGTCATTCTGCGTCGTCATCGTCGCTTTCACCCGTATTCCATTCAAGAGAGGCCAGCACGTGAGCAATCGGATGTGGGGCGGCCGCTATGCCAGCGGACCCGCCGAGATCATGGAGGAGATCAACGCCTCCATCGACTTCGACAAGCGCATGGCGCGCCAGGACATCCAGGGCTCGCTCGCCCATGCGGCGATGCTGGCCGAGACCGGCATCCTCTCCCGAGACGATGTGGCGGCGATTTCGGGCGGACTCAAGACCGTTTACGAGGAAATCGAAGCCGGATCGTTCACTTTCTCGCGCGCGCTCGAAGACATCCATATGAATATCGAATCGCGCCTCAAGGATCTGATCGGCCCCGTGGCCGGACGCCTGCATACGGGCCGCTCGCGCAACGACCAGGTCGCGACCGACAACAAGCTCTGGGTACGCGACACGATCGACACCCTCGACGCGCAGATCCGTGATCTCCAGCACGCGCTCGCCGAGAAGGCGCAGGCTTTCGCCGGAGCGGTGATGCCGGGCTTCACCCATCTGCAATCGGCGCAGCCCGTCACCTTCGGTCACCACCTGCTCGCCTATGTCGAGATGCTGGGCCGTGATCGCGGGCGCCTCGCCGATGCAAGAAAGCGCCTCAACGAATGCCCGCTCGGCGCCGCCGCGCTCGCCGGCACCTCCTTCCCGATCGATCGCGAGATGACGGCGCGTGCGCTCGGCTTCGACAGGCCCACGGCGAATTCCCTCGATTCGGTGGCCGATCGCGACTTTGCCCTGGAGACGCTCTCGGCGGCTTCGATCTGCGCGGTGCATCTGTCGCGTTTTTCCGAGGAGATCGTGCTCTGGATGACGCCGCAATTCGCCTTCATCCGGCTCTCCGACAAGTTCACCACCGGCTCCTCGATCATGCCACAGAAGAAGAACCCGGATGCGGCGGAACTGATCCGCGGCAAGTCCGGGCGCATCTTCGGCGCGCTGCAGGCGCTGCTCGTGGTGATGAAGGGGCTGCCGCTGACCTATTCCAAGGACATGCAGGAAGACAAGGAAGGCATGTTCGACGCCCTGCAATCGCTCTCGCTCTGCCTCGCGGCGATGACGGGCATGGTGCATGACATGGAGCCCGACACCAAGGCGATGAAGCGTTGGGCCGGGGCGGGTTTCGCCACCGCGACCGATCTCGCCGACTGGCTGGTGCGCGTCCTCGACATGCCCTTCCGCGACGCCCACCACGTCACCGGGCGCCTCGTCGCCATGGCGGAAGCGCAGAAGACCGGGCTCGAGAAGCTTACGCTCGAACAGATGCAATCGGTCGAGCCGCGCATCACCGACGAGATCTTCAAGGTGCTCGGCGTCGACCGCTCGGTAAAGAGCCGCGTCAGCTATGGCGGCACGGCGCCGGCCAACGTCAAACGCCAGGCCAAGCGTTGGCTCACGCGTCTGGAGAAGGAAGCTTCGCGCGTCGACGCAGTCTGAGCCTTCGCCGCATCGGCAGCAAAACAATGCGGGGGCGGTCCATGCGGGCCGCCCCCGTTTTCATGATGGTATCGCGTCGTCGCGCGAGGCTCAGATCAGCTTCTGCGGCGCGGCGGCGCGGATATCGGCATCGACCTCGTTCTCGAAGCGTTTGAAATTCTCCTCGAACATGTCGATCAGCTTCTGCGCCGTCTCGGCGAAGGCGGCCTTGTCCTGCCAGGTCTTGTGCGGGGTCAGGATATGCGGCTCGACGCCGGGCACATGGGTGGGCACGGCCAGACCGAAATACGGATCGCGGCGGAAATCCGCCTTGGAGAGCGAACCGTCGAGCGCCGCCGTCAGCAGGCGACGCGTGACGCGGATCGGCATGCGCCGGCCGATGCCGTGCTTGCCGCCGGTCCAGCCGGTATTGACCAGCCAGCAATCGACGTGGTGGCGCCCGATCAGCTCACGCAGGAGATTGCCGTAGACTGACGGCGGACGCGGCATGAAGGGGGCGCCGAAGCAGGTCGAGAAGGTCGCCTGCGGCTCGGTCACGCCCTTTTCGGTGCCCGCCACCTTGGCGGTATAGCCGGAGAGGAAGTGGTACATCGCCTCGGCGCTGGTCAGCTTGGCGATGGGGGGCAACACGCCGAACGCGTCGCAGGTGAGCATCACGATGTTCTTGGGATGCCCGCCGCGCCCGGTCTCGCTGGCATTGGGGATGAATTCCAGCGGATAGGCGCAGCGCGTGTTCTCGGTCTTGGAGCCGTCGTCGAAATCCGGCATGCGGGTTTCGGGATCGATCACCACGTTCTCGAGCACCGTGCCGAAGCGGCGTGTGGTGGCGTGGATCTCGGGCTCGGCATCGGCGGAGAGCTTGATCGTCTTCGCGTAGCAGCCACCCTCGAAATTGAAGATGCCGTTGGGGCCCCAGCCGTGCTCGTCGTCGCCGATCAGCGGGCGCTCGGGATCGTTGGAGAGCGTCGTCTTGCCGGTGCCCGACAGGCCGAAGAACACGGCCACGTCCGAGGGGCTCGACATGTTGGCCGAGCAATGCATCGGCATGACGTTCTTCTCAGGCAGGATGTAGTTCAGATAGGTGAAGACCGATTTCTTCATCTCGCCGGCATAGGAGGTGCCGCCGATCAGCACGATCTTGCGGGTGAAATCGATGGCGATCACCGTCTCCGAGCGGCAGCCGTGGCGGGCCGGATCGGCGCGGAAGCTCGGCAGGTCGATGATGGTCAGATCCGGCTGGAAGGACGCCAGCAGGTCGCGATCGGGCCGGCGCAGGAGGTTGCGGATGAACAGCGAATGCCAGGCGAATTCCGTGAAGACCCGCGCGCGCACCCGGTAGGCCGGATCGGCACCGCCGAACAGATCCTGCGCGAACAGCTCCTTGCCTTCCGCATGGGCGATGAAGTCCTGCAGGAGCGTATCGAACTGCTCCGGGCTGATCGCGCCGTTGGCATCCCACCAGATCTCGTTCTCGGTCTGCGCGTCGCGCACGATGAACTTGTCCTTGGGCGAACGGCCCGTATGCACGCCCGTCTCCGCCACGAGGGCCCCGCCGGCGGCGAGCCCCGCGGCGACGCGCGGCA
>JBJHBI010000061.1:0-23885 GCA_050485405.1 Salinarimonadaceae bacterium
GCGATGAATTCGACCGTGCCCGCACCGACATAGCCGACCGCGCGCGCCGCCTCGACGGCGGCCTTGCCCATCGCCTCGCGCATTTCCGGCGTCATGCCGGGCGCGGGCGCTTCCTCGATCACCTTCTGGTGCCGGCGCTGGAGCGAGCAGTCGCGCTCGTTGAGATGGACCACGTTACCGTGCTGATCGGCGAAGACCTGGATTTCGACGTGGCGCGGGGCGAGCACGTATTTCTCGACGAGGACGCGCGGGTCACCGAAGGAGGCCTGTGCCTCGCGCATCGCGGAGGCGAGGGCATCGTCGAAATCGGCGGCCTTGTCGACCCGCTTCATCCCCTTGCCGCCACCGCCGGCGACCGCCTTGATCAGCACCGGATAGCCGATCTCATAGGCCTTCTGGCGCAGGAAATCGGGCTCCTGCTTCGAGCCGTGATAGCCCGGCACGACGGGTACGCCCGCCTTCTGCGCGAGCGACTTAGCCGCATCCTTGAGCCCCATCGCGTTGATCGCCGAGGCGGGCGGGCCGATGAAGGCGATGCCGTTCTCGGCGCAGGCCTCGGCGAATTCCGCGCGCTCGGAGAGGAAGCCGTAACCCGGATGGATGCATTGCGCGCCGCTCGCGAGCGCGACGTCGATCACCTTGTCGATACGCAGATAGGATTCCGCCGCCGGTGCCGGACCGATCTCATAGGCCTCGTCGGCCATCTGCACGAACAGCGCATCCGCATCGGCCTGTGAATGGACCGCGATGGTGCGCATGCCGAGCGCCTTCGCCGTCCTGATGATCCGGCAGGCGATTTCGCCGCGATTGGCGATGAGAACCGATTCGAACACGGAGAGACCCCTGTCGCAGATGTAACGTTGCTTCCTTTGGAAAACGGACGCGCCGCGAGGTCAAGAGCGAACCTCGCCGCGCGCGCATCACGGTTTCGTCGCAAGCGCGGTGGGATCGAACAAAGCCATGAATTTCCGGTCGATGCGATCCTTCACCAGCCAGGGCAGGCGACCGGCGAAGGCGAAGCTGCGCCCGCGCGAGGCGATCGCGCGTCCGTCCCCGGTGGCGATCAGCATCAGCCAGTCCTTCTGCGGGATGTGCGGCGTCAGCGCCTCGCCGCGCATCAGCGCCCTGATATTGCGCCGCAGGGCCGGCCCCTGACGCACGGCGAAGACCCCGGCCTTGGGGCGCGGATGCGCCGTCATCGTCGCGCAATCGCCGACCGCGAAGATCGC
The DNA here is from genome assembly GCA_050485405.1 of Salinarimonadaceae bacterium. Lineage (GTDB taxonomy): Bacteria > Pseudomonadota > Alphaproteobacteria > Rhizobiales > Beijerinckiaceae > Saliniramus. The sequence goes on from JBJHBI010000061.1 coordinate 1,230, forward strand.
CTCCTGGCCCGTCACGCGCAGATCCGGGCCGATGGCGAGGAAGCCGTCATCGGTGCGCGCGAGATCGCCCTGGCCGAGAACCGGCGGCGCCTTGGCGTGCGAAGCGACGAGCACTGCATCGGCGGTGATGTGGCGCCCCTCGCCGGAATACGCGCCGGTCTCGTCGATGCGCGCGATGCGGCTGTGCTCATGCAGCGTGATCGCCGCCTGATGCAAGGCGCGGCGCAGGAAGAAGCGCGCGGTCGCGTTGATCTCGGGCGCGACTTCATCCGCCGTGGCGAGCGCGATGTCGAAGCGCGTATCGGCGCGCTCCCGGTCGAGGCGTCGACGCAGGGCGAAAGCGAGGCAGACCCCCGCCGCACCGCCGCCGATGACGAGAAACCGGCGCGGGCCGTCGGGGCGTCGCGCCTGCGCGATCAGTTCTTCGAGCCGTGGCAGCAAGGTGCCGATCGGCTTGACCGCCATCGCATGGTCGCCCGCGCCGGTGATGGCGTCGTGATCGGGGTTGATGCCGATATCGATGGAGGCGATGTCGAAGGCGATTTCAGTGCCGTCCTCCAGCGCGATCCGCCGCTGCGCTCCATGAAACCCGGTCGCGCGGGCGCGCACGAAATCCGCCCCCGCCGCCTCGGCCAGACGCTCCAGATCGATATGCATCGCCTCGAAGCTGTAGAGCCCCGCAATATGGCCGGGCAGCATGCCGGAATAAGGCGAGTGCCGCTCGGGCGCGACGAGGGTGATCCGCAATCCCGGCTCGCGATCGAGCGCGAGGCCGCGCAGGGCGAGCGCATGCGCGTGGCCGCCGCCCACGAGGACGAGATGCGTCATGCCCCGGCCCGCATCACGCCCGGTGACCCTCCGCGAGATATTGCTTGGCGAGCACCTTGCCTTCCTCGACGGCGGGCTGGTCGAACGGGTCGATCCCCAGCGCATAGCCGGTGAGGATCGTCTCCAGCATGAAATGCATCATCAGCGCGCCGAGATGCTCCTCGTCGAGGCGATCGACGTGGATGGTGCGGGTCGGTCGATGGTTCTTCACCAGCGTATCCGCCGTGGCTCGACCCTGCGCGGCGACGAGGTCGCCGATGGTCTTGCCGGCAAAGCCCGGCTCGCCGGCGCGCTCGGCCAGCGCCTTGTCGATGACGGGGCCGCGCCCGGCGCAATCCGTCGTGATCACGGTGAAGATCTTGTCGTTGGGGCCGGCGAGATAGAGCTGCAATTGCGAATGCTGATCGACCGGGCCGATCGCGGCGACGGGCTGCGAGCCCTTGCCGTCCTTGCCCAGGCTCTCGGCCCAGAGCTGCACCCACCAGCGCGTGAAGCGCTCCAGCCGGTCGGCATAGGCCATGGTCACGGCGATCGCCTTGCCCTCGAGCGCAGCGGCGGTCATCAGCGCGGCGCCGTTCGCCACAGGGATCTCCTGCGCGGGAAGATCGCCGGCCCGGATCGGTGCATAGACCGAGGCGGCGCCCCGGCGGATCGCGGCGATGTCGAGCCCCATTACGGCGGCGGGCAGGAAGCCGACATTGGTCAGGCCGGAATAGCGCCCGCCGATTCCGGTATGGTGTTCGAGGAAGGGCGAGCCCTCCGGTTCGAGCAGGTCGCGCAGGGCGTTCTTCGTGCCCTCCTTGCGTGGCTCGGACAGGCCGAAGACATGTTCGCCGATCGCGAGTCCCGCATCGGAGAGCGCGCTCATCACCGCCATTGTCTGCATCAGCGTCTCGCCCGTGCCGCCCGATTTCGAGATCGCGACGAAACGCGTCGTGGCGAGCGGCAGCTTTTCGAGCACGCGCCCGAAGGTGGCGGGGTCGAGATTGTCGAAGAAATGCACACGCGGCGCATCTGCGAGGCGACCGAGGCCCGGCACCATGTAATCGGCGAGCTGGGCCAGCGTCTGGCCGCCGAGGCTTGAGCCGCCGGTGCCGAGAAAGACCACGTCGCTCGCGCCGTCACGCAGCTTGCGTGCGGTTTCCTCGACGGGGCCGAGATCCGCCGTCTCGCCGGGCAGCGACAGCAGGGCGAGCTTGCCGGACGCCTCCTCTTCGCGCAGACGCTTCAGCTCGGTTTCGGTGACGGAGAGCGCCGCCTCGATGGCCGTGCGCGGAATGCCGGCGCCGCCCATGTTGTTGCCCATCGCCTGCTCGATCGATTGCCGCAAAGCCATGCCTCGAAACCTCCCTTGACCATCACGAATGGTGAAGCTTCGCGCGGGTCTTTCCAATGCGGAAAAACCCTGTCCGCACCACGCCCCGTGCCAAGCATCGCCGTATCAACGCACAATCCCGGCATAAGGATGCATCAGAGCGTGGCGAGTCCCTCCGGGCGACCGGCCACGACGACGAGCATGCGCCCGTCGCCGAGCACGCGCTCCGCCGCGCGCATCACGTCGTCATGTGTCACCGCCGAGACCAGGGCGTTGCGCCGGGCGATATAGTTGATGCCGAGCCCCTCGAAGGCGATCTGGGCGAGCTGCTGGGCGATCTTGGTCGAGGTATCGAAGGCGAGCGGGTAGGAGCCCGTCAGATAGGCTTTCGCCTTGGTCAGTTCCTCGTCGCTCGGCCCCTCGGCTTTCAGCTTGCCGATCTCGTCCGCGATGACGTCGAGCGCCTCGACGACGCGCTCGTTCTTGGTCGCGGTGAAGCCCCATGTCATGGCCGCGCCGCGCAGGCTGACGAGCCCGGTGCCGACGGAATAGGCGAGGCCGCGCTTCTCGCGCACCTCCTGGAACATCCGCGAGGTGAAGACGCCGCCACCGAGGATGTGATTGAGCACGTAGGCGGGGATGAAGTCGGGATCGCGCCAGCCGATCCCGTTCATGCCGAAGCGAATGACGGATTGCGGCACGTCGAGATCGACGATCTTGCGTGTCCCGAGTCCGGCCAGTGTCGTCGCGGGTGGCGCGGTGATCTGCGCTCTGGCGGGCAGATCACCGAACACGCCGTCCACCAGCGCGATGACCTGCGCCTCGTCGAGGGCACCCACTACCGCGACCTTGAGATTGTCGCGCGCGATGAGCTTGCCGTGCGCCGCGACGATCTCGTCGCGCGTGATCGCCTCGACGCTCTCCAGCGTCCCGGCATTAGGCAGGCCGTAGATATGATCGGGGAAACCGGTGGCGAAGAAGGTCTTGGTGGCGCGCACGCCCGGATCGTTCTGCTGATAGCGGATGCCCGCCGATGTCTGCGCGCGCACTCGAGTGATCGCTTCCTCGTCGAAGCGCGGCTCGACCAGTGCGAGCCGGGTCAGCGCGATCGCCGCATCGAGGTTGCGGGTCAGCGTGCGCAGGCCGCCGCTGATCGAATCCTGACCGGCATTGAAGGACAGCTCGATCGCCGCTTCCGCGAGCTTCTCCTGATAGGCGTCGGACGGGTAGGGGCCTGCGCCTTCATCGAGCAGTTGCGCCATCATCTGCGCCGTGCCGGGCCGGTCCATCGGATCCTGCGAGGCGCCACCTTCGAAGATGAAGGACATGGCGGCGACCGGGACGACCTGCGAATGCACGGTCCAGACCTCGATACCCGCCGGCGTGACGAGCCGCTCGGCGCGGGCCGGGGCGGTGGAGACGGGTTCGACGGCGATGGTCATGCTAGGCTCCCGGAGGATTCGGCGGCAGGAGTGGAATCGGCTGGCGGGTCTTGGGTAGGAAAAGTTTTCAGTCGGCCTTGAGCAGATGCCCCGTCACGGCGCGGCGCGGGACGAGGTAGCGCGCGGCGACGTCGGCCAGTTCCTCGCGGGTGACCGCCTCGATATCACGCGGCCAGCGACGCACGGCCTCGATGGTTTCACCGATGGCGAGAGCGGAGCCGTAGATGCGGGCCAGCGAGACCTGGCTGTCGGCGGAATAGGTCGTCTCGGCGATGAGCTGCGTCTTGGCGCGGGTGATCGCCTTTTCGTCCAGCGCCTCGTCGGCAATCGCGGATACCGCGCGGTCGAGCATCTCCTCGAGCTGGTCGAGGCTCACTTCCGGCGTCGGCACCGCGTAGAGCGCAAAGCGCGTCTCGTCGAGGGCGGAGGACATGTACCAGGCCCCCGCATTCACCGCGACGCCGCGTTCCAGAACGAGCTTGCGGTAGAGATAGGATGTCGGCCCGCCGCCGATCAGCTCGGCCAGAACCTCCAGCGCGAATGCGTCGCGGCCAGGCGCGGTGAGGGCGGAGGGGGTAAGGTAGAGGCGCTGCATCAGCGGCTGGTCGACGCGCGGATCGGCCACAGCGACGCGGCGCATGGCGCGCGGATCGGGCTCGCGTGGACGCAAGCGCTGCGGACGTGCACCGCGCGGCGCGATCTGCCCGTAGGAGCTCTCCGCGAGCCGGCGAACGGCATCCGCCTCGACATCGCCGGCGACGACGAGAATCGCGTTTTCCGGCGTATAGAAGCGCTTGTAATAGTCGAGCGCATGGGCGCGATCGAGCGTCTCGATCTCGTGCATCCAGCCGATGATCGGGATGCCGTAGGGGTGGTGTACGAAGAGCGACGAGGCCATCGCCTCGGAGAGCTGCGCGCCCGGATCGGTCTCGACGCGCATGCGACGCTCTTCCAGGACGACGTCCCGCTCGGGCGCGACCACCTCGTCGGTGAGGACGAGATTGGCCATGCGGTCCGATTCGAACTCCATCAATGTGGCGAGATGCTCCTTCGCGACGCGCTGGAAATAGGCGGTATAATCGTATGAGGTGAAGGCGTTTTCCTGGCCACCAAGGTTCGATACGACCTGCGAGAACTCTCCCGCCGGATGGCGCTCCGTGCCTTTGAACATCAGATGTTCGAGGAAATGCGCGATGCCGGATTGCCCGATCGGATCGTCGGCGGAGCCGTTGCGATACCAGATCATGTGGGTGGCGACGGGCACACGCCGGTCGGGGATGACGACGAGATCGAGCCCGTTATCGAGGCGGCAGGTGCTGATCTCTGGACCCGGCACGTCGTCTTCTCCAGATGTGTGACGCTGGATGGCGGCGGCCGGGTGCGCGGTCATGATGGCGTGTCTCCCGAATCACGAAAAAAGCGAGCCGCTTTGCAGGCGGCTCGCTCGAACATAGGGGGGCATGCGTCCCGGGGGAAGTGCCCGAAGGTCAATCCCGCGGCGCGGGCTGCAGGAAATGGCTCGGCGGATCGGTCAGCCGACGGCGCGTGAGCCCCTGCGCTTCGGCGCCGTCGCCTCCGCGCATCTGACGTTGGAAAGCCTCGCGTTCCGCGCGGGTCATGCTCGGCGGCGGAGCATCAATCGGATCACTGCCGGTACTTATCCTGGGGGCCTGCCTGCCTGCGGGTTGGCCGGCACCTTGAGGAAGCCGAAGATTCGGGCCGTCGTCGACCGTGCCACCCGTTAGTGCCCTGCGTTCGAGCTGCTCCAGTTCCATCTGCTGTTCGCGCGCCACTCGGTCGCGGCGATCTTCCGGCCAGCGCGGGTCGCCTCCGACCTGCTCAGCCGGGCGGGGCGGCGGGAGGTCGCGCGAAGGCGGCACCACGAGAGGCGCACGCTCGCGATATTCGATCTGCGGCTGCTCCGGTTCCATGATGCCGATCCGCCCGAAGATATCGCGAAGGAATGTTCCCTCCTGCGCCTGCGCGGGAAGTGCGATCCCGATCCCGACCGTAAGGGCCAGTCCGGTGAAAGCGGCGCGCGTGAAGGATTTGCGCGTCATGATGAGAACCCCCTGGTTCCAGAATTCGGCGTTGGTCGTCACCCGGATGAACCGGAATCACGGCCATCATGTGACGCAGCATCGGTTTGCGCCTGCTCGACCGCGCGATTGCGGCGCGGCTCGAGCACGAAGGAGTCATAGACGAGACCGAGCACGCCCGCAACGATGGCCGCATCGGCAATGTTGAAGACATACCACGAGAAGCCGCCGAAGAACACGTGGACGAAGTCGAACACCGCTCCGTAGGCGATCCGGTCGATCGCGTTGCCGATCGCTCCACCCACGATCAGCGCGAGCGACACGGCGAGAAAACGGTGCGGCGTCCGAAGCATCCAGATGCCGAGCCCGGCGGCGGCGGCGAGCGAGAATGCCACGAGCCCCCAGCGCCCCAGTTCGGTCTCCTGCTGCAGCAGCCCGTAGGAAATCCCGCGATTCCAGACCGTGATGAGTTCCACGAAGGGGCCGAGCCGCACGGGTTCGTTCAGGAAGAGCTCGAAGACGAACAGCAGATAGAGCTTCGACGCCTGATCCAGCGCGAGCGTGACGAGAGCGACGATGATGGACAGGCGTGCGGCGCTCATGCGCTCCCCATGGCTGGCTATGCGCCTCGATATGCCCCCTCGCGCTCCGGATCGCAACCCGCGATGCGGCGTAGACCGAGGGATCTCGTCGATTCCTCATGCATGGCGTGCCCTGCCCTTCGCCCCATCAGCGTAAACCCGGCTTTCTCCGCATCCGCACACCCGACCTGCGCAGTTGCGAATGCGCGCGCGTCTTGTGTTTCCTCGTTGCGGGCTTAAGGTCCGGCGGGTGAAGCAGGAGATGGATGATGAGTCTCAAGGTCGCGGTGCAGATGGATCCGATCGCGGCGATCAAGATCGCCGGTGATACGACGTTCGCGCTGTTGCTCGAAGCGCAGAAGCGCGGGCACGAATTGCATTATTATACGCCCGACCAGCTCTCCATGCGCGACGGGCATGTCGTGGCGGGGCTCCAGAGCCTGAAGGTCAAGGACGTGCAGGGCGAGCATGCGGAACTCGGCCCGCTCACGCGCACACCGCTCGAGGCGATGGACGTGATCCTCATGCGCCAGGATCCGCCCTTCGATCTCTCCTATATCACCGCGACGCATCTGCTCGAGCGCATTCATCCGCGCACGCTCGTCGTCAACGATCCCGCCCATGTGCGCAACGCGCCGGAGAAGATCTTCGTCACGCAATTCCCGCATCTGATGCCGCCGACGCTGATCAGCCGCGACAAGGAGGAGATCCAGGATTTCCGCAAGGAACACGGGGCGGTGGTGATGAAGCCGCTGCACGGCCATGGCGGCGCCGCCGTCGTGCGGCTGATGCCGGATGATCCGAATTTCGGCTCGCTGTTCGATCTGTTCTCCGTCACCTTCCGCGAGCCCTGGGTGATCCAGCGCTTCCTGCCGGAGATCACGCGGGGCGACAAACGCATCATCCTCGTCGACGGCGAGGCGCGCGGCGCCATCAACCGGGTGCCGGCGGCGGGCGATATCCGCTCCAACATGGTGCGCGGCGGCGCGGCGGAGACGACGCAGTTCACCGATCGCGAGCGCGAGATCTGCGAGACGATCGGGCCGCATCTGCGCGCCATGGGGCTGATCCTCGTCGGGATCGACGTGATCGACGGCAATCTGACCGAGATCAACGTGACCTCGCCGACGGGCATCCGCGCCATCGCCAAACTCGGCGGGCCGGATCTCGCGGTGGATGTCTGGGAGAGCATCGAGGCCAAACGCGCCGCAGGCGGGGAGGGCGCGCGATGATCGATCCGGCATTGTTCAAGGACGAAGCGATCGCGCCGGAAACCCGCGCGCTCAATGCCGAGATCGTCGAGAAGCTCACCGCGCTGCCCGACCAGTGGTCGTTTCCGGTGGATGTGGTGCGCAAGGCGCGGCGCGAGGGGCGCGGACCGTTTCCCGCCCTGCCGCGATCCGATCGCGCCCGCTGGATCGAGATCGACGGTCCCGCCGGGCCGATCGATCTGCGCGTTCTCGCACCGAGCGAGGCCCGTGCGGTCTATCTGCACATCCATGGCGGCGGCTGGACCTGGGGCTCGCCGGACGAGCAGGATCTGGAATTCGAGCGCCTCGCCGAGCAGGGCGTCGCGACCGTCTCGGTGCGCTACCGGCTCGCCCCGGAGAACCCGTATCCCGCCGCACCCGATGATTGCGAGGCGGCGGCGCTCTGGCTCCTGCGCGAAGCACAGAGCCTGTTTGGCACGCAGACCCTGATGATCGGCGGCGAATCCGCCGGCGCCCATCTCGCCCTCGTCACCATGCTGCGCCTGCGCGACCGCCATCGGCTGACGCCCTTCGCCGGCGCCAACCTCTTCGCCGGCTGCTACGACCTCGCCCTGACGCCGAGCGTGCGCAACTGGGGATCGGAAAAGCTGATCCTGAATTCGCGCGACATCACCATCTTCGCCCAGAATCTCTGCGGCGATCACGACCGCGCCGATCCGGATCTCTCCCCGCTTCTGGCCGAACTCGCCGGCCTGCCGCCGGTGCTGGTGAGCATCGGCACCCGCGACCCGCTCCTCGACGACAGCCTCTTCCTCGCCACCCGCCTCGCCGCCGCCAACGTCCCCGTCGACCTCGCCATCTATCCCGGCGGCTGCCACATGTTCCAACGCTTCGGCATCCCTCTTTCGGAAGAAGCGTTGACGCGCGTGGACGGGTTTTTCAGGGCGCGGGTGGGGTGAGGTGCGGAATCAATTTATGATTGTGATACGGTTGGGGCCAGACTGAGCACCGACAGTGATTCGGCCTGCATCGCAGCCCGTAAGTTTTTTGGGGGGTCCAATGACGAAAACGTTTTATGCCGCGCTGCTGGCCGCAGCCGCGCTCGCCGTATCGCCCGCGCAGGCCCAGCACAGCCACGGACATTCCCATTCGCACGGTGCGTCGGATGCTTCCTCGAACGGGCGGACGGCTTTGCCGCAGGATGCGCTGGCGCCTTTCGTCGATGCGCTGACGATCCCGCCGCGGGCGGAGCCGGTGGGGGAGCATGAGGGGAAGCCGCTCTACGAGATCACCATGAAGATGGTCTCGCAGCAGGTGCATCGCGATCTGCCGCCCACGCCCGTCTTCGCTTATGACGGGATCTGGCCGGGGCCGACTTTCGACATCCCGATCGACCAGCCCATCGCCGTGAACTGGGTGAATGCGCTGCCGGAGGAATATCCGGACTGGCTGCCCGTCGCGATCGGCCATCATGTGCCGGACAAGGTGGTGCGCACCGTCGTGCATCTGCATGGCGGGATCACGCCGAGCGAGCATGACGGCTTCCCCGAATGGATGTGGGAGCCGGGGGAGGCGGCGCTCTACGAATATCCCAATCCCGATCATCAGGGCGACGGCGCGATGCTCTGGTATCACGACCACGCCATGGGCAATACGCGCCTGAACGTCTATGCCGGGCTGCAGGGCTTCTATCTCCTGCGCAATCAGGCGCTGGAGGAGGAACTCGGCCTGCCTTCGGGCGATTACGAGATCCCGCTCGTCCTGCAGGACCGGAACTTCGCCGAGGATGGCAGTCTCGTCTATGACGGGGTGTGCCGCAATTTCGGGACGGTCAACGGCACGGTGTTTCCCTATAAAGAGATCGAGCCGCGCCGCTATCGCTTCCGCATCCTCAACGGCGCCAATTTCCGGATCATGCAGCTCGCCCTGTCGAACGGGGCGAAGATGTCGGTGATCGGTGTCGATGACGGGTTCCTGCCGCAGACGGTGGAGACGGACGAATTGCTGCTCGCGCCGGCAGAGCGCGCGGACGTGATCATCGATTTCTCCGATATGGCGGGGGAGGAGATCACGCTGCTCAATACGACATCCTGCTTCGGCCCGCAGCGCGAGCAGGATGCCCGCTCGGGCGATACCGATCTGCCGCATCTGATGCAGTTTCGCGTGGCCGAGAGCGTCTCGCAGCCCGATACCAGCAGCATCCCGGCCAATCCGGTGAACGAGGAGGGCGAGGCCGAGCGGCTTCTGGCGCAGGCCACGGTGACCCGCGACATCACCCTCGACAATCCGGAGGGCTTCACCTTCCTCCTGGAAAACAAGGGCTTCGACGCCCCCGTCTCGATCGAGCCGCATCTGGGCGATACCGAGATCTGGAACCTGATCAATCTGACCGATGAAGCGCATCCGATACACGTGCATCTGATCAGCTACCGGATCGTCGAGCGCATCCCCTTCCGCGAGAACGGGGTCGAGGACTACATCGCCGACCGTGATGCCGGCACGCTCGCGCCGCTGGAGAGCTATCTCGACATGGACGGCGCGCTCCCGCCATCGCCGGTCGAAACGGGCCCCAAGGACGTCGCACTGGCGCCGTTCGGCTACGTCACCCGCATCGTCATGGAATGGTATGGCTTCGAGGGGCTCTATGTGATCCATTGCCATATCCTCGACCACGAGGATGACGACATGATGCGCCCGATCCGCGTGCTCGCCGCGCGGGAGGAATAGGGCAGGCGGCAGGAGCTAAAATGAGTGGGCAGGGCCGGAGCAGGCAGACGAGCCTGACGATCAGGACCGACGGACCGGGGCTGACGGAATTCACACCGATCGTCTCGCTCTTCGTGCGCGAAAGCGGCATCGAGACCGGCCTGCTCACGCTGTTCGTGCGCCATACCTCATGCTCGCTGCTGATCCAGGAGAATGCCGATCCGGACGTGCGCGCGGATCTGCATGAATTCTTCGCCCGGCTCGTCCCCGAGGGTATGGAATGGGTGGTGCATTCGATCGAGGGGCCCGACGACATGCCCGCTCACATCAAGGCGGCGCTGACGCAGACTTCGCTCTCCATCCCGATCACGAAAGGGGCGCTCGCGCTGGGGACATGGCAGGGCATCTACCTTTTCGAGCATCGCACGCGCAGCCACGACCGCGAGGTGCTGCTGCATATTTCACCATGACGCAAAAACGTGCACGAATCCCCATCCCGCTTTCCGGTTTCCTGCAAATATCGACGAAGAACCGGCGCTGATCGGCAAGCCGAAACGGCCATCCCCTTGGATTGACGGCGCTTTGGTGCCCGAACGGGCGTGAGCCGTGCAAATTATGGCGATTTGACGCAAGGCAGCGAAGTCTCTCTAATCACGCTCGGAGACGGGTAGCGCGAGCGATCCGGTCATCCCGGGCCGCCAGAAGCCCGCACAAAGAAATACGTGTCCAGAAACCAGAGGGACGATCATGATTCAGAAAAAGACAGGGCGCGCACTCGCCACGACTGCGCTGGCGCTGCTGCTCAGTGCCGGCGTGGTTGCGATGCAGCCGCAGGACGCCATGGCCGAACCGCAGAGTGGTGGAACCGTGCAGCTCGCGGTGACCCCCGAGCCGCCGAGCCTGATGTTGGGCCTGTTCCAGAACGGCCCGACGCAGATGATCGCGGGCAATATCTACGAATCGCTTCTGCGCTACGACACCGATCTGACGCCGCAGCCCTCGCTGGCCGAGAGCTGGGAGATCTCCGACGATCAGCTCGTCTACACCTTCAAGCTGCGCGAAGGCGTCGTCTGGCACGATGGCGAGCCGTTCACCGCAGATGACGTGATCTTCTCCCTCGACGTCTTCCTGCGCGAAGTGCATCCGCGCTGGCGCCCGACCGTCGATGCACAGGTCGCCTCCATCGAGAAGACCGGGGATTACGAAGTCACGATCACGCTGAACGAGCCCTTCGAGCCCATCATGCTGAGCTTCGAGGTCGGCACCACGCCGATGATCCCGGCGCATATCTACGAGGGCACGGATTACCGCAACAATCCGATGAACTCGACGCCGATCGGCACCGGACCGATGAAGTTCGTCGAATGGGATAGCGGCTCCTACGTGCATCTCACGCGCAACGAGGATTACTACCTCGAAGGGCGTCCCTATATCGACGAGGTGTATTACCGCTTCATCCCGGATGCGGCCTCGCGCGCGGTTGCCTTCGAGACCGGCACGATCGACGTGCTGACCGGTGGCTCGGTCGAGATTTTCGACGTGCCGCGCCTCGAGCAACAGGACAATGTCTGCGTCACCACCGACGGCTGGGAGCTGTTCGCGCCGCATGCATGGCTCGGCCTGAACGTGCGCGAGGGCATCCTCGCCGACCAGACCTTCCGTCAGGCGATGATGCACGCCATCGACCGGGAATTCGCCCGTGACGTGGTCTGGTCCGGCTTCGGCACCGTCGCCAACAGCCCGATCTCGTCGCGCACGTTGTTCCACTCCACCGATCTGCCCGAGTACGATTTCGATCCCGATCGTGCCCGTGAGCTGATCGCGGAAACGGATTACGACGGCGAAACGCTCGAATTGCTGGTCCTGCCCTATGGCGAGACCTGGACGCGCTGGGCCGAGGCCACGCGGCAGAATCTCGAAGACGTGGGCATCAACGTGAACCTCGTCACGACGGACGTGGCCGGCTGGTCGGAGCGCGTGGGCAGCTTCAACTTCCAGATGACCCACAACTTCCTCTATCAGTACGGTGATCCGGCTCTGGGCGTCTCGCGTTCCTACGTGTCGAGCAACATCGTGCAGGGCAACCCGTTCTCCAACGTGATGGGTTACGCCAACGAGGAGGTCGACCGGCTCTTCGCCGAGGCCGCCAACGCGCCCTCCGAGGACCGCCCGGCGCTCTATCAGCAGGTGCAGGAAATCCTCGTCGAGGAACTGCCGGTGCTGTGGATGATCGAGATGGACTTCCCCACCGTCTATCGTTGTGATCTCCAGGACTTCATCACCACGGCGATCGGCGTCAACGACGCCTTCCGCGACGCCTGGCTGCAACAGTAAGCAGCCCGCGATACCGGCTTCCGGGGCATCCTGCTCCGGAAGCACTTCCTTCGCGCCGCCGGACGGCGCCTGCGGCTTCAATCAGCGTGGGTGAACGATGCCTCTTTTGCGATTCATCGCGGGGCGGCTGGTCAAGGGCGTCATCGTCCTGATCGCCATCGCGACCATGAACTTCTTTCTCATACGCGCCGCGCCCGGTGATCCGGCCTCGGTGCTCGCCGGCGAGGCGGGGGCGGCGGACGAGGAATTCCTGCGGCAGTTGCGCCAGCAATTCGGCCTCGATCAGCCGATCACGACGCAGCTCTGGATCTACCTCACCGACATCATCACCTTCGATCTCGGTTTCTCGTATCGCCAGGGACGCCCGGTGCTCGACCTCATCCTCGAGCGCCTGCCGGCGACGTTGCTGCTCACCGGCGCGGCCTTCATCTTCTCGCTGACGCTCGGTGTGATCTTCGGCATCCTCGCCGCGCGCCGGGTCGGCAAATGGTCCGATACGGCGATCACGACAGGCGCGCTGTTCTTCTATGCGACGCCGCTGTTCTGGATCGCGCTGATGAGCCAGATCATCTTCGCGCTCTGGCTCGGCTGGCTTCCCAATACGGGCTTCCGGACCATCGGAGCGGGTTATACGGGGCTGCGATACGCGCTCGATGTGGGCATGCACCTGATCCTGCCGGCGACGACTTTGGGGTTGTTCTTCACCGCGCTCTATACACGCATGATGCGCGCCTCCATGCTGGAGATCGCCGGTTCCGATTTCGTCAAGACCGCCCGCGCCAAGGGCGTTCCGGAAGGGCGGATCGTGCGTCGCCACATCGCGCGAAACGCCATCCTGCCGGTGGTGACGCTGGCGGGCCTGCAGGCCGGGCAGATCGTCGGTGGCGCGGTGCTGACCGAGACCGTGTTCGGCTGGCCCGGGATCGGGCGGTTGATGTTCGAGGCGCTCGCCCAGCGCGACTACCAGGTGCTGCTCGGCGTGTTCTTCGTCTCCTCCGCCATGGTGGTTCTGTTCAACCTGATCACGGACGTCGTCTATCGCGTGGCTGATCCACGAATCGAGGTGGGACGATGAAGGCATTCTTCAAACGCTTTGCGCGCAACAAGGGCGCGGTGGTCGGCCTGATCATTCTGTCGATCATCCTCGCCGCGGCGCTCCTCGCTCCCGTGCTCTATCCGACCTCGCCATGGCGGATGGTCACGCGGCCCTTCATTCCGCCCATGGGCATGGACGGCTTCTGGCTCGGCTCCGACGCGCTCGGCCGCGACGTCGCCTCCGGCATCATGCACGGGGCGCGGGTCTCGCTGATCATCGGGCTCGTCTCGACGCTGGCCGCGCTCGCCATCGGCATCCCGATCGGCGCGCTCGCGGGCTATTTCGGGGGGCTGCTCGACGATGCGCTGATGCGCTTTACCGAGTTCTTCCAGACCATCCCGGCCTTCGCGCTCGCCATCGTCATCGTCGCGATCCTGCAACCCTCGCTCTATTCGATCGTGCTCGCGATCGCGATCGTCTCCTGGCCGCCGGTGGCGCGCCTGGTGCGTGGTGAGGTGCTGTCGTTACGCACGCGCGAATATGTCCAGGCCTCCGTCGTGATCGGGCAATCGACCTCGCGGATCATCCTGACGCAGGTCCTGCCCAACACGGTCGCGCCGATCACGGTGATGGCCTCGATCATGGTCGCCTCGGCGATCCTGCTCGAATCCGCGCTCTCCTTCCTCGGTCTGGGAGATCCCAACATGATGACCTGGGGCTACATGATCGGCGCCGGGCGCACCCGCCTGATCGAAGCCTGGTGGATCAGCTTCTTCCCCGGCGTGGCGATCTTCCTCACGGTGCTCGCCCTCAACCTGGTGGGTGAGGGGCTCAACGACGCGCTCAATCCGCGTCTCTCGCGGGAGGGTGGCTGATGAGCGTCCTGAAGATCGAAAACCTCTCCCTGGCCCTGCCCAAACTGGCCGACCGCCCCCATGCGGTCGAGGGGCTCAGCCTCGAGATCGACGCCGGCGAGACCCTGTGCGTCGTGGGTGAATCGGGTTCGGGGAAGTCCATGACGGCGCATGCCGTTATCGGGCTCCTCCCGAATGCGGTGAAGCCGGCCGGCGGCTCGATCCAGCTCGCCGGGCGCGAGCTGATCGGCCTGTCCGAGCGGGACATGCGCAAGCTGCGCGGGCGCGAAGTCGGGATGATCTTCCAGGAGCCGATGACCTCGCTGAACCCGGTCATGCGGATCTCCGACCAGATCCTCGAAACCTTCGAATCGCATCGCATGTTCGATGCGCAGAAGCGGATGCGGCGGACCTTCGAACTGCTCGAGGAAGTCGGGCTGCCCGATCCGAAGCACATCGCGCGGGCTTTCCCGCACGAGCTCTCCGGCGGCCAGCGCCAGCGCGTGATGATCGCCGTGGCGCTCGCGCTCGAGCCCAAGCTCCTGATCGCCGACGAGCCCACCACCGCGCTCGACGTGACGACGCAGGCGCAGATCCTCAAGCTCGTCGACGAATTGCGCCACAAGCACGGCACGGCGGTTTTGTTCATCACACATGATTTCGGCGTCGTGGCCGAGATTGCCGACGACGTCGCCGTCCTGCAAAACGGCATCTGCGTCGAGAGCGGGCGGGCCGAGGACGTGCTGCAGAAACCGACCCACGACTATACCAAACGGCTGCTCGCGGCGGTGCCCTCGCTCACGCCGCCGCCGCCCAAGGACCTCTCGGGCCAGCCCGATGCGCTGATCGTGCGCAATCTCCAGAAGACCTATGGCGGTCGCGGCTTCTTCGGTGGCGGCGCGCGCAAGGTGGTGGCGGCCAAGGACGTCGAATTCACCATCAAGCGCGGCGAGACGCTCGGTCTGGTGGGCGAATCCGGATCCGGCAAATCCACTGTGGGGCGCTGCATCCTGCGGCTGATCGAGCCTGACGATGGCTTCATCAAGGTGGGCGAAACCGAATTCCACGGCGTGCCGGTGCGCCAGCTCCGGCCCCTGCGCAAGCGCATCCAGATGGTCTTCCAGGACCCTTACGCGTCGCTCAATCCGCGCCGCACCGCCGGGCGGATCATCGCCGAGGGGCCCGAGGCGCAGGGCGTGCCGCGTGCCGATGCCGAGAAGCGCGCGCGCGAATTGCTCGATCTCGTCGGCCTCGGCGCATCGTCTGCCCAGCGTTATCCGCACGAATTCTCCGGTGGCCAGCGCCAGCGTATCGGCATCGCCCGCGCGCTCGCCCTCGATCCGGACGTGCTGGTGGCGGACGAGCCGGTCTCGGCCCTCGACGTGTCGGTGCAGGCGCAGATTCTCGATCTGATCCAGGACCTGCAGAAACGGCTCGGCCTCGCGATTCTCTTCGTCACCCACGACCTGCGCGTGGCTGCACAGGTCTGCGACCGGATCGCGGTGATGCAGCGCGGCGAGATCGTCGAGCTCGAAGCGACGGCAAAGCTCTTCGAAAATCCCAAGCACCCCTATACGCGCTCGCTGCTCGCGGCGGTGCCCGGGGCGCAGACGAAGATGGCGGCGGCCTGAGCGCGCGGCGCGACGCAACGGTCGCGCCGCAAGCCTGCATCGCGAGCAAGCCGAGTTGAGCGCCCGGATGTCGCTGGACCTGCGCGCAGAGGCGCGGATACCGCAGCGTATCCGCAATCACGGCCGGCGGCGAACAAGCGCGCGCAAACTTCGCTTCACGATGGAAGAACGTGGTGCAATCAGCTGATTTCATTGGAAAGTCGAATGGTGCCCAGGGACGGAATCGAACCGCCGACACTGCGATTTTCAGTCGCATGCTCTACCAACTGAGCTACCTGGGCGGACGGGGCTTTTGCCGCCGTCGGTGGGGGGTATAAGCACGCCGGCGCGCGCTGTAAACTGCTTTCTTGCGCGGCTCGTGGAAAAATCGCGCCGGCTACCCCCTTCGCCACATTCCGGCCTCGTCCATCCGGCTTCTGCGGCCCGTCTGTGGTCCTTGTGCTCGCCTTGCGCGAGGCTGCGCAAACATGCTCATTCTGATACGCCCACGAATCGGGCTTCCGAGGCATCCCGGAGGAAAATCATGCGCGATCGGCGGTGGACGAAGCTCTTGGCGTTGCGCGGCGCGCCCGGGCTCGCATTGCTCATGCTCGCCGTGGTCGTGGCGGCCCAGCCCGCCCGGGCGGAACTGTGCGATGCGCAGAGCTTCGACGGCGCGCGCTTCACGGTCTGCACCATCGATACCGCCACTCATGAACTCGTGCTCTATTCGACCGATGCGGAGGGACGCGCCTATGGCGGCTTCGCGCGCCTGCCCCAGGAGCGCAACGGTGCGCCGCTGGTCTTCGCCATGAATGCCGGCATGTACCATGCAGATCTCTCTCCGGTCGGCCTTCACGTGGAGGCGGGCGAGCAGGTCAAGGCGATCAACACGCGTCCCGGTCCCGGAAATTTCCATATGCTGCCCAACGGCGTCTTCTATATGGCTGGCGATAACGCCGGTGTCGCGACGGCGGAGAACTTTCTCGCGCGCGGCGTCACGCCGGACATCGCCACGCAATCGGGGCCGATGCTCGTCATCGACGGCGCCCTGCATCCGCGCTTCATCGAGAGCTCCACCTCGCTGCGCCGGCGCAACGGCGTCTGTGTCGGCGATGACGGCGGCGTCCGTTTCGCAATTTCGGAGCAGCCGGTGAACTTCCATCATTTCGCGCGGCTCTTCCGCGACGGGCTCGGTTGCCGCGACGCACTCTATCTCGACGGGTCGATGTCGAGCCTGCACGCCCCCGCACTCGGGCGCTCGGACGCCATCCGTCCCATGGGGCCGATCATCGCGGCTTATCCACGCGAGCCGCGATAACGGCCATGGTTTCGCCGCGATGGCGTGACCTTCCTGCAACGCTCACGGTTTCGTGTGCAGCGAAAGCCTCGTTCCAGCGCCATCGTCCAATAATCTTTCATGCTTGATTTCATATTTCATGGAACTCATGCGATGCTCTGGCGCTTGCAATCGCGCGCGATCGGTTTAACCAGTCGCCCGGTGCACGAGGCGGAACGTGCGGATCAGTTCAAGGTGACTCTGGCCTGAGGGGAGGGCCGTTCGGCAATGTCGGATGCTTTTGCAGTCTTTGGTGCGCTCGTGGCACTGTCGGCGCCGATCGTGGCGGGCCCGGTCGGTTTCGTGGAGCCGGAACACGCCATCGTCCTCGGCCAGAGCGAGCGAGCGGGGGCGAGCGCCTCGGCGCCGGCTTTCTACGCCGGTGGCGAAAAAATGGGCCGCCTCGGCACCGATAATCCCACCGTCACCTTCGAAGACCTGCCCGAGACCTTCATCCAGGCGCTGATCGCCGTCGAGGACTCGCAGTTCGAGCAGCATATGGGGGTCGATCCCGTCGGCCTGACCCGCGCCGCTGCGGGGATCGCGCGCGGCCGCTTCGTCGGCGGCGGCTCGACGCTGAGCCAGCAGCTCGCCAAGAACGTCATCACCGGCGCGCGCCAGACCATCGATCGCAAGATCGAGGAAGCCTATTCAGCCGTCGTCACCGAGACGCTCGCCGACAAGGAAGAAATTCTCGAATCCTACGCCAACGCCGTCTTCTTCGGTCGCCGCTCGCACGGCGCGGCTCGGGCCGCGCAGAACTGGTTCGACCGGGAATGGGACGAACTGACGCTCTCTGAATACGCCTTTCTCGCGGGTGTGCTGCAAGCCCCCTCGGCGCTCGATCCGCTGCGCAACCCGGACCGTGCGGTGGCGCGGCGCGACCACGTTCTGCGCCGCATGCAGCAGGTCGGCTTCATCACCGCCGAAGAAGCCGAAGAGGCCATGGCCGAGCCGCTCGAGGTTTCGCCCGGCCCGCGCCCGGTGCGCTCCAGCATCGCCGTTCCCGACGCCGATTTCTGGGCGCTGTCGGAGGCGCGCCGCTTCATCGTTGGCGAGAACCTCGCCAATCTCGCCGAGCGCGGCGGCTATGTGAGCACCATCCGCCGTGATGCGCAGTTCATGGTCCAGGAGATCATGACCGAAAAGCTGATGCGGCTGAACCGTCAGATCGCGCATGAACCGCTCGGTTTCGTGCCCGAGGAGGCGCTCGCCGCAAACAGCGACGCCCGTATCTGGCGCGCCGCGCGCGAAGCCGTTTCCTTCATGCCCGAGGGCGCGTGGCGCGTCGTCGTCGACGGTGACGATCTTCGGATAGAGGATCGCCCGGCACTCGGCGAAGTTCCGGAAATCACGAACCGCCCGAGCTGGCTGCGGCAGCGCGGCGTCTACGTGCTGATGCCGGACGGCACCATCATGGGGCGGCCCAACGTGCAGGGCGCGGCGGTCATCATCGACACCGCCACGAACGAGACGATCGCCTCCATCGGCGGTTTCGCGACCTGGGCCACCCAATTCGACCGCACGCGCGCCATGCGCCAGCCCGGTTCTTCGATCAAGACGCTGATCTGGCTCGCCGCTCTCGAATACGGGTACAACCCGGAAGGTTACATTTCGGACGAGCCGCTGACCTTCCGTGATGGCGACGGCTGGTGGACGCCGCGCAATTACGGGCGCGAAACGCTCGGCCTCGTCCCGTTCTTCACCGCGTTCGAGCGCAGCCTCAACGTCGTCGCCGTGCGCATCGCCGATTTCGTCGGTATGGAGCGGATCCGCCCGTTCCTCGAGGATTCGCAGCTCTACGCCTATGGTGAACCGCGCCTGAGCAACCTCTCCACCGCGATCGGCGCCGTCGAGACGACGCCTGCCGCCATGGCGATGGCGATGTCGTTGCTCGACCCGCGCACCAGCGATCTCGCCTCGCGCTCCGCCTTGCAGGAGCTCGAATCCATGATGGCCGGCGTGGTCGTGCGTGGCACGGCTGCGGGCGCATTCCGCGATGGTCCGCGCGGCGTCGTCGGCAAGACCGGAACGTCGCAGAACCACCGCGATACCTGGTTCGTCGGACGCACGGGCGATCTCGCCTTCGCGATCTGGATCGGGCGCGACGATGACCGGACCCTGCCCAATCTGGACGGGCGTCGCCCCACCGGTGGCGGCTTCGTCGCTCCGCTCGCCGCGCAGATCGTCACCCGGCTGCGCGAGATGGGGCTTAGCGAGGCCGAGCTCAATCCGCCGCTCTTCCCGCCCAAGCCGATCATCCCGATCCAGCCGGTGCAGCCGATCGATCCCGAGCCGGATCCGCGTTACTCCGCGGGCCAGCAGCGACCGTTCTCGGTACGCTGACTTGCGATGCGCCGAGGTGGGTCCGAACTGTTTTACGAAGTCTTGTCAGGAAAATCGTCGATGATCGCGACGCGTGCAGCGCTTCTCGCAATGCTGACCGCCGGTATGCCGGTATTCGTCGGCCCGCTCTCCGTGCCCGCCCATGCGCAGGCACCCGGCCTGGAGATCCTCACCGAGGAGCTTCCGCTGCTCTTCGTCGAGGAGGAGGGGCTGTCCGAAGAAGATATCCGCGCCGCGCTCGAGGGCCTGCATCCGATCATGACGGGTATCGCCTGGGAAGAGGTGCAGCCGGGCGACGAGGCGACGCTGCCGACCCTCGACCCGGCTTTCCTGCCCGAGGGCTTTTCTCCCGGAGCGGCGGAATTCGCACTCGACGGTGTGGCGCTCGCCGTCGCCCAGCGCGAGACGCGCATCGTCGCCGATCGGCTCTACATGCTCGACGGAACGATCATCCTCACCGGTGTGACATTGACCAATCTGGCCGGCGAGGCCCGCGCCGCGGCGGTCGTGCTCGCCCATGACTCTGTCGGTCATCTCGGTGATTTCCTCACGAGCGAAACAGCTTCCCGGCTCTATCCGGAGGATGCGGGCTTCCTGGGCGCGCTCGACGTTCGAATCGATACCCGCGAGATCGTGCGCGAGGACCGTCCCGGACCGGTCTTCCAGGCGATGATGCAGACGGAAGGCCTTCTGGTCGAAGGGTTGCACGTACGCTTTGCCGACGATCCGCGCGAGCGCGTCGCCGAGCCCGCAGAGAGTGCTGATGCCGACGAGGATGCTCCCGAGGGGACCGCAACGGCGGAGGCCGAGGGGCTGGAGGAGGCACCCGAGCCCGTCACCGGTGGCGTCGGCCCCAAGCGGCTCCTCGCCGAACGGATCATGGGTGGCGCCACGCGCGGTGAAGCCGTCTTCGCCGGCGAGGCCTCGTTCTCGCTCGCACGTTTCGAAGGTGCCGTCACCGGCGCGCTCGATGCGCTGTCGCCGCGCCGCATGCTCGCTCATCTCGAGCAGGAACCCGCCCATTTCGCCACACAGCCGGCGCGCGAAGGGCGCGTCGATGTGGATGTCAGCGATTTCGTCATGCAGGTCACGGGTCGCCGCACAGCCGGCACGAATGCGGCTCCGCCCGTTCCGGTCGACATCCTGATCGGGGAGGGGGCGGTGTCGCTCGGCGTGGAGCGCGACGGTGTCGTCACCGTGGCCGGCCGCGTCGGGGCTGCCGAAGCCGCGCCGCAGATCCTCGCCGGAACGCCGCTCGAAGATGCCGCGATGCAGGTCGCCGCGACGGCGAGTTCTTCTGCCGATCGGCTCCTCGGCGAAGGCCGCATGCATGCGCGCCTCGCTCCGGGCTATGCCGTCGATGTGGATATCTGGTTCGATGCGCCGGGTCTGTTCAGCCTGCGCAATGCGGTCGATGTCGATCTGCCGGACAATCTGCGCGCGTCCCTGCGTGGCGGGCGTATGGCAGCGCTCCTGCCGCTGATCTTCGAATCCACGGCGCGCCGGCTCACCTTCGCGATGATCGACGAGGGGCTCGGGGCGTTGGTCGAAGCGGAAACCGGGCGCAGCCTGCGCTCCTGGGTGGCCGATGCGGTCTCCGCGGAAGCGCCGGCAGGCGGGGGCGGCGGCATGGAAGCCATGACGCTGCAACTCGCCCTCGGCCAGCTCGAAGGCGTCTTCGCGATGCTCGAGGAGGAGGGGTCCGTGCGTCTCGAAGCGGTGTCGGAGCGCCCGGCGAGCCTGGTTCTGCAGGCTCTCGAATTCCTGCGATCGGCCCGCCCCGTCGCCGACAGGGACGAAATCCGGCCCTGAATGCGCCCGCGGCGGTTTTCGCCGTGGCGCATCGGCGCATCGCGTCTTCCGTTTGGTTACCCCTCTTGTCTTCGTCACATCCCGGTAACATGGTGACGCTAATGCGTCCGTAGATGACACAAGTACCGGGGAGTGACCTCATGACGAATGACCGCGTGACCTTCAGACGTGCCGCCTTGATCGCGGCGACGCTCGGTTTTCTGGCGCCCGCCGGCGCCGCGCTCGCGCAAAGCGGCGATCTGGTGATCTATACCTCCACACCGACCGAGCAGATGGACGAACTCGTCGCGCGGTTCAACGAGTCCTATCCCGACGTCAATGTCGAGTATTTCCGTTCCGGCACGACCGAGGTGATCAACCGCCTCCAGGCCGAGTTCGAAGCGGGCTCTCCGCAGCCGGACGTACTCCTCATCGCCGATACCGTGGTGATGAGCCAGCTCAAGGCCGATGACCGGCTGATGGCCTATCCGGATGCCCCGATCGCGGGCACGGATGCCGCTCTGCACGATCCCGACATGACCTTCTTCTCGACGAAGCTGATCACGACCGGGTTCATGTACAATACCGAGAACGTCAGCGACCCGGTCACCTCCTGGGCTGAACTCGCCGACGAAGCGATCGCCGGGCGCCTGATGATGCCGAGCCCGCTCTATTCCGGTGCGGCGCTGATCAATGTCGGAACGGTCACCAATCTCGAAGGTTTCGGCTGGGAGTTCTTCGAAACACTCGCCGATCACGGCGCGGTTGCCGGTCGCGGCAATGGTGGCGTGCTCGATGCGGTCGCGCGTGGGGAGATGGATTACGGCATCATCGTCGACTTTATGCCCCTCAACGCCCGGGCCGCCGGCTCGCCGGTCGATTTCATCTTCCCCGATGAAGGCGTGACGGCGGTGACCGAGCCGGTCGCGATCCTCTCCACGGCGAACAATGTCGAGGCCGCGCAGGCCTTCGTCGACTGGCAGCTCTCGGAGGAGGGCCAGCTTTTCCATGTGGAGCAGGGCTATCTGCCGCTGCTCGAAGGCATCGATCCGCCGGAAGTTTTCCCGGCCATGGATGCGGTGAACGTCATCACCGTCGATCCGGCGCTCCTGATGGAACAGAGCGACGAGATCAAGCGCCGTTTCGCTGATCTGTTCGGCGGCTGATCAAGGGGATGTCGGTCGCGCAGGTGGATAATCCGGGCGCGCTCCGGCGCCGTTTTCC
>JBJHBI010000062.1:0-23781 GCA_050485405.1 Salinarimonadaceae bacterium
CGGCACGGTGGTGTCCGACCCGATCGAGATCCCCTTCGGCTCGTTCTTCTACGCGACCGATCCGGACGGGAACTCGATCGGCTTCTTCGCCCAGGCGTGATGCCATGCGTCGCGCCGACCGTCTCTACCGTCTGACCGAGCTCTTGCGTGGCGGACGGGTGACGACGGCGCGGCGTCTGGCGGAACGCCTCGAGGTTTCCGAGCGCACGATCTATCGCGACATAGCCGACCTGATCGCCTCCGGCGTGCCCGTCGAAGGCGAAGCCGGGGTCGGCTACGTCATGCGCCCCGGCTTCGACGTGCCGCCCCTGATGTTCGATCGCCGGCAGATCGAGGCGCTCGTCACCGGTGTGCGGCTCGTCGAAGCCTGGGGCGGGGCCGCCATGGCGAACGCCGCCTCCGAAGCGCTCGCAAAGATTTCCGCCGTTGTGCCGCCCGATATCGCGCGCGCCGCCGACCGGACCGCCATCCAGGCTTTCCGGATGCCCGATCTCGATGCCGCCACGCGCGCGCGGCTCGACCTCCTCGACACCGCGATCCGCGACGAGACGCGCCTGAAACTGCGTTACGCGGACGCGTCGGGACGCGAGACCACGCGCCACATCCACCCCCTCGGCCTCGTCTTCTGGGGCAAGGTCTGGACGCTCATCGCCTGGTGCGCGTTTCGTGACGATTTCCGCATGTTTCGCGTCGACCGCATCGCCGCCGCAGAGGAAGCCGGCCGGTTCGAACCGGCTCCCCACCAGAGCATCGCCGCCTTCTACGCGCAGGAGGCCGGGTGCGACTTCTCCGACGACCCGACCGGATCCGGTCGGCCGGCTGTATAGAGCATCGTTTCGTCAGGTCGAAACCCGCTCAGGAGAGCTCCGCCCGCACGATCGCAGCCCCGTCGGCCATCGCCTTCATCTTGCCGAAGGCGACGTCGTGGGGGAGGTATTTCAGGCCGCAATCGGGAGCGACGACGACCTTGTCCGCATCCACATGAGGCAGGGCCCGGCGGATGCGATGCGCGATCACTTCCGGGGTCTCGACATTCATGTCGGCGAGGTTGAGCACGCCGAGAATGATCGTCTTGCCGCGCAGCGTTTCGAGGATCGACGTGTCGAGATCGGCCTGCGCGGTCTCGATCGAGATCTGGTCGCACAGGCAATCGGCCATCTGCGGCAGGAAGGAATAGCCCTCGGGCCGCGTCTTGGTCAGCGCCGCATAGCCGAAGCAGATATGCACCGCCGTCGTTCCCGCCGCACCTTCGAGCGCCGCGTTGAGGGCGGCGAGGCCGTATTCCTCGGCCTCCTGCGGACGCGCCTGCATCCAGGGCTCGTCGAGCTGGATGACGTCGGCGCCGGCGGCGAAGAGATCGGCGATTTCCTCGCGCACCGCCCCGGCATAGCCCATCGCCGCCTCGGCGAGCGAGGGGTAATACTCGTTCACCGCCTGCTGGCTCATGGTGAAGGGGCCGGGCAGCGTGATCTTGATCTGCCGATCGGTATTGGCCCGCAGAAATTTCAGATCCTCGACCTCGACCGGGCGCGCGCGCCGGATCGGACCGGTGATGCGCGGCACCGGCACTGGCTTGCCCGAGCGGGTGAGGACCTCGCCGTAATTGTCGAGATCGAGCCCGTCCAAAGCCGTGGCGAAGCGGTTCGAATAGCTCTCGCGGCGGATCTCGCCGTCGGTGATGATGTCGAGCCCCGCGCGCTCCTGATCGCGGATGGCGAGGCGCGTGGCATCGTCCTGGGCTTCTTCCAGGAACGGCTCGGGAATGCGCCAGAGCTCCTTCGCGCGGGTGCGCGGCGGAAACTGGCCCTTGAGTTTCTCGCGGTCGATCAGCCAGTCCGGCTGGCAATAGGAGCCGACGAGTGAGGTCGGAAACAGCATGGGAAAACCCCTTGTCTGATGCGCGGGCCGCATCTGCGGTCCCGCGCGGGAGATGTCGTTTCGGCGTGGCGCCTCAGGCGAAGAGGTCGTGTTTCACGCCGGCTTTCTCGAAGATGTAGTCGCGGCTCGCCTCGAGCTCGCGGCGCAGCTTGGTCATGTCGTGGCCCAGAAGCTGGCCCTGCCATTTGCGGATCTTGCCCGCGACCATGACCGTATCGACGTTCGAGCGATCCATCAGCGTCACCACCGCGCCGGCGGCGTTGTTGAGGGGCGCCACGTTGATCGCCTCGGCGTCGAGCAGGATGATGTCGGCATCCTTGCCGGGTGTCAGGCTGCCGGTCTTGCGGTCGAGGCGAAGCCCCTTTGCGCCTTCGATGGTGGCGTGGCGGATCGCGTCGGCGCAGCGCATCAGGGCGGGGAAGTTCTCGTCCCCGCCCAGGGCGGCCTCGTTGGCATGCATGCGCTGCAGGGTGACGAGTGCGCGCATCTGGGTGAAGAAATCCGCCGACATGGTGCATTCGACATCCGAGGAGAGCGACACCGACATGCCGAGATCGAGGGCCTTCTGGATGGGCGGCATGCCGTGGCGCATATGCATCTCGATGGGCACCGAGAGCGAGACATGCGCACCCGCATCCGCTGCCGCCTTCCAGGCATCGTCGGTCATGCCGGTCATGTGGATGAAGATGTTGTCGGGGCCGAAGACACCCTTCTTGGCGAGTTCGTCGAAGATCGGGGTCATGCCGAAGGTGGTGACGACGTGCAGCGCCACCTGAAGATCGAGATCGCGCCCGATCTTCCAGGCCTCCTCGTAGCCCTCGATATAGATCTCGCCGCCCATGACCATGGTCAGCAGCCCGTCATCGGAATTGAAGTAGCGCTCGCGGATGCGCCGGGCGCCCTGCGGGTACTCCTTGCCTTCCCACCAGCCTTCGAAATAGCCGAACACCCCGCGCCGGCCGGCATCGCGCAAGCCCTCGATCGCGGCTTCCGAATGTTCCGCCGAATGGTGGATCTGGCTGACGTCCATCACCGTGGTCACGCCGGCATCGAGCTGGGCCAGCCCGCCGAAGAGCTCGTTGATATAGACGTCCTCGGGGCGGAAATGCTGGGAGAAGCCGAGCAGCATCGCCTCGTAATAATTGCGCGCATTCTCCGGGCGGCCGTCATTGACGACGATCGCGTCGGAGAGCGTCGAGCGCAGGCCGGTCTCGAACTGGTGATGATGCGTGTCGATGAAGCCGGGCATCACGATCTTGCCGGCGGCATCGATCACATGGGCGTCCGTCGCATCGATATCGGTGCCGACCGCGAGGATCTTCTCACCCTCGATCAGCACGTCGCCGCGCGCGAAATTCCCCACCGCGGGATCGACCGACATCACCACGCCACCCTTGATCAGGATGCGCACGCCCTTCTGGCCGGAAAGCTGGGGCATGCTCGCGGCGGTGACGTTGGTCAGCGTCGCGGCGGCGGCGGCGGCACCGCTGCCGGTCTCGCTGGCGGGCGCGCGAAGCAGTTGCGCATATCCCTTGCAGGCGGACATCGGCGTCATCGGACCACATAATCTGCACATCTTCGTTTCCTCCGTTCATCTGCGTTTTTTCGATCTGCTTTTTCTCGACCCGTGTTTTTCCGGGTGCGTGCCTTTGCGAAAGCTCCGTCAGCCCCCCAGCACCGATTGCAGGACGGGGAAGCGGCTGACTTCGTGGGATATGTGTGACGCGGCCTCCCGCAGGGCCGGCAGGCGTTCGGCGACGAGTTTTTCCGGGGTGACGATACCGGTATAGCCGGAGCTGTTGAGGGCCGCGATGGTGCGCCCCTCCGGATCGCGGATCGGGACGGCGAGCGCCGTGATCCCGTAATCGAGCTGGTCGACGGTGGTCGCGTAGCCATTGACGCGCACGGTTTCCAGCTCGGCCCGCAGCGCGCAGGGATCGATGCAGGTCTGCGCTGTCAGTGCCGCGAGCGGCTCGCGGGTGAGACGCCGGTCGATCTCGGCATCGGGCAGGGCCGCGAGCAGAACCCGCCCCATCGAGGTGGCGTGGGCGGGATAGCGCGCGCCGACCACAGCCGCCGCACGCCGCGCCCGCTGGACGGTGGCATGCGCGACATAGATCACGTCGCAGCCGTCGAGCGTACCGACCGAGGAGGCATCGCCGAACCGGGCGACGAGATTGCGGATCTCGGGCTGGAGCACCTCGTCGATCCGCGCGGCGAAATAGAAGCCCGCGCCGAGCGTCATGATCCGCGGCTTGAGATGGAAGCGCTTGTGCTTCTGCCCGACATAGCCGAGCTGCGTCAGCGTGATCAGCGAGCGGCGCGCCGTCGCAGGCGACAACCCGACCCGCCGCGCGACATCCGAGAGCGACATCTCGGGATGCGCGGCGTCGAAGGATTCGAGGATGGCGAGGCCGTTGGCCAGCGCCTCCACGAAATCGGCCGGGACGTCGTCTGATCGCGGCATCGGGCCTCAGCCCTCCGGCGCGAGAACGAAGTCGAACTCCACCACCGCGTCCGGCGTCTTGGTGACCGGAAGGTCGGGCGTGCCGCTTCCCGCCGGCTTGATCTTGGCGATGAGCGACTTGCGCACGCCGAACACGGCGTCGTTGTCGATATATTCCATGTTCTCGAAGAACACTTCCGTCGTGATCGAGCTCATCCCGGGCGCGCGCACGATGTAGTGCAGATGGGCCGGGCGCCAGGCGTGACGGTTACCCGCGCGCAGGAGTTCGCCGACCGGGCCGTCATAGGGCACGGTATAGGGCTTGGGCAGCACGGTGGTGTACCAGTAGCGCCCCTGATCATCGGCCTCGAAGACGCCGCGCAGATCGAACTTGTCCTGGCCCTGCTCCTGCTCCTGGATCGGATAGGTGCCCGCACCGTCGGCCTGCCAGGTATCGATGATCGCGCCGGGAAGCGGATTGTGCAGCGAATCCGTCACCTTGCCGTGGACCAGCACTGTGACGCCGTCGCGATCATCGGAGAGATCGGCGCCGAGCTGCTTGCGCGGGGCGTCGTCCAGATAGAACGGGCCGAGATTCGACCCCTCGGTAGCGCCACCCTTCGAATTGATCATGTCTACCAGCGCCGAGAAGCCCAGCACGTCGCTGAGGAGGATGAATTCGTGGCGCTCGGGGGTGGAGATCTTCCCGCAATCGTAGAGGAACATCAGAACGCGCATCCACTCTTCGTGGGTGATCTGATGCTCGCGCGTATAGTCGTGCAGGTGATCGATCAGGCCGTGCAGCAACTGCTCGAAACGGCTGCCGGGCTCGGTCTTGAAGGATTCCTTCACCGCCTTGGAGATCGTGAACTGGTTGATGTCGCGCATGGTTCCTCCCGCCTTTCTGCAACGACGCTCTTCGGCGCCGAAATTGGTTCTTGACGTAAAGGTAAATCGACCCGATAATTTCGGCAAGAGAAATATTTTTCGCTGTGCGAAAATTCAAAAACCAAGGGAGAGCGAGGATACCGCCATGCGCATCGGCAAGCAGGACGCCGCCCGGACGGCCATCGCCACTTCCGACGAACACAGCATCACCGTTCGCGGCCATGACCTGTGCGACGACCTGATCGGGAAGATCAATTTCACCGATTACTTCTGGCTGCTCGTTCTGGGCGACAAGCCCACCGAAACCCAGCGCCGCATGATGGATGCCTGCCTCGTGGCGATCGCCGAACACGGGCTCGTGCCCTCGGTCCAGGCGGCGCGGATGACGCTCGCGGCCGGCCCCGATGCCTGGCAGGGTGCGATGTCGGCGGGCCTACTTGGAATGGGCAGCGTCGTCGCTGGCAGCTCCGAATCCGCCGGGCGCTACCTCGCGGAGGTGATCGCGAAGGCGAAGGACGAGGGCACCGACATCGAGAGCGCCGCGATCGCGAGCCTGAAGGAGCACAAGACCCAGCGGCGCAAGGTCGCCGGGCTCGGCCACCCCCAGCACAGCGCCGGCGATCCACGCGCCGACAGGCTTCTCGAGATCGCCGACGCGCTCGGCGTATCGGGCCCCCATATCGAGACCCTGCGGGTGCTCGGCAAGCACGCATCGACCATCATCGAGCGCCCCTTGCCGATCAACGTCTCGGGGGCAATTCCCGCCTGCATCCTCGATGCCGGCTGGCCGCTGGAGGCGCTGAAGGCCGTGCCGCTGCTCGCCCGCGCCGCCGGGCTCTCGGCGCATCTCTACGAGGAATCGCAGCGCCCCATCGGCTTCATCATGTCCCACAAGGCCGATCTCGCCATCAGCTATGACGGCAAGCCGTCGTCGCGCGGGCCGGGATCGGCGGAGTAATCGCGATGGTCAAGATCCTGAAGGACGTCCGCGTCGTCGAACTGGGCACCTACATCACCGGGCCGGCGGCGGGATTGCATCTCGCCGATCTCGGCGCCGACGTGATCAAGGTCGAGCGCCCCGGTAGCGGCGACCCGTTCCGCGCGTTCAAGGGCGGCCTCTACAGCCCCCATTACCAGACCTACAACCGCAACAAGCGCTCCATCGCGCTCGATACGCGCGATCCCGAGGATGCCGCCGTTTTCCGCGACCTGATCGCGGGGGCCGACGTCTTCATCCAGAATTTCCGCCCCGGTGTCGCCGAGAAGCTCGGTGCGGGCGAGGAGGATCTGCGGCGCATCCGCCCGGATCTGATCTATTGCGCCATCTCGGGCTTCGGCACCACCGGTCCGGCCCGCGACCGGCCCGCCTACGACACCGTCGCCCAGGCGGCCTCGGGCTATCTGCGGCTTCTCACGCCGCCGTCCAATCCGCGCGTCATCGGCCCCGCCATCGCCGATGCGGTGACCGGGCAATATGCCGCGATGGCCTGCCTCGCCGCGCTGCTCGAACGCTCCAGGACCGGCAAGGGCCGGCGGATCGACATCTCGATGCTCGAGGCGATGGCGCATTTCAACCTCGACAGTTTCACCCATTACTATTCCGTGGGCGAGGTGATGGGGCCGCTCTCGCGCCCGGTCGTCTCGCAGAGCTACACCTTCGCCTGCTCCGACGGGAAATGGGTGGCGATCCACATGTCCTCGCCGGCGAAATTCTGGGAGGGCATGCTGCGGGCCACCGGCCAGGAACATCTCGCTCAGGATGCGCGCTTCGCCGAGCGGCTGGAGCGGATCAAGCATCAGGACGATCTGATCGAGATCCTCACCCCGATTTTCCTCGAAAAGACCCGCGACGAATGGTGCGCGCGCCTTCTGGAGGAAGGCGTGCCGCATGCGCCGGCCTATGATTCCGACGAGGCGCTGGAAGACCCACAGGCCGTGCATCTGCGGATCAAGACCAGTGCGCCCTCTTCCGAGCTCGGCACTTTCACCACGGTCCGCGCGCCCTACAATTTCGACGGGGAGCCCGAGCTCGCCGTTCGGCCACCGCCGGTTCTCGACGAACACGGCGATGAAATCCGCGCCGAGCTGCAGCGGCGCAAGGCGAGTTGAACGAGTAACGAGGCATTGAATCCGACATGACGCAAATTCTCTTCGTTCCCGGCAGCCTGCGCGCTGCCTCTTCCGCACGCGCCACGATGCTGTCGCTGATCGACCGGCTGGGCGACACGATCGAGGCCGTCATCGCCGATCCCGGGCGGTTGCCGCATTACAATGCCGATATCCAGGACGACCCGGAAGTCGCGGCCTTCATCGAGAGCGTGCGCGATGCGAAGGGCGTGGTCTTCGTGACGCCGGAATACAACTATTCCATTCCCGGCGTGTTGAAGAACGCCATCGACTGGGCTTCCCGCCCGGCCTTCGATTCCGTGTTCAAGGGCAAGCCGTGCCTCGTCGTGACCGTCTCCGGCGGTGTGCTGGGCGGCGTGCGTGCTCAGGCGCATCTGAAATACGTGCTCAACGGCATGCTCGCAGACGTTTTCCCGGCAAAGGAGATTCTGGTACCAATGGCCAATACCAAGGTCGAGGCGGGCCGGATGACCGATGCGGCGATCCTCGATTTCGCGGACGGGATCATGCGCGATTTCATCGCCCGGCTGAAGTGAGGCCGGGGCGGCATCAGGCGAGAGGAGAAGCAACGAGACTGAGCCGGCGACGACGCCGCAGGATTTTTCCGGACATGGCCGCAATGGCCTCGTCCGGCAATACCGACCGGGCCCCGTGAGTTAAGGACCCGGAAGCAACGCCCCCAAAAGGTCGCGCAGACGACCGGGCAACGAACAACCCTATCGGGAGGAAAACCATGAAGAAGTTACTCGGCCTCGCGCTCGCGGGCACGATCGCCCTTCCCGCCGTCGCGACGGCACAGGAATCGATCAACCTCACCATTGCCTCCAGCCATCCGACCACGATCCCCTGGGTCGGCATGATCCAGAGCCATTTCATGGCCCGCACCGACGAGATCCTCGCCGAGGGCGGAAACTACCAGATCGACTGGCAGGAGGCCTTCGGCGGCACGCTCTACCGCGCGAACGCCACCCTCAGCTCCGTCGAGGACGGGATCACCGATATCGGCTGGGTCTTCTCGATGCTCGAAGGCGGGCAGCTCCCGCTCAGCCAGGTCTCGAGCTACACGCCGTTCGCCACCAACAATCCGCCGGCCCAGCTCGACGTGATGTGGGATCTCCTCGAGAATAACGAGGATTTCGCCAATGAATGGTCGCAATACGGCCTCGTCGTGCTCGGCCTCACCGCGACGGACAGCTACGACGTCTACACCACCCGCCTTGTCGAGAGCCTCTCGGATCTCAACGGCATGCGCATCTCGGCGCCGGGCGCGCTCGCGAACTGGCTGCGCGGCACCGGTGCGAGCGCCGTCGACGGGGCGCTGACGACCTATTACACCGACATCCAGACCGGCGTTTCCGACGGCACGCTCTCCCTCGCCCTCGGCATCCTGCCGACCCGGGTCTACGAGGTCGCTCCCTATATCACGCGCGTGGATATGGGTACCGCCTTCTCGGGCGCGATCGCGATCAACCGCGACGTCTGGGACACGCTCCCCGAGGAAGTGCAGGAAGCGATGCGCGAAGCCGGGCGCTACTATACCGAAGCGCATGGCCGTGACCTGATCGAGCGGCGCGAATTCGCGCTCAACCGGATGGTCGAGCTCGGCGCCGACCAGCGCACGCCGGTGACGATCACCGATCTGCCGGAGGCCGAGCGCGAGGCCTGGGTGCAGGGGCTGCCCGACGTGGCGGGCGAATGGGTCGCGGCGACGGGTCCGGGCGCGGGTGCGTTCCTGCGCGCCTATATGGAGGGCCTGCGCGCCGCCGGTGAGGAGCCGCTGCGCGACTGGGACGCCGATATCGCCGACTGAAGGCAGCGCATCCGTCATGCAAGCCCCCGAAAACCAAGACCGGGATGCGCCGCACGCGGCGCATCCGACAGGTCCCGGTCGTGTCCTCGGCGCGTGGAACCTCCTCGTCGACGGGCTCGGCGCGCTCGGAACCCTGCTGATCGTCGTCCTGATGACGATCATCTGCGCCGATGTGCTGGTGCGCAACACCTATGGCGCCTCGCTGCCCATGGTCGCCGAGGCCGGGGCGCTGACGCTCGTGATGATCGTCTACCTGCAACTCGCCACGACGGTGCGTCACGACCGCCTGTCGCGCACGGATCTGTTCTATGGCGGCCTGCGGGAGCGCTTTCCGCGCGCGGGCGCCGTTCTCGCCGCGGTCTTCCATTTCGTCGCGGCGGGCGTTCTCGGCGTGATCGCCTGGTCCACGGTCACGATCGTCGAGCGGGATTTCCTGCGCGGCGAGCATATCGGCGTGACCGGCGTCGTCACCCTGCCGACCTGGCCGTTCCGGGCACTCATCCTGCTCGGCATGACCGTGGCGACGATCCAATGCATCATCCTCCTGCTCGGAGCGCTGCGCGAGGCCGCGCGCCCTGCGGGAGACAGGCGATGAGAGACGTTTCATGAGCGGTCTGGAAATCGGCATCCTCGCCATCGTCGTCCTGATCGGGCTGATCACGGCCGGCATGCCGATAGCGATCTCGATGCTGCTCGTCAGCTTCACCGGCGTCATGCTGATCCGCAACGAGACCGTTGCGATCCGCATGGCGGGGGCCGTGGCCAATGACAGCCTCAACCAGTATCTCTTCGCCGTCGTCCCGCTCTTCGTGCTGATGGGGCTCCTCGTCACCGCATCCGGCGTGGGCAAGGACACGTTCGACGTCTTCCAGAAGCTGTTGCGCAGGATCAGGGCGGGCCTCGGCGTCGCGACGGTCTTCGCCAATGCGGTCTTCGCCGCGATCACCGGGATCTCGGTCGCCTCCGCCACGGTGTTCTCCCGGGTCGCCGTGCCGGAAATGACGCGCCACGGCTATTCCAAGAGCTTCTCCACCGGCGTCGTGGCGGGAAGCTCCGTGCTCGGCATGCTGATCCCGCCATCGCTCCTGATGATCGTCTATGCCGTGCTCGCCGAGGAATCGGTGGGCCGGATGTTCCTGGCCGGGATCGGGCCGGGCCTGCTGCTCGCCGTGATGTTCTCGATCGCGATCATGCTGATGGCGCGGTTCCGCCCGACGATGGTGTTCGACCGGCCCGATATCGATGCGGGCTTCGAGAAGATCACCGGCTTGCAGGTGGTGAAGAAGGGCGTGCCGATCCTGTCCCTGATCGTGCTGGTCCTCGGCGGGCTCTATGCCGGCTTCCTCAACCCCACCGAGGCCGGCGCCGTCGGTGCGCTGGGCGCCCTCGTCATCGCCCTGACGCGCCGCTCGCTCGACCGGCGCAAGTTCTGGGATATTCTGGTCGAGACCGGCCAGATCACGGTATCGGTTCTGCTCCTGATCATGGCCGCGACCTTCTTCTCGCGGATGCTCGCCATGTCCGGCCTGCCGGCGGCGCTCGCCGGGTCGCTCCTGTCGGGGCCGATCGGCCCCTGGGGCTTCCTGATCATCTATCTCGCGCTGATCATCGTTCTCGGTTTCCTGATCGATTCGATCTCGATCATGCTGATCGTGCTCCCCATCGCCCTGCCGATCGCGCATCTCGCGCAGTTCGACATGATCTGGTTCGGCGTGATGACGGTCATCGCCGTCGAGATCGGCCTCCTGACACCGCCATTCGGCCTGTCGGTCTATACGATCCGCGCGGCGATCAACGATCCCGACCTGCCGGTCTCGAAGATCTTCCGCGGGGCCTTTCCCTTCGTCGTGACGATGATCCTCGCCCTCGTCGTCATCGCCTTCATTCCCGGTATCGCGACCTGGCTGGCGCGGCTGTGAGCCGTGCCGCCCCCCCGGCCGGACGCTTGAGACAGGTCAAGGCGGGGCAGCGCCGCGCATCCTATGATCAAAGGATTGCGCTCGTGACGTTCATCCCCGACACTCGCAGCTCCATGCGCAGAAGAAGCGGGGGGGCGTCACGCGCGAATTGCCGGGAGGAGAGCATGATCACCCTGGAGGATTGCATCGGCCTTTGCGATCTCACGCCGGAGGAAGTCGCGGCGATCGCCGAGCATGAACACGTGCCGGAAATCGTGGCGGCGACGCTCGGCGCCTATCTCCTGCACGAGGAGCACGGCGCGGAGCAGATCCGCGACATGATCATCGACGATATCCGCGATGCGGTACGCCGCCGAGACGTCGCCCATGCGCGGCATCTGGTGGGTGCCCTGCGCCATTTCATGATCGAGCATCCCGGGCTGACGCTGCGCGGATAGGCTCCGCGACGCCCGCCTGCGCGGCTTCAGACACCGGACAGCCCGTGTCGGCGCATCTTCTCCCACAGGGTCGTGCGCGACACGCCGAGCCGCGCGGCTGCCTCCTGGATGCCGCCTCCGGTCGCTTCGAGCGTCGCCGCGATATGGGCGCGCTCGGCTGCATCACGCACCTGCGCGAGCGTCATGCCGGAGCCGATCCCGCCCTCGGGGCCGCGCGTCGATCCCGCCATATTGCCGGTCGATGCCGGGTCCGGGTGATCGGGGAAAAGATCGCCGACGCTCAGACACGGACCCTCGGCGAGGGCGACGGCGCGGTCGATGCGGTTTTCGAGCTCGCGCACATTGCCCGGCCAGTCATAGCCATTTGCGGCATCGAGCGCCTCGGGCGAGAGGCTGACCTCCTCACCACGCAGGCGCGGCCCGGCCACGGCGAGAAAGCGCGTGATCAGCGGCGCGATCTCCTCGGGCCGCTCGCGCAGGGGCGGCATGCGCACGGTCACCACATTGATGCGATACCACAGATCCTCGCGGAAATTGCCGGCGGCGATCTCGGCTTCGAGATCGCGATGGGTGGCGCAGACGAGGCGCGCGGCGAAGCTCACCGGGCGGCTGCCCCCCACGCGCATGAATTCGCGCTCCTGCACGAGCCGCAGCAGCTTGGCCTGCAAAGACGGGTCGAGTTCGCCGATCTCGTCGAGGAAGAGCGTGCCCGTACCCGCCTTTTCGGCGAAACCGAGACGGCGCTCGACCGCCCCGGTGAAGGCGCCCTTCTCGTGGCCAAATATCGCCGAATCGACGAGTTCCGGCGCGAGCGCGGCACAATTCACCGCAACGAAGGGCGCTTCGCGCCGCTGGCTCTGCGCATGCAGAAAGCGCGCGGCGACCTCCTTGCCGGTACCGGTCTCGCCGAGCAGCAGCACCGGCAGATCGACATCCGCGACCCGCTCCAGCGTGCGCCTGATCGCGGCGGAGGCGGGTGAGAGGCCGAAACTCGCAAACGCGTCCTGCGCCCCGCCCGGATCGGCAGTGGCGCCCTTGGGGCGTGTGGCGTTGCGCAGCGCCTCGACCACCTCGTCGAGATCGAAGGGTTTCGTCAGATAATCACGCGCCCCCGCCCGCACCAGCCGCACGGCCTGGTCGATATCGCCATAGGCGGTCATGAAGAGCGTGGGCACGGCGCCGATCCGCGCGAAGATCTCGCGCATCAGGCTCTCGCCGTCGCGATCGGGCAGGCGCATGTCGCACATGACCGCATCGGGTCGCTGACGCCCGACCACGCCGAGCGCCGTGGCGGCGTCCGCTGCAAGGCGCGCATCATAGCCCTCCAGCGTGAGACGTTGCAGGAGCGAGCGCCCGAGGATCTCGTCATCCTCGACGATCAGGATCATGGCCGGGCGGCTCATGCGGAAACCTCCCGCGCGGGCGCAAGATGATGCGGCGCATCGGCAGCCGGCCCCTCCGGCCCGACGGGGATGCGCACGGTCACCCGCGTGCCCTCGCCGGAAAGCGAGCGCACCTTCACGCGTCCGCCCAGATCTTCGAGAAGCCGCATCACCATCCACAAGCCGAGCCCCTTGTGCTCGGCCATGGCGGCCTTGCGGGCACCGTCACGCAGGAAGGCGACGATCGCATCGGGCATGCCCTGGCCGGTATCCTCGATCTCGAAGAGCGTCTCATGCGGGCTCTGCTCGACGGCGAGCCCGACCCGGCCCGCCTCGACGGAGACCTTGCAGGCATTGATCAGCAGGTTGAGCAGGATCTGCCGCAACGCCTCCGCATCGACGGCAATGGGCTGCATCTCCTCGATCCGCCAGTCGAGGGAAAGCTGCCGGCGCCGCGCTTCAGGGCCGACCAGCGTCTGGAGATCGTCGAGATCCTCGCGGGTGAAGCGCATCCGTCCGCTGGCCGGGCGATAGGTGGCGAGCATGGTATCGGCCACCCGCGAGATCGAACGCAGGCCGCGTTCGATCAGATCGAGCGTGTCGCGGCGCACCTGTTCGTCACCCCCGAAGCGACGCAGGGTGGAAACCGCGTTGAGCAGGCCGGCGAGCGGATTGCGCACCTCATGGGCGAGCCCGGCGGCAAGCTTTGCGATGAGCGCGTTGCGCTCCTTCTCGCTGGTGCTCAGAAGCGCCATGGAGCGCGCATCCTCCGCCTCACGACGCGCCGCCAGCGCTTCGGTGAGTGGCCCGATCTCCGCCGAGACCGCGATGGCGCGCTGGCCGGCGGGGTCGAATTCGTCAGCGAGTTCGCGGGCGATTGCCGGCAGCGGCGCGAGCGCCCTTCGCGTGAAGACGTATGTGAGCAGGGCCGCGATGCCGGCGAGGACGAAGGTCGCGATCAGCGCGGCGCGCTCCATCACCGCCCGTGCCTCGTGAACCTCCGCCGTGTCGAGCGCGGCTGCGACGACGAGCATGCCGTCCTCCACCTCGTAGTGCCGTCCGGCCAGTGCCCGGCTGCCATCCGTCGCGATGGTGAAACGAAAGGCACCGGCAGGTTCGGCGCGCAGGCTCGTCAGGATATCGGCAATGTCGGGATCGTCCCCGTCACCGGGGGTGAGGACATGCAGTTCCCCGGCGCCATCGATCCAGCGCAGGCCGAGCCCCTCGTCGGCCAGCGCCTCGCGCACCCGCAACTTGCCCCCGAGCAATTCGCGCGCCGCATCCGGGCCGCGCTCCAGCGAGAGCGCAACACCGTCGGCGACGGCATCGAGGAAGATCGCCGCCTTGCTCTCGAGCGCGCGGATCTCGCGATTGTCCTGCAGGATCAGCGCGATCTGGGTGGTGGCGAGCGCCACGAGAAACATGGCGAGCGAAGCACCGAGCGGCAAAGTGAGGGTGAGCGGCCAGCGCCGCACGACGACTTTCGCCATGGCCACATCCGCGCTCCCCTGCGCTCCTCCGGTGCAGGCCGGTATCGGGCACCGGCCCGATCCGCCGGCGCGAGAACGCCGGACGGGATCATCGATCATGACGCGCGCGGTGGCTGCAATATGGCGACGATCAGCCGACCAGCACGTCTCCGCGAAAGCCCTTCGCGATGCGATCCTGCCAGAACATGCCCGCATCATGAACCTGACGCGCCGGCGGCGCGGCCATGATCACGGCGGCGATGCCTTCGGGAATGGTCGCGGCACGCGTGGGCGTGAGACCGGCGGCACCTGCCGCGGCTTCGAGCGCCTGTGCCTGCGCCGCATCGCATTCACCGGCGAGGACTACGTCTCGGGCCTCCCAAAGCCCCGAGCCGAAGGCCCAGAGTGCGAGGTTCTGCACGGTGTCGGAACCGTCATGGCGGATCGCGACCGGGCCGCTCGCGGGTGTCGCACCGACGAACAGGGTCGCGCCGGCATGGCGTTCGGCCAGGGTGAAGAGCTTGTCGCCGGGCGCCGCCTCACCGGCGGGCAAGCCGAGATCGGCACCGTGATCGCACCAGCCCTCGCAGGGCAGAAGCAGCAATTCGCGCGCCGCCGGATCCGAAGCCGGGATCAGCGCGAGCGGATCGCCTTCCTCGTAGGTGAGCGAGAACGGCACGCGGCTCTCCGCCGTCACACCCTGCGTCTCGGCCAGCGTACCGGCGAGCGCCGAGCGGATCACCTCGCCGGGATCGGGCACCTTGGCCCGCGCGATACAATCCTCGTCGATCACGGCGATGCCCGACAAAGGCACCGTCCGGGCATGGGCGAGCGCTTCCGCGCGCCGCGCGAGAGCGCGGGCATCGGGGCCGAAAATCGCAAAGCGCACGGCGTCGTAGCCGGGTTTCGCGAGCGCGGAGGCGGGTGAAGGAACCTGTACCGGTGCAGCCGGTGCGTCTTGCGAAGCCGATGCCTCACCGTCGTCACCGCCGAGCATGGCGCCCATGCGCCGCTCGAACGGGGCTTCGCCGCGTGCTTCCAGCGGCTGTTCGGAACGCGGCAACACGCCTTCCAGCGCATTCTCGCTGCTTTCCAGCGGCGCGCCCGAAATATAGGAGGCGCGGCCCAGCATATGGCCGGCGACGGGCAGCGTCGCGAGCAGGAAGAGGAAGGTCGCGCCGGCGACGAGCAAAGCTTCCAGCGTAGCCATGTCGATGGCGACGCCCGTCAGCACGAGGCCCGCCCCGAGGGTTCCCGCCTTGGTAGAGGCATGCATGCGCTGGAACGGATCGACGAAACGCAGGACACCGATCGTGGCGACGCAGAGGAAGCCGACGCCGACCAGCTTGAACAGCAGTGCGACGATTGCGAGGATCATGGCTTCCTTTCCTTCTTCTCGAGGAACGAGGCGAGCGCCACCGTGGCGAGGAAGGCGATCAGCGAGACGCCGAGCCCGACATCGAGGAATTCACGCCGCAACGTCACCGCCGCCGTCAGCGCACAGGCCGCCACCGCGATACCGGTGAGCATGTCGAGGGCGACGAAGCGATCGGCATAGCCCGGCCCGACGATCATCCGCACGGATGCGCCGACCAGCGCGATCACCAGGATCACGAGCATCACCACGGATACGGCGGTGACGAAAGCATCGATGGATTCAAACATCTTCGATCCTCCGGATCAGGCCCTCGAAGGTCCCCTTGATGTCCTGCGACACGGCCTCGACACCGGGATTGTCGAGCACGTGCACATAGAGCGTCTTGCGGTCGTCGGAGACGTGCAGGGAGGTCGTGCCGGGGGTGAGCGAGACCAGATTGGCGAGCGCGGCGATGCCCAGATCCGTACGCAGATCGAGCGGAACCGCGACGACGGCCGGCTTCAGGCTCTCGAGCGGCGAGACCGCCGCGATCGCCACCCGCGAGGCGGACTGGATCAGCGCGATGATGAAGACCACGAAGAGCTGACCCAGAAGCAGCAAGCGCATGGGTTTAAAGAGCGCCATCACTGAACCTCCTCTTCAACGCCGTCGGCTGCGCCGTTCTCGATGATCTCCGTCTCGACAGCGCCCCCCTCGATCAAGGCCCCCGCTTCCGCCGCGGCCTCCGCGCCGAAGACCGGTGCGATATAGAGCGGCGGATCGACCAGCACGTCGCCGGCTTCGCGGGCGAAGTTGACGAAGGGCTCGGCGAACAGACCGATGGTCATGGTGACGGCGCCCAGCATCACGATCGGAATGATGAAGGCCACGGGCACGTAGCGCCGCCGCGAGGGCTTGACCGGCGAGGCCTTCCAGAAGGCCTCCATCCAGATCTTCATCATCGAGAACAGAGTCAGCACACCCACGACCAGCGCCACGGCGGCGAGACCGTAATATTCGGCCCGCAGCGAGGCGTCGATCACGAGGAACTTCGCCCAGAAACCGGAGAGTGGCGGCAGCCCCGCCAGCGACAAGGCCGGTATCAGGAACAAAACCGCGAGCCAGGGATGCGATTTCAGCAACCCACCGGTCTTGCGCAGATCGTCCGAGCCCCCGGCCGCGCGGATCGCACCCGCGAGCAGGAAGAGGTTCGCCTTCACGATGATGTGGTGGATGATGTAGAACGAGGCGCCCGCCCAGGCGATCGGTGTGGCGATCGCGAGGCCCATCAGCATGTAGCCGATCTGGCTGATGATGTGGAATGACAGAATCCGCCGGATGTTCCACTGCACCGCCGCGCCGAACACGCCCGTGATCATCGTCATCGCCGCGATGAAGGTGAACACGTAGCGCAGCGCGTCACCCTCGATCAGGAAGAGCAGCGTGAAGGTGCGGAAGGTGGCATAGACACCCACTTTCGTGAGCAGGCCGGCGAAGATCGCCCCCACCGCGAAGGTCGCGGTGTGATAGGAGGCGGGCAGCCAGAAGAACAGCGGGAACAGGCCGGCCTTGATGGCGAAGGCCGCGAGGAACAGCATCGCCGCCGTCATCAGCCCCGGCGTCAGCGTCATGCCGGGCAGGATGCGCCCGAGATCGGCCATGTTCAGGGTGCCGGTCGCGCCGTAGAGGAGCGCGAGGCCGATCAGGAAGAGAATCGTCCCGAACAGGTTGAGCACGCCGTATTTGATGGTGCCGTCGAGCTGCTCGCGGCTGCGGCTGATCACGAGCAGCCCGAGCGAGGTGACGAGCATCACCTCGAACCAGACATAGAGATTGAACGCGTCGCCGGTGAGGAAGGCGCCGTTCACACCCGTGATCATGCCGTGGAAGAGCGGATAGAAGCCCGCCCGTTCGTGGCGCGCCCGCACGTCGTAGAAGCCGAAGATGCCCACCGCCAGCGCGAGCAGACCCGTGATCGCGACGAGCGCCGCAGCCAGCGGATCGGCGACGAAACTGATGCCGAAAGGCGGCGCCCAGCCACCGAACTGCTTGGCGATGACACCGTGTTCGACGACGGTCAGGGTGAGCTTCGCCGAGAAGACGAAGAGCAGCACCAGGCCGATCAGGCTGATGATGCGCTGGGCCCGGATATTGTGCCAGAAGCAGGCCGCGAGCGCCGCCGTCATGATCGGGATCAGGACGGGCCAGAGCAGATCCAGCGAATCAGCCATTGGTCTTCACCTCGTCGCTCTTTTTCTCGGCGATAGCGGGTTTCCCGGTTGCGGATTTGTCCTCGGGCCTGCCGCCCGGGGGCAGGAAGGGCGAACCCATATCCTCCGCCGCCGTCATCTCGCGCGCATCGAGCGTGCCGAGCCGCTGATAGGCGGCCACCAGCAACGCCACCGCGAAGGCGGTCAGCGCGAAGCCAATCACGATCGCCGTCAGGGCGAGCGCCTGCGGCAGAGAATTCGCGGCATCGAGGGCGAGCTGCTGGTCACCCAGCGGGATCACCGCCGGCGACATCGAGCCGATACGCCCGGAGAAGAAGATCAGGAAGATCGCACCATTGGTCAGGAGAGCGAGGCCCAGGATGATGCGCACCACATGGCGCGAGAGCATCAGGTAGAGCCCGCAGCCTGCATAGACGGCGATCGCGGCAGCATAGAGGAAAGTCATCCCTGCTCCTCTTCGTAGAGGCGGAACATGAACGAGAGCACCCCGCCGATGACGACGAAATAGACGCCGACATCGAAGACGAGCGTGGTGCCGAGCTTGAGTTCGAACAGGCCGAGATCCAGCTCCAGCCACTGATGCTGGAGATAGGAGCCGTTCAGGACGACGCCGGGCAGGCCGCTGATTGCGGCGAGCACAAGACCGACCCCCATCAGCACGCCCGGATGGATGCGCAGCATCCGGCGGGCCTCGTCGACGCCGGCGGCGAAGGCGAGGGTGGCGAAGGCCGCCGCCCCCATCAGCCCGCCGATGAAGCCGCCACCCGGCTCGTTATGGCCGCGCAGGAGGATCCACAGCGAGACCACGACCATGGCGATGAAGAATATCCGCGTCGAGGCGACGAGAATGATGGAACGCATCGGTTCAGCCCTCCTTCACCGGCGCACGCGCCGTTTTCTTCCTGGCGACATTGGAGCGCCGCAGGAGCGCCCAGGCACCGAGCGCCGCGAAGGCCACCACCGCGATCTCGCCGAACGTGTCGAGCGCGCGGAAGTCGACCAGCACCACGTTGACCACGTTGCGGCCGAAGGCCTCGGTATAGCTGACCTGCGCAAAGTATTCCGGGATCACCGGGTTGAACGGCACCGCCTCGATCCACAGGACGGCGGCGAAGATCGTCACGGCGAAGACCGCAGCCAGCGAAGCGTCGAAGCGCCGCTCGCCACGGGTGCGGGTGGTGGTGAACATCAACGGCAGGCGCAGGAGCACCGCCGTCACGATCACCACGAACAGCGTCTCCACCGAGAACTGCGTCAACGCCAGATCCGGCCCGCCATTGAGCAGGAAGACGAGCGCGAGCCCGTAACCGGCGAGGCCCACCCCGATGATCGCCGTGACGAGCGAGGTCGTCAGCGCCGCCACGAAGCAGCCCACGATGATCAGGCCCACGACGGCGACCATGTAGATGTTGAACTCCGGATGGTTCACGCTCGGGAAGACCGGCCCGTCACCCGCGAGCAGGGCATAGACCATGAAGAAGGTCACCACCGTGGAGATCACCACCGAATAGATGCGCAGATCGCCGTTCTGCAGCTTCAGCGTCGACCAGCGGGCAAGGGCGAGCGTGTTGTCCAGCACCCAATCGTAGCCGCGATCGGTGAGGAGCCGGTCGAAGATGCGGCGACGGCGCAAGGTGACGTGGATCGGATCCCAGTACTTCGCCACCAGGACACCCAGCACCACGACGAGCACCGAGAGGGCCAGCATCGGCGTGAAACCGTGCCAGAGGTAGAACGAAGCGTCGAGCGGCGCGCCGTAGATCGCGGAAGCCGCCGGCTCGATCAGGCTCGTGGCGACGAGGCCGGGCGCGAGACCGAAGAGCAGGCCCGTCAGGCCGAGCGCCACGGGGCCGACCGTCATGCCCGTCGCCTCACCGTGATGCACGTGCAATTCCCGTCGCGCCGGACGGAAGAACGGGCGCAGCACCACGACGACGGCGATCGCCACCATGACCGTGTTGACCAGAACGCCGATCAGCACCGCGATCGCCGTGAAGGCCGATTCGATCTGCGCCTCGAAAAGATATTCCTTCGAGATGAAGCCGACGAAGGGCGGCAGGCCGGCAGCCGAGAAAGCGGCGAGCGCCGTCGCACCCGCCGTGATCGGCAGTACCGAGGCGAGCCCGCCGAGGCGGTTCAGGCGCGGTTCGCCGGTGGCGTGGATGACGATACCGGCGCAGAAGAACAGCGCGGCTTTGTAGAGCGCATGGGCGAGGATGAAGCCCACCGTGGCCACCGCCGCGACCTCCCCTTCGAGGCCGATCAGCATGGTGATGGTGCCGAGGGAAGCCACGGTCGAGAAGGCGAGCACCGCCTTGAAGGCGGTCGAGCGCAGCGCCTGAAGCGCTGCGATCAGCATGGTCGTGCCGCCGAAGGCGACGAGCGTCGGGCCGAACCAGGCGGCCTGGCTGAAGATCGGCGCCATGGTGGCGAGCAGGAAGACGCCGAGCTTCACCATGGTGGCGGAGTGCAGATAGGCCGAGGCCGGCGTCGGTGCCGCCATGGCGTTGGGAAGCCAGAAATGGAAGGGCACCTGCGCGGATTTGGTGAAGGCGCCGGCCATCGTCAGGATGATGATCGCGGAGAATAGCGGGCTCTCCACCAGCGGTGCCGGGTTTTCCATCAGCGCGCTGATCGAGAAGGTCCCCGCCGTCACGCCGATCAGGATGATACCGGCGAGCAGCG
This sequence comes from Salinarimonadaceae bacterium, assembly GCA_050485405.1. Taxonomy (GTDB): domain Bacteria; phylum Pseudomonadota; class Alphaproteobacteria; order Rhizobiales; family Beijerinckiaceae; genus Saliniramus. The sequence goes on from JBJHBI010000062.1 coordinate 20,630, forward strand.
ACAACCCGCCGCCGACCGTGACCAGCATCGACTGCAAGGCCGCCTTGCGGGCCGCGAGCTTGGTCGAATCGAAGCCGACGAGCAGGAAGGAGAGCAGGCTCGTCATCTCCCAGAAGACGAACAGGGCCATCAGGTTGTCGGCGGTCACCGTCGCGAGCATCGCGCTCATGAAGAGCAGGATGTAGAAGAGGAACTGCGCCCGGTAGAACGGCGTCTTCTCGTCCATGTAGGAGGCGGCATAGAGCGCCACGAGGGTGCCGATGCCGCTGATCAGGAGCGCGAACAGCAAGGAGAACCCGTCGAGCCGGATCGTCAGGTCGATGCCGAGCGAGGGCACCCACGGATTCACCTCGACGATCGGGGCTTCACCGACGGCGCGCAACTGCATCAGGAAGAAAATGAAGAGCAGTGCCGGAACGGCGACGACGAGTGCATTGCCGATCGTTTTCCACCGCGCCGCCGCAAATGGCGCGAGGATCGATCCGATCAGCCCGAGAACGAGCGCGAGAGTGACGGACAACGGCCTGGCCTCCATCTCTTGGACGAGAACCCGGCAAACAGTGACCGGGCTCGATGTAAGCGTTCCGGATTCCCCCCGGGTGCCACGGGCGCACTTACGGCAAAACCCGTACCAATCGCGATTTAACCCGGGCACCTTAGCAAAACCTTGCCGTCCGGTGCGTTTTTCGCCGTGCGCGCAAGGGCTTGACGCACAGGGCCGTTCGCATTTCCGAACGTGGGCACCCGGCGGACGTTCGGATTTCCGGACATGGCCGGATGCCGCGCCGGATCAGAACGGCAGCCCGCCACCGTCCTCTTCCGCGACCGGCATCAGATGCGCTCCGGTGGCGAGAGAGCCCGGCGCGACCACCTTCGCATAGATGCCGCAATCCATATGGCCGAGATGGCGCATCAGCGCCTGCGGTATGGCGAGATCGCGCAGGCCCGTCGCGGGATCGACATTGGTCGCGGCGCAGCGCACGATCGGGCTCGTCACTTCGAGACGCAAGCCCGAGGGCGCTTCCAGCACCTTGCCGACGAGATCGAACTCCCCCCAGGCAGGCAGCCCGCTCACATGCAGATTGCCGCGAAAGCGCAGCGGGTCGACGGGTGCGCCGACCATCGCCTCGATGGCGGCGACGCTCGCGAGATTGATCAGCGACACGTAGCCCTTGGGCGAATCGGTGAAACGAAAGCCCGCCGGCGCGCAGAGCAGGGCGGGATCACCGCGCAGATCGCCCGTGGGGACGTGTCGCGCGACGAACTCCGCAATGGCTCGGGCATCGTCGGGATCCCCGCATCGGGCCGTGATCCGCGCACCCCCCTCCCCTTCGATGACGAGCATATCGTCGGCGTCGACATAGCGGCTGCGCAAACGCGCGAGCGCCTCGTTACGCATCAGCATCAGATAATGCGTCTTGGATTTGTGGCGCGGCGCGGCGGGATCGAAGCCGGAAGGGCCGTTCTCGATGGCGAGAATGCGGTCACCGGGGAAATAGCCGCCGGTCTCGAGCCGTGCATGGGTCAAGGGCTCGGGGGAGAGACCCTTGACGGGATAGCGGTGGAGCGCATCGATGCGTATCATGATGACTTTGGGTTAACGTTGCGACGCGCCGGGCGCAAGCCGGTCGTGAGCGCATCGCAAGCCGGTCCCGCCATGCCGCGCTGCCCCGCGCGCAAAAGCCTGGTTGCCAAATCCCGTGCTTTCCAGCAAACCACCGCCATGACCGCGCCTTCCGCCAGCAGGCTTGCCGCCGCCGCAATCGACCATCCGACCCGCGATGCGGGGTTCGGCGTATATCTGCATTGGCCGTTCTGCGCCGCCAAATGCCCGTATTGCGACTTCAACAGCCATGTCCGCCACCGCCCGGTGGATCAGGCGCGCTATCTCGAGGCGTTTCGCAGCGAAATCGCCCATATGCGCGAACTCACTCCTGGCCGGGAGGTCACCAGCATCTTCCTGGGCGGCGGCACGCCCTCCTTGATGGAACCCGCCACCGTCGCCGGTCTGCTCGATGCCGTCGGTGAGGCGTGGAGCATCGATGCGGATGTCGAGGTGACACTCGAGGCCAATCCGACCAGCGTCGAGGCCGAGCGCTTTCGCGGCTATCGCGCGGCAGGGGTGAACCGCGTCTCGCTCGGTGTGCAGGCCTTGAACGACACCGATCTCAAGGCGCTCGGCCGGCTGCACAGCGCCGCCGAGGCGCTGGCGGCGGTGAAGATGGCCGCGAGCGCTTTCGAGCGCTATTCCTTCGACCTGATCTATGCCCGCCCCGGCCAGACGCCGCAGGAATGGGTGCGCGAGCTCGAAGAGGCGATCGGCCACGCGGCCGAACATCTCTCGCTCTACCAGCTCACCATCGAGCCCGGCACTGTCTTCGAGGCCCTGCATCGCGCCGGGCGCCTCGCCGTGCCCGACGAGGAAACCGGGCGGGCCCTGTTCGACGTCACCCAGGAGATCTGCGCCCGCCACGGCATGCCGGCCTACGAGATCTCCAACCATGCCCGGCCCGGCGCGCAATCGCGGCACAATCTCGTCTATTGGCGCTACGGCGAATATGTCGGAATCGGCCCCGGCGCCCATGGCCGGGTGGTCACACCGCTCGGGCGGATGGCGAGCGAGACGGAGAAGTATCCGGAAACCTGGCTGTCGATGACCGAGAAACAGGGGCACGGGGTCACCGTCTTCGACGCGCTCACCCGCGAGGAGCAGGGCGACGAGTTCCTCGTGATGGGATTGCGGCTGATCGAGGGGATCGATCCGCAGCGCCATCACGCGCTCTCCGGCAAGAGCCTGCGGGGCGAGCGCATCGACGCGCTGATGGAGCAGGGTCTGCTGCGCCGGGATGCCGACGGGCGCCTCGCCGTGACGCCGGAAGGCTTGCCGATCCTCAATGCCGTGGTGGCGGATCTTGCCGCCTGATCAGGCTAACGGAGCGGCGCTCAGGCCGGGCGGACCACCTTGCGACGGGGGTCGAGCGGCGCGACCAGGTGCGGGCCGGTATTGCCTTCACGGATGAAATGGGGCACCCGGCTCGCGGCCATCGGGCGCGCGAACAGATATCCCTGACCGAGTTCGCAGCCCGAAGCGGCGAGGAAGGCGAGTTCGGCCTGCGTCTCGATCCCCTCGGCCACGATGCCGAGCCCGAGAC
>JBJHBI010000063.1:0-23196 GCA_050485405.1 Salinarimonadaceae bacterium
AAGGTCGGCGAGCGCATCATCGTCATTGCCGGCGTCCCCTTCGGAACCCCCGGTGCCACCAACATGATCCGCATCGCTTACATAACGGAAGAGCACGCGGCGGCAGCGTAATGCGCAGTCGATTCGGCGTTTGTCATAATCTCGTGAAACCGTTATGAGATGCCGGTGTCACGCCGATGGGGCGATGCGTTTCCCGTGACGATTCGCGGGCCTGGCGGACACGTCGAATAGTGCGACCCGGGTAACGGGTTCCAAACGGGTCCGGGGAGTGGGGCCGGGTATGACCACGTCTGTTCTCGACAAATCCGATCTCGTCGGCGCGCGCGCCGTCGCATCGTCGACATATGGCACCGTGCCGCAGATCAGCCTGCGCGAGACATGCGACGGCTACCTCGTCGCGGCGCATCTCGCTGGGCTCGACCCCGCGCGGGCCTGCCTCGGACGCATCGGCGATCTCGAAGTCCGGCTCGCCACTAGCGAAGCGGAGGTGCAGCGCGCACAGGCCCTGCGCTACCGCGTCTTCTACGAAGAAATGTCGGCGCAACCCGATGCGATGGCGCGGATCACGCGGCGCGATGCGGATGCATTCGACGCCGTTTGCGATCACCTTCTCGTTCTCGATCACGCGACCGCATCCGGGCCGCAGGTGGTTGGAACCTATCGGCTTCTGCGTCAGGATATGGCACGGCGCCATGGCGGGTTCTACACCGCCTCGGAATACGCTATCGGCCCGCTCCTCGACGCGCATCCGGATGCGAACGTGCTCGAACTCGGGCGCTCCTGCGTTCTCGCGCCCTATCGCAACAAGCGCAGCGTGGAACTGCTCTGGCACGGCATCTGGACCTATGTGCTGCGCCACCGCATCGACGTGATGCTGGGCTGTGCGAGCCTCGTGGGCACCGATCCGGACGCGCTCGCCCTGCCGCTGAGTTTCCTCGCCCACCATGCCCGTGCACCGGAGGAATGGTGTGCGCGTGCGCATGATCATCTCCACGTGCCGATGGCGCGCATGCCGCGCGAGGCGATCGACCAGCGCGCCGCGCTCGCCGCCCTGCCGCCGCTGATCAAGGGCTATCTGCGTCTGGGAGCGGGTTTCGGCGACGGCGCCGTGGTCGACCGGCAATTCGGCACCACGGACGTGCTCGTGGTCCTGCCCGTCTCGCGCATCAACCCGCGCTATATCGCCCATTTCGGAGCCGATGCCGGCCGTCACGGGTGAGACTACGCGGCATTTCGGCAATTTTATATTGTGCATATGGATTTATGCCCGTCAGAGCGATAGGGTTCGCAACGCTCGACGGGGGTGCAAGTATGTGGAACCGAGTCAAAGGTTTTATATTCATTTTATTCGGCGTGATGAATCTTTGCCTGTTTCTGGCCTTGTCATTCAAATGGTATATGTCGGATACCATCGATACGCCGCCGATGACGCGCAGTGATTACCTCGATCTCTCACTCTCGCTGCTCGCGGTCCTGCTCACGGCGATTACCATCTTCCTCGCCATTGCCGCGTTCTTTGCCTATTATGATTTGCGGAATGCGGCAGAGCGCATGGCTGAAAAGACTACGATGTCGGTTTTTCAAAGGCTTTCGCGCGACGGCTACCTCGACCACGACGGGGAACGCATAGTCCTGCAGACGGTTGTTGCGACGGCGGTCCCGAAACCCACGCCGGATCCCCACATCATCGGCGGGCGGAAGGCCGAGAAGAGGGAAGACGAGGGAGATGGTTCATGATGCTCTTTCGTGAGCAACTCGCCGTAATCGAAGCCAATCAGAAGCATTGGCCCGTCCTGACGATCCCGATCGCGCGCAAGCTTGGTCTGAGGGTGTATCGGATGTCGGGTTGGCCGCAGGACGTCTCCGGTCTCATTCGACGCGACGAGGATGACGGAGGAAAGAGCGGCTTTGCGATCTACGTCAATGCCGACCATGCGGAAACGCGCCGCCGCTTCACCATCGCCCACGAACTCGGGCACTTCGTGCTGCACAGGGAACTCATCGGCGACGGGATCGTCGAAGATGCGCTGTTGCGGGCGCAGGGGCTCAGCAACCGTGTCGAAGCGCAGGCAAACCGCTTTGCGGCCGACCTTCTGATGCCCCGGCATCTGCTGGACGCAGCCCACCGCGAGGGGATCGTGACGATTCCGGAGCTCGCTCGCGCCTTCAAGGTTTCGAAGGATGCAATGTCGATACGCCTGCTCGGGATCTCATGGCAGCGGGCGAGCGATGCCGGATACGACGATGCAAGGCCCGTCGTCGAGACGGAGCACGTTGCCCAACACGGGCGAAGTGCCGGCGCGCCCGAGATGGGCTCCTGATCGCGGCGGGTATCGCACGAGCCCGGCAACAGCCCTTCATGGGACCTGCCGGTTCGATCCGTCCGGCATGCCTGGGGCTCGAGGTTTTCGAGCCGGCGTGTGCGCCCGTTTCCCGATCGTGAACACAGCCCAACGCGGTTTCCGTTCCGCGACGCCTCGCATCGGGCGGCGGGATCGGGCAGTATCGCCGCAATGCAGGATGTCGCGGGCGCTGATCTGGGGCCCGGAGAACGAACTCACGGAGGAAACCCATGGCCAGGACCTATTCGATCGCAGTGATCCCCGGTGACGGAATCGGCAAGGAAGTCGTGCCGGAGGGTGTGCGGGTTCTGGAAAAGGCGGCCAAGCGCCACGGTTTCAACGTCAAGCTCGACTGGTTCGACTTCGCATCCTGCGATTACTACGCCAAGCACGGCCAGATGATGCCCGATGACTGGAAGGCGCAGATCGGGGGGCACGACGCGATCTTCTTCGGTGCGGTGGGCTGGCCGGATACGGTGCCCGACCACGTCTCGCTCTGGGGCTCGCTCCTGAAATTCCGTCGCGAATTCGATCAATACGTCAATCTGCGCCCGGTCAAGCTGATGCCCGGCGTGCAGTCGCCGCTCGCGGGGCGCGAACCGGGCGATATCGATTTCTACGTGGTGCGCGAGAATACCGAAGGCGAATATTCCTCCGTCGGCGGGCGCATGTTCGCGGGTACCGAGCGCGAGGTGGTGATCCAGGAGACGGTGATGAGCCGCGTCGGCATCGACCGCGTACTCAAATACGCCTTCGATCTCGCCCAGCGCCGCCCGCGCAAGCACCTGACCTCGGCGACGAAATCGAACGGCATCTCCATCACCATGCCCTATTGGGACGAGCGGGTGGAGGAGATGGCCAAGCTTTATCCCGATGTCAGCTGGGACAAGTTCCACATCGACATCCTGACCGCCCATTTCGTGCTGCATCCCGACTGGTTCGATGTGGTGGTCGCCTCCAATCTCTTCGGCGACATCCTCTCCGATCTCGGCCCCGCCTGCACCGGAACGATCGGCATCGCGCCGTCGGGCAATATCAATCCCGACAACGCCTTCCCCTCGCTGTTCGAGCCCGTCCACGGTTCGGCGCCGGATATCGCCGGCCAGGGCATCGCCAATCCGATCGGCCAGATCTGGTCCGGCGCGATGATGCTCGATCATCTGGGCGAGCGCGAAGCTGCGGCCGAGATCGTGGCGGGTATCGAGCGGGTGCTCGCGGAAAAGACGCTGCGCACGGGGGATCTCGGCGGAAATGCCGATACGGTCACTTGCGGAAAGGCGGTGGAAGAGGCCATCTGACCAATATTGCCACCATTGGTCTGGAAATCGATCCGAAGGAGCCTCTTCCCGATGACGCAGCGTCCCGACATCGCCCGTTCGCCCGCAGCAACCGATCCGCTCTCCCCGATGAAGCCCGGCGCCTTCTCGACGAAGGCGTGGGCGGACAATCTCGCTCTCTACGAGACCATCCGCACCATGCCCTTCAACGAGGAGCTCGCCGCCGGCACGCTCTCGAAGGAGCGTTTCACGCAATATATCGTGCAGGATGCGCATTATCTCATCGCATTCGGGCGCGCGCTCGCCGTAGCGGCGGCGAAGGCGCCCCATCCTGATCAGATCGTGCAATTCTCCAAGGGTGCGGAAGTCGCGGTCGTGGTCGAGCGCTCGCTGCACGGCTCGTTCTTCGACGATTTCGGCATCACGCAGGAAATGTTCGAGACGACGCCGGTCTCACCCGGTTGCAGCCATTACGTCTCCTATCTCCTCGCCACCGCCTGGGCCGAGCCCTACGAGGTGGTGCTGGCAGCCCTCCTGCCCTGCTTCTGGATCTATGCCGAGATCGGCCGCGACATCCATGCCCGCGCGCGCGCGAACAATCCCTACCAGGCCTGGATCGACACCTATGCCGGCGAGGAGTTCCACGACGCCGTGCGCGCCATGATCGCGACCACCGATGCGGCTGCGCAAGCCGCCTCCGCGGATCATCTCGCGCGCATGCACGAGGCTTATCGCCGCGCGACGCAGCTCGAATACATGTTCTGGGATTCCGCCTACCGCCTTGAAGACTGGCCCGTCTGAACCACCTTGCATCAGTGCAAGTCCGCCGCCTGCCCGAACGGGTTTCCGCAAACCTGCGCGATTGCGAATGCCGGGCGGGCGGCCTATCAAGCCTTCAGAGTTCGCGCCCGCTCCGGGCGATCCGTGAAAGCGCTGGAAGAAAGAGCTGCGCATGGCCCGTGACGTATCCGACGCGACGCCGATCGAATCCCGCGACGAGCTCGTCGCCTGGGTGGAAGCCGGGGAGAAGCCGAAGGCGCAATGGCGCATCGGCACGGAGCACGAGAAGATCCCCTTCTACCGCGCCGATCAGAGCCCCGTCCCCTATGCCGGTGATCGCGGCGTGCAGGCCCTGCTCGCGGGTCTGATGCGCGAGACCGGCTGGGAGCCGATCACCGATGGCGGCAATCTGATCGGGCTGTTCGAAGGCGAGGGCGGCGGCGCCATCTCGCTCGAACCGGGCGGCCAGTTCGAGCTCTCCGGTGGTCTCGTCGCTGATGTGCACGAGACCCAGGCCGAGCTCGACGCGCATCTCGAAGCGCTCCAGCGCGTCGCCGCGCCGCTCGGCATCGGCTTCCTCGATCTCGGCATGAGCCCGCTCTGGACCCGCGCCGATACCCCGGTCATGCCGAAGAGCCGCTACAAGATCATGATGGGCTACATGCCCAAGGTCGGTAATCTCGGCCTCGACATGATGCTGCGCACCTCCACCGTGCAGGTCAATCTCGACTATGCGAGCGAGGCGGACATGGTGAAGAAGCTGCGCGTCTCGCTCGCGCTCCAGCCGATCTGCACCGCGCTTTTCGCCAATTCGCCCTTCACCGAGGGCCGCCCCAACGGCTTCCTCTCGATGCGCTCGCAGATCTGGACCGATACCGATCCCGACCGCACCGGCATGATGCCCTGCGCCTTCGAGGACGGGTTCGGCTACGAGCGCTACGTCGATTGGGTGATGGACGTGCCGATGTATTTCGTCATGCGCGACGGCACCTATCACGACGTCGCCGGCGAGAGCTTCCACGAGCTGATGCAGGGCAAACTGCCGCAGCTGCCGGGCGTGCGCGCGAGCCGCTCCGACTGGGCGAACCACGTCTCGACGGTATTTCCCGAAGTGCGCCTCAAGCGTTTCCTCGAAATGCGCGGCGCCGATGCGGGACCGCGCACGCATCTCACCGCCATGCCCGCCTTTTGGGCCGGGCTGCTCTATGATCAGACCGCGCTCGACGCGGCCTGGGATCTCGTCGCGGGCTGGAGCGCCGAGGAGCGTCAGGCCCTGCGCGACGCCGTCCCGCGTGAAGGGCTCGCCGCGCGCATCGGTGGCCGCAGCGTCCACGAGATCGCCCGCGAGACCCTGCGCATCGCCCGCGAGGGGCTGAAGGCGCGCGGCGTCATTGACAGACTGGGACGCGACGAGACGCGCTTCCTCGACCCGCTCGAGCAGATCGTCGCGACGGGGACGAACCGGGCACAAGCTCTGCTGGCACTGTATCACGGGCGCTGGGAAGGCTCGGTGCTTCCGGCTTTCGAGGAATGCGCGTTCTGAACGGGACGATCCGCGCTTCGCTGAAGGGCACGCGCTCGATCTCGCCGGCCTCGTCGCAGATATGGACGCACCAATCGTCCCAGTTTTCTTGCCAATGCTCCTTCCACGGAGCCGCCGCCATGATGCGGCGGGCGCGCTTGAGCGCCTCTCGACGGGCATCGCCGATGCGGCGGGCCCGATACGGTGTGCGATCGACGATCAGATCGACGCCGTTGGAGCAGTGCAGGTAATGGACGCTCACGGATCACCTCCGTAACTCGACGCCCCCGAAACGCCAGTCTCGATCAGGCGCGGCTGTCGTTTGGCCCCCCAGTAGCGCCGCGCTTCCATGACGATTGGATGAACGCGGCTGCGAAGCGACGAAAAACATGTGTCTTTTCCGTCCCTTCCCCGATATCCACGTTATCCACAGGCAATGTGTGGGGGATCGCACCGCTCGCGACACACCCCGCAGCCCGCCGCGATACCCGCAACAGCGCCCGTGAACCCCTCGTATAACCATCCGAATCGGAAAATATTACACCGCCGACTAAAGAAGATCACCGCATAAACAAAGTATTATATCTGCATGACTGCTGCGCGCTATAGCATAGCTTCAGCAAATTCCTGCGGGGAAACGAAATTCTTGCTCCGGCGTTCAAACTGCGGGATAAATCCTTACGCGATCCTGCCTGCGCGATGCGGCGGATGGCACAGATGCGGGAGTTCGGGTTTTGCGCGTCACGATCAGATACGGCGTCATCGCTCTGGCGATCACCCTCGTCGTCGTTCTGGCCATCTGGCCCTTCGCCACTGCCTTCGTGAACCAATGGGCGCAGCGCGATGTCGAGATGCGCTCGCAGATGCTGTTCAACGCCGCCCGCGACCAGATCCTCTCCCTCCAGGAGCCCGAAGACGGCGAGCGCCTCGCGGTGCTGATGGAGCGGCTGGCCGATGACGAGGGCGTGCTCGCGGTGGGTCTTTGCGAGAACGGCGTTCTGCGTCTGGCCTCCGCCACCATGCCCGAGGGCTTCGATTGCGCGCAGATCGCCGTCGCCGCCGGCGAGGTCTTCACCCGCGCCGATTACGAAGACCAGCGCGCCATGGTCGCGGCCTATCCGCTCACCGCGCCGCCGGACGATGTGCGCTTCGTCATCCTGCATGATTACGCCGATGTCGAGGAGCGGCGCGGCCAGGCGCGTCTGTTCCTGCTGCTCGCCCTGATCGGCGTCGCCTTCGGCGGTGCCGCGCTCGCCTCCCTCGTCGCCTTCTGGATCATGCGCTCCTGGACGCTCTCCGTCCGCCGCGCCATCGAGGATGCCCGCGAGGGGCGCGCCGAGGATGTGCAGCACACGCCCACCGAGATCGGGAGCGAGATCCGCCAGGCCCTCTCCGAGCTCGATTTCGCCCGCCGCACCATCGATACGGTCCATACCGAGTGGAACCCCGAGACCCTGCGCATCGCGCTCGCCAACGAGCTGCCGGGCTCGGAGGTGATCGTCGTCTCCAACCGCGAGCCCTACATCCATAACCGCGACGAGAATGGCGGCCTCAAGGTCCAGCGCCCGGCATCGGGCCTCGTCTCCGCGCTCGAGCCCGTCACCCGCGCCTGTGGCGGCACCTGGATCGCCCATGGCTCGGGCACCGGGGATCGCGATGCGGTCGACAGCCACGACCGGGTGATGGTGCCCCCCTCGAACCCCTCCTACACCCTGCGCCGCATCTGGCTCTCGGATGAGGAGCAGGACGGCTATTATTACGGCTTCGCGAATGAAGGCCTCTGGCCGCTCTGCCACATCGCTTTCGTGCGCCCCGTCTTCCGCGAGGCGGATTGGCGCATGTACCGTTCCGTCAACGAGCGCTTCGCCGAGGCCGTCGTCGCCGAGGCGCGCCGGCCCGATCCCATCGTCCTCATCCAGGATTACCACCTTGCCCTCGCCCCGCGCATGATCCGCGAGCGGTTGCCGGATGCCACCATCATCACCTTCTGGCACATCCCCTGGCCCAATGCCGAGACCTTCGGCATCTGCCCCTACAAGGAGGAGATCATCGACGGGCTGCTCGGCTCGTCGATCCTCGGCTTCCACACCCAGTTCCACTGCAACAACTTCATCGAGACCGCCGACCGCTTCATCGAGAGCCGGATCGACCGCGAGCACGATTCCATCACGCTGAAGGGCTATGAGGCCTTCGTGCGCCCCTATCCGATCTCGATCGAATGGCCGCCTGCGGCGATGGAGGGCCAGAAACCCGTCGAGCAGGCCCGCAAGGACGTGCGCGAGCGCCTCGGCCTGCCCGAGGACGTGATGCTCGGCGTCGGCATCGAGCGCTTCGACTATACCAAGGGCATCCTCGATCGCATGCACGGCGTCGATGCCCTGCTCACCGCCCATCCCGAGCTGGTGGGCCGCTTCTGCTTCATGCAGGCTGCCGCGCCGACGCGCTCCAAGCTCGCCAATTACCAATCCCTCCAGGAGGAGGCCGAGGCGCTCGCCCGCGAGATCAACGAGCGCCATGGCGGCCCCTTCGAGGCGATCCGCCTCGTCGCCCGCCACCACGACCCCGAAGAAGTGTTCGAGCTGTTCCGCGCCGCTGAGCTCTGCATCGTCTCCTCCCTGCATGACGGGATGAACCTCGTCGCCAAGGAATTCGTCGCCGCCCGCGACGACGAGCAGGGCGTCCTCATCCTCTCCGCCTTCGCCGGCGCCTCCCGCGAGCTCGGCGAAGCCCTCATCGTCAACCCCTACGACGCCTACGCCATGGGCGAAGCCCTCTACTGGGCGCTGACCATGGAAGAAGGCGAACAGCGCGAGCGCATGCGCGTGATGCGCGAACAGGTCGAAGCCCGCAACGTCTACCGCTGGGCCGGCCAAATGCTCCTCGACGCCGCCCGCCTGCGCAAGAAACAGCGGATCATGCGGTTGATTGACAAGGAGAGGGGGCGGGGGTGATGGCGACCTTTATCTCCGTGATGTAAACAATAGGGCTCTCTCCGCAAAATCAGTGAGTTCAGCGTCATTGATGGCCTGAGTCTGCCAAGCTGGGTTTGAATCATGATGGAACGAATTTGCGTAGTCGAGTATGTTTTTCAATTCTGCAATATCTTTCTCTGACAATATTTCTTCGCTTGTTCCTAGTTTTCTCCTGCATTTATCAATAAAAGGCCCAAGCAAACTGCCTGGCGGAAAATGATTTGGATACGCAACTCGCATAAATGCCTCCAGTATCGGTCGTAATGATTCGGCTACTTGTCGTTCTATAGTTTGATCTGATGACTGTATATAGCTGTGAACAAGATTAAAACGATTATCGTGCTCTGTAAGGCTATCGTTTTCGACATTCCATTGTACGATCTCAGATCCGTTTGACGATCTATTTATCCGCAGAGCGCACCTAGAGTTTTTGTCTGCTTGTTCCCATAAGCGGCACAAGAATGATTTCGAGTGAGACAATACAATAACTTGTTTAACATGTTTTGAAATCTTCAAGATCTCTTCTCTTGTTCGAAGAGTTCGGTGCTCATCGAGGCTTGTCATTGGATCGTCAAAGACAACAATTTTATCCGCTAGCTGAGGGTCTTTCTCAAGTTTCGCAAAGAAAAAGGCCAACGCCAACGAATTTCTATCTCCAGAGCTAAGGGTATTTCGAAATGAAGGGCCAAATTTTGATGTAGGGTCGACAGATTGTTGATTGATAACAACGGAGTATGCGGCTGAGGATCCGCCTCGATTATTTTGTGACCTGACATTTCCTAGCCGAAATGTTGCATTAAGTCGCATTAAATAATCGTTGATAACATCTTCGTATTCTCTAAAGATTTTTTCTCGATAATTTTCAAGTTTTAGTCTCGCTTCATAGCGAAGTGTTTCTGTTTTTATTTTTGCGTTTTTCTCAGAAAGATATCTATCACACTTTTCCTTGATGTCGGGCTCGAATCTCATCTTTTGAGCTTTTAACCTTTCAAGATCGTTTGTAAGTGCCGATAGTTCATCTTCCTGAACCTGCTCTTTAATGGTCGCCAAGTGGGAATTTGCGTCTGAAAGAGAGCGAAAAACCAGGTTCACATCGCAAATGCGTTGCTGATACTGGAAAATAAGCTGCTTAGTTTCAAAAGATAGCTCCATCTGTTCTAAAGGAGCAGATGCTTTCTTGCGAAGTTGTGAAAGTACTGCGTCTCTGGCGGAATTCCAATCACGAACAATCGCGGCAGTATCAATTTCAATTTTGGGAATTTCTGCAAATTCTTTCCAAAATTCATGCGCTTCGACTGCAAGGCGGACACTTCTCTCAAAAGCAGTTTGCACATCGCCACTATGAGAATCTCGGATGAAAATTCCGTAGTTTATAATTTCTTCCTTCAGTGATTTATAATTTTCAGAAAAATATATATTATAATAATTGATAATTTCGGAGCCAGATAAATCCTGGGCGCAGAAAGGGCATGTCTTATTTTCATTTTCAGATGATATCGAATCAATTCTCGTTATTCCATCTAAAATCCATGCCTCCCCGCCCTTGCCAATATTGTGGATATGGCTTTGAACGCGTCTCGCAGCTGAATATTGAACTTGTTCTAATCCTCGACCAAGAAGTTCATTAATTCTATCTTCGTCAAAAACTGGTAGTTCAAAGCTTTGAAATACAGGCCTCTTCAATATCGCATCGACGGATTTCGCTGCAGCGAATCGACGCTCTGCCTCTTTTAAATTTGAATCTATAGAAGTGTCGAGATTGATTTCGCAATACGCATCAATGTCATATGGCCCGCGTGCACTTGCGGGGATAGCGGCGCCGAGTCGCCTCAATTCAGTATTGTGGGCTTCAATCTTACGAATAAGATTCTGTAAGTTCGTGCTCAAGCTTACACCAGCAGCACCGATAATTAGCTCGTGTAAATTCTGGCGATGAGTAGAATTAATCTCTATTCCAGAGCATATATTCTCAGCGACAAATGAATCATCAAAAATAGCAATATCCGAAATACGATTTTTCCAAATTCCTTGTTCAAATGTGTAAACTGTGTTACTCTCTTTTATAATAATGTGCGGAGGATTTATTGAACCAAGACGTTGTCTTTCTTGAATTAGGGTTGGATCATTAGTCGCTAAAGACCTCAAAATCGCCGCAATAGTTGTCTTTCCTCGGCCATTTTCTGCATATAAGAGCGAATACGGAGCAAGAGAAGTGTTCTGCAGTGCGCTAGCGTTGTCAAACTGACCTATATTGCGAAGCAACTGGAATTTTTCTAGCATGAGGCACCAAATACTGAAATCGTTCGCGTATATAGCCACAACGAAGTATGCTGACGATACGCAAGCTTTCGTGGACGGCGTTCTGCTAGTAGGGCGATCAACACGCACTCCTAGCGCACTCCAAAGCTTAGAGGGTATATGAAGAATTGTAAACGACGTTTTGTAGACGCATAGGTGTTGTAGGGAGCCGGCGCTACAGCAACCCCTGTTGTGCAATGGTTCCGAATCTGCTACAAAAAATTGCGAGCCGAGCAGGAAGTGGCAGCCTCCTACCCGGCTCTGACCATCAGAAAAGGAAGGTTTTCCAATGGCTACAATCAGCGATACCAAAACCGCCATCCCGGCGGAAGGGGCCTTCACGGTTCCCGGCGGGTTTCACGGGTTCCGTAACGACTCATATAGCGGGTCAGCGGCTGTGACGGGCGTCACGCCCTCGGCAGACGGCGCGCGCACTGCGCCAGCCGGCACCATCCCCGCGCCGCAGGGTTTGCCGCCCGAGCATCTCACCCCGGACGACATCGCCTGGCTCCGCCGCCTCTTCGCCGGCCGCACCCCCCACGACGTCGCCCGCCTCAAGGCCCTCATGGAAGCCCATTGCGCACCCCTGAATGCCGCTTCCGGCAATCCCTCCGCGCAGCAAGCCCATGCCGCGAAGCAAACAGCCGCGCAGCAAGCTGATGCCGCCGGCGAGCCCCCCACCCGCGGTCCCGATACCGCCTACGCCACCGGCCTCCCCATCCCCGGCCCCGAGGGCCTCTCCCCCGCCGCCCAGCTCGCCCTGCTCGGCATAACCGACGATCTCGGCCACCTGCGCGCCCAGCTCATCGCCCTCGACATGGCCTTCGCCGACCTCCAGGACACCGACGACCGCAACGCCCTGCGCACCACCGCCGACACCATCCTCACCCACCTCCACACCATCCGCGAAACCCTGGACCACCTCCGAGGCGCCCACCCCAAAAACTGAAGAACCCCAACCCGCTCCCGCCGCAAAAATACGGCGGGAGCCCAAATACCCCCCCAATCTCCCCTCTCCCTCGCCGCGCGAGAACATCGACCGGGAAGAGAATGCAGCGCGAATCTCCCCTCTCCCGCCGCGGAGAGGGGTCGGGGGTGAGGGGCGCCAATGCAGGGCGCCACGCTTCAAGAGCAACCGCCCCGCCACCACCCTCACCCCTGTCCCCTCTCACCAAGGAAGAGGGGAACCCCGGCATCACTCGCCTTGGGAAAATACTGGCCGGGGAGGGGATGCAGCGCAATCTCCCCTCTCCCTCCGTGGAGAGGGGCCGGGGGTGAGGGGCGCCAATGCAGAGCTTTGCGGCTTCAAGAGCAACCGCCCCGCCGCCACCCTCACCCCTGTCCCCTCTCCCTAAGGAAGAGGGGAACGCCGGCCTCACTCGCCTTGGGAAAATATTGGCCGGGGAGGGGATACAGCGCGATCTATCCTCTCCGCAAGGAAGAGGGGAACGCCGGCCTCCCTCGCCATACGAGAATACCGGTCGGAAAGGGGATACAACACGATCTCCCCTCTCCCCGCGCTCAGCGCCCCTCCTTGATGATGCGCGAGAGGACGCGGGCGGTGTAGTCGACCATGGGGACGATTTTCGCGTAGTTCAGGCGCGTCGGGCCGATAACGCCGAGAACGCCGACGAGTTTCTGGTGCGGGTCGTGGAAGGGGGCCGCGATCAGCGAGGAGCCCGAGAGCGAGAACAGCTTGTTTTCCGATCCGATGAAGATGCGCACCCCCTCGCCGTGCTCGGCGCGGGTGAGGAGTTCGACGACGTCGGTCTGGGTTTCGAGATCGTCGAAGAGCAGCCGGATGCGTTCGAGATCCTCGATCGCCCTGAGATCCTCGAGCAGATTGGCCTGGCCGCGCACGATCAGATGCCGCGCCTCGCCGCTCTGGGCGGGCATCGCCACGCCGGCCTCGATCAGCCGCGCGGTGAGCTCGTCGAGCTCGCGCTCCATGAATTCGTGCATGGCCTGCGCTTCGCGCTTGATGTCGGCGAGCGTCTTGCCGCGAATCCGGGCATTGAGGAAATTGCCGGCCTCCACCAGCGCCGAGGCGGGCAGGCCGGGGGGCAGGTCGAGCAGGCGGTTCTCCACGGAGCCGTCCTCGGAGACGAGGACGACGAGGGCGCGGGCGGGGTCGAGGCGCACGAACTCGATATGCTTGAGCGGCGCATCCTGCTTCGTCGTCGCCACGACGCCCGCGCCGCGCGACAATCCCGACAGCATGGAGGATGCCTGCGCGAGCGCGCCCTCGAAGCTCTGCTCCATGGCGGCGGCACGCATCTCCACCTCGATGCGCTCACGCTCCTCCCGGTCGAGATCGCCGATCTCCAGCATGGCATCGACGAAGAAACGCAGACCGCTCTCCGTGGGCAGGCGCCCGGCGCTGGTATGGGGCGCGTAGATCAGCCCGGCCTGTTCGAGATCCGCCATCACGTTGCGCACGCTGGCCGGCGAGAGCGAGACCGAAAGCAGCCGCGAGATGTTGCGCGAGCCCAGCGGCTCTCCGGATGCGAGATAATTCTCGACGATCTGGCGGAAGATCTCGCGCGAGCGCTCGTTGAGATCGCTCAGGGTCTGTGCCCGTGCGAGGCCGGAGGGGAAAGCGTCGTTGTCCTTGACCATGGCCCGATTAGCCACCTCGTATCTGCGCAAGTCCGATGCCGGATGTCGGTCGCCGGACGGCCTTCATCGCCGAATGTACCGCAGCAAAGTATATGGCAGCAAAATATACCGCAGCGGCCGGAACGCCAACCGCTCCGGTCACAGGCCGATGAAGGCGCGCTCGCGATAGACCAGGGCGCGGCGGCGCAACCCGTGACGCACCGCCACGACCTCGCCGATCAGGAGATGATGCGTCGCGACGAGCGGGCTCTCGCGCAGGCGGCAATCGAAGGCGACGAGCGCATCGTTCAGGACCGGTGCGCCGGTTTCGAGCTCGCCCCAGCGCCCGCTCGCAAAACGCGCATCACCGCGCAATTCCGTGCGCCCGGCGAAAGTCTCGGCGAGCACCTCGTCGTCGAAGGCGAGGGTGTTCACGCTGAAGCGTCCCGCCTCGATGATCGCCCGTGTCGTCGCACTGCCCGCATTGGCGCAGACGAGAAGCGTCGGCGGGCGATCGGAGACCGAGGCGACGGCGGTGGCCGTGAAACCGCAGCGGCCCGCCCCGCCGGCGGTGGCCACCACGTGCACGGCGCCGGCGACATGGCTCATCGCATCACGATAATCCCGCCTGTCGGGCATCGCTGCGCTCTCCTGCGCCGGGTTCGCCAGATTCTGCCGCGTCACGTCATCGCCCCCGTTTTCGCCCCGTTTCCGCAACGTCATCCGCCTGTTCCGGATGCGGCCCGGCCCGAATGCGTTGAGGAGATATGGTCAAGAATTGACCGAAAGGAAGGGATCTTCACGCAAACGGTCGCATGCATCCTTTCATGAAACGGTGAATTCGCGGAATTCAGGATCCGAATTCCACCATGCCACCCGATTCGAGCGTTCGTCGCAGGCGGGTGAAGGCGAGCCGTATGCGCGATTTGACCGTCCCCAGCGGCAAGCCCGTCGCCTCCGAGATCTCGCTATGCGAGAGCCCTTCGAAGAATGCGAGCCGCACCAGCGAGAGCTGTTCTTCCGGGAGGCTGTTCATCGCCGTGCGCACCGCCTCGTCGCGCTGCGCTGCATCCATCTCCCCCTCGATATCGGTGTCGTCGGGCAGATCGAAGACGGGATCGTCCGGCTCGGCCAGCGTCGTCCTGTCGCGGCGCAGGAGGTCGATGCGGCGGTTGCGGGCGATGCGATAGAGCCAGGTGGAGAGCGAGGATTTCGCGGGATCGAACAGGTCCGACTTGCGCCACAGCGTCGTCATCGTGTCCTGGGTGATTTCTTCGGCCAGGGTCGCATCGGCGCCCTGGCGAATCAGATAGGCTTGCAGGCGCGGGGCGAAGAAGTCGAACAGACGTGCGAAAGCCGCGCGGTCACGCGACTGCGCGACGGCTTTGGCCAGTGCAGCGAGCTCGCCGGGCGAGAGCAAACGGGTCCTCGATTCTTTCATGGCGGCCTGTGCCGCTTCTCCCTGCGCCCGCAATGTCCGGGCGCGGGCTGAAATTAGAAGCCTCCGCCCGATGGCGCAATGCAAAAGCGTGCGTTCAGGAAAGGTTAACGTATTTTTGCCCATTTCTGGACAATGTAGTGAAAAACCGCGAGCACGATTCGCCGCGAGGCGAGCCACCAACATTCCAGGGTCAGATTCATGATGCTCACACGTTTTCTCCGTCGTTTCACCTCCGCCATCGCGCTCGCCGGCGCCGTGATCGCGGCATCCGCCTCCGGCGCCTCCGCCCAGGCCGGTGCGACGCTTCTGGGAACCTTCAACGATTGGGGCGCCTACAGCGCCACCGCCAACGGCGCCAGGGTGTGTTACGCCCTGTCGCAGCCCCAGCGCCGCCTGCCCGAGGAATTGCGGCGCGGCGCCGGTTACATCTTCGTCTCGTTCCGTCCCGACGAGAACGTCCGCAACGAGGTCGCCGTGGTCATGGGCTTCCCGACCCAGGACGGCCAGGAAGCCGTCGCCACCGTGGACGGCACCCGGTTCAGCATGGTGACGAGCGGGGAGAACGTCTGGATCAAGGATCCCGCCGATGAAGGCCGCCTCGTCGACGCCTTCCTCGCGGGCAGCGAACTGCGCCTCGAAGTGGTCTCGGGCCGCGGCAACCAGACGACGGACGTCTATTCGCTGATCGGCTTCACCGCAGCCCTGCGGCGTGCGCGCGAGGAATGCAGCTGATCGCCGGCTGGTGACGAAAAACGCGCGCGGCGGCATCCCGTCGCGCGCGGCAGTGAGATTTCACCCGGAGACGAGCGACTCTATCAGAGTCGGGCGACTTTACTTGCAGTAGAGCCGGTAGAGCGTGCCGATCAGTTCGCGCGCCTCTTCGGAGGCCAGCCGGTAATAGATCGTCTGCCCTTCGCGCCGTGTCGTGACGAGCCCGAGGGCGCGCAGCTTCGACAGATGCTGCGAGAGCGCCGATTGCCCGAGGCCGACCGCCTCGGCGAGCACGCCGACGGAGACTTCCTCGTCCATCATCCGGCACATTGCCATGAGGCGCTTGGAATGACCCAGCGCCGTCAGCAATTGTGCCACCTTGTCGGCCTTCGGTTCGAGGGCCTGGAGATCCGAAGCTTTCACGTTCACACAGGGGTTCGTCGCCGCCATCGATCCGCCTTTTACGCGCGCCGCGGGATCGTGGCAACGCACATCTTCAGAGTGTTGTTTATCGCCGGAAGCCGGCGTGGAGGCATCGAAGGTCATGACGGGTCGAGCCTCCCGCGCAGTGCCGACAGGTCGTAACCCGCCCGCGCCGCGATCGCGATGATGTCGTCTTCCGGCATCTGGCCGGCATTGGCCATGGCCCACAACACGCTGGAGCGCGTGCCCGAGCGGCAGAAGGCGACGACGGGACCCTCCAGCTCGTCGAGCGCCTTGCGGAAGGCGGCGACGTCCTGCGGGGTGAACTGGCCGGAGACCACCGGCACGTAGCGATAGGCGAGGCCGAGTTCCGCCGCGCGCGCAGCGATCGCTTCCTGCGGTGGCTGGTCGGGGCTCTCGCCGTCGGGCCGGTTGTTGATCACCGCCTTGTATCCGGCCTGCGCGATCGCATCCAGATCCTCGAGGCGCAGTTGCGGCGCAACGGCGACGTTTTCAGTCAGGGGGATATGGGCCATGTTGCGGTCTCGCTTTCGTTGGCGCGCTGGTCCGGGGCGAGGTCTACAGTATCGAGAGATTTTGTGCCAGCATGTAGATGGCGACGGCGAAGATCAATGCTGCGAAGACGATGTTGAGCGTGCCTTTCGCATCGGCCAGTTTCTTGGCTACCCTTGCGCCGATGGCGCTTCCGGCGAGGCCGCCGACGATGAAGAGGATCGCCACAGGCCAGTCCACCAGTCCGGACAGGGCGTAATTACCCGCCGTGGTGACGCCGAAGGCGCTCACGGCGAAGAGCGAGGAGCCGATCGCGTTGATGATCGGCATACCCGTCGCCGCGATCAGACCGGGCACGATCAGGAAGCCGCCGCCGATCCCGAAGAATCCGGCGAGCATCCCGGCGCCGAGGCCGAAGAGAACGAGCTTGCCCGCATTGTCGCGGCCCAGCACCACATCCGGCAGCCCGACGGCGTTGCGCCGCTTCAGCATCAGCGCGCCGACGACGAGCATCAGGACCGCGAAGGCCGCGAGCAGCGCCTCGCCGTCGATCATCTGGCCGATGGTCGAGCCGAGCGCCGCACCGAGCACGCCGGCTGCGGCGAAGACCGCCGCACAGCGCCATTTCACGGTGCCTGATCGCGCATGCGCGCCGAGGCTCATCATGGCGTTCACCGCCACCGCGACGGCACTGGTGCCGATCGCCACATGCGGGCTCGCCACGCCTACCAGATAGACCATGGCCGGCACGGCCAGGATCGAGCCACCGCCGCCGACGAGGCCGAGCGAGAAGCCGACGAGCGATCCGGAGGCGAGGCCGGCGATGCTCTGGGTGAGGGAGAGGGCGATCATGGTCGTTCTGCCTGAAGCGAAAGGGGATGCGCGCGCGGCGCCCGGGACAGGCGCCGCGTTCAGAAGTCTATACCGGAGCGGGTTACCGGGACCGTATCGTCGAAGGCCGCCTTACGCGGCCGTCACCGTCGGCGGGGTCCGCAGCGCCTTGTTCCACGGCATGTGGATCAGGATGCGCGCGAGGCCGCAGAAGCCGGTCAGCCCGGCCACCATCAGACCGGCACCGACGAAGGCGGGGATAATGAGGAAACCCGGGGCGATGAAGATGCCGGCGAGCGTGCCGAAGAAGCCGAGCGAACCGGCACCGATCTGCACCTGACGCATCAGGTCGAGCGGCTGCGACTTGTCCTCGACCACCGGCAGGCCGGCCTTGCGCCAGGCATCGATGCCGCCCTCGACGATATAGGCGTCGCAGGAATCACCCGCCTTGGCGGCCAGCGTCTGGGCGTGAGAGAGCGTGCGCATGCCCGACTTGCAGTGAAACAGCACCACATTGGCACCACCACGCGGCAATTCGGCCTCGCCGATCTCGCTCAGCGAGATGTTGCGGGCCTGGGGAATGTGCTCGCGCGCATGTTCGGCCCGGTCGCGGACATCCACGAGAACGGCGCCTTCGTCGAGCAGGCGCTTGGCCTCGGCGGGGGAGATGGTCGGCAGGGTCATCGTCTCGAACTCCTGATGTGCATGTATGTGCGGGGCCGCCCCGGATCTTGCCCGGGATTGCCCTCGTGAACCTGTGAGTAATTTAGAAATTACTTATATACTTGTCAAGGGGGAATTGTCGGGGGAGGGGGGCGCCGACGGGCGGGCCATCGAAGAGGAAGGCCGTCCACGAGGGACGGCAAAGTCTCGACCAAAAAAGAAGGGCCGTCCACGAGGGACGGCAAAGTCCCTGTCAAAAAAAGAAGGGCCGTCCACGAGGGACGGCCCGACCCCGATTCTCGGCGATCCGCTCCCGACCTTCCGGGGGGCTGGGGGGCTGACGTTACCGGAAAACCGATACGGTGCGCCGTCGAGATACGCATTTCTCCGCGATCTTCGGGGCCGGTCTTTGTCCCGAAAGCGGCGAATTTGTGATTTCCGCGCGATGCGATATCAAGCGTGCGAAACGTGTCGCGACGGCGCGGCTAGCCCGCGTCCTCGCCGGACAGGCCCCGTGACCATCCGCCAGGAACAGCCCATGACCACGACACCGAGCCTCACCGAAGCCGTCCGCCCCGTCGATACCGGTGCGCATGTCAGCGCGATCGCCTTCCTGCAGGCCACCGCCGCCTTCTGCCTGGGCGACGGCGCGGTGCTGCTCTTCCGCGACGGGGCGAGCCACCGTGTCGAGGCGCATCCCGATGCCGGCATCCTCTGTGCGGTGAGCGATGGCGAGCGCCTCGTCACCGGTGGCGACGACGGGCGCGTGGCGGTGACGGGTGCCGATGGGTCGACCCGCGAATTCGCTGATAGCGGCGGCACGTGGATCGACGCGCTCGCCCTGCATCACGAGGGCGGTGTCGCCTGGAGTGCGGGGCGCATGGTCACCGCGCGCGACCGCAAGGGCAACGAGAAGCGCTTCACGGCGCCGTCATCGGCACGCGGCCTCGCCTTCGCTCCCAAGGGCTACCGCCTCGCTGTGGCGCATTATAACGGCGTGAGCCTGTGGTATCCCAATCTGGAGAAGGAGCCCGACACGCTCGAATGGAAGGGCTCGCATCTCGACGTCACCTGGTCGCCGGACGGGCGCTTCGTCGTCACCTCGATGCAGGAGAACGCGCTGCACGGCTGGCGGCTCGCGCCCGATCGCGGACATATGCGCATGTCCGGCTATGCCGGAAAGCCGCGCTCGCTCTCCTGGAGCGCCGATGGCGACATGCTCGCCACGAGCGGCGCGGATGCAGTGATCGGCTGGCCCTTCGACAGCAAAGAGGGCCCCACGGGCAAGGCGCCGCGTGAATTCGGCGTGCGCGCCGCGCGCGTCACCCGCGTCGCCTGTCATCCGCGCCTGCCGATCTGTGCCGCCGGCTACGAAGACGGCTGCGTCCTGCTGATCCGCGTGAGCGACGGTTCGGAATTGCTCGTGCGCCCGGCGGTGAAGGGCAGCGCGGTCACGGCACTGACCTGGGATGCGACCGGGGAACTGCTCGCCTTCGGCTGCGATGACGGTGCGGCCGGCACTCTCGCCCTTCCCTGATCGCAGGGCCGGAAGGGTTAAGCCGCGTTAACCCGGCGGCCGGGTCCCTCGCCCGAATCATACTGCCGCGTTAACCGCGATAAAGCCCTTGCGCAGCGATCATGTCGGTGTTGGAGGGGGATATCATGGGAATGCTCGCTCGTATCGGTACGTCTCGACGTGCCGCCCAGCCGGATCTGCACGCCGTGTTCGAAAGTCTGCCGATCGCGGTGCTGATCTGCGAGACGCGGAATTTCGAGATCGTCTATGCGAATCCCGAATCGCGTACTTTGCTCGCGCGTATCGGGCATCTTCTGAATATCGATCCCGAGCGGATCGTCGGCACCTCGATCGACGTCTTCCACAAGAACCCGGCCCATCAGCGGCGCATTCTGGCCGATCCGAAGAACCTGCCGCACAAGGTGCAGATCAAGCTCGGCGACGAGTATCTCGACCTCGTCATCTCACCGCTGATCGATGCGCGCGGGACCTATACCCATGCCGTGCTGACCTGGTCGATCGCGACGGACAAACGCCGCCAGGAGGACGAGGTCGCGCGGCTTCTGCAGATGATGGACCGGATGCCGATCAACGTCATGACCTGTGATCCGCAGAGCTTCACGATCAACTACGTCAATTCCACCAGTGTCGACACGCTGTCCAGGCTCGAGGAGCATCTGCCCATCCGGGCAACGGATCTCCTCGGGCAGAATATCGACATCTTCCACAAGCGTCCGACGCATCAGCGCTCGATACTGGCCGACCCGGCCAATCTGCCGATCGACAGCAATATCTGTCTCGGACCGGAAGTGCTCAACCTGCGAGTCTCGGCCATCACCGCCGAAGACGGACGCTATCTCGGTCCGATGCTGACCTGGAACGTCGTCACCGAACAGGTGCGGGTCGCCGAGAGCGTCCAGCAGACCTGCGAGACGATGAACGGCACGTCGTCGGAACTCGCCGTTGCCGCCTCGGACATGACCGACCTCGCCAGTCACGCCCAGGCGCTCGCCGGCAGCGTCTCGGCGGCGACGGAGGAATTGTCGGCCTCGATCAGCGAGATCGCCAGCCAGGCGGCCTCGGCGGCGGATCTGTCCGGATCCGCGAGCGAACGCGCCGTCGCGGCGGATGCCATGGTGCGCGAACTCGCGCAGGTATCGCAGCAGATCGGCTCGATCACCGAGGTGATCGCCACGATCGCCTCACAGACCAATCTGCTCGCGCTCAACGCGACGATCGAGGCCGCGCGTGCGGGCGAGGCCGGCAAAGGCTTCGCCGTCGTCGCACAGGAGGTCAAGGCTCTCGCCGACCAGACGTCGCGTGCGACGAGCGAAATCAAGACGCAGATCGACATGATCCAGTCGGTCTCGGTCGGCACGGCGGAGGCGATCGGTGCGATCGTCGGGGATGTCGATACCCTGCGCGGCGCCTCGAATCAGATCGCGGCGGCGGTCGAGGAGCAATCGGCGGCGATCCGCGAGGTCACCGCCAACATGACGGGGGTTTCCGACGCCGCGCGTCAGACCGGCGAGGCGGCAGATGCGATCAAGAGCGTGTCGGCCGCACTCGAGGCGGATGCACATCGCTTCCAGAGCGTGATCGACGCCTTTCTCAGGCACCGTTAGGGCGCGCGAAGGCAGGCGCGGCGCCGGGAGCGAGGCGGCGCGTCTGCGCGATATGCGAGCTCGAGATATTTGCCATGCCGAAACTTTTCGCATGTGAGCGGATAAAGATATTTGCAAAACGCAGCGTCCGGCGTGTAAATTTGAAGGCGGGTAAAAGGCGCAAACTCAACCATAAATAAAAGAATCGTTTCATGATGATCCTTGCCGGTCGCGGGCAACCCGACCAACTCAGTCTGTCGCTGCGGCATGTCACACGTGGCCTGCACGACGTATCCGAAGAGCGCTTCGTCGCGCTCGACAAGGCCGAGCCCGGCAGGACGGCATCTCATCTCACCCGGCTCACGCAGACGTTGTTCACATGGCATGAAATCGGCTCGGGCGCGCGGACTGTTCGGAACGTGCCGCGCGTCGTCGCCCGCGTCATGGCCGAGCACAAAGGCGCGGTCGGTGTATGCGCGGCATCCACGCAGCGCGCCCTGCCCCCGGCGCTCGCGCCATTCACCCTCGCCAATCGCGGTGAGGCCCTCGGGAGCGCCTATACGTTGTGCGGTGCCGGTCTGGGCTTGCGCGCCGCGCTGCGCGGGGCGGATCTCGCCGGGCCGTCGGAGCAGCGGCTGGCGGAGGGGCTGGCGCAGGCGGGTAGCGCCATGGGGCGGCGCTGGCGCGCCGTACGCCGGGCGATCGACCTCTGGGGGCTCGACAATCCCGGCATGGAGGAGGATGTGCTCGAGGGCGCGCGCAAGACCTTCCGTGTCGCCATCACGGCGCTCGACGAGATGATCGAGCACGGCGCAGCGGGAGCACGACGCGATGACTGAGCCGCTGAATACGCCGACCTTCAAGCTCGACGACGAACAGGCGCGGCTCATCGCCGTCTGCGAGGCGGAACCGATCACCTGTCCGGGACGCGTACAGAATTTCGGTGCCCTGATCGCCTTCGATCCCACGGATCACGGCCTGCGTTACTGGTCGGAGAATGCCGGCGATTGGCTCGGGCGCGAGCCGGTGCCCGGCTGCGTCCTGAGCGCGATCCTGCCCGCCCCGGCGATTGAACGGATCACGGAGATGCTCACCTGCGAGCACTACGCTCCGACCAACTTCACCTGCGTCGCGGATTTCGACAGCCGCCTGCACGACGCCGTGGTGCACCAGATCGACGGTCTCGCCGTCGTGGAATTCCTCCCGGCGGGGACGACGCGCGAAGCGACCAAGAACGTCTCCTCGGCGCAAGCCGTCCTCGCGCGCCTGCGCGAAACCGAGGGGCTCGAAGAACTTCTCGCGGCGACCGCACGGGAATGGCGCGCGCTCACGGGCTACGACCGGGTGATGATCTATCGCTTCGACGAGGATGATCACGGCGAGATCGTCGCCGAGGCCCGCGATCCGCGCCAGGATCCGTTTCTCGGCCTGCATTACCCGGCCAGCGACATTCCCACCCAGGCCCGGCGCATGTATCTGCTGCAACGGGTGCGCATCATCCCCGATATTCGTGCACAGACCCTCGCGGTCCACGGGGTGGCTCAGGTCGGCGCGGCACCGCAAACGGGCTCTGCGCATGCATGCGCGGGTCTCGACATGACCTATGCCGTGCTGCGGGCCGTCTCGCCCTATCATCTGGAATATCTGGAAAATATGGGCGTGCGCGCCACGCTCGCGGTCTCCCTGATCCTCGACGGGGCGCTGT
>JBJHBI010000064.1:0-22904 GCA_050485405.1 Salinarimonadaceae bacterium
TTCACATTGCAGCGATACCTCGTGCGAGGTCTGCTGGCGGGTTCGGTCAAGTAGAAACGGCGCGGTGCCGGAACGACAAGAGGGAGCGTTGGTCGATGGCGGAGCTGAAACTCACGGGGGTCGAAAAAGCCTATGGCGCCGTCAAGGTTCTCGCCGACATCAATCTCGAGATCGAGCCGGGCGAGCTCGTCGTTTTCGTCGGCCCCTCCGGCTGCGGCAAGTCCACGCTGCTGCGCATGATCGCGGGGCTCGAACAGATCACCGGCGGCACGCTGGAGATCGACGGTATGGTGATGAACGACATCCACCCGTCCCAACGCGGCATCGCCATGGTTTTCCAGTCTTACGCGCTCTACCCGCACATGACGGTGCGCGACAATATGGCCTTCGCGCTCAAGATCGCCAAGAAGAGCCAGGCCGAGATCGACGCGGCCGTCGAGCGCGCCGCCCGCATCCTGCAACTCGAGAAACTGCTCGATCGGCTGCCCAAGGAGCTCTCGGGCGGGCAGCGCCAGCGTGTCGCCATCGGCCGCGCCATCGTGCGCGATCCGCGGGTCTATCTCTTCGACGAACCGCTCTCCAACCTCGACGCGGCGCTGCGCGTCGCGACGCGGATCGAGATCGCGCAATTGAAGGAATCGATGCCCGATTCGACCATGATCTACGTCACCCACGATCAGGTCGAGGCGATGACGCTCGCGAGCCGCATCGTCGTGCTCGCGAATGGCGGCATCGCGCAGGTCGGCTCGCCGATGACGCTCTATACCAGGCCCGAGAACGAGTTCGTGGCACAGTTCATCGGCTCGCCGGCCATGAACCTCCTCCCCGGACGCATCGTCGAGCCGGGCGCGCAGACGCGTGTCGCTCTCGACAGCGGTGGCACCGCGCTCGTCGCCATTCCCACGCGCGAAAGCGACCGGGATCTGCCGGTCAATCTCGGTGTGCGTCCGGAGGATCTCGTCGCGAGTGACGACGACGACTTCCTCTATCGCGGAAAAGTCGAGATCACCGAAGCTTTGGGCGAACTCACGGTGCTCTATTTCGCCCGGGACGTTTCGGGGGCGCAGATACTCGCAAAACTCCCCGGTATCCACTCGGACATGCGCGGCAAGGCCGTCAGCCTCAAGGCCGACCCGGCGCGGCTGCATCTCTTCCACGATGGCCGCTCGCTGCTCTATCGCGAGCCCGCGTGAGGCTCCATCCGGCGCATGATGCCTGTCGGCACCATGATATACGGCACCGAGCCCGGCGGGCTGGGGTCGTTTCATGCATACGTGAACCGTGACGGCGGGAAGCCATTCTTCGCAGATTCAACAATCCTATATACGTCTTTTCGCACGAACATGTTTTGCACAACGGCACGATGAGCCCGATCGGTCCGCATGCTGTGTAGAATTGCGGCGCCTACCTGTATGCTAAATAAACATAGCAATTTTTGGTTGCTTTCAAAGGTTGAGAAATACAAAAATGTTCTGGAAAAACGTGCCAGAAGCAGCGCCCCTCCACCAAGGAGCGTCAGTTATCGACCAATTCCCCGACCAAAGTCCGCCTGACGCAACATTTTCACCTGTGGTTGTTTCACTCGACAGAATGATCAACCAATTATGGCTCCGAACGGAGCATTGGTCTGATCAATTGTTGACATTCATAGGCACTAGTGTGAATTGTATGGCATACTGCGTACGCAAGCGAACACAGAGGGGCGTGTTCGCAAATGCGCGTTCGGCGTTCGATACGCAGCATTTCGAAAAAGGGACGGTATGGGATGGCGATCAGGGGCGACATCGCTAGGAAGCCCGGGAATGAGGCGGTTCCCGAACGACAGGGCGGCGCCAGCCGGCCACGGCTGTTCGAACTGGGCAATGACCAGAACCGATTGCTGATCGCGGCCGATCCACAGGACCGGGCGATGTTGCAGCCCTTCCTCGAACCGGTGACCTTGCTGCCGGGCGAGATCCTGCTCGATGTCGATCAGCCGATCGACTACGTCTATTTCCCCCAAAGCGGCGTGATCTCGCTATTGACGATGGTGCAACCCGGTCAGTTCGTCGAGACTTGCACGATCGGGCGTGAAGGCGCTGTCGGGCTCGTCACGGGCCTCGGGTCGGGCACATCGCTGAGCCGCGTCGTCGTCCAGATCGCCGGGCGCGCCTTGCGCATGCGCAGTGCGACACTGCGTGAAATCCTCCCCGAGGCACCCAGCGTCGCCGATATCAAGATGCGCTATGGCGAGGCCCTGCTGTCCCAGATTCTGCAAACGCTCGCCTGCAACACCCTTCATTCGGTCGAGCAGCGCCTGTGCCGCTGGCTCCTGATCTGCCGCGACCGGACCGCGAGCAGTACGGTACCGCTGACTCAGGAAGCGCTCGCCGAAATGCTCGGCGTGCAGCGCACAACCGTCACGGCATCCGCCCGGAGCCTTCAGGCGCGCGGCTTTATCAGCTATCGCCGCGGCGTCATCGAATGCACCGATGTCGAAGGCCTGAAGGCGACGTCCTGCGAGTGTTATGCGCTGATGCGCGACACCTTCGCGCGCCTCCTGCCCTATACGTACGACGATCCGCCGAACGATCGCGGGTGACCGTCGGCCTCAGGCAGGCGGGATAGGGCGGGGGCGCCCGTCATCGTCGATGGCGACGAAAGTGAAGGTGGCATCCGTCACCTTCTCGCGCAGGTCGCTCTGAAAGCGCCGCGCCCAGGCCTCGATATGGATCTTCATCGAGGTCCGCCCTACCGATTCGATCTCGGTATAGACGCAAAGCACATCCCCGACCCGTACCGGGCGGATGAAGGTCATCGCCTCGACGGCGATGGTCACGACGCGCCCGCGAGCACGCTCGACGCCGGCAATGCCGCCCGCCTGATCCATCTGCGAAAGCACCCAGCCGCCGAAAATGTCGCCGTTGGCATTGGTATCGGCCGGCATGGCGATGGTGCGCACGGTGAGTTCGCCGCGCGGTTCGCCGGTCTCGCCCTCTGTCGCCACCGCCATCGCCGCGCCCTCCCCCGGATCAGTTGTCGAGGAAGCTGCGCAGCTTGCGCGAGCGCGAGGGGTGCTTCAACTTGCGCAGGGCCTTCGCCTCGATCTGGCGGATACGCTCGCGCGTCACCGAGAATTGCTGGCCGACTTCCTCCAGCGTGTGGTCGGTGTTCATGCCGATGCCGAAGCGCATGCGCAGCACGCGTTCCTCGCGCGGGGTGAGCGAGGCGAGCACGCGCGTCGTGGTCTCGCGCAGGTTCGACTGGATGGCGGAATCGATCGGCAGGATGGCGTTCTTGTCCTCGATGAAGTCACCGAGATGCGAATCTTCCTCGTCGCCGATCGGCGTCTCCAGCGAAATCGGCTCCTTGGCGATCTTGAGCACCTTGCGCACTTTCTCGAGCGGCATGGCGAGCTTCTCGGCGAGCTCTTCCGGCGTCGGCTCGCGACCGATCTCGTGGAGCATCTGACGCGAGGTGCGCACGATCTTGTTGATCGTCTCGATCATGTGGACCGGGATGCGGATCGTGCGGGCCTGGTCCGCGATCGAGCGGGTGATCGCCTGACGGATCCACCAGGTGGCATAGGTCGAGAACTTGTAGCCGCGGCGGTATTCGAATTTATCGACCGCCTTCATCAGGCCGATATTGCCTTCCTGGATCAGATCGAGGAATTGCAGGCCGCGATTGGTGTATTTCTTGGCGATCGAGATCACGAGGCGCAGGTTGGCCTCGATCATTTCCTTCTTGGCCTGACGCGCTTCGCGCTCGCCCTTCTGGACCATGTGCACGATCTTGCGGAATTCCGAGATCTCGAGCCCCGTCTCCGAGGCCAGATTGTGGATCTGGTCGCGCAATTCGTGGATCTGGTCCTTGCCGTCGGCGACGAAGTTCTTCCAGCCCTTGCCGCCGAGCTTGGAGACGCGCAAAAGCCATTTCGGGTCGAGCTCGGAGCCCTGATAATTACGCAGGAAGTCCTCGCGCCCGACGCCGAAGCTCTCGGCGTAGCGCATCAGCCGGCCCTCGTGCGAGAGCAGGCGCTTGTTGATGTCGTAGAGCTGCTCGACCAGCGCATCGATGCGGTTCTGGTTGAGCGACAGCGACTTCACGTCGGTGACGATCTCTTCCTTGAGCTTTTTGTATTTCCGCTCCTGCGAGGGCGTCAGCTGCGAATTCTGCATGCGCTGCTCGACATGCTCGACCTGGAGACGGCGCAGCTTCTTATAGTTGTCCGCGATACGGTCGAAGGTCTCGAGCACGCGCGGCTTCAGCTCCGACTCCATGGCGGAGAGGGAGACGTTGTTGTCCATGTCGTCGTCATCGGCATCGCCGTCGGCATCGCTGTCCGTTTCGGCTTCCGTCTCGCCCGTGCCCACGCCCGGTGTCGCGGCCTTGGCGGTCGCGGCCTCGCCGGTATTGTTGTTGGCAGCACCGTTGACGGCCCCGTTCACCGCGCCTTCGCCGGCAGCGGTTTCGTCGTCCTTGCCGGGAGCGCCCTTGCCTTCCGGATCGGCGTAGGTCGCCTCGAGATCGATGATGTCGCGCAGGAGCACGCGGCCCTCGACGAGCTCGTCACGCCAGATGATGATGGCCTGGAAGGTCAGCGGGCTCTCGCAGAGCCCCGCGATCATCGCTTCGCGACCGGCCTCGATGCGCTTGGCGATGGCGATCTCGCCTTCGCGCGAGAGCAGTTCGACCGAGCCCATCTCGCGCAGATACATGCGCACGGGATCGTCGGTACGGTCCGTCGGCTCCTTCGTCGTCTCGGGCTTCGTCGCGACCGCACGGCTCGTGGAGGCCGCGACGAGATCGCCGCCCTCGCTTTCCTCGTCGCCGCTGTCGGAATCGGCCTGGGCCTCCTCGACCTCTTCCGCCTCGACGACGTTGATGCCGAGTTCGCTCAACTGGCCGAGCACGTCCTCGATCTGCTCGGAAGAGAATTCCTCCGAAGGCAGGACGTCGTTCAGCTCGTCATAGGTGACGTAGCCGCGCTTGCGCGCGGACTTGATCATCTTCTTGACCGCGGCATCGGTCAGATCGAGCAGCGGACCATCCGTTTGTTGCTCGGGAGCCGCTTCGGTGGTCTCAGTCGCCTTGGTCGCCATTCAAGAATTCCCACAGATCTCGGCCGGATACGAAGCTCCGGCAACTCGCCCATACACACCGACCCGATGGAGCGGGCCGGGTGTTCCGGCGGTGATGCTCGCTGAACCGGGCACGTCCCCCGCACAGGCGCGCCACGAATCACCAGATATGAAACACCATCCGGCTTGTCGAAGCGTTAAGCACGTCATCCGCTTAGCGAATCCATCCCGCCACGTGAAGCCGGACCAACGGAAAAACCGGCGCCGGACCAAAATATCCGCCACCGTCGCATTCCATGTCGGTCCTTTCGGGATCCGCTTCGCCTCGACGATCGCCTGCACCTCACCCAAGCCGTTACGCGTCAGTCTTCCCGGTCGGCCTCCGCGCCTTCGAGAGACGACAGCTGGACCTGCACGTCGCGCATCCAGGCCAGATTGGCTTCACTGTCGTCCTCGGCCAGCGCGCGGGCAGCCGCCTTCAGTTCCGTATGTAGCGTGTGCGCGCGCCGATGCAAGATGATGGCCTGCCTCAATGCATCCTCGACGCGCAATCCGTCGGCATGCGGGTCGACGATCCAGCGCAGGCTCGGCACCATCCGCTCGCACAGAGCCGCATAGGCGTCCTCGATTCCCGCACGCCGCAGCGAGAGCGTGAGATACTCCGCCTCGGCGATGTTGTCCTCGGCCACGTAATCCAGCAGGAAGCCGCGCAGACGCCGCGCCTCGGGGCTCGCGAAATCGAGCGCCGCGAGCGTCTCCGCGTGATCCTCGAGCAGATGTGGATGGGCCACGAAGGCCGCGACGATGGTCGCCTCGCGCGGGGCCGCGGCCGTCGGCGTCTCGGGGTCGGGACGGGCAAAGAGCCCCGAGCGCAGAAGCGCCGGGCTCGGACGATACCCCTGCGGCAGACGCATGCCCTGCGCCTCCGGCTGCCAGTTCCCGCGCGGGCCTCGGGCATATCCGCCGCCCCCTCCTCCGCGTCCGTTCTGGCGCTCGTAACCTCCCCCGCGCCGCCCCGATCCGCGAAACTGCTGCGACAGCCGCTCGTTGATCGCATCGCGGTAGTGCCGTTGCAGGGTCTCGTCGGTGATCACCCGCACCGCCTGGTGCAGGCGCCGCTCGAAGGCAGCGCGCTGCTCCGGGGTTTCGAGCGGACCGGCTTCCGTCTCGCGCGCCCAGAGCACGTCGATCAGCGGCAGAGCGGATTCGAGCACCCGCTCCATCGCCGCCGCGCCGCCCTCGCGCGCGAGATCGTCGGGATCCTGTCCCGCCGGCAGCATCGCCATGCGCAGCGATTTGCCCACCGGCAGCCGCGCGAGCGCCACGTCGAGGGCGCGGAACGCGGCGCGGCGTCCGGCCTTGTCGCCGTCGAAACACAGGATCGGCTCGTCCGCCATCCGCCACAACACGGCGAGTTGCTCTTCCGTCAGTGCCGTGCCGAGCGGTGCGACGGCATTGTCGAACCCCATCCCCGCCATGGCGATGACGTCCATATAGCCCTCGACCGCGACGACGACGCCCTTCTCATGGGCGGCCTTGCGCGCCTGATGGGCGTTGTAGAGCATCGTGCCCTTGTGGAAGAGCGGAGTATCGGGGGAGTTGAGATACTTCGCCGGCACATCCGCCGAGAGCGCCCGCCCGCCGAAGGCGACGACGCGCCCGCGCGAATCGCAGATCGGGAAGATCAGCCGGTCGCGGAACCGGTCGAAGGGCACCGCGATATCCTCGCCGGAGACGAGCAGCCCCGCCTCGATCATCGCCTCGCCCGGCACCCCCTTGTCGGCGAGGTGATCGCGCAGGGCGTAGCGCTCGGCGGGGGCATAACCGATGCGGAAGCGCTTCTGCAGCGCCTCCGGCATGCCGCGCCGCACCACGTATTCACGCGCATTGGTGCCGCGCCGCCCGGCATATTCCTTCTCGAAGAAGGCGGCGGCGAGTTCCATCACCTCGTGCAGACCCGCGCGGCGCTTCTCCGCCTCGACATTCTCCGCCGTCGGCTTGGGCAGGCTGACCCCCGCC
Source organism: Salinarimonadaceae bacterium (assembly GCA_050485405.1). Taxonomy (GTDB): domain Bacteria; phylum Pseudomonadota; class Alphaproteobacteria; order Rhizobiales; family Beijerinckiaceae; genus Saliniramus. The sequence goes on from JBJHBI010000064.1 coordinate 7,083, forward strand.
TCCCCGGCGAGCCGCTCCACCGTCTCGGGGAAGCTCAACCCCTCCGTCTCCATCAGGAAATCGAATATGTCGCCGTGCTTGCCCGACGAGAAGCAATGATAGAAACCCTTCTGGTCGTTGACGTAGAACGAGGGCGTCTTCTCCTGGTTGAAGGGGGAGAGCCCCTTCCATTCCCGCCCGGCCTTCTTCATCTGCACGCGCTTGCGCACGACTTCCGATACGGGAAGCCGGGCACGGATCTCATCGAGAATCGCGGGCGGATAACGCATGGGGCGATCTTACACCAATTCGGGACAGCTGCGGATTTAGAGCGCGCGGCGCATGATTGCACCGTAAAACACGCCGCCCCGCCTGTGGATCGCTGTGGAGGAAATACGAACAGCCTCACCCTGCGCCGTGTCGAGGGCGACAGCGGGGCGAGAAAAGACGGCCGAAACGTCGAACCGACGGCATTCATGAATTCACTTGCACAATCATCAAAAATTTCTCGTTTGCCGCAACCTCATTTATCGGCTCATTGATACGAAAATAAAAACAATTCAGAATGGAATGGTCGATGAACAAGAATATGAATTATCTTATGATTAATAAGTTAAATCTAATAATTTTTCCTGCTATATTTATAATTTTTCTTATAAATTCAGATTTTTATTTAAGAAATCAGAATTTTATACCAGCATCATCCCTCTACTACGCAGTTTTCAAACATGCTGCGATTGCCTTGATCCCGCAAAACTGCATCGGGCGCCCGGAAAAGATCGCGTCGGCAGTCGTCTGGCTAGCGAGCGACCAGGCCTCCTTCGTCAACGGCGCAATTCTGAACGTGGATGGCGGCTTTCTGGCCGCGTAGCAGCGACATGACCTGGATTACACTCGGCCTCGGCGCCGGTATCATACTTGGAATCTACGATTTCCTGACAAAGATCGCGCTGCGCAAGAACGGCGTGCTGGAAGTCGTTTTCTTGTCTTCACTGATCGGCGCGCTCGTATGGCTACCATTCATACTGGCGCCGGATACGGCTGTCCATGCCCTGAGGCCCATAGGTCTCGCGCCAGACGGTTTGTCCCTGAACGAGCATCTAGCGGTACTCCCGAAATCACTGATGATGGTCGCGACCTGGGTATTGTCTTATTACTCCGTCAAAGCACTCCCTCTATCGATATCAGCGGGTGTTCGCGCATCCGGCCCTGTCTGGACTGCAATCGGCGCCTATGTCTTCCTGGGTGAGATGCTTTCCCCGCTGCAATGGGCGGGCATCATGCTAGCTGTTGCAGCGTATTACTATTTCTCCTTGATCGGGAAAAAGGAGGGCATCCATATCCAGAGCAATCTCTGGGTTCTCTGCATGCTTGCGGCTACTCTGATGTCTTCCGCCAACGCGTTGTATGACAAGCATATTCTCGTCAACCTCAATATCGACCTTGCTTCCGTGCAAGCATATTCTGCTCTGCAGCGGGCGGCATTGGCTGCACTTCTCCTCCCACTGATATTGCGGCGGGTCTCGTTTCGGGGCCTGCTTTCTGAGAATTGGTCCGTTACGGCACTAGCGATCGCTTACGTCACCGCAGAATTCGTTTATCTTTGGTCAGTCAACTCGGAAGGGGCTCTGATATCCGTCATCTCGATTTTGAGGCGGACAAATCTCATAATGGTCTTTGCACTGAGTGCAATGCTGCTCCAGGAAAACAATGTGCCTCAGAAAATTATCGCGATAGGAATCGTATTACTTGGGATATGTCTCGTTATACTGAACTGAAGAAATAATCCAATTATATACCTGCGATACGATCTTTCTACTCAAAGCCCTTTGCTTGCAAATGACGAAATAGGAAAACTCGGAGCTCAGCGCAATGTCGGACAACGTTACCAACTCGCCACTCCGGATCAATTTATCGACGAGGGAACGGCGCACCAATGCGACGCCGACATTGTGCAAAGCGGCATCGACCATCATCGCTGTATCGGCGAGAAGGACCGCCCTGGCGTTTGCCGGAGGTTCGAGGCGCGCGCGCTCGAACCAGGGAGACCAGGGCTGGCGCTGGTGTTCGATGAGCGTCGCACTCTCCAGCCGTCGGCAGAGGCTGCCCTCTCCCAACATGTTCAAATATGCAGGAGAAGCGACGGGGATCCACTCGTCATCCATGATCTTCGTGACAGCGAGCCCCTCACCGCTGGGGTCGCGACAGAAACGGATGGCGAGATCGGCCTCGTTCTGGTCGAGGCGGGCCTTGCGCAAGGTCGTGTCGATGTCGAAGGCGAGACCCGGCAGGGCTCGCTGCATTTCCGCAAGCCTCGGCAAAAGCCAGAAGCGAGCGAAGGACGGGAGCACCGACAGCCTGACATGTGCGCGCCGCCCCTTGAAATTCCCGGTGGCGCCCTGCAGGACCTCGAGGGCCGGCAAGATATTCCTGAGAAGCATCTCCCCCTCGATCGTCAGCCGCGCACTGCGTGTCGTGCGTTCGAACAAAGTCGTACCCAGATTTCGCTCCAGATCCCTGATGCGATGACTGATTGCACTATCCGTAATGCAAAGCTCTTCCGCCGCCCTTCGAAAACTACGATGCCGCGCGACCGCCTCGAAAGCGATGAGCGTTTGCGTAGATGGTATGTTGGCGAACTCAGAACTCATTGTTCGGCCTCACGGACGTTTCGATATTTAAAGCATATGGATTGAATTGATGTACAAGATCGGCATCGACCTGGGCGGCACGAAGATTGAAGGTGTCATACTCGATCTGGAGAACCGGATTGTTTTTCGCATGCGTCAAAAAACGAAAAAACTTCATGGATACGAATCCCTGATCCGGCAAATATCGACACTCTACAGAACGCTCGTCACCAAGATCGATGCAGCCCCGCATTCATTGGGAATCTGCACCCCCGGCACGATCGATCGTATCACCGGGCAGATGCGGTTTTGCAACATCGAATGCATGAATGGACGCACTCCACAACTAGATTTGAGCAACGAAACAGGTGTCGCAATCACCTTGACGAACGATGCGAACAGCTTCGCGCTCGCCGAAGCCCGCATCGGAGCAGGTCGGGCCGAGCACTTCGTCTTCGGCATGGTGCTTGGTACCGGCTGTGGTGGCGGCCTCGTCCTCGGCGGAAACATTTGGGAGGGGCGCAACGGTATCGCCGGCGAGTGGGGACACACGACACTCTTTCACGAGGGACACGCGTGCTATTGCGGGCGCACCGGCTGCGTCGAACGATATCTGAGTGGCACCGCGATCGAGCAAGCCTATCATGCGATCTCGGGGCGCATGATCAGCGTCTCGGATATTCTGGACGCGCGCAGCTCCGGGGACCCTGATGCCGCTACGGTGATGGAGGAGTTCATCGAGGCGTTCGGCCTCGCAACGGCGAACCTGATCAAGATATTCGACCCGGACATCATCGTTCTGGGAGGAGGCCTTTCGAATATCCCCGACATCTGCTCCATCGGTACGAAGCGCATTCTGGAGAACATCATGGGCGAAAGCATCGATGCACGGATCGTCGGCAACCAATTGGGCGACTCGGCCGGCGCTCTCGGCGCTGCGCTCAATGGCGGGAACGCAACGAAATGAACCCGCGAGCGATCTGTCTGGGTGGTACGACGCTCGATATACTCGTATCCGCAAATGCGGATGCACCGAATCTTCCCGGAGCGAAGCAGGAGGCACAAACGATCGAACTGGCAGCCGGCGGCGGTGCGATGAACGCTGCTGCGGTCCTCGGAAAACTCGGCGCGCAGGTCGAGATTCACTGTGCGATCGGTCGCGACGAGGCGGGCGACTACATCCTGAGGAAGTTGAGGGCAATGGGCGTCTCGACATCCTGCATGGAGATCGTCGAGGATGCGCCGACCGGGAAGGCGGTGATCACGATCCCGCAAACGGGGGATGCTTCCGTCATTGCCGCGCGTGGGGCGAACCTGTGGCTGGCCGCCCGACACATCGCGGAAAGCCGGGCAGATCTGCTCTACGTCACGGCGGCCCCGAAGGCCGCGTACGAGGCTCTCGCCACCCGCCTTGCGGAAGGCTCTCGCCGTTTCGGCTACGTCGCGTTCAGCCCGGGCATCGGCCAGATCATCGAGGAGACGCAGCTATGTGGCGACATCATCGCATCGTGTGATCTGCTCATGATCAACAGGCAGGAAGCATGCGAGCTCGCGCGACGGCTGGGGGTGGCGCGTGCCGGGAGCCGGACCGGGGAAGAAGGCCTCGCAGGTGATATCTGCCAAGATCTGTTCAAGAGATATGCGACCGGCCGTGTCTGCGTATCGGATGGCGCGCGCGGCGCATGGCTCGCATGCAATGGCGGCCTCTTCCACGAGCCCGCTGCAAAGCCGGTTTCCCCATCGATTGCGCAAAGCTCGATCGGCGCGGGCGATACGTTCGGAGCGACGCTCGCATACATGCTCAACGCAGATATGAGCCCACAGACCGCGTTGCGCCTCGCTTCGAGAAATGCAGCCGCGACGATGGCGCGACGCGACGCCCATTCCGGCGCCATGGCGATGGAGGATCTCGTCGCTTAGACCGCAGTCCGACCTGACGAAATGATACTCTCATCCCGCCTTGGGATGGCCGCTCGACCATTAACGCACCCCACGAAAAAGCCCCCCTCCCTGGCGAGAGAGAGGCCGGGTGGCGGGTCGGGGCCGCCGCTTCGATGCCGTTGCGGGCGATCAGAAATCCATGCCGCCGCCGGGCATGGCGGGAGCGGATTCCTTCTTGGGCAGCTCGGCGATCATCGCTTCGGTGGTGACGAGCAGGCCGGAGACGGAGGCCGCGTCCTGGAGCGCGGTGCGTACCACCTTGGCCGGGTCGATCACGCCGAAAGCGAACATGTCGCCGTATTCGCCGGTCTGGGCGTTGTAGCCGAAGGCGTAATCGGCATTCTCCATCACCTTGCCGACGACGAGCGAACCGTCCGCACCGGCATTCTGGACGATCTGGCGGGCCGGGGCCTGGATCGCGCGGCGCACGATCTCGATGCCGGTCTTCTGGTCGTCATTGGCCGGGGTCAGGCCGTCGAGCGCCTTGATCGCGCGCAGGAGCGCCGTACCGCCGCCGGGCAGCACACCCTCCTCGACCGCCGCCTTGGTGGCGTGCATCGCGTCGTCGACGCGGTCCTTGCGCTCCTTCACCTCGACTTCCGTCGCGCCGCCGACGCGGATCACCGCGACGCCGCCAGCGAGCTTGGCGAGACGTTCCTGGAGCTTCTCGCGGTCGTAATCGGAGGTCGTCTCCTCGATCTGCGCCTTGATCTGCGCGACGCGGGCCGCGATGTCGTCCTTCGAACCGGCACCATCGACGATGGTGGTATTCTCCTTCTCGATGACGATCTTCTTCGCGCGGCCCAGCATGTCGAGGGAGACATTCTCGAGCTTGATGCCGAGATCCTCGGAGACGGCCGTGCCGCCGGTGAGGATCGCGATATCCTGGAGCATGGCCTTGCGGCGATCACCGAAGCCCGGCGCCTTCACCGCAGCGATCTTCAGGCCGCCGCGCAGCTTGTTGACCACGAGCGTGGCCAGCGCCTCGCCTTCCACGTCTTCGGCGATGATCACCAGCGGCTTGCCCGATTGCACCACCGCCTCGAGCACAGGCAGCAGCTCCTGGAGATTGCCGAGCTTCTTCTCGTGGATGAGCACATAGGCGTCTTCGAGCTCGACGCGCATCTTCTCGGAATTGGTCACGAAATAAGGCGAGAGATAGCCGCGATCGAACTGCATGCCCTCGACCACGTCGAGCTCGGTCTCGAAGCTCTTGGCCTCCTCGACCGTGATCACACCCTCGTTGCCGACCTTTTCCATGGCTTGCGCGAGATAGCGCCCGATCTCGGCATCGCCATTGGCCGAGATGGTGCCGACCTGGGCGATCTCGTCATTGCTGGTGATCTTGCGCGCGTTCTTTTTCAGATCGGCGACGACGGCCTCGACCGCCATGTCGATGCCGCGTTTGAGATCCATCGGGTTCATGCCGGCGGCGACGGATTTCGCGCCCTCGCGCACGATCGCCTGGGCGAGCACCGTCGCGGTGGTGGTGCCGTCACCAGCGAGATCGTTGGTCTTCGAGGCCACCTCGCGCACCATCTGGGCGCCCATGTTCTCGAACTTGTCGGAAAGGGTGATTTCTTTGGCGACCGTCACACCGTCCTTGGTGATGCGCGGGGCGCCGAAGGACTTCTCGATCACGACGTTGCGGCCCTTCGGCCCGAGCGTGACCTTCACCGCATCGGCGAGGATATCGACGCCGCGCAGCATCTTCGTGCGGGCATCGGTGGAGAATTTGACTTCCTTGGCAGACATGTTCGTCACTCCGAAAACGACATCGTCGATGTCGAACAGCCCCCGTCAGGCGGCCTTCTTCTGGGCTTCGCTGGCGTCGAGAACGCCGAGAATGTCGGATTCCTTCATGATCAGAAGGTCTTCGCCATCGATACGCACTTCCGTGCCGGACCACTTGCCGAACAGCACGCGGTCACCGGCCTGCACGTCGAGCGCCACGAGTTCGCCCTTCTCGTTGCGGGCACCGGGGCCGACGGCGACGATTTCGCCCTGCTGCGGCTTTTCCTTGGCGGTGTCGGGGATGATGATGCCGCCGGCGGTCTTCTGATCGGCCTCGATGCGGCGCACCAGAACGCGGTCATGCAAAGGACGGAACGTCATCTTTCACGTCTCCTGATTGATCTTGCGAGATCGGTTGATCCTCACGGAGAGCAGCGCCCGTCACGACACGCGACACTGCTCGCCCGGCGATCAGATGGGCGGGACGGTTTCACCGTTCAAGACCGGGCGTGAAAAATTTTGGCACTCTTTTCATTGGAGTGCCAGGCGCGGCCATGGAGCGGCACGACGGGAATTGGCAGCACTCACCTGTGAATGCTGCTAACATATTGATATAAATCATTTTTTTCTTGCCGCTCGGTAGCCCGTTCGGCATCCTGTGGCAAGGGATGATTCATCCCCGATGCGTTTTTTCTTGTTCGGGCGCCCTTGGGGCGCAGATGAGGAGGTCACATGTCGGAGACAGTGTTGCGTCAGGACGGTGCCGTCAGCCCGGCCTTCATCAAGCAGATGCAGGGTTACGGCCTGATCACCGCCGATATTCTCTATCGTTTGCCCGACCATCCCGGTCTGTTGCAGAATTTCATCTGGCAGGAATACGATACCGCCCCGGAATTCCCGGTCCTCAGGCGCTTCCTCGATTTCTGGACGCGCGAGATCGACGGCCTGCTCCATAGCGTCACGGTCGCCCATTGCGGGCTGATCAAACCGGCGGAGTTCAAGGCCGTCGACGGGGTCTTGCAGCTTCATTGAGCATCATGCCGTCAGGTGGATACCGGCTGACGGATACAATGATGCGCCGAGACATCGAGCGGCATCCCACCCGCTCACGGCGTGACGATGATCTTCCCCAGCGCCTTGCGCGCGGCGATATAGGCGAGCGCCTGCGGCGTCTCGTCGAGGGGGAAGACTCGGTCGACATGGGCGGAGATGGTGCCGTCGGCGGCCCATTGCATCAGGCGCTCCATATGGGCGGCCTGGCCTTTGGGGTCGCGCTTGCAATAGGCGCCCCAGAACACGCCGCGTATGTCGCAGCCCTTGAGCAGGAGCAGGTTCAGCGGAATGCGCGGGATCTCGCCGGCGGCGAAGCCGATCACGAGATAGCGCCCTTCCCAGCCCATGGAGCGCACCGCGGGCTCGGCGAGATCACCGCCGACAGGGTCGTAGAGCACGTCGACGCCCTTGCCCCCGGTGAGTTCACGCAGCCGCTCGCGTAGGTTCTCCTTGCTGTAATCGACGACCTCGTCGGCTCCGCAGCGCCGCGCAAATTCGAGCTTTTCCTGCGATGACGCGCAGGCGATCACCCTCGCACCAAGCGCTTTGCCGATCTCCACCGCGGCGATCCCCGTACCGCCGGCGGCACCCAGAACGACGAGCGTCTCGCCCTCGCGCAACTGCGCCCGATCGACCAGCGCATGGATGGTGGTGCCATAGGTCACTTGTAGCCCTGCCGCCTTGGCATCGGAGAGCGCCTCGGGCACCCGCGCAAGCCGTTCGGCGGAGGCGATCACCGCTTCACGCGCGCCGTTATAACCGCAATATCCGCTCACCCGCTCGCCGATTTTCCAGCCCGAGACGCCGGGACCCAGCGCCGCGATCACGCCGCAGAATTCCGCGCCGGGCGAGAACGGTAGTTCCGGCTTGACCTGATACTTGCCTTCGATGATCAGCGTATCGAAGAAGTTCAGCGCCGCCGCCCGCAGATCGACCCGCACCTCTCCCGGCCCGGGCTCGGGCACCGGAATATCGGCGATCTCGAGATTCTCCGGTGGCCCCAATGTCCGCGCCAGAACGGCCTTCATGCTCACGCTCCCTTTGCTGTTTTCAAGCGAGGATGAAACGCCCTGCCCCCGGCCCGCGCAACAGGCAAATCCGCAAACCGATGCGGAAGACGGATTCGCCAGAGCTGATAGTGGAAACGCCTCCCTCGGGAAGCGTCGCACACGCGCGCAGTAATGCGCCCACCATACCGTCATCCGGCCCACAGGGTGCGGACACATGCGATGCATGGCAGCGTGCCCCTGACCTTCTCTCGCACATTTCCTCGGGGATCCTCCCCGACGCTTGAAGAAACCGCCGTCTCGTGACAAGACCGCGCGGTATCAATCGGTGCGCGGGGTGAAGCCGGCGCCGGCAGTATCGAGACGGATGTGAGATGAACCTGTTTGCGACTTTCGAAGAGCGCGTGGCGCAGGCGCTGCGGAATCTGCAGGATGCGGGCGACCTGCCGGGGGATATCGACATTTCCCGCGCGGTCGTCGAGCCGCCGCGCGATCCCGCCCATGGCGATCTCGCCACCAATGCGGCGATGGTGCTGGCCAAGCCCGCCGGCACCAATCCGCGCGCGCTCGCCGAAAAGATCACCGCCGATCTCTTGCGGGATCCGCGTATCGTGTCGGCGGAAGTCGCCGGCCCCGGCTTCATCAATCTGCGGCTCGATCCTGCGATCTATCGCGAGATGCTGCGCGAGGTGATCCTGCTCGGCGAGGAATACGGGCGCGGCACGGCGCAGGATGCGCGCCCGGTCAATGTCGAATACGTCTCGGCCAATCCCACCGGGCCGATGCATGTGGGCCACGGGCGCGGCGCGGTCTTCGGCGATGCGCTTTGCGCGCTGCTCGCCTTCGCCGGCCACGAGGTGGCGCGCGAATACTATATCAACGATGCCGGCGCCCAGGTCGACGTGCTGGCCCGCTCCGCCTTCCTGCGCTACCGCGAGGCGCTCGGCGAGGAGATCGGCGCGATCCCGGAGGGTCTCTATCCGGGCGATTATCTCGTGGGTGTCGGCGAGGCACTGGCCAAGACCTATGGGCCCGGCCTGCAGGATTACACCGAAGCCGAGTGGCTGCCGATCATACGCGAGGCGGCGATCGAGGCGATGATGGCGATGATCCGCGACGACCTCGCCGCCCTCGACATCCGCCACGACGTGTTTTTCTCCGAGCGCTCTCTGACGCAGGGCGAGACGGACGAGGTGGCCGCCACGATCGCGGATCTGCGCGCGCGCGATCTGATCTACGAGGGCCGCCTCCCCCGCCCCAAGGGCGCGCCGGACGAGGATTGGGAGGATCGCGAGCAGACGCTGTTTCGCGCCACGCAATTCGGTGACGACGTCGATCGCCCGCTTTTGAAATCCGACGGCTCCTACACCTATTTCGCCGCGGACATCGCCTATCACCGCTCGAAATTCGAGCGCGGCTTTCCGGTGATGATCAATGTCTGGGGCGCCGATCACGGCGGCTACGTCAAGCGCATGCAGGCGGCAGTGAAGGCGATCACCGGGGGCGAGGGAGAGCTCGACGTCAAGCTGTGCCAGATGGTGCGGCTTCTGCGCGACGGCGAGCAGGTCAAGATGTCCAAGCGCTCCGGCGAGTTCGTGACCCTGCGCGAGGTGGTCGACGAGGTCGGCTCCGACGCGGTGCGCTTCATGATGCTCTACCGCAAGAACGACGCGCCCCTCGATTTCGACCTGGTGAAGGTCCGCGAGCAATCGAAGGACAACCCGGTCTTCTACGTGCAATACGCCCATGCGCGCTGCGCTTCGGTCTTCCGTCAGGCGGGCGAGGCCTTTCCGCAGGCGGATCTCTCCTCCGGAAACCTCGCCGCACGCACCGGAAGCGGGCCGCTCGACCCGGCGGAGCTGGAGATCCTGCGGCGGATCGCGCAATATCCGCGCATCGTCGAGGCTGCGGCAAAGGCGCACGAGCCGCACCGGATCGCGTTTTTCGTCCATGAAATTGCCGGCTTGTTGCATCAGTTCTGGACAAAGGGCAAAGATTCCACACACTTACGCTTTGTTAACCAAAGCGATGAAGAGTCGACCCTGGAAAGACTCGCATTGGCATACGCAATTCGTTGCGTGATCGCCTCGGGTCTTCGTATTCTGGGTGTCGCGGCGCCCGACGAAATGCGTTGACGGGGAAACCCGCGAGAGCGGGTGGGTCATCGACCCGACGATACCCCTCCCCACCGCGCAACGTCGGCACCGTCGGCGAGAGTGACGGCGGTACGCCGCCTGCGAGGGACGAGGGGCCCGGCCGAACATGAGCGATACGGCAAAGAGACGTCTGGCAATCGACCTCGACGAGATCGAGCGGCAATTGCAGCAGAGCGCGCCCCAGCGCGGCGGTGCCGGCGGGCACGGCGCGGGCGGCGGCAATCATGAGCATGGCGGCGCACCTTCCGGCAAACCCGATCCGCTCGCGGAGCTCGCGCGCATCGTCGGCCAGGACGACCCGTTCCGGGGCATTCTGAGCGGCGAGCGCCCCGGCACCGCGCCGCGTCGCCCGGATGGCGACCAGGACGCGGTCTTCGCTTTCGATCAGGGCGAGGGCCGCCGCGATCAGGCGCAGCCGGCTCACCAGGGCTTCGACGATTGGCTGCCGCAGGAGCAACACCAAGAGCAACACCAAACGCAGCACCAGGTTCCGCACGGCGCAGCGCCCCCTCAGGAGCAGCCGCAAGTTCCCTTTCCGCCGCATCCGCAGGCGCGGGACGAGGCCTGGCCGCAAATGCCGGCGCCCATAGCGGGCCATGCGCCGCAGCATTCCGAAGCGCAGCCCGAATGGCAGCAGCAGGATTGGCGCGAGGAGGATCTCTACGCCGATCCGCGTCATGCGGGCGCGCAGGCGCCGTATCCGGCAAGCCCGGAGACGTTTTATCAGGATCAGCCCTATCACGAGCCGGCTCGCCAAGAGCTCGCGCATCACCAGCCCGCACATGCCGATCTCGGCGCCCCGCCGGCCTATGCCGCCCGCCATCCGGCTGGTCAGGCTTACGGGACCGGGCAGGATGCCTATGAGGATTACGGCGATACGCTCGACGATCTCGACGCCGCTCCGCGCCTGCGCCGTGAGCGGCGCGGCGGCGGCAAGGCGATGATGACCGTCGGCATCGTTCTCGGTGTCGCCGTGATCGGCGTCGCGAGTGCCCTCTATTTCGTGCGCAGCACGGGTCCCGCCGCCGATGGCGAGCCGCCGTTGATCACGGCCGAAAGCGAGCCGATGCGCGTCGAGCCGATCAATCCCGGCGGTGTCGAGATTCCGGATCAGGACCGGCAGATCTTCGAGCGTTCCGCCGAGGACGAAACCCGCGTCGTCGATCGCGAAGAGCAACCCGTCGATGTCGGAGAGATCGCCCGCACCAGTCCGCGCGTCGTGCTGCCGCCGCCGGCTGCGGCGCAAAATCGCGAGGGCGTCGCCGATCCGATCGCACAGGTTCTGTCGGGCACGATGGAGACACAATCCGGGTTCGACGCCGCGCCCGAGGTCTCCGCCGCAGTCGCAGAACTGGGTGAGCCGCGCCGCGTGCGCACCGTCACGGTCCGCCCCGACGGCACCATCATCCGCAACGGTGACGATGCGCCGCGCCAGACGGCGTCGCTCGATACACCCAGCGAATTCACGGCCCTTGCCGATGCGAACGTTCCCGCCCCGGCGACGGAGCGGATGCCGTGGGAGCCCGAGCCCGGCGCCGAGGCCACTGCGCAGCAGGATCTCGCCGACGCGCCGGCACAGAATTCCGCGACAAACAGCACGACCGAGAGCGTGCAGGCGTCGCAGAACGCGGCCCCTCCCGCACCGGCCCCGCCTGCACCGATGGCGCTGACCGGCGCGACGCAGATCGCTCCGCAGGCCCAGCAGCAGAGCGCGCCCGCGCAATCGCCCCAGCAGACCGCGAGCGTCGCGCCCTCGCAGCCCGCCGCGACGGGGGATTACGTGGTGCAGCTCGGCATCAGCAATTCCGAGGACCGGGCACAAGCGGCCTTCAACCAGTTCCGCGATCGCTATGCGAGCATCATCGGCGATTCCAATCCCATCGTGCGGCGCGCGGAGGTCAACGGCAACACGATCTACCGTGTGCGCGTCGGTCCCTATGATCTCGCTTCGGCCAACAGCGTCTGCGACCGGATCAAGAATGCGGGCGGAGACTGCTTCGTCGCCCGCAATTGAACACCGCGCGGTTCCGGCCCCGGGCCGGGCCGCGCCCTCGTGACCCTCCACGGAATTCCTGCATGACCCTGTCCGCTGCGATCTACGGGTGCTCGGGCCCCGAACTCACGCCCGACGAGATCGCCTTCTTCCGCGATACGCGCCCTTTCGGCTTCATTCTCTTTGCCCGCAACATCGTCGATCCGGGTCAGGTGCGCGCGCTCTGCGCCGCCCTGCGCGAGGCCGCCGGGCATGACGCGCCGATCCTGATCGATCAGGAGGGCGGGCGCGTGCGTCGGCTGCGTCCGCCGCACTGGATCGACCATCCGCCCGCCGCGATCTACGGCCAGGCCATCAAGGATCCCGCGCAGCAGATCGCCGCCGTGGCGCTCGGCGCGCGGCTGATTGCGCATGAATTGCGCGATCTCGGCATCGATACCGATTGCGTGCCCTGCCTCGACATCCCCGTCCCCGGCGCCCATGACGTGATCGGTGATCGCGCCTACGGGCTCGAACCGCAGATCGTCGCGGCTCTCGGCGGCGCGGCGGCACGCGGGATGATGGCGGGGGGCGTCCTGCCCGTGATCAAGCACATTCCCGGACATGGCCGGGCCGGCGTCGACAGCCATCTCGCCCTGCCCGTCGTCGAGACCGATCGCGAGACCCTCGTGGCAACCGATTTCGCGCCCTTCGTGGCGCTCTCGCATCTGCCCATGGCGATGACGGCGCATGTCGTCTACACCGCGCTCGATCCGGAGAACTGCGCCACGCTCTCACCGATCATCGTCAGCGAGGTGATCCGTGGCGAGATCGGCTTCGACGGGCTCCTGATGAGCGACGATGTCGGCATGAAGGCGCTCGCCGGCAATTTCCGCGAGCGCACACGCGGGATCTTCGCCGCCGGGTGCGACATCGCCCTGCATTGCTCGGGGGATTTCACCGAGATGCAGGATGTCGCCCGCGAGACCCCTGGGCTCACCGGTGATGCCGAGCGGCGCGCGGATGCGGCGCTCACGCTGCGCAAGGCGCCCATCGAGGACTTCGATCCTGTGGATGCGCGCGCCAAGCGCGATGCTTTGCTTGCGGGAGCCGGCTGAACGGGTGATTCTGCCTTGCGCGATCATGCGCAGAGGCGATTCGCACGGGGTGGCATGGCCGAGATCATCGCATTCGAGGAGGGGCGTCCCCGGCGCGAAGCCGCACCGGCTGAGGATGCGCTCGTCGTCGATGTCGACGGTTTCGAGGGGCCGCTCGATCTGCTGCTCGAACTCGCCCGCCGCCAGAAGGTCGACCTCGCGAAGATATCGATCCTCGCGCTCGCCGAGCAATATCTCGTCTTCATCGAGCATCTGCGCAAGCTGCGGCTCGAGCTCGCCGCCGATTACCTCGTCATGGCGGCCTGGCTCGCCTATCTGAAATCGCGCCTGCTCCTGCCCGAGCCGCCGAGGGGCGAGGAGCCTTCCGCCGACGATCTCGCCACCGCGCTGCAATTGCGGCTGCAAAGGCTCGAGACGATCCGCAAGGCGGCGAAGATGCTGGAAGAGCGCCCGCGACTGGGCCGCGATTTCCATACGCGCGGCGCGCCGGAGCCGGTGCGCGTGCGCCACAGGCCGCTCTGGGACGCCACGCTCTACGATCTGCTCTCGGCTTATGCCCGCGAGCGCCAGAAGCAGATGTCGTCGCGGGTCACCATGAAGCGCCGCACGGTCTGGACTTTGGCCGAAGCGCGCGAGGCGCTGGAGCGGCTCGTCGGCCACAGCATCGGCGCGAATTGGGTTGCGCTCGACAGCTACCTCACCGATTACATCGCAAGCCCGGGCCAGCGCGCCACGGTGCTCGCCTCGGCGCTCTCGGCCACCCTCGAAATGGTGCGCGAGGGCCGCCTCGCCCTGCGTCAGGACGAAGCGTTCGGATCGCTCTGGGTGCGCCCCGGCAGCGGCGAACCGGATATCGGCCCGCCTGCGACACCCGCCGGGGAGGCGGTCGGGTCATGAGCAAGGACGCCAACATGCTCGCCATCGCCGAACGCCTTCACGCCGAACTCGCGCAGGCGCGCGACCTTCTGGAGGGCGTGCGCGTCGCCGAGGCGCTGCTGTTTGCCTCCGCCGAGCCGCTGGCCGAGGACGAGATCGCCGCGCGGCTGCCCGCCGGCGTGTCGGTCGAGCGGGTGATGGAAGAAATGGTGCGCTCCTATTCCGGGCGCGGCGTCAATTGCGTGTGCATCGCGGGCCGCTGGGCGTTGCGCACGGCACATGATCTCTCCGACGTGCTGGTGCGCGAAGTGCAGGAGCCGCGCAAGCTCTCGCGCGCGGCGATAGAGACGCTTGCCATCATCGCCTATCACCAGCCGGTCACCCGCGCCGAGATCGAGGAGATTCGCGGCGTCTCAACCTCGAAGGGCACGCTCGACACGCTGATCGAGACCGGCTGGGTGCGCCTGCGCGGGCGCCGCCGTTCTCCGGGCCGCCCGGTCACCTACGGCACGACGCCAAACTTCCTCGATCATTTCGGTCTGGAGCAGATCGACGACCTGCCCGGCCTCGAGGAGCTCAAGGGCGCGGGCTTCATCGAAGGGCGCATTCCCCCCGGCATGAGCATCCCCTCCCCCTCCGACGACGCCACCCTACGCGAGGACGAGGAGCCCCTCGACGACAGCGACCTGTTCATGCCGCTGCCGATCGACGAGGGCGAAGGCGACGAGGGCGAAGGCGACGAAAGCGCCCCCGACGAGGCCGATGACGACCTTACCGATGACGAAGAAACGCCGTCGCGCCGGTCGCGCTGGTAATACCCGCAACGCTGCTTTCCGCCCGGAACGGGGTTCGGCGTATTGTCGACTAGCGCATCATTCCGTCAGGCGGATACCGGCTGACGGGGAAAATGATCGCCAGGACGACATCTTGGAAGCGCGGACCTGCCCGGGCATGGCGGCGCGCCGATGTGGGCAGCATGTCGCGCCTCTCTCCCTGAAGCATTGTTTTCTGCACCCCGCCGCGCCCTTCATCGATTCGCCGCAAACGATGCGCAAATCCTGTCGGTGCCGTGTTGCGGCACTGGACTTGTGGGCGCGGCGGCGGCATAAGTCCCCTGTCGAAAAAGGGCGATGATCCGCGATGACCCTGAAAGAGTTCTTCACCCAGTTCTTCACCTGGTGGAACGGCCAGACGCTGAACACCCGGTTCCATACCTGGCGCCACGGCGAACGCGTCGGCGAGGACGAGTTCGGCAATGTCTATTACCGCTCGAAGGGTGGCGCCAAGGATCCCGCGCTCGGGATCGAGCGCCGCTGGGTGATCTATGCCGGCCTCGCCGATCTCTCGCGCGTCCCG
>JBJHBI010000065.1:0-22450 GCA_050485405.1 Salinarimonadaceae bacterium
AAATATTCCGAGGCGAAGGCGCAAAGATATTCCTGCTCTTCGGGCGTGCACTGCGCCTGCGACGGATCACCCTCATGCTCCTGATCCGTGGTGCCGATCAGGGTGAAATCGCGCTCATAGGGGATGGCGAAGATGATGCGCCCGTCCTTGCCCTGGAAGAAATAGCATTTGTCGTGGTCGAACAGCCGCCGCGTGACGATATGGCTGCCGCGCACCAGACGCACCCGCTCGCCGGAGGCGATGCCGAGCTGCTCCCCGATGATCCGGCCGACCCAGGGGCCGCCCGCATTGACGAGGCTGCGGGCCCGCAGCGTCTCGCTCGTCCCGTTCGCGTGTTCGAGCCGAATCTGCCACAGATCGGCGCCGCGCTCGGCTGATACCACCTTGCAGCCCGTCATGATCCGCGCCCCACGCTTCTGCGCATCGCGAGCATTGAGAACGACGAGGCGCGAATCCTCGACCCAGACGTCAGAATAGGCATAGGCGCGGGTGAAGCGCGCCTGCAGCGGTCCGCCGACCGGATCGTGAGCGAGATCGACCGCGCGTGTCGGCGGAAGGATCTTGCGGCCGCCCATGTGATCGTAGAGGAAAAGTCCGAGCCGGATCAGCCAGGCGGGGCGGCGCCCTTTCGCCCAGGGCATGACCATCGCGAGAAGCCGCGAGGCCGGCGTGGTCGAATCGAAGCGCATAGCCTCGTGAAAGGGCAGCACGAAACGCATCGGCCAGGCGATATGCGGCATGGCGCGCAACAGCGTCTCGCGCTCGATCAGCGCCTCGCGCACCAGCCGGAATTCGAAGAATTCGAGATAGCGCAGACCGCCATGGAACAGCTTCGTGGAGGCAGACGACGTCGCCTGGGCCAGATCACCCTGTTCCGCCAGAGCGACGGACAGGCCGCGTCCGCTCGCATCACGGGCGATGCCGCAGCCGTTGATGCCGCCGCCGATAACGAAGATGTCGTATGGTGCCGTCTCGGTCATGTCTTCCCTGCCCCTGATGGATGTGGAGGCTTTCGCAACGTCGGCTATGGCCAAGGCGGGCTGGTCTGCCGTGCCGGATCCATGGCGTTCAGGTCATATCTGAGAACGCGTTTGTTTGCGATATTTTTCGTTTTTGCGCAATATTTTCCGGAGTGAAGGAAAATTCCGCTGACTCCCCAACGCATTTGACTGGTTCGTATTCTGATCGGCGCTTTCCGATGGACAAGTGTACGCAGCTGCTGCAGAAAAGGAACACAAAGGAAAATATCTCATGCGCTTTCGGTCGATCGCAAAAGCGGCAGCGCGCCACTTCGGGGAATGATGGCTCAGACCTTCCGACATGCCGAAATCCTGCAGATCGCGCGCGAAAAAGGGCGGGTGGTCGTCGAGGAGCTCGCCGCGCATTTCGGCGTCACGCTGCAGACGATCCGGCGCGATCTCACCGACCTGTGCGATAGCGGGCGGCTCGAGCGTGTCCATGGCGGTGCGGTCCTGCCTTCAGGCGTGACCAATCTCGGCTATGAGGAGCGGCGCGTCCTGAATGCCCGTGCCAAGGAGCGCATCGCCTCGCGCGTCGCACGCGAGGTGCCGCGCGGGGCTTCGTTGTTCCTCAATATCGGCACGACGACGGAGGCTGTGGCGCGGGCCCTGCTCGGCCACCGCGACCTCATGGTCGTCACCAATAATCTGAACGTGGCCAACATACTCTCGGTCAACGAGAATATCGAGGTGATCGTCGCCGGCGGCGTGCTGCGCCGCTCCGATGCCGGGCTCGTCGGTGACATCGTCCTCGACATGGTTCGCCATTTCAAGGTCGACATCGCCGTGATCGGCACCTCCGCCCTCGACGAGGACGGCGACCTGCTCGATTTCGACGTTCGCGAAGTGCGCATCAGCCAGGCCATCATCCGACAGGCGCGCCAGGCCTGGCTCGTGGCGGATCGCTCGAAATTCTCGCGCAGCGCGCCGGTACGGATCGCATCCCTCGCGGATATCGACCGGTTCGTCACCGATGCTCCGCCACCCGCGCGCCTGTCCAGCCTGTGCGCGGAATGGCAGACGGCGATCACTGTTTGCAACGCTTCCGGACCGACCGCCACATCCCCGTGAGACGCAGCGATGCCCGGTCGGCCGGTCAGGCGAGAGGGCCCGGGCTCTTCGCCAACTCCATCTTCACCGCCGTCTCCAGTTCGAGCATCGTCCTGGGAGCCTGGGGCCGTAGCCGCGTCTCGATCAGGGACAGATGCGAGGTCATGGCGTAATACGCCTTCACTGGATCGCGCTGCCGCAATGCCTCGATAATCGCGTGATGCTCGCGGCAACTGCACGGGGAACCGGCGCCGGGGCCGAAGAACGTCAGCATCACCGATGTCCGCGCGATCAGCTCGTCGAGATAGGCGGCGACCAGCGTATTGCCCGTCATCTGCACGAGCTTGCGGTGAAAATCGCCGGCGAGCCTGATCGCGCGCGACCAGTCCCCGGCAGCAGTGGCGGCCTCTTCCTCGGCGAGATTCTCTTCGAGCGTCGCGATATCCTCCCGCGTGAGGCGCTCGGCGGCCATCATGATGAGACCTCCCTCGAGAGCCCGGCGCGCCTCGTAGACCATGCGGGCATCGTCGAGACCGGGATCGATCGTATAGGCGCCCCGACGCGGTACCAGATCGATCTTGCGCTCGTGCCCCAGCCGGTGCAGCACCTTGCGGATCCGCTCGCGCGAGACGCCGAACAGGCCCGCGAGCTGGTTCTCGCCGAGTTTCGTTCCTACGCCGAGGCACCCCGAAAGCAGGATTCGCGAGAGCACGTCGTAGATCTGCGCCTCGCCGATCGCCCCGGTCTTCTTCGTCATCGCGTCTCACCATCAACTCGACTGGTTGCTTCTCTGTCCCTTGACCACCCGGGACAGTCAAGCGCTCATCGGAAGCCGCGCGCCACAAAAAGATGCACAATAGCAATTAAATTGTGCACAATATTGTCGCAACAAAGTCACGACCAAACCAACCCTCTGGAATCAAAGCGTTTTCACAACTGGCACCATCCTTGCTCGCATCCAGGCCATGGAGGCGACCTTTCGCCATCCGCATGAACCCGAGACCGACACCGAAGACACTGGGAGCCTGTCATGCCGAAGAAGTCGCCGATCGTTTCGCCGGGAAGCAAATCCTTCTCCATCACCCGCCGCAGCGCCTTGATCGGCGCCGGTGCCGCTGCGATCGGCACGCTCGCGGCCCCGTCCATCCTGCGTGCCCAGCCCCGCGAACTCGTCGTGGGCGGCGCGGCCAGCCATCGTGGCTGGGTCGAAGAGATCGTCATTCCGCAATTCGAGGCCAAGTACGATTGCCGCGTCATCTTCGAGGGCACGCGTTCGCTGGTCAATCTGGAGAAGATGCAGTCCAACCGCGACGCGCAGTACCTCTCGGTGATCCAGATGGACGATCCCGTCATGATCCTCGCCGTCGAGGAAGGATTGCTCGAACCGCTCACGACGGACAGGGTGCCCAATCTCGCATCACTGGAAGACGGCACGATCCACATGGACGGAATGTGGGCCAATTACCTCAGGCCGTGGCAGGGTATCGCCTACAATACCGAAGCCCTGCCCGACGGTATCGATTCGTGGGAAACGCTGTGGGATCCGGAATTCGCCGGACGCGTCATCCTGCCGTCGCTGCAGAATACCGAGGGCCTGTGCAATCTGTTCATGGCGGCCTCGCTGGAGAGCGGCCTGCCGCCGGCCGAGGCGCAATACGACGCCGATGCGGGCTTTGCCAAGCTCGTCGCCCTCAAGCCCAATCTCCTGACCATCTACACGCAGATGCCGCAGGCCTTCAACCTGCTCGAAACCGGGGAAGCCTGGGCGATCGCCGGGGCGTTGTCCTCCTTCACGCTCCAGCGGAGGGCCGAGGGTGCGCCGATCGCGCTCGCGGCACCGCGCGAGGGCATCTTCGCGAGCCCGTCGGGCATCTGCGTGGTCCGCGGCGCTCCCCACGAGGACCTCGCCTTCGCCTATGTGAACGAGCTTCTGGGCGCAGAATTCCAGGAGCAACTGGTCACGCCGACCTTCTCCCTGCCCACCAATGTCGAAGTTGCCGCACCCGAGGGGATGGAGTTCGACGTGCCGGTCCATCCGACGGATTGGGCGAACGTGGCCGAGAACCGCACCGAATGGGTCCAGCGCTGGGATCGTGAGATGGCGATCTGAGCCATTCCCGTGACAGGGCTTCCGGATGCCGTGCGCATACGGCCTCCGGAAGCCCGTTTCGACATGATGGTTCCGGAACGATGGACGGATATCGATGACGAGCGCATTCCTCGACGTGGCCGCAGCGGAGAAGTCCTTCGCAGGCACGCGCGTCCTCGACGGTGTCGATCTGCAGGTCGGGAGAGGAGAGTTCGTCTCCCTCCTCGGCCCGTCGGGATGCGGCAAGACGACGTTGCTGCGGATCGTCGCCGGTCTGCTCGCGGCCGATGACGGTGCCGTGCGTCTCGATGGCGACGACATTTCACGCAAGCCCCCGCATCTGCGGGATGTCGGCGTCGTGTTCCAGAACTATGCGCTGTTTCCGCATCTGAACGTGGCCGAGAACGTGGCTTTCGGACTCCGTGCACGCGGCGCGCCGGCGGATGTGATCAAGACGAAAGTGGCGCGTTTTCTCGCACTCGTCGATCTCGGACACATGGCCGACCGGTCCGTGCGTGGCCTGTCGGGCGGGCAGCAACAGCGGGTAGCCGTCGCGCGTGCCCTCGCCGTGGGGCCGAAGCTCTTGCTCCTCGACGAGCCGTTCTCGGCGCTCGACCGCAAGCTCCGCGAGACCATGCAGATGGAGCTCAAGCGCATCCTGCGCGAGCTCGACATCACCGCCGTCTTCGTCACGCATGATCAGGACGAGGCGTTGATCATGTCCGACCGGATTGCCGTGATGAGCAGCGGACGGATCGACCAATACGCGCCGCCGGAGGAGATCTACCGCAACCCCGCCACCGCCTTTGCCCTCGATTTCGTCGGGCTCTCGACCAGGCTCGACGGAAAGGTCACCTCGGCCTCCGCCGATGGCGAGATCCGGATCGAGACCGCGTTCGGTCCGATCACGGCACTGGGCCGCTTCCTCGCCGGCTCGCCCGTCACGGTCGGGATCAGGCCGGAACGGATCGCGATCGGCGAGGGGAAAGCCGGCAACTGCATCCAGGCGGTTGTGCGCGACATCGTCTTCCAGGGTGCGCGCGCACAACTTCATTTCGAATGCGGCGGGCAGGAACGCGTCATCGTCGAGACGGTGGAGGCTCCCGAACACCTCTCCCCCGGAAGCGCGGTCGCGTTGTCCTTCGCGATCGGCGACACGCTGGTCTATCCCGCAACGCAGCCCGCCGAGGGCATTCACCAATGAGGCACGAGCAGGTTCACGCCCCCGCCTCCGATGCGCGCGCCGAACCCGCAAACGCGCCTCCGCATCATGGCCGAAACGCCGTGACCGGAACGAGACGCGGGATGCGGGCGCGCCTGCCTCGCGGCGAGATGATCGGCTTGCTCGCGGTGCCGGCAGTCGCCTATCTGACCCTGGTCTACGCGCTTCCTCTCTTCTGGCTGCTCGCGCGCAGCGTCATCGGCCCAGAGGGGCTGACGTTCCAGCCCTATATCGATTTCTTCTCCGAGACCTATAACTGGAACGTCATCGGAAACACTCTGCGTGTGGCGGGTCTCACGACCCTCGTCTGTCTCCTGATCGGCTATCCGGCGGCGATCGCGCTATCGCGCGCACGCGGGCTCGTCCAGGTGGTGATGCTCGCCGGCATCATCCTGCCCCTGTCGGTCGGCGTCGTCGTGAAGGCCTTCGCCTGGCAGATCGTCCTCGCACGCAACGGCGTGATCGGCTCGACGATCGTGGGGCTGGGCATCGCCGACGAGGCGCCGCGCCTGCTGTTCACTGAAACGGGCCTCGTCCTCGGCGCCGCGAACGTGTTTCTGCCCTTCATGATCCTTCCGATCTACTCCGTTCTCAAACTGGTCGATCCGCGCTTGCCGGAGGCGGCCGCGACGCTCGGCGCATCCCCGTTCTACCGCTTCTTCAGGGTTTCGCTGCCCTTGACGCTGCCCGGGCTGATCGCGGGCTCGGCCTTCGTCTTCTCGCTTTCGATTTCGATGTTCGTCATTCCGAGCCTGCTGATCGGCGATCGTTTCCAGACACTCGCGACCCTGACGGGGCGCTCGTTCCTGCTGATGCGGGACCAGCAGCTGGGATCCACCACGGCCGTCGTCCTGCTGGTGAT
This sequence comes from Salinarimonadaceae bacterium, assembly GCA_050485405.1. Taxonomy (GTDB): domain Bacteria; phylum Pseudomonadota; class Alphaproteobacteria; order Rhizobiales; family Beijerinckiaceae; genus Saliniramus. Next base: position 6,243 of record JBJHBI010000065.1, read on the forward strand.
CTGCATCGCGGTGGTCGTGACCAGCAGCTGGCTCGCACGTGCAATGGGAGGCAACCGGTGACCCTGAGCGAACGCACCAGCAACGTGATCATCTGGCTGACGGCGGGTTTCGCCATCGTCTTCCTGCTCACCCCGCTCGTCGTCACCGTCGCGGTGTCCTTCGGCTCGGCTGCGGTCTTCACGCTGCCGCCGCCGGAATGGTCGCTGCGCTGGTACGAATCCCTGCCACGCCTTCGCGGCCTCGGTCCGGCGCTCGCCACTTCGGTGCAGATCGCGGCATTGTCGACGGCGATCTCGCTGGTGCTCGGTACCTTGTGCGCCATCGCAATCACGCGCGGTCAATTCGCCGGGCGCGAGGCGATCGCGACGTTCCTGATTTCGCCGCTGATGTTGCCGGGCCTGGTCATCGGCATCGCGATGCTCCAGGCCTTTCGCGAATTCGGTCTGCGCGACGCCTGGTCGAGCCTGCTGATCGCGCATGTGGTGATCACGATGCCCTATGTCGCACGAACCGTGTTCGGTGCACTGACCCTGTTCGACTTCGCCCTGATCGACGCCGCGCGCACCCTGGGCTGCTCCTATGCGAGCGCCTTGCGCAAGGTGATGATCCCCGCGCTCGCCCCGGCATTCCTCACCGCCGGCATGTTCGCCTTCCTCGCCTCGATGGACAATTACCCGATCTCGATCTTCTTCTCCGACGCCTGGACGAAAACGTTGCCCATCCAGATGCTGCAACTGGTGGAGGAGCGCCCCGACCCCACCATCGCGGCGATCTCGACCGGTCTGATCCTTTTGGCGGCAACGGCAATGGTGATCGGCGACCGGCTCGTCGGCCTGCGCCGTCTCGCGGATTTCTGACATGCATGTTCCCACGCATCTCCCCCGCCACGACCGTGACTTCGTCGGGCATGGCGGCACGTCGCCGCTTCGCGCCTGGCCGAACGGCACGCGCCTCGCGGTATCGCTCGTCGTCAACGTCGAAGAGGGCGCCGAGCTCTCCATCGGCATGGGCGACGAGCACAACGAACATGTCTATGAGGCGGTCGAGCGTGTGGAAAATGTGCGCGACCTGTGCATGGAATCGCATTTCGAATACGGCACGCGGGCGGGCTGGCCGCGCCTGCGCCGGGTACTCGCGGATCATGGCGTTCGCGCCACGATGAACGCGAGTGCCCGCGCACTCGCGCTGTCGCCCTGGATGGCGCGGCAGATGATCGAGGACGGTCACGAGATCTGCGCGCATGGCTGGCGCTGGGAGCGCCATGCCAATCTCCCCGAGGATGCCGAACGCAGGATCATCGCGCACGCCCATGACGCGATCAGGGAGGCTTCCGGTGTCGCGCCGGTGGGCTGGCACACGCGCTCCGCGACATCACCCGCCACGCGCCGGCTGCTTCTGGAGCATGGTGGTTTTCTATACGATTCCAACGCTTACAACGACGATCTGCCTTATCTCGTCGACCAGGGCGGCACCGCGCATGTCGTGATCCCCTACGCCTTCGATACCAACGACATGCGGTTTCTCAACAATGGCGGTTTCGTCCATGGGGAGGATTTCGCCCGCTACTGCATCGCGGCCTTCGATCGCCTCTACGCCGAAGCGGAATACGGGATACGGATGATGTCGATCGGGCTGCATCTGCGCATCATCGGTCGGCCGGCACGGGTCGGCGGGCTGGAAAAGGTTCTCGACCACATCCGCGCCCATGAGGGCGTCTGGCTCGCAAGACGGGATGCCATCGCCACCGCCTGGCGCGGGATCAGCGGGTTGCCGCCGTGGTCGCCGCGCCGGAACGCCGAGGAGTTTGGATCATGACCGATGCCGCCGATCCGCGGGATACCTGCGACATCCTCCTGAGAAACGCCCTGATCCTCACGCTCGACGACGACGACGCGGTCCATGCCGACGGCGCGATCGCCATTCGGGGCGACCGTATCTGCGCCGTCGGCCCCGAGGGACGGGTCGTGGATGCCTGGAAAGCGCGTCGCGAAATCGACTGCAAGGGCGCGATCGTGATGCCGGGCCTGGTCAATGTCCACAACCACACGCCCTTGATGATCACGCGTGGCATGGTCGAAGATCTCGGCTTTGCGCCGATGTATGTCGCGGACATCCCCCAGGGGCATCATCTCGACGCGCGGGAGACGTTTCACCTGTCGCTTCTGGGCGCCTACGAAATGCTGCGCGCCGGTTCGACCACCGTCATGGACTTCTACCGCAATCCCTCTTCCTGCGCCCGCGCACACGCGCAGATCGGGCTACGCTCCGTCATTGCGGGGCGTATTCACGATGCCGATCCGCAAGCCCTCTCGCGGGGAGAATACAGCTACGATCCGGCGATCGGGCGCGCGACCATGGAGGAGAACGCCCGCCTTATCGCGGAATGGGACGGCTTCGACGACGGGCGCATACGCTGCGATTACGCTCCCCACGCGCCCGATACCTGTTCGGACAATCTCCTGCGCGAGGTGGCCCGACTGGCCGGCGAGCACGGCGGCAATATCCACACCCATCTCGCGCAGAGCGAAGCGGAGGTCCGCATGCTGGCGGAAACGCGCGGGCGCACGCCGGCCGAAACCCTCGATCACGCCGGGTTGCTGGACGGGCGGACCATCGCGGCGCATTGCATCTGGCTCGACGAGCCCGACATCGCGCGGATCGGTGCCGCGGGAATCACCGTGGCGCATTCGCCGATCGGAAATGCGAAATCGGGTACCATCGCACCGATCATGGAACTGGCCGGGGCCGGGGCGCGCATCGCCCTGTGCAGCGACACGATGAGCGGTGACCTTTTCGAAGCCCTGCGCTGGGCCGTCTCCATGCAGAGGGTCAGATCCGGCGCCATGGTGCTCGACGCGCGGACGGCCATCGGCTGGGCGACGCGGGAAGGCGCGCGCGCCCTCGGAGTCGACGGCGAGATCGGTGCGCTGACGGTGGGACGAAAGGCCGACCTCATCGTCCTGGACAAAGCCGCGCCGATGCTCGCTCCCGTCGTCGACGGCTACGGCATTCTCGCCTACAGCGCGAACGGCGCCTGTGTGGATATCTCGATCATCAACGGCCGGATCGTACTCGAAGGCGGCCGGCTCACGCTTTGCGACGGCGACGAGATCGTCACGCAGGCACAGGCGATCTCGGACGATCTGTGGCGTCGCGCCGGCCGCGCGCCCGTTCACCGGGTAGGAGATCCGGCATGACCGCACGCATTCTGCTGATCAATCCGAACACCACGCAGGCCGTCACCGAGCGGCTGACCGCAGCTGCAGGACAGGTCGCTCGCGACGAGACCCGGATCATCCCGCTGACGGCCCCGCGGGGCGTACCCTATATCGCCACGCGCGCCGAGGCCCAGATCGGTGGCGCGATCGCATTGGAGATGCTCGCCGACCATCACCATGCAGCCGATGCGGCAATCATAGCGGCATTCGGCGATCCGGGATTGCACGGCGCGCGTGAACTGTTCGACATTCCCGTCATCGGCATGTCCGAGGCCGCCATGCTGAGCGCCTGCATGTGCGGAAAGCGCTTTTCAATCGTCACCTTCGCCACGGCGCTGGGCCCCTGGTATCGCGATTGCGTCGCCATGCACGGGCTGAGCGAACGATGTGCGGGGATCCATACGCTCGCCGAACCGTTTCGGGATATCGCGGATGTCGCGCGGGAGAAGAAGGCCGCCCTCGTCGCCCTGGCGCAAAGGGCCCTCGCTGATGGGGAAGCCGACACGTTGATTCTCGCCGGCGCCCCGATCGCGGGTCTCGCGCGCGAAATCGCGCAGGATATCCCGGTTCCGGTGATTGATCCGATCCAGGCGGCGCTCGTGCAGATTGAGGGATTACTTCACCTGGCACCGCGAAAGGCGACGACCGGGCCCTTCGCCCGTCCCGCCGCAAAGCCCTGCTCCGGGCTGCCTGATACGCTCGCGGCGCGTATCGGGCATCGCGACGGCTAGGCGGATGCGGATCGTTCTCGTCAATCCCAATACCACCGCGCGCGTTACGCAGGAGATGTGTGCGCTCGCGCAAGCACGAAGCAATGCGCTCGGGCTAGCCGATCTGGAGGTTATCGGCCTCACCGCACCTCACGGTGCTGCAACGATCATCGATGAGGTCATGCTCGCACAGGCAGCGGATGTCGTCGCGTCGATGGGCGACGACATCACCGCCATGTCGCCGGACGGCGTGATCGTGGGCGCCTTCGGCAATCCGGGCATGTCGCATCTGCGCGCAAGTCTCCAGGTGCCGGTTGTCGGGATCGGTGAAGCCGCTCTGCTCGAAGCCGGACAAAGCCGGGGCGGCGCAGCGTCACGTTTCGCCGTGGTCACGACGACGCCCGGCCTCGCACGCGCGATCGAGCGGAATGTCGAGCGGCTGGGCCTGATGGACGGCTTCACGGGTGTGTTCCTGACCGATGGGGAGCCGCTGCAGGTCATGGCTGATCCGGAAATACTGGGCGCAGCACTTCACTCCGCCTGCCTTCGCGCGATCGATGCAGGCGCGGACACGATCGTGATCGGCGGCGGCCCACTCGCACGCTACGCACCTTCTTTACGCGTGAGGCTCGCGGTCACGATCATCGAACCGATTTCGGCAAGCCTTTCCCGTATCTGGGCTTTGCGCGGCAGCGCTTGTCCTCCTGGCGTATGAACGATTGAAAAGTCAGGAACGAGGTATCGCTGATGGGGGCGCACCGGCACTTGATCTGCCGGGTGCGAATTGCTCGAAAGCGCTGTCTTCCAGATTCGGTCTAGCGAGAGGGAAGGTCATTCTGAAGCTCTCGCGTATCCAGTCGAATTGATGGTTCCGGACAGAACGCCCCGGCCTTAGCTGTCCGCCCGACAGAATAACCATGCGTTCCAAGGCACTGGGCGGCCCATCATGCGAAAGCGGCCAATACTCGATCTTGAAAATTCACATACGACAGGATTCATGAAATAAAATTTCGCATTTGAGAGTCAGGAATTACATCGCATCGCAGCAATCTTGGCTGTTCAACTGTATGCCCTAATCGAAATCACGCGATCCCGCGATGCACAACGCCTTCCACGGGGGCATACAGTTCAACCTCATAATGTGCAGCCGGCGCACGAATCAGGACCGGGGTGGTCGATTGACTTTGTTGCATACGTAGTCAACGCTGCCTGTAGTCGGCGTACAAGCTGAACAAAAATGGGAGGAAGACATGCGCAAAATTGCGAGCATCGTGGGAGCTTCGGCTCTACTCGCCGGTACAGCCGTCTCGGCTACGGAATACCCAACGCAGCCCGTTACTCTGGTTATTCCCTATGCAGCCGGCGGGCTGACCGATACGAGTGGCAGGCTCATCGGTGAGAGATTGTCCGAAGAACTCGGCCAGCCGGTTGTGATCGAGAATCGTCCCGGTGCGGGAACGACAGTTGCGAGCAACTGGGTCGCTCAACAGGAGCCGGACGGCTACACGATCTTCGCCGCCGCCGTGTCGATGGCGTTGAACCACCTGATTCAGGACGAGGTGAATTACACACTCGACGACTTCACCTATATTTCCGGGTGGATCGATTCTGCATTCATCCTGCACGTACATCCTCAGCTCGAAGTGTCGAACATGGACGAACTGCTCACGAAGATTCGTGAGAACCCGGATACGTACGCTATCGGGACATCCGGTGTCGGTGCCGTGAACCATCTCGCTTCGGAATTCTGGGTCGATGTCGGCGATCTCGATCTCGCGATCGTCCACTATCAAGGCGGCGCCCCGGCGCGCCAAGACCTGCTCGCCGGCAATATCGATATGATGTTCGCCGCCACCCTGGAAGCCTTGCCCTTGCTCGAAGCCGGCAGCACGACCGGTATCGCGGTGACGACGCGGGACCGCCTCGATGTCGCGCCGGATCTTCCGACCGTCGAGGAAGCCATGGATCTCGACTTTTTCGAAGCCGTGTTCTGGCAAACCCTCGTCACACCGGCCGGCACGCCGGACGACGTCGTCGAACGACTGCGCGCCGCCATGGAAGTCGTCGGGCAGGACGAGGAATTGCGCGAGGCACTCGCCGAACAAGGCGTGCTCCTGAACGTGATCGGTCACGAGGCCGTGGTCGAACGCCTCGCGACGGCCGAGGAAGTCTTCGGTCCGCTTCTGGAACGCGCAGCCCGTCAGGATTGAGCGGCCCACGAAGACGAATCGGTCCGGCATCGCGGGGTGCCGGACCGCCCGATCACGTCATCACATTCGTGACTCACCGTCATCGGTCGAGGAGTACGCCGTGAAAAAGATCGTCGTCTGCGGCCCGATCGACCAATCTGGGCTCGATGTGCTGACGCCGCGTTTCGAGGTCTGCGTCGTCGGGTCCGAGGATGAGGCCCGGTTCGCAAAGGAGTTGCGCTCCGCCGCAGGCGCAGTCCTGAAATACCGGCCACTGACTTCAAGGCATCTGGAGGGCGCGGCTCAGCTCGAAATCGTCTCGCGGCACGGCGTCGGATATGACAGCGTCGATCTCGCGGCTCTGCACCGGCGCGGCATCCGGCTGACGATCACGAACGGTGCGAACGCGGTCGCGGTCGCCGAACACACCGTCGCGCTGATCCTCGCCACTTTGAAGGGGCTCGTCGGGGCGAATGCGTCGGTGCGCGCGGGCCGATGGCACGGCGATCTGCCTCCGATTTCGGACCTGGCCGGCAAGCGTGTTCTCGTCATCGGTGCCGGAAAGATCGGGCGCGGCGTGATGCAGCGGCTCGCCGGGTTCGAATGCGACGTCACCTATTTCGATCCCGCATTGCCAGCCGCGGCGGAGCCTGAATTCGGATCCCGTGCAAGTGATCTCGCGGAGGCCCTGGCGCAGGCCGATATCGTCACGCTGCACGTGCCGCTCGGGCAGAACACCCGTCACCTCGTGGATCCCTTCTCCTGCAAGGCCGGCGTGATCATCGTCAACACCGCCCGTGGTGGCCTTCTCGATGAGAGAGCGCTGCAGCGGGCGCTGGAAACGGGTCATGTCGCCGCGGTCGGGCTGGACGTGTTCGAGGAGGAGCCCGTCAAGGGGCAACCGTCGTTTCCCGACAACGGCCGCAACGTGCTCACGCCACATGTCGCGGCACTGTCGGACACGACGAACCGGCGGATGGCCGTTCACGCGGCCATGAACATCCTGCGCTTCTTCGATGGCGCCCTGCTCGAACAAGATATCATCGTCTGAGGAAGTCGCGTCATGTCGCGGATCTATACGGTCACTGATTATGAAAGAGCCGCCCAACGGCTGCTTCCGCGTTGCGTGTGGGAATACCTCCAGGGCGGAACCGAGGATATGCTCACTCGCGACCGCAACCGGGCCGCATTCCGGGATTTCGCGTTCGCGCCCCGCGTCCTGCGCGACGTTTCCGCTCCATCGACCGAAGTCGAGCTCTTCGGTGAGCGTTACGCGCTGCCGCTGGGCATGGCGCCTACGGGGCTCGCCGGGATGATGCGGCATGATTGCGATGTACACATCGCGAAGAGCTTCCACGACAACGCCCTGCCCTATGTGATCAGCGCCTCGTCGGTCGTTCCCATGGAGGAACTGGTCAGGCATGCGCCAAATGCCTGGTATCAGGGCTATTTCCCTGATGACCGCGAGCGCATCGATCGGATCTGCACGCGGCTGGAGAATTGCGGGATCACCAATCTGATCGTGACCGTCGACGTGCCGGTGGCGGGCAATCGAGAGAATCTCAAGCGGCGGGATTTCAACATTCCGTTCGCGGTGACGACATCGCTCGTGCTCGACGGGCTGTTGCACCCGCGCTGGATGCTCGGCACCTTCCTGCCGACCCTGCGTACACGCGGTATCCCGCGTTTCGCGAATCTCTACGAGGCGATCGGCACGCCGGTCACACAGGACCCACCCCAGGGCTTTCGTGGAGGTCGTGACAGGCTCAGCTGGCCGACGATGGCTTGGCTGCGTGAGCGCTGGCGCGGCAAGCTTATCCTGAAGGGCATCCTTCATCCAAAGGATGCGCTTGAAGCCTGCGAGCTCGGCATGGATGCCATTGTTGTGTCGAACCACGGCGGGCGGCAGCTCGATTACGCAATCTCCACCCTTGCCGCCCTCGAAGCCGTCATCCGCGCTGTCCGCAACCGGATCGCGGTGTTCTTCGATGGCGGAATTACCCGGGGGACGCATATCCTCATGGCGCTGGCACTGGGTGCGCAATGCGTCTTCGCCGGCCGCGCCTTCCTCTACGGTGCCGCCGTCGCCGGACGAGAGGGGGTCGATCACGTCATCGATATCCTCCGCCGGGAAATACGAACCGATATGGCCTTGCTGGGGATGAGAGGGCTCGCGGATATGCGCTCCGACGACGTCCTGCAGCGCTCCGCCCCACTGACTTGCGGAGTTCACGCATGATCCTGGGACAAAACCGGTTGGCCGGCCTCGCCGTCATCGTCATGGGGGCCGCAGTTCTTCTTTATGCGCAACGCTACGGGTTCGGCACATTCGCCCGTATCGGGCCGGGATTCCTGCCGCAGGTTCTGTCGGCGGTTCTCATTGTTCTGGGAGTCATGATCTTCTTCGTGCCCGACGATGAGCAATCGGCAGGCGTGACGGTTTCCTGGTCCGAGGTACGGGCTTTCGTCTTCTCGATTGTGAGCGTGGCGCTGATCGCGCTGCTGATCAGGCCCGCGGGCGTCATTCCTGCGAGCTTCCTCGCGGCGTTCGTCGCGTCCCTGGCGCATCGCGAGGCCACGCTCGTTCAGAGACTGGCTCTGTCGTTCGTGGTCGCGGCGATCGCGGCGGGGATCTTCGTCTATGCACTGGGCATGAACCTGCGACTGTTCGGGCGGCTGCTATGAATCTGATCGACAACGTGACACTGGGTCTGCAGACCGCACTGACGCTGGAGAACCTGTTCTACTGTCTGGCCGGCGTGACACTGGGTACGTTCGTGGGTGTGATACCGGGGCTCGGGGCGCTCGCCGCGATCTCGTTGTTGCTGCCGGTGACCTACTATATCGATTCCACCGCGTCGCTGGTCATGCTCGCCGGGGTCTATTACGGGACGGTCTACGGCGGGTCTACGGCAGCCATTCTCCTGAATCTTCCGGGGGTTCCCTCCGCTGCCGTCGCTTGTCTGGACGGCTATCCGCTTTCCAGGCAGGGGAAGGGCGGCCTCGCCTTGTTCATCACGACGATCGCCTCTTTCGTCGGCTCGATGATCGGCTTCGTGCTGCTCGCTTCGCTGGCTCCCGGAATTGCACAGCTCGGGCTGATGCTGGGGCCGGCTGATTACGTCATGATGATGATCCTCGCGCTCACCGCGGCGGGCACCATGTCGACCGGTTCGCGCGTCAAGGGAATCGCGATGGTGGTGATCGGCCTGTTGCTCGGCACGGTCGGGACCGATGTGCATACCGGGATCACGCGGTTCGCCTTCGGTCATGCGGCTCTGCTCGACGGAATCAGCCTCGTCGCGATCGCGATGGGCCTATTCGGAATAACCGAGGTCATCAACGCATCGGCCGGCAAGGGGGCGCAGAATGCCTTGCCCAAAGTCACCTGGCACTCGATGATCCCCACCCGCAAGGAAATGAGGTCGACGACAGCGCCGATGCTGCGTGGCGCCGGGATCGGAGGCTTCTTCGGGGCATTGCCGGGTGTCGGCGGCACCATCGCTTCCTTCGTCTCCTACGCTCTGGAGAAACGCCTGTCGCGCCATCCGGAGAAATTCGGAAAAGGCGCGCTGGAAGGCATGTCGGCTTCCGAATCCGCCAACAATTCCGCCATCCAGACGGCGTTCATACCGACATTGACCCTCGGGATCCCCGGCGATGCCGTCATGGCCCTCATGCTCGGCGCATTGATCATCCACGGCATCGCGCCCGGACCGCTGCTCATCGAGCAGCAGCCGGGTCTGTTCTGGGGCCTGGTGATGAGCTTCGTGGTGGGCAACATCTTTCTGGTGATCCTCAACATTCCGCTGATCGGAATCTGGATCAAGGTGCTCTCGATCCCGCGTCTCTATCTGTTTCCGGCGATCATGGTCTTCATCGCCTTCGGCGCACTGAGCGCGAGCATGAATCCGTTCGACGTTTACGTCGTGGCGGCCATCGGGGCATTCGGCTGGTTTCTCTTCAAGCTGGGTTTCCAACCGGCGCCGCTGATGCTCGGCTTTATTCTGGGGCCGATGCTGGAGGAGAATTTCCGCCGCGCACTGGTTCTGTCGCGGGGAAATTACGAAGTCTTCATCACCCGCCCCGTCAGCCTGACGCTGCTCCTGGCCACGATCGCCCTGATCGTCGTGCCGATCCTGCTCATGCTGCTGAGACGGCGGCGCGGCGACCGGACTGTGGCGGATAGCCGGTGCAGCGGTGATTGACGCTTTGCGCGAAGCGGATCAATCCGTCGAAAACGAGGAAAGACTGAAGGTGTTCGGACAAAAAGCATGGTGAACGGAAAACGTGTTACATCGATTGACGTCGCGAGGCTGGCCGGGGTGAGCCAGTCGGCAGTGAGCCGTACCTTCAGGCAGGGCGCATCCGTGTCGCAGACCACCGCTGCGCGCGTGCGCGAGGCTGCCGAGAAGCTCGGATACCGCCCCAACATCATCGCGCGCAGCTTCAACACGGGGCAGACCAAGATCATTGGTCTGGTCGTGTCGTATCTGGAAAGCCCGTTCTATTCGATTCTGGTCGAGACCCTGTCGCGGCGGTTGAAGGAAGAAGGGCTGCACGTTCTGATCTTTCTGGCTGAAAAGCCGATCTCCAACGTCAATTCCATCGTCGACGAATTCCTCGATTATCAGGTCGACGCAATCGTCACGGCCTCGGTTTCCCTCGACGACAAGATTACGCGACGCTGTGAGGCTGCGGGAATTCCGATCGTGATGCTCAACCGCAGCCAGCAGGACGAGCGCATATCGGAAGTCACCTCCGACAATTATCGCGGTGCCTATGACGTGGCGCAGCATCTCGTTGCGACGGGCCGCTCGCGGATCGCGCATATCGCCGGCTGGCAGGGCGCATCGACCGGTGTCGATCGCACGTCCGGTTTTCTTGCCGGCCTGAGGGATAGTGGGCGCGAGCCCCTCGCCGTGCGTGGCGGCGATTATGCCCGCGACAAGGCGGTCGCGGCGGCGCGCGCTCTCTTTCGCGAGAAGACGCGGCCCGACGCGGTCTTCGTCGGCAGTGATTACATGGCCTTCGCCGTGATGGACTACATTCGCTTCGATCTGGGACTACGTGTTCCCGACGACGTCGCCGTCGCCGGCTATGACGATGTCCCGATTTCCTCCTGGAAGAGCTACGACCTCACCACCGTACGCCAGCCGATCGACGTGATGGTCGACAGGGCCGTTGCGATCCTCACGGCGAAAATCTCCGACATCAGCGAAGTCTCCAAGGTCAAGATCCACAACGAGCTCGTGATCAGGCGCTCGACCACCGGTGATACCGCGCCGTGAATTCTGCGGCGAAACGAGCGTCGCCTGCAGCGCATGGCGCCGCAGGCGTCGATAAAGCAAAGGGAACAAGGTCATGCAGCAGGAACTCTTCACGGCACTGAAAAGTGTCGACACGCCATCCGTCTGCAACGCGATCGAGGTCGTGCAGGGGAAGCGGGGTTTCGATCGTTTCACGCGCGGGACGGTCATGTCATCCGACGTGAATGCGAGCCCGGTCGTCGGCTACGCGATCACGGCGCGCATTGCCGCCAAGACGCCTCCCGCGGAGGACCCGGCGGTCATCAAGGAGCGCCGCATGGCTTACTACAAGATGATGGCCGAAGCGCCGCATCGCGGCATCGCGGTCGTCGAAGATGTCGACTATCCCGATTGCGTGGGGGCCTTCTGGGGCGAGGTGAACACTACCGTTCACAAGGGATTCGGCATCGGCGGGGCGCTGACGAACGGCGTGATGCGCGACCTGGGGGCGATGCCGGACGGCTTTCCCGTGCTCGCGGGTTCCGTCGGCCCGAGCCATGCATTCGTCCACGTACGCGAGATCGGTATCGCGGTATCGCTCTTCGGCTTGACGATCCGCCCGGGCGAACTCGTCCATGCCGACCGCCATGGCGCACTCGTGATTCCAGACGAGGTTCTCCCTGAATTGCCCAAAGCCATCGCCAGGATGCAGGCGACCGAAGAGATCGTTCTCGGACCCGCGCGGGCGGCAAATTTCGATTTCGCCGCATTCGAGAAGGCATGGACGGCGTTCGAGAAGGCCCGCACGTGAGAAACGCCCGAAGGAATATATCGCCATGACCAATGCAAATCCCGCAGCCTTCATCCGAGGCGTCGGCAATACCCGCTTCGGACGATGTGAGGGTGAGGATACATTGTCCCTGATGAGCCGGGCCGCGGAAGCTGCGCTTTCGGATGCGGGCACCGATCGCCAGGCGATCGACGCCGTGCTCACCGGTTATTCGACGGCTCTGCCGCATCTGATGCTCGCGACACTGTTTTCGGAGCATTTCGGTGCCAAACCCCATTACTGCCATGGCGTTCAGGTCGGTGGCGCGACCGGCGCCGCCCTGGTCATGCTGGCAAAGCTGCTCGTCGAATCGGGAACGGCGGAAACCGTGCTGGTCGTTGCTGGTGAGAACCGCCTTACGGCGCCGGGCGGACGTGAGGGAGCGATCTCCACGCTCGCGCAGGTCGGGCATGCGGTTCATGAGGTGCCCTATGGCGCGACCATACCGGCCTATTACGCGCTTCTGGCCTCGCAGTACATGGATGCATACGGCGTTTCGGAAGAAGACCTGGCCGAATTCGCAGTGCTCATGCGCGAGAATGCCGCCACCCATCCCGATGCGCATCTCACCAAGCCGATCGCCATTTCGGACGTTCTCGAATCGCGCCCGATCGCGACCCCCCTGAAACTCCTCGATTGCTGCCCGATCTCCGATGGCGCCGTTGCGCTCGTCATCGGGCGGGAGTCCGGGGAGGGTGGTGTGCGTATTTCCGGAGCCGGGCAGGCACATCAGCACCAGCATATCAGCGCTGCTATGGATGTCTCCGACTACGGTGCGCGCAACGCTGCACAGCGCGCTTTCGCGCAAGCCGGGATCACGCCGGACAGGGTGGATCTTCTGGGGATCTATGATTCCTTTACGATCACGCTTTGCGTGCTGCTCGAGGAAATCGGCTTCTCCGATCGCGGGACGGCCGCCGCCGATCTGCGTGCCGGAACCTATTCACGCGATGGGCGCCTGCCTCTGAACCCGCATGGCGGGTTGCTCTCCTTCGGTCATTCCGGCGTCGCGGGCGGGCTCGCTCACATCGCCGAGATCGCGCGGCAACTCGGCGGCAAGGCCGGCGACAGGCAGCTTGCGCGCAAGTCATGCGGCTTCGTCCATGCCGATGGCGGAGTGCTGTCGTCGCACGTCAGTTTGCTCTTGCAGGGAGAATGAGAATGGGCACCGCCGAGAATGCTTTTCGCGAAGGCTCCCGGAGCGGCACTTTGCGTCTGTTCAAGTGTACCTCCTGCGGCGCGGTGGAAGCGTTCGCCCGCAACTTCTGCCCACGTTGTGGCAATCCGGAACCGTCATGGGTGAGTGCAGGCGGGCGTGGCGTCATCGCCGCGATCACGACGGCGCATATCGCCCCGACGCCGGAATACCGCGCCCTCGTTCCTTACGGTATCTGTCTCGTCGATCTGGAGGAAGGCGCGCGCGTGATGGGCAATTGCCGTCCGGGTCTGAGCGTCGGTGACACAGTGAAACTGTCCTTCGAGGAACGCGGCGACGACCACCTTCTGACCTTCACACCGATCGGGGAGAAGACCGATGACGATTGACCGCCTGCTCAACCCCGCTTCCGTTGCGATCATCGGCGCGTCCGACAATCCCAACAAGGTCGGCGGACGCCCGATCCGCTTCATGCGGATGTTCGGCTTTGCGGGAGAGATCTTCCCCATCAATCCCGCCCGATCGGAAGTCCAAGGCCTCAAAGCCTACAAATCCGTATCCGATCTGCCGAAGGCGCCGGATGCGGCGATCATCGCGGTTGCGGGATCCGCAGTAAAGGATGCCGTTGCGGACTGCGCCAAACGAGGCGTGGGCGCAGCGGTGATCATGGCCAGCGGATTTGGTGAGACCGGCGAAGCGGGCAAGGCGCTCGAACAGGAGATGCGCGCCATTGCGAGTCGGGCCGGTATGCGTCTCGTCGGGCCCAACAGTCTCGGGATCGCGAATTTCGGTAACGGAGCGGTGCTTTCCTTCGCGACGATGTTCCTCGAAGCGCCACCGGCCGACGGGCCCGTCGCCTGTATCAGCCAGAGTGGAGCGATGAGCGTCGTTCCTTACGGCCTCTTGCGCGAGCGCGGCATCGGTGTGCGCCATGTCCATTCTACCGGCAACGATGTAGACGTCACCGTTTCCGAACTCGCCATTTCCGTCGTTCAGGACCCCGATATCCGACTCGTGCTGCTCTATCTCGAAAGCCTCGCGGATCCGGAAAACCTGGCCGAGGCGGCGCGTATCGCACATGCGCGGGGCGTGCGCATCATCGCCGTGAAATCCGGGCGGTCCGATGACGGGCGCCGCGCCGCAGCCTCCCATACCGGAGCGATCGCCACCTCCGACCGCCTGGTCGATACGTTCTTCGAAAAGATCGGTATCTGGCGGGCGACGGGAACGGCTGATCTGGTGGATTCTGCCGAACTCTATCTCAAGGCCGCGCCCCCACGAGGGCGCAATCTGGCGGTTGTCAGCAATTCCGGCGCGACCTGCGTTCTCTCGGCAGATGCTGCGGAGCGCGAAGGGTTCCGGCTCGCACGCCTCGGCGACGAAACCCTGGGCAATCTACGACGGATCCTTCCCGAATTCGCCGCGACCGCGAACCCGATCGACATCACCGCAGCGCTGTTGAACAATAGCGGTTTGTTCAGCGAGGTCCTCCCGGCGCTCGGTGCCGACCCCGCCGTCGAGGCGCTTCTCGTGGGCATTCCCGTGAGCGGCGAGGGTTACGATTTTCCGCGGTTCGCGCGGGATGCGCGCGACTTCGTCGACCGGTTCGAGATCCCCCTCGTCGCAGCGATCCCCCAGCCGAAGGTGCGTGCCGCTTTCGCGGAACTCGGCATCCCGTGTTTTCCGACCGACGAGGAGGCGGTTGCCGCACTCGGTCGCTTCGTGCGCCATCACCAGCAGATAACGGCAACCCTATCTCGCGAGGCCTTTGTTCCGAAGCCGTATGCGGATCGACCATCCCATGTCCTCGACGAGGCCAACTCCCTCACCATGCTGGAAGCGTTCGGCATCAAGGGCGTACGCCGCCAATTGTGTTCGAATCCGGAAGAAGCGCTCGAATTCTTCCGAGATGCGGGTGGCGCAGTGGTCCTCAAGGCCTGTTCGGTCGAGATCCCGCACAAGAGCGATCACGGTCTCGTGCGCACCAATCTGGCTAGCGAGCAGGATGTCTTGAGCGCCTATGACGACATCGCGGCCAGGCTGCGCGCCGGCGGATGGCAGAGTTCGGGGATCCTGATCAGCGACATGGTGCGCGGAGAGCGCGAAATCGTCATCGGTGGGCATATCGATCCGCATTTCGGCCCCGTGGTGATGGTTGGCGATGGCGGTGAACTCGTCGAGGCGATGCCCGACAACATTCTGCTGTTGCCACCATTCACCCGCGAAGAGGTCGAAGAGCAGCTCAGAAGGCTGCGGCTCGCGCCGATGTTCGAAGAAATCCGTGGCCGGGTCCGGATGGATTGCAAGAGTGTCGTCGATGCGGTCATGGCCACCGGCACCATCATGCAAACCGGGCGCGTTCGCTCCCTCGACATGAACCCACTGATCGCAGATACCTCCGGTCTTGTTGCGGTGGATGCGCTGGTAGAAGAGTTTAAGTTCGGATGAGCAGTTTTTGCCCCAGACGACAGCAGAGGCACTTGCGGCTTATGTGTCGCCGCTAGAGCCGCATTCGAGCTGATTGAATCGGTTGGGATTCTCGAATCAGCTGGAACGTGCTTCATACTGTCTGCCGGATTGGAGGCCGGCAGATATGTCGAAAGCCCTTTCAGTCGATCTTCGTGTTCGGGTTCTAGCGGCGGTAGCGGATGGGCTTTCGCATCGCCAGGCTGGTGAGCGCTTTGGTGTGAGCGCTTTGGTGTGAGCGCCGCGAGTGTCAGCCGCTGGGGCAAGCGTGAACGCGAGCAGGGTGATTTGGCCTGCTGCCGGTTTGGTGGACACCGCGATAAGGTGTTTGACGGAACTGGAGAGTGGGAATGCGACGCAGGAAGTTCAGCCGCGAGTTCAAGCTTGAGG
>JBJHBI010000066.1:0-22122 GCA_050485405.1 Salinarimonadaceae bacterium
TGCGCGAGGTCGTCTACTTCAACGATCAGGAAGTCCATCCCTGGCCGCATGATCTCGGCCTGCCGAACTGGCGCGTCATGCGTGATCGCCCGATCTACCCCGTCCGCCGCTGAGGAGTATGTCATGGTTACGAAGCGTATGAAGACGATGGCCCTGCCCGCCGCTGCGGCTCTCGCAGTTCTGCTGCTGGCCGGGTGTCAGGACAGGGGCCCCGGCTCCGTTCAGGGAACGAGCGAAGCCGCCCGCGCGGCAATGGCCGCAGAACCGCTCAGCATCCGTTCGATGCAGCGCATCTACGGCAACCGGACCTGGATGTGGGATGACGGGGCGGGGTTCATGAATGCCCGCGACCGGACCTTCGTCGCCTGGACCGGAAGCGGCGAGAACGCCTCCTATGCCGACGGCAACTGGTTCATGACGCCGACCGGCAAGCTGTGTTTTCGCGCGAACTGGGCGTCGGTCAGTGGTGACGGCGTCGCTGCGACCTGTTTCGAGCACCGCACGGACGGCGCCCGGATCTTCCAGCGCCGCCAGCCCGACGGCGAATGGTACGTCTTCGCCGACAGCCCGATCCAGCCCGATGACGAGATCAACAAGCTGCGCCCGGGCGACGCGGTGTTCTCGCGCTACGAGCGGAACCGGGACGAGGTGGCACGTCGGCGCGGCGGCTGAAACCGCGCCGACGGCGAAGCATAGCGCATTCGACCGCAGGCATCAGCGTGCGGCGAGACGCTGCAACGCCGATGCCTGTGCCGCCCGCCATTGCTCGGGCGTCACCCGCCAATCCGGCGATCCCAGACCGAAGGGCCAGTAATGGGGTTCCTTGTCGTTGAAATAGACCACGGCGCGCAGGCTGCGGAAACCGTCGGAACGCGCGAGCGTCTCGAACAGCGAACGCAGCCAGTTCTCGCGATAGGCGCGGTCTCCGGACACGCCGAGTTCGGCGATGACGACGGGTTTGCCGAAACGCGCCGCCCGGTCGTATTTCTCGCGGAAGGTCGCGGCGAAATCCCGCGCGCCGCCATGAAAGCGCTGGTCGTAGCTCTGCAATCCCCACAGGGAGATGCCGACGAAATCGACATGGGCGGCGCCGGGATAGTAGGAGCCCATGTTGCGTTCGCCGATCGGGCTCCAGACGTAACGCGCTTCCGGAGCGAGCCTGCGGCACTGGTCGACGAAATGCCGGTAGGCCGCCTGATAGCCGCGCGCATCCTGGCGGGCCCAGGGGTATCGCCCGGTCGGATTCTCCATCTCGTGGCCCCAGCGCACGAGGACACGCCCCCCGAAATCACCGAGCATGCCGCAGATCGTGGTGATCTCCTGCTGGAACCCGCCGCGCAGGATGTCCTGAAACAGCCTCTCGCCCCCGTCGCGCCAGTTGGCGGCGCGGGTATAGGGCTCGACGGTCACCATCATGATGCGCCCGCGTGCGCGCGCCTGATCGAGGCGCCGGCGGAAATCGCGCTGATCGAGAGCCTGCCAGAAGACGAAGATATGCTCGATCGCCGGCTCGCGCGAACCGCCGAAGCGGCCATGCGGGTCGTAGACGCCGAAGGCGACGTGATCGAGAGGCGAGGCCGTGGCGGAGCCGTGGCCCGCCACCGGCATTGCAAAGGGCGCAAGCATCGCGATCAATCCTGCGAACAGAAGACGCGCCATGAGAACTGCGAGCCCCATGCGTTGTGCGCACGGGCGGACGAAACGGGTCATCGAGCCACCTTCATCTGTCACCGACCGGTGATAGCTTCCACAAGGTTAGAGCACGAATACTGGCATCCAAGTCTGAAGAAAGTGAAAATTCCGGAGGGTGATGTTTATCCACCGGAAAGTCGTGCATCGAAACGGCACAGTCACAATCATGAATATATGGGGAAAACATGAGTACCGTCCTCGTCACCGGTGGTGCCGGCTATATCGGCGCGCAGACCTGCAAGGCGCTCGCGAGCGCGGGTTACCGCCCGATCGTCTACGACAATCTCGTTTCCGGTCATCGCGCCGCCGTGCGTTGGGGGCCTTTCGTTCACGGCGACATCAACGACCGCACCGGCCTCGATGCGGCGATCCGCCGATATCGCCCGCAGGCCGCGATCCATTTCGCGGCCCATGCCTATGTCGGCGAATCCATCGCCGATCCCGGCAAGTATTACCGCAACAATCTCGCCGGCTCGCTGACGCTGCTCGAGGCCCTGCGGGACGCAGGCGTGGACAAGATCGTCCTCTCGAGCACCTGCGCGGTCTATGGCGAGCCCGCGCAGCTTCCGATCACCGAGAGCACCCCCACGCGCCCGATCAACCCCTACGGCATGTCGAAACTGATGGTCGAGCAGATGCTCGCCGATTTCGAGCGCGCCCACGGCCTGCGCTGGCTCGCCCTGCGTTATTTCAACGCCGCCGGCGACGATTTCGACGGCGAGATCGGCGAGGATCACGATCCGGAGACCCGCCTCGTGCCGCTTACCCTCGAAGCCGCCACGGGCGGACCGCCGCTGACGGTGTTCGGGACCGATTATCCCACCCCCGACGGTACCTGCATCCGCGACTACATCCATGTGGCCGATCTCGCAGATGCGCATCTGCGCGCCCTCGCCGCCCTCGATTCCGGGATCGCCTCCCAGCCGATCAATCTCGGAGCGGGTCGCGGCATCTCCGTGCGCGAGATCATCGCAATGGTCGAAGCCGTGACGGGCCGCCCGGTCGATGCGACCTACGGCCAGCGCCGCCCCGGGGATCCGCCCGAACTCGTCGCGGATGCGGGGCGCGCACGAATGCTGCTCGGCTGGAGCGCGCGCTTCAGCGATCCCTTGCGGATCGTCGAGAGCGCCTGGGCCTGGCATTGCCGCAAGAGCGAGCGGATCAGTTGAGTGCGGAATTCGTGCTGCCGCGCAGATAGCAGGTCGCGGTACGGCCGAACCCGCTCGGCGTGCAGACATAAGGTGCGCGGCCGAGCGGTCGACGCCCGATCCCGAAGCGGGAGCGCACGCCCTCACGCGGCGCGGTCTCGCCCCGCGCGTGGTTGGCACGCTCCTGGCCATGCATCTGCAAGGCCGTGTTCCACTCGCTCGCCTGCGCCGGCTGGGCGGCGAGGAGGCCGGCTCCGAGGAGGCCGGCGCAAGAAACGGCGGTGATGGCGATGGCTGATGAACGCAGATGACGCATGACGCGACGGACGCTGTGAAACTGAACGGGCATGCTGAAGGTTCCTCTCCGTAAACTACGGCACAAATACGACCCGGACCTCGCAGCAGGAACAACCGCCCCCGGCATTCCAACCGTGCCCGACAGTCATGACCAGACCACCGTCACGGAGAGTGAGCCCTGAATTTCTTAACGAAGGATTTAACCATCGACAAGACACAAATATTGCAGCCTTCTGATCGCATGAAATCACGACCGCCGATGGCGATATCGGCGCGAATACGCGCGCGACAACGTCAGCAAATCGATATCGACGCTCCGACGCTGGCCCTCATCGATGGGTCCATCGCCGCAAATCCATCGCTGCAAGGAAGCGTCTGCGCCGGGCGCCGAAACGATGCATCTCGAAATTGATCTTCGCGCGAATTTGGCTTACACGATAGCGCGCGATTCGGGACGCGCGTGGTCGCAGGCCATGACGATGTCCCCTGCGGGTGTAGCTCAATGGTAGAGCAACAGCCTTCCAAGCTGATGACGGGGGTTCGATTCCCCTCACCCGCTCCAGTTCGCGCCTCACATGGATCGACGAGAGCAGCGTTCGCCCGCGAGACGACGCGCGTCGCATGAGCGGGCGCGGCGGCGCCGGCGGCGGGCATGTTGCCGCAGCCGCGCCGCATTTGCCGTTCAAAGCCTTGAGCGTCACTTGGCAATCGGCTTTCCGATGCCTAAGTTACGGCGTGATGGGTAGTGTGCGCGCGGGGCGTCCTGCCATTCCAGCAAATCGGCGTCGAACGGATCGAGATGAACCCGAATTTCAGAAACTTCGCCCTCTGGGTGGTCATCTTCCTGCTCGTGCTCGCCCTGGTGACGCTCTTCCAGAGCCCCAATCAGGGTCAGCAAGGCCAGGAAATCGCCTATAGCCAGCTTCTCACCGATGCGGAGGCGGGGCGGATTTCGAGCGTCGTCATAGCCGGCGACGAGATCACCGGGCGCTATCAGGACGGCACGGCCTTCCGGACCTTCGCGCCCAATGATCCCAATCTCGTGCAGACCTTGCAGGAGCGCGGCGTGCAGATCAACGCGCGCCCGCCGCAGGACAATACGCCCTGGTTCGTCGCGCTGTTCCTGAACTGGCTGCCGATCCTGATCTTCATCGCCGCCTGGATATTCCTGTCGCGCCAGATGCAGGGTGGCGCCGGGCGCGCCATGGGCTTCGGCAAGTCGAAGGCGAAGCTTCTGACCGAGGCGCATGGCCGCGTCACCTTCGAGGATGTCGCAGGCATCGACGAGGCCAAGGAGGATCTACAGGAGATCGTGGAATTCCTGCGCGATCCGCAGAAGTTCCAGCGGCTCGGCGGTCGCATCCCGCGCGGCGTGCTGCTCGTCGGTCCGCCCGGCACCGGCAAGACGCTCACCGCCCGCGCCGTGGCCGGCGAGGCCAACGTGCCGTTCTTCACGATCTCCGGCTCGGATTTCGTCGAGATGTTCGTCGGGGTGGGTGCCAGCCGCGTGCGCGACATGTTCGAGCAGGCCAAGAAGAACGCGCCCTGCATCATCTTCATCGACGAAATCGACGCCGTCGGTCGCCATCGTGGCGCCGGCCTCGGCGGCGGCAACGACGAACGCGAGCAGACGCTCAACCAGCTCCTCGTCGAGATGGACGGCTTCGAGGCCAATGAGGGCGTGATCATCATCGCCGCCACCAACCGTCCCGACGTGCTCGATCCCGCGCTCCTGCGCCCGGGCCGTTTCGACCGCCAGATCGTCGTGCCCAATCCCGATGTCACCGGCCGCGAGAAGATCCTGCGCGTTCATATGCGCAAGGTGCCGCTCGCCCCCGATGTCGATGTGCGGGTGATCGCGCGCGGCACGCCGGGCTTCTCCGGCGCCGATCTGATGAACCTCGTCAACGAAGCCGCCCTGCTCGCCGCACGCCGCTCCAAGCGCATCGTCACGCAGCTCGAATTCGAGGATGCCAAGGACAAGGTCATGATGGGTTCGGAGCGCAAGTCCATGGCGATGTCCGAGGAGGAGAAGAAGCTGACCGCCTATCACGAGGCTGGTCATGCCGTCGTCGGCCTCCACGTGCCCGCCGGCATTCCGGTGCACAAGGCAACGATCATTCCGCGTGGTCGCGCGCTCGGCATGGTGAAATTCCTGCCCGAGGGCGATCGCTATTCCATGAAATACAAGGAATACACCTCCCAGCTCGCAGTCGCGATGGGCGGGCGCGTCGCGGAGGAGCTGATCTTCGGCAAGGAGAACATCACCTCCGGCGCCGTGGGCGACATCCAGCAGGCCACCAAGATCGCCAAGGCGATGGTTACCCAGATGGGCTATTCCGACGAACTGGGCCTCGTCGATTACGGGTCCGGCCAGGACGAGCCTTTCGTCGGCATGTCCGTGGGCAAGCAGAACGCGACCTCGGAGGAGACCGCGCGCAAGATCGATGCGGAGGTTCGCCGCCTCGTCGATCAGGGCTACCACGACGCCAAGAAGATCATCACAGAGCGATACGACGAGTTCGTCACCATCGCCGAGGCCTTGCTCGAATTCGAGACGCTCTCCGGCGACGAGTTGATCGCCCTGCGCGAGGGCAAGCGCCCGGTGCGCGAAGTGCCGGAGACGCCGCTGCCTGCGCGCGGCTCGATCGTACCGAGCGCCGGCGGCAAGAAGAAGCCGCGCCCGCGTGGCGAGCCCGATGCGGGTTCCGGCATCGAGCCGCAACCGACCTGACGCGTGCCTCACGCGCCGATCGCGACGCCCGCCCTCACCGGCGGGCGTCTTCGTTTACGCTCATGCAGGTGTTTGGGGCGTAACATCCCGACAGACAAAGTGATCAGCCCCGCGGCTTGACGCTGCCGGGGGCGCGAGGTAGCTGCAAACCGCCCGCAAATGCGGCGACGCGGCTTCCATGAATGCGAGCGGGCAGACCACCGGGGGGTATTCGACCGTGCGACAATATTTCGGAACCGACGGCATTCGCGGACGTGCGAACGTCACGATCACACCGGAACTCGCCCTGCGTGTCGGCCAGGCCGCGGGTCTCGTCTTCAACCGGGGCGATTACCGCCACCGCGTGGTGATCGGCAAGGATACCCGGCTTTCCGGCTACATGATCGAGAATGCCCTCGTGGCCGGTTTCACCTCGGTCGGGATGGACACGCTGCTGCTCGGCCCGATGCCGACCCCGGCCGTCGCCATGCTCACGCGCTCGATGCGCGCCGATCTCGGCGTGATGATCTCCGCCTCGCACAATCCCTTCGAAGACAACGGCATCAAGCTGTTCGGGCCCGACGGTTTCAAGCTTTCGGATACCACCGAGAAGCGCATCGAGAAACTGATCAACGCCGATCTCGCCCGCCGCCTCGCCACCGCGTCACAGCTCGGACGGGCCAAGCGCGTCGAGGGCGTACAGGCGCGCTATGTCGAGTTCGCCAAGCGCACCCTGCCGCGTGGGCTTGATCTCGACGGGCTGCGCATCGTCGTCGATTGCGCCAACGGCGCCGCCTACAAGGTCGCACCGGATGCGCTGTGGGAGCTCGGGGCCGAGGTCTTCGCCATCGGTGTCGAGCCTGACGGCATGAACATCAACCGCGAGGTCGGCTCGACCGCGCCCGAAGCACTCCAGGCCAAGGTTCGCGAATTGCGCGCCGATATCGGCATCGCCCTCGATGGCGACGCGGATCGGGTGATCATCGTGGACGAGAAGGGCCAGCTGGTCGACGGAGACCAGCTCATGGCTGCGATCGCGCGCAGCTGGCGCGAGGACGAGCGGCTGGCAAAACCCGGCATCGTCGCGACGATCATGTCCAATCTCGGCCTCGAGCGCTACCTCGCCGGGCTCGGCCTCGAGACGATCCGCACCGCCGTCGGGGACCGTTACGTGCTCGAACACATGCGCGCCCACGGCTACAACCTCGGTGGCGAGCAATCCGGCCACATCATCATGTCGGATTACGCCACGACGGGTGACGGCCTCGTGGCAGCGCTGCAATTGCTGAGCGTGGTCAAGCGCCGGGACAAGCCGGTCTCGGAGATCTGCCACAGCTTCGATCCGCTGCCGCAGATCCTCAAGAACGTGCGCTATGCGGGCGGCGATCCGCTGAGCGACGAGCGCGTCAACGGCGCCATCGAGGCGGGGCGCAAGAGCCTCGACGGGAATGGTCGTCTGGTGATTCGCCCTTCCGGCACCGAACCCGTGATTCGCGTGATGGGCGAAGGCGACGATGCCGATCTCGTCGGGCGCGTCGTCGACGACATCGTCGGCGTGATCAGCCGGGTCGCGGCCTGAAAATCCATAAAACGCAACATGTTAGGCTTTCCCCCTCGCGAGACCGCGCCTGCGCGAAGCCGCGTGGAAGAAAGTATTAGGGCTAACAATTAACTTTAAGCTGTATTTAACAAATCTCGCCCATTCTTCAGCAGGTCTCATGACGCGTGCACTTCATGAAGCGCGCGTCGATGCTCGAAGAGGACAGTCAGTCATGCGAGAAGTTCGGCTTTCAGCCTTCGCCGGAACAGCCCTTGCCGGGATCGCGCTAGCCGGCGCAACCCTGCTCGCGGGCACGACCGCCACCCGAGCGGCCGACCTGCCGCTCCCTCCACCGGTCTACGAACCCGCCCCGCCCCCCGTCGCCATCGGCGGAGGCTGGTACCTGCGCGGGGATGTCGGTGTGACAAACCAGCAGTTGAAAAGCCTGACGCAGAGAGAATTCGACGAGCGCGATCGTGAGGAGGGCAACACGATCAATTTTCTCAAGAGCAAGTTCCGCCCGGCCGCGACCGTTGGAGTGGGCGTCGGCTACCAGGTCAACAATTGGTTTCGCACAGATATAACCGGTGAATACCGGACGTCATCGCGATATTCGGGTCACGAGCGCGTCACCGGCCCGGACGGAAGCCTGACGTCCGAAAATTTCTTCCGGGCGCGCAAGACCGAATGGGTCGGTCTGGTCAATGCCTATCTCGATCTCGGTACATGGGGCGGGTTTACGCCGTATATCGGCGCCGGCATCGGCATCGCGAATGTGAGAATCTCCGGTTTCACCGATACCAATCCCAACGGCACCATCGCGCGCGCGCCATCGGGATCGCGAAACAATTTCGCCTGGGCGCTGCATACCGGCTTCGCCTACCAGTTCACCGACGCGATGTCTCTCGATGTCGGCTATCGCTATCTGAACATGGGTCGTGGACAGACCGGAGGGCCGCCGCGCGCCATTACGCCGAACGCCCCTCCTCCGATCACGGTATCTCCTTGGAAGTTCAACCGGATCGACTCGCACGATGTCCGTGTCGGTTTGCGCTGGATGCTCGACGCGCCTGCCCCGGCCCCCGTCTATTGGGACGAGCCGGCCATCCGCAAGCACTGACGGCCAGCGAACAATCGATCAGCGAGAACGGCGCCCCGGTGGCGCCGTTTTTCGTTTCGGGCATGCCGTTTTCGACCTGGCACATCCCGGATTGCAATTTTTTGTTAAGCTTAATCATCACTTAACGATCGCCGCGCATAGTCGTCCCCAGCAAACGCGCAGACAGCGCAAAACGATTCGTCGTCACAGCCGAGGACTTCGACATGTCGAGGGTATTGCCCATCGCGGCGGCCATCATGGTCGGTTTCACCGCCAATTTCGCACATGCAGCCGACCTGCTTCCGCCGCTGCCCGATCTCGACAAGCCGTTGATCGGAGACCGCCCGCTCGGGACCGGCTGGTACCTGCGCGGCGATGTCGGCATCGGCTCGACCAAGATCGGCTCCGCCGTAAGCGAGGACGCACCGGGAACGCGCGATCATACGAACCGGCGCATGGGTTCGGCGATGAGCCTCGGCGCAGGCGCGGGCTACCAGTTCAACTCCTGGCTACGTGCCGATGTCACCATCGACCATCGGTTCGACGCCCGCTATCGCGGTCGGACCCGGGATGGCGGCGCGGACTGGCACCATCAGGGACAGCTCTCGGCCACGACCGTGCTCGCGAACGCCTATCTCGATCTTGGCACCTGGTATGCCTTTACGCCCTATATCGGCGCTGGCCTCGGCTTCTCTTCCAAGCGTCTCAACCAGTACGAGATCACGTCCGGTGGCGCGACCGTCGCCACGCTCCCGGGCCGCAACCGTAACGACTTCGCCTGGGCGTTGATGGCGGGCGTAGCGATCGATACCGGGGCCAATACCAGCCTCGATCTCGGCTATCGCTATCTCAACCTGCACAATGCAGGCACCGCCGCCACCGCGGGCCACGGCAGCGTCTCCTTGCGCAAGATCGAATCCCACGAGTTCCGGGCTGGCCTCAGATGGCAGTTCGGCAACTGAGGCAATCAGTGGATGCCGCTAAGACAATATTAAGGTTAATCGACCACGATCAGGCAGGAATTCATCATGGCACCGCGTATCCGGCGCGGCGCCTTGGAAGAGGACAGACGATGCGGGCCAGATACTTCATCTCGACGGCAATCCTCGCCGCGCTCATCGCCCCGGCTGCACCTGCCGTGGCTGCCGATTACTTCGGCCCGCTACGCGGAACGCAATATGGCGGCCCCACGATGACGCCCGTGGTTTCATGGGAGGGCGGCTATTTCGGCGGCACCGCCGGGGCCGTGACCGGCAACGCCTCCTTCAGCGGGTCGCTCAGCGATTCGATCGGCTTCCTTCTGCGGAACACGCGCGCAAACCAAATTCTTCGCGCTGATCAATGGCTTGCTCCTAGAACAGGCGCTATGAACTCAGGTAATTTTGGTCTATTTGCCGGCTTCAATTATCAATTTGATGAAGCAGTACTCGGATTTGAGGCTGATTATAGCCGCGTGCGCCTTTCGAGCTCCGGCACCGACCAGATGGCCCGGCGTCGCGATGACAATGGCACTCGCTATACTATTGATGCAAGCGGTTCAGTTTCTGTCGAAATCCGTGATTTGATGACTTTGCGCGCGCGTGCCGGCTATACCATGGGCAGCTTCCTGCCATTCGTAACGGGTGGACTTGCTCTTGCAAATTATACGACAACAACATATGCCCGCGTAGACACCCAAGATGAAGATTTGGCGAGCGGAGATATCAATAACCAGCGCCCTCGTGATGAGACCCGTCGCAAGCGGCGCACCGGTTTCGGGCTCGCCGGCGGGGCGGGCGTCGACGTATCGGTCACCGAAAACCTCTTCATCCGCGGCGAGTGGCAATATCTGCACTTCCCCGATCTGAACGGCGCGAACGTCAACCTCCACAATTTCCGCGCCGGTGCCGCCGTGAAATTCTGAGAATCGCACAACTCCATCGCCAGAAAGCCTTTGCGGCGCGTCGGAACCCCGGCGCGCCGCTTCGCGTGTCGGCCTTCCCCAAGGCGAGGCTGTTGACGGCGCCGGTCAACATCGTCATACCCGTTCGCGGGACACCTCCCCCCAACGGGAGGCGCCCATCTGAGAGGATGGAGATAAATGACCAATCAGACCAAGCCGGCCGCGCCCGTGCGCGCGCCTTTCTTTTCGTCCGGCCCCTGCGCCAAGCGCCCCGGATGGACCCCCGCAGCCCTCGGCGACGCCGCCCTCGGGCGTTCGCATCGCGCCAAGATCGGCAAGGCGAAGCTCGCCGAAGCTATCGCGCTGACCCGCGAAGTGCTGCAGGTTCCCGATGATTACCGTATCGGCATCGTTCCCGCTTCCGATACCGGCGCCGTCGAGATGGCCATGTGGAGCATGCTCGGTGCCCGCGGCGTGGACATGCTCGCCTGGGAGAGCTTCGGCGAAGGCTGGGTGACGGATGTCGTCAAGCAGCTCAAGCTCGCCGACGCGCAGGTGATCAAGGCCGATTACGGCGATCTGCCCGATCTCTCGAAGCTCGATACCAGGAACCGCGACGTCGTCTTCACCTGGAACGGCACCACTTCGGGCGTGCGTGTACCCGATGCCGACTGGATCGCGGCGGATCGCGAGGGCATCACCATCTGCGACGCCACCTCCGCCGCCTTCGCGCAGAAGCTCGACTGGGCCAAGCTCGACGTCGTCACCTATTCCTGGCAGAAGGTGCTCGGCGGTGAAGCCGCCCACGGCATGCTGATCCTCTCGCCGCGCGCCGTCGCACGGCTGGAGAGCTACAGCCCCGACCGCCCGCTGCCCAAGATCTTCCGGCTGACCAAGGGCGGCAAGCTGATCGAGGGTATCTTCAAGGGCGAGACCATCAACACGCCCTCCATGCTCGCCGTCGAGGATTACATCGACGCGCTGAAATGGGCCAAGGCTCTGGGCGGGCTCGATGCGCTCGTCGCCCGCGCCGATGCCAATGCCCGCGTGATCCATGACTGGGTCGCCCGCACGCCGTGGGTCGCCAACCTCGCCCGCGACCCGGCCACCGCCTCCAATACCAGCGTCTGCCTCACCATCGCCGATCCAGACGTGCTCGCCGCCGGCGATGAGGCCGTGGCGAAGGTCGCCAAGGGGATCGTCGCGACGCTCGAAGCCGAGGGCATGGCCTTCGATATCGGCGCCTATCGCGACGCCCCGGCGGGCCTGCGCATCTGGTGCGGCGCCACGGTCGAGACGTCCGATCTCGAGGCGCTCACCCCCTGGCTCGACTGGGCCTTCGCGCTGGAGAAGGCGAAGCTCGCGCAGGCCGCGTGAGCTTTCGCGCTTCGCGCTGCACCCCACCCTCAATCCCTCCCCTTAGGGGAGGGAGACCGGGCGAGCCCTTCATGAAGGCCATCCCTCCCCTAAGGGGAGGGGTAGGGGTGGGGTGACACCGCACCAAGGGTGGGGTGATACGCGCGCAAACGCCTGACATTTCCGAATTCCCGCGCATCACCGATGCGCCGTACCACAAGGACAACGCTCATGAGCAAGCCTCGCGTTCTCATTTCCGACGCTCTCTCCCCCGCTGCTGTCGAGATCTTCAAGCAGCGCGGCATCGAGGTGGATTTCCAGCCCGATCTCGGCAAGGATAAGGAGAAGCTCGCCGCGATCATCGGCGATTACGACGGCCTCGCCATTCGCTCGGCCACCAAGGTGACGCCGAAGATTCTGGAAAACGCCAGCCGACTCAAGGTCGTCGGGCGCGCCGGGATCGGTGTCGACAATGTCGATCTTCCGGCGGCGACCGCGCGCGGCGTGATCGTGATGAACACGCCCTTCGGCAATTCGATCACCACCGCAGAGCACGCCATCGCCATGATGTTCGCGCTCGCCCGTCAGATCCCGCAGGCAGATGCCTCCACCCAGGCCGGCAAGTGGGAGAAGAACCGCTTCATGGGCACGGAGATCACCGCCAAGACGCTCGGCCTGATCGGCTGCGGCAATATCGGTGCGATCGTCGCCAACCGCGCCAACGGCCTGCACATGCACGTGATCGCCTATGATCCGTTCCTGAGCGCGGACCGTGCGCGCGAGCTCAATGTCGAGAAGGTCGAGCTCGACGAATTGCTCGCACGCGCCGATTTCATCACCCTGCACACGCCGCTCACCGACAAGACCCGCAACATCCTCTCCGCCGAGGCGATCGCGAAGACGAAGCCGGGCGTGCGCATCGTCAACTGCGCCCGTGGCGGTCTCGTCGACGAGGTGGCCCTGCGCGCCGCCCTCGATTCGGGCCATGTCGCCGGTGCGGCCTTCGACGTGTTCGTGGAGGAGCCGGCCAAGGAGAACCCGCTCTTCGGCCATCCCAACGTGGTCTGCACCCCGCACCTGGGCGCGGCGACGACCGAGGCGCAGGAGAATGTCGCGCTGCAGGTGGCCGAGCAGATGTCGAACTACCTGATCACCGGCGCGATCGAGAACGCCATCAACTTCCCCTCGATCACCGCCGACGAGGCTCCGCGTCTTCGCCCCTTCGTGGCACTCGCCGAGAAGCTCGGCTCCTTCCTCGGCCAGCTCACCGAAGCCGAGATCAAGGGCATCCGCATCGAATACGAGGGCGAGGTCGCGGCCATGAACACCCGCGCCCTCACTTCTGCCGCCGTGACCGGGGCCCTGCGCCCGTTCCTGCCCGAGATCAACATGGTCTCGGCGCCGCTGGTGGCGCGCGAGCGCGGTATCATGGTCGAGGAGCTCAAGCGCGACAACGAGCAGAGCGATTACGACAGCTTCATCCGTATCACCATCGATGCGCAGGACATGCCCCGCCATGCCGGCGGCACCGTGTTCCATGACGGCAAGCCGCGCGTCGTCGAGATTCGCGGGATCGCCGTCGATGCCGAATTCGCGCCGCACATGCTCTATGTTCGCAATGCGGACAAGCCCGGCTTCATCGGCTCATTCGGTTCGCTGCTGGGTGATTCCGGCGTGAATATCGCGACCTTCAGCCTCGGGCGCGACGCGCCGGGCGGCGATGCGATCTGCTTCGTTTCGATCGACCAGCCGGCGAGCGACGAGGTGCTGGAGAAAATCGAGGCATTGCCGCAGGTCAAGCGCGCCCGTGCCGTCAATTTCTGAGGCGCGGCATATCCCGCAAGCAAACGAAAGCCCGGTCGCGAGACCGGGCTTTTTCACGTCTGACTACACCCGGACGCGCCCTCAGGAGCGGTAATCGGCGTTGATCGCGATATATTCCTTGGTCAGATCGCAGGTCCAGACGCGGGCACGCCCCTCGCCGAGTCCGATATCGACCCGGATGGAGATCTCCTGCTCGCGCATCACGGCGGCGACCTTTTCCTCGACATAGGAAGGATCGCGCTCGCCATCGACGGCGACGCGGATTTCGCCGAACTGGATGGCGAGGCGGTCGCGATCGGCCGGCTCACCGGCCTTGCCCACCGCCATGACGATGCGGCCCCAATTGGCGTCCTCGCCGGCGATCGCCGTCTTGACCAGCGGCGAATTGGCAATCGCCATCGCAATCGTGCGCGCCGATGCATCGCTCACGGCGCCTTCCACGTCGATCGTGACGAATTTCGAGGCGCCCTCCCCGTCGCGCGCGACCCATTGCGCGAGCTCGATCAGGAGATCGTCGAGCGCCTCGCGAACCGCCGCGAGCTGCGGGTCGGCCGCGTCCGTGATCGTCGGCGCGCCGCGTTTGGCCGCGTCGCCGGTTGCAAAGAGCATCAGCGTATCGGAGGTCGAGGTGTCGCCATCCACCGTGATGCTGTTGAAGGAACGGTCCGCACCGCCCGCGATCAGCGTCTGGAGCGCTTCCCGCGCAATCGGGGCATCGGTGAAGACGAAAGCGAGCATCGTCGCCATGTCGGGGGCGATCATGCCCGAGCCCTTGGCGATGCCGTTGATGACGACCTCGCATTCCCCGATCATCACCTTGCGGGTGGCGTATTTGGGGAAGGTGTCGGTGGTCATGATCGCGCGCGCCGCCGCATCCCAGGCATCGGGAACGGCGCGGGCGGCGCAATCCTCGAGCACGCCCTCGAACTTCTCGGCGGCGAGCGGCTCGCCGATCACGCCGGTGGAGGCGATGAACACGTCATGCGGCGCACATCCGGTGGCCCGTGCGGCGATATCGGCGGTCTGTGCCACGGAGGCGGCGCCCTTCACTCCGGTGAAGGCGTTGGCATTGCCGGAATTCACCACCAGCGCGCGTGCGCCGCCGCGTCCGAGATTGGCCCGACACCATTCCACCGCCGCCGAGGGACATTTCGAGCGGGTGAACACCCCCGCCGCCTGCGTGCCCTCGGCCAGCCCGACATAGAGCACGTCCGTTCGCCCGCGATACTTGATCCCGGCTTCCGCCGTCGCGAGGACGACGCCCGGAACGATGTCCATCTGGGGATAGGATTGCGGAGCGAGGGGGGAAACCTTGTCGGACATGATGTTGGATCCGGTTCTCGAAAGCTGGAGCGCGTCGCCGGGCCGATCGACCCGGCAGCCCGCCTCTTCGCACGCGCCGCCCCGGCTGCATAGAGCGATTTCACGCATTCCCGCGCGCGATGGTGCTCCGCTCGCTTTGACCAGCCTTGCACCCGAGGGGAGGACAAGGGGCAGGCTGGCTGACCGGGCGCCGGCCCGATGCCTCGGAGACAGACCCGCACCCTGGACGCGCCTGCTCGATTTCTTGCGGTTTGTGCACGGGGTGGCATTACACCGGCGGCAGGGTTTGCGGGTTTTGCTCGGCGATACGGGCGTGGATGGTTTCGATGACGCTTTCGATCTCCTGATGGATTTGGGCGTTGGCGAACCTCAGCACCGTGAATCCGAGGGCCTCGAGATCCCGGGTGCGTGCCGCGTCCCGGCGGGCTGCTTCATCCCTGGCATGCCCGCCGCCATCGACCTCGATCACCAGCCGCGCGCCGAGGCAGGCGAAATCCACGATGTATCGATCGAGCGGGACCTGCCGCCGAAAGTAGGTTCCCGCCAGCGGAATGCGCCGGCGCAGGTGCCACCAGAGTTTCCGCTCGGCTTCCGTCGGCCGCCGGCGCATGGCGCGCGCGCGACTGCGTTGCTGCCGGCGGCGGTCGGCATCGATTTTGTCCGGCGTCATGGATGTCGGTGCTCCTGGCTTTTCCCGGCAATCTCGTGGTGAGAGGACAGGGGTGTATCCCCCGCGCGGCTGATTGTTTTCGCACGGCGAGTGATGCCAGCGTTGCCCTCTTCCTTGGGGAGAGGGGACAGGGGTGAGGGTGGGGGCGGGGTGGTTGATCTTGATGCCGCAAAGCTCTGCATCGGCGCCCCTCACCCCCGGCCTCTCTCCGCGGAGGGAGAGGGGAGATTGCGTTGCATCCCCTCCCCGGCCAATGTTTTCGCACGGCGAGTGATGCCGGCGTTCCCCTCTTCCTTGCGGAGAAGGGACAGGGGTGAGGGTGGTGGCGGGGTGGTTGATCTTGATGCCGCAAAGCTCTGCATCGGCGCCCCTCACCCCCGGCCCCGCTCCGCGGAGGGAGAGGGGAGATTGTGCTGCATCCCCTCCCCGGCCAATGTTTTCGCACGGCGAGTGATGCCGGCGTTCCCCTCTCCCTTCCGGAGAGGGGACAGGGGTGAGGGTGGCGGCGGGGTGGTTGATCTTGATGCCGCAAAGCTCTGCATCGGTGCCCCTCACCCCCGGCCCCTCTCCTCGGTGGGAGAGGGGAGATGGGTTACTCCCGGCGTTTTCGGTCTTTCTCTTCCTCGTCGGCGCCGTCGCGACCCGGGTTGCGGACCTCGTTTATGCGGGTGCGGATGGATTGGAGGCGGGTGAGGATGGTGTCGGATAGGGTGCTGAGCGCCTGGCGGAATTCGCATTCGTGGAGATCGGCGAAGGCCATGTCGAGGGCGATGATGAGGGCGCGCATATGGTCGAGGTCGTCGGTGACGTCGAGGAGCGCGATCTGGGCCGGTTCGGGGATCGCCGGGGGTGGCGCGGCGGCGGCGAAGGCGTCGAAGACGGCCTTGAGCTGGACGATCTCGGCCGGCGAGCGCCCGGCGAAGATGCGGGCGAGCCAGGCGATGTCGGCCTGGGTCACCTTATGCGGGGGCGGGCCTTCGGGCGCGGAGCCCTCTGACGCGGCACTGTTGGGCGCGGCACCGGGAGCGCGCGGATCGTGCGAATCACGCATGACGGCCCCCTTTCGCTGCGAGACGATTCCCTGCCGGAACCGTGACGCTGAATTCAGCGCCGCCGACACAAATCGAAACCGGACATGACGAGATCACTTCCGCCACGGGGGCGGTTTTGGTATCGCTGATTGCAGCCATTGGAAAATCTATCCTTTTCTAGTGGTCAGGGCCGGGTGAGAGGGTGCCTCCTCTCGCTCGGCTCGCAATCTTTTATAGGCGATTTGGAACGTATATGCAACATGGGTTGTGGGGGAAATTGGGGTCGGGGTGGCAAGGGAAAGCACGATGCACAAGCTCGACATCATCAGCATCGGCGAAGCCGCCGGCGTGGTTCTCCCCGATACCGTCATGACCCGCCTCGGAGCCCGCAAAGGCGACACACTCTGCCTCACCGAAGCGGCAGGCGGCGGCTACCGTTTGACGATGTGGAGCGCGGAGTTTGAGGGGCAGATGAAGGTTGCGGAGGAGATTATGGGGGAGGATCGGGAGGTGTTGAGGGGGATGTGAAGCCACTGATTTGATACAGACCGGCACTCTACCCCCCCCAAAAAAGGACATTCCACGCATCCCAATGAGCACAACACACCCCGCATTGCCTCGACCAACTCCTGTCCTTGCCTCGATCGCACGGCAACGGCGTATTCCGGCTGCGCCTATTGACATGAACGAAATGAAAACTTATTTTCGTAGCTTGTATTTTTTCATTAGGGACAGGCTGTATCATGAAAGCTGTCAGCTACATTTTTATATTCATTACCGGGGTTATTGCTTCCTATCTGCTTTTTTATTTCGGAATTTTTATACCAAACAACGATATATCTTTGAATTCAAATTTTATTAGAAATAATCCGTCATTATTTTTGAGCCATATTTCTGTTATGCTGACAACAGCTACTGTTGTTCTAGCTGTAACGGCAATTGGAATTGGGATAATTGCTATTTTTTCATTTCGTGAAATAGAAAATCGAGCCATTAGAAGCGCCAACGAAACTGTTGAAAAAGTCATAAAGAAAGAATTATCGGAAGATGCGATTAAAAGCAGAATCAATGATGTCGTATTTTCGCGAGAACAACTTTCTGAGCTATCAGACGGATTTGACCCAACCGGCTCAGAAGAAAGGTAGGAGGAATCCAATGGCCCCGCGCGAACTTTCTCGTATCGAGCCAGACAAACGACAAATATTAGAAAAATATTTGTCGCATTATCCTGTAAAAGTCGGCAAACTCGCGGACGAGCTTGGTATTGCTATTAAGGTTTCAAGCTTGCCTACCGGCGTGTCCGGTCAGATTATGCGCAACGGGAATCAAATTATGATTCGCGTGAACCGACATGAAAGCAGAGAACGGCAGCGGTTTACAATTGCGCATGAGCTCGCACATTTCTTTCTGCATCTTGAATTAATTGAAAGCTCGCCTGAGGGAATTAAAGATAATGTTCTTTATCGCTCAGGAGCACCGGAACAAATCGAATTCGAAGCTAATCGCTTAGCCGCTGAGATAGTTATGCCAATTAAGCAAGTTAGAGATGTATTGAGTAAGAGATTTAATGGAATCATAACGGACGAAACAGTTGAAGCTCTCGCAGAGATATTCCAAGTATCAAAAGCTGCAATGGAAATACGTCTTTCTCTTTTGCAACAAGTCGCCTAGGAATTGAATATGATACTAGAGAATATCAATTATGTTCCAACGCTAGCAATTCGGCCTAGCGAGATGAATGGGTTGTCTTTCCTGCCGGCGGCAACAAAGGACCGGATGTTTCCGTGTTTTTTGCTTGCACCTTGGGCAAATTCAAGTTCACTTTCAAAATCCATCGAACGGATAGAAAGAGCTTTTCCAAAAAGAAAGTACTTTTTGGATATCGATCGTGACTACGAGCTAACGAACTTAGAAAGCGCTCCACAACAGGAGATGCTGGACTTAATCAACCCTGAAAATAATTATAAAAATTGGATAGAATTTATTTCACAGCATGAAAATATATATCCCTGCATTCAGGTATATAACGTAAGCGAAAATGAAATACGAAATCAAATATATGCCTTTCAAAAAATAGAACGACCGTACTGCCTTAGAATAACGCCTTTTCAACCCAATAAAGAGATATCAATCGCTGCAATTGCGGCGACTGGCTCCGCGGATTTTGCAATTATACTTGAAGGAGGCTGGACCAATGATGCATTGACGCTTTCGTCGTGGTTTGAAGGACTCGTATCTAATGCGTTAAAGAAGGTTGATGCTGACATTCCTACTATTTTGTCGTGTACATCTATGCCAAAACTATTTACAAGTTTTGATGGAATTAGGCGTGTTCCATTTGCCAACAGACAACTTGTTTCTCAAATTTCCAGAAACACTAATAGAAATCGTATAATTTACGGCGACTGGGGAAGCACTCGACCACGAGAGCCTAGCGGGTATGCAAATCGACCGCTTGATCGAATTGATTACCCTACCGAAGATGCTTGGTTTATCATTAGAAGCAAAGAACTGAACTGGACCTTCAATGAAGCAGCGAACCAATTAATCTATAAAAGCAAAGCATGGAGTGGAAAATTACAAATATGGGGCGAGGAAATGATACTGAATACAAGTATAGATGAGAGTATTGGAATAAATACACCACCGAAGAACGTGGCATCTAGGGTGAATATACACCTTCACCGCCAATCATTTTATGATCAAGAAATCGAAACTCTGGATCTTGACGAGGATTGGGAAGATTAAGCACTGCTATTCTTTGGCAGGCACGTTCATTCCCTCATATTTTTTATCACCCCACCCGATTCTTCCGATACGAATCCTTCACCGCGATCTTCCCGTCCTTGAAGGTGAAAATATCGCAGCCATAGGTTTCGATCTTGCCATTCGGGCCGGTGGCTTTGAAGAGCCATTCGGTGACGCCGCGGTTGCCGGTGATGAAGTGTTTCGGGTCGTTCCAGCTGGCATCGGGGAAGTTCTTGAAGAAGGTCTCGATGCCGGCGCGGACGGCGGCCTGGCCTTCGAAGCGCGTCCCGTCGGCATTGGGGCCGGTGGCGGGGAGGAAGGCGCAGTCGGGGGTCATCATGGCGAGGATGGCGTCCGGGTCGTGGCGGTTCCAGGCCTCGGCGAAGGCGTCGAGAAAGGCCTCTGTGACGGTATCCTGATCGGCCATGGCGTCCTCCCGTGATGATGATCTTGCGTATTCTTTCCTTATGCTAACCGATCCGCCCGGCGCGGACGAGGCGCATCATGCCGATGCGGGATGCGCCGGGGACGCAGCCGCGCGGGAGGCGTCTTCCTCGCGCTCGCCTTCCCCCGCGCCCTCGCCCTCGCCTGCATCCCCCTCCCCCGCCACATCCAGCCCCCGGTTCGCCCGGCTGACCGCCTCGCGGACGGCGGCCCATGCGTCGCGGGTCATGGCCTTGCGGTCGCTTCGCGCATCGAAGGCGCGGGGCGTGCCCCAGTGGATCACCACGTCGATGGAGCCGCCGGCGAGGATATCGGCGAGATGGGGGAGGAGATCCATATCGCCGTACCAGCACAGATCGGGCCGCTCGCGGCGCGTCAGCGGCAGGCCGTTGCGGCGGGTATAGGTGATGGCGAGCGGTTGCAGCAGCAGGGCCGGGAGAAGCGCTGCGGATGCTCCATTTCCCGGATCGAGCGCCATGCGCGCAGCCCCCACCAACGGCGCCTTGAAGGGCAGGACGCGGTTGCCGTCGCTCGTGGTGCCCTCGGCGAAGAGCACGATCCACTCGCCGCGCCCCAGCCGGCGCGCCATGGTCTGCGCGATCTCGCCGGTGGCGCGGCGGTCGTTGCGGTCGACGAAGATGGAGCGTTGCAGCCGCGCGAGCGTCCCGAAGACCGGCCAGCCGGCGATCTCGGATTTCGCCACGAAGGAGACGGGCGCGAGCGCGGAGAGCGCGACGATGTCGATCCAGGAGGAATGGTTGGAAAGGATCAGCGCCGGCACGTCATGCGGGCGGGTGCCGCTCTCATGGATGCGCAGGCCGATCAGCGTGCCGGCGATGCGGTGGAAGAGGATCGGCAGCCGCCGCGCGAGCCGGCCATGGCGGCGCAGGGAGACGATATGAAAGGGCCAGAGCGCGCAGAAGACGAGGACGAGGATGAGCGCCTTCGCGGCGATCGTGACGGCCCGCGTGATGCGCGCCGTCAGAGATGGCGCCGCCCCGCTTTCCATCGCCTTACAGATCCGCCGCCATCAGGATCGCCGTGGCGCGCTCGCCGTCAGCGAGGCGCGCACCACCGGCGCGGCGGCCGATCTCGGTGAAGCCGAAGCGGGCATAGAGCGCGAGCGCGGGCTTGTTGCCCTCATCCACCTCCAGATGCACGCGGATGACGCGGCGGGCGCGCAACGTCTCCAGATGGCTGTGCAGGAGCTGGCGGGCATGGCCCTTGCCGCGCAGGGCGGGTGATATCGCGATGGTGAGCACTTCCGCTTCGTCGCGGCGCACGCGCGAGAGGCAGAAACCCTGCGGCGGGCGCGCCTCGCCGAGGAAGAGCCCGTCGCCATAGACGTCGCGCTCGACGAGCAGGCGCTCGAAATCGAAGGCGCTCCAAGGGCGGGCGAAGGCGGCGGCATGCAGAGCGGCGAGCTCGCGGGTATGCTCGATCGAGAGGGGCATGACGCTCGCGGGCGCCGTGGCTGCAAACCAGGAAATCATGGGTCAGCGCCTCGCAATCCTTGCCGCATCCTGCGGGCGCGCATCGGGTGCGCGCAAGTAAAACGGTTTCGGCAGAGCCTGACCGGGATCTGCGGCCATACCGAGGCGGGCGACGAAGAGGATATCGGGGGCATCTTCGGCGAGCGCGCTCGACACGCTGACGCCGGCCTGCATGGCCTCCGCCGCGACGAGGCTCGCCGCCGATCCGGTCAGCGCCACGGGGCCCGATCCGAGATAACGCACCGCCTCGCGGATGCTGATATGCGAGGGCGCGACGATGCTGCGCCCGGCCGGCGCCACGGCCTGGAAATAGACCGCCCCGTGGCGGGCATCGATCGCAGCCGCGATCAGCCGGCGATCCCCCGCCGCAACGAGAGGCGCGAGCAGAGCCGACAAAGTGGTGACGCCGACGACGGGCACATTGGCGGCGAGCCCGATGGCGCGCGCAGCCGAAATCCCCACGCGCATGCCGGTGAAGCTGCCGGGGCCGATCGTCACGGCGACGCGGTCGATGCTCTCGAAGGCGCCGGGCACCGCCTCGGCGACGCGCCCGACGAGCGGCATCAGCGCCTCGGCGTGGCCGCGCTCCATGATGAGCGTCTCGGCGGCGAGCGGCGTCGTCGCCCCGGCATCGAGGATGCAGGCCGAGCAGGCGCCGAGCGCCGTATCGATCGCCAGAACCCGCACAATCCTCTCCCGAGACTTGAATTACGCAACGTGTCGACCCTCACACGATCGCGCAGACATCGTCGAACGCGAATCGCGGCAGCCTCGGAAACAGGCTGTCGGGATCACCATAACCGAGATTGCATAGAAAGTTCGCCTTGATTTTTCCATCCGGGAAGAAGGCTTTTTCCACGCC
>JBJHBI010000067.1:0-21234 GCA_050485405.1 Salinarimonadaceae bacterium
CGGGACGAGCACCGGCGGGAAGGGTTTGCGGTGATCCCAGGGGTTCTCGCGCATGCCGCGCCGGATTTCGAGGCTGTCGCGAAAGCCGTGGGTGGTGAGGAGCCCGACCTTCGCGCCCTTGCCTTCCAGCACCGTATTGGTCGCGACCGTCGATCCGTGCACGAAGAGCCGGCATTGCGCGAGGAAATCGCCGACCGGCATGCCGATTTGAGCAGCCGCCTTGCGCACGGCATCGAGAACGCCCTCACCGGGGTTGGCCGGGACCGAGGGGGTCTTGACGATCATGAGCGCGCCTTGCGCATCGACCATGACGAGATCGGTGAAGGTGCCGCCCACATCGACGCCGATGCGCCAGGGCGGCACCATGTCCACCCGTCCGTCAGCCGCGTTTTGCTGTGTCACCCTCGCCCCCGTTTTCGCCTGCTTTCGTAGAGAAAGCGCACTTTGCCCGAGCTTGACGCTCGGGCAAGTGTGGAAACCACCCATGTGGTTCGGGTTTTCGGCAAATCCGTGCCGGCGAAACGCGCCTCGCTTCAGGTTCTCCAGGTGAGGAAGAAGCGCTCGGCCCGCCCGATCAGCCAGCTGATCGTCAGGCCCAGTATCGAGAGCATGGCCACGCCGGCGATGAGCTGCTCGATCGCAAACAGCGATCCCGCCATCAGGATATAGGCGCCGATGCCGAATTGCGCGCCGATCATCTCGGCGGCGACGAGCAGCACGATGGCGATCGAGGCCGAAATCCGGAAGCCGGAGAGGATCGCCGGCATCGCGCCGGGGATGATGATCTTGCGCACGATCGACAGCCAGGACAGACCGAAGGACTGCCCCATCCGGATGAGATTGCGGTCGACATTGTCGACGCCGCCATAGGTCGCGATCACGGTGGGGAAGAAGGCGCCGAAGAGAATGGTCGCGACCTTCGAACCCTCACCGATGCCGAACCAGACGATAAAGAGCGGCAGAAGCGCGATCTTGGGGATCGGGAACAGCGCGGAGACGATGGGCGAGAGCCCGGCGCGCACCACCGAGAACAAGGCGATGGCGAGCCCGACCGAGACGCCGATCGCGGTACCGAGCGTCCAGCCGACGACCAGCCGGAAAAGGCTCGCTTCGAGATGACGCCACAGCGTTCCCGTGCGCACGAGATCCATGAAGGCGGCGAAGGCCGCGGACGGGGCGGGCAGGGCGATCGGGCTGATCACGCCGGATTGCGAACCCAGTTCCCAGAGGCCGATCAGCGCGATGAAGACGAGCGGCGAGATCAGGGCGATCGGCCTGTAGGTGAAGCCGCCGCCGCGAAACGGCACCGGGCGTAGGCCGGCTCCGCCCTGCGCGGCCTTCTGCAGCGGTACCTCGCGCAGGGTCTCGCCCTGCGATGCCGCCTCGCCGGAGGCCTTGCCCGAGGCCTTGCCCGAGGCCGCGGTCGAGACGTTGCTCACGGTGGTTTCAGCCGACATCGGAGAGCTCCCTGTCTGCCGCACGGGCCTCGTCGCGCATGGCTTCCCAAAGGCGCCGCTGGACTTTCTCGAGCTCCACGATCCGGTCGGGACGCTCATCGAGGGGGATGTCGATCGTGACCATCTCGCGGATGCGGCCGGGGCGGCGCGACAGCACCATGATGCGATGGCCGAGACGAACGGCCTCGGCCAGATTGTGGGTCACGTAGGCCGCCGAGAAGCGCTCGCGTTTCCACAGGTCGATCAGATCGTCGAGCAGCAATTCGCGGGTCTGGCTGTCGAGCGCCGAGAGCGGCTCGTCCATAAGCATCACCGCGGGGCGCACCGCGAGCGCGCGGGCGATGGCGACGCGTTGCTTCATGCCGCCGGAGAGTTGGCGCGGCCAGGCGCGGGCGAAATCGGTCAGCTTGGTGCGCGCGAGCACATCGTCGATGATCGCCCGGGATTGCGCGCCGCGAATGCCGTGATCCTCCAGGACGAGGCTGATATTGCCCTCGACGGTACGCCAGGGCAGCAGGGCAAAATCCTGGAAGATGTAGGTGATCGGGTTGAGCGAATCCGTCGGCGGCTCACCGGCGATCAGCACCTGCCCACTGTCGGGGCGCTCCAGCCCGCCGATGAAGCGCAGCAGCGTGGATTTCCCGCAGCCCGATGGCCCGATGATGCACACGATCTCGCCCGGCGCGACGCTGAAGCCGATATCGCGCAGAACCTGCGTCTCGCCGTAATCGTGGCTGACGCCTTCGATACGCAATTCCATGATCTGTTCCACATCTTCGCCGGGCGGGCCGCGACCGAACGGTGCGGCCCGCAGGCTCGAGGATCAATGCCTATGATCAGTAGGTCTCGACATAGCTCGCATCGACGAGCGTCTCGATCGAGGCATCCGCCGGGACGAGGCCCTCGGAGACGAACCATTCGAGCTGATCGCGAATGCTGGTCAGGTTCATGCGCGCATCGGCGTTGATGCGCATCGCGCCAGCGCGGATCGCCGGATCGGCATTCTCGAAGGGGCGATCCGTATAGACGTATTCGTGGATCATGCGGCTGATCTCGACGACCTCGTCCTCGCTCATCGTCATCTCGACGAGGGCGGCGTTGTAATCGTCCACGCCACGCGAGAAGCCGGCGAGGAAGGCGCGGACCATGTCGGGTTCGTCCGCCGCGATGCGCGAGGAGGTGAAGATCGTGGTGACCTGATAATCTTCGATGTAATCGGAGATGTCGCCGATCTCGAACACGTCACCGCTCGCGACCAGGCCGCCGGCGATATTGGGCACGATCGACCAGGCGTCGACCTGTCCCGAACGCAGCGAGGCGATCACTGCGGGCACGCCGTTGAGGGGGACGAGCTGGAGCGAATCGCGGGCGAAGCCTTCGCCGTCGGCGATCTTGTGGGCCATGTAGTGGAAGGACGAGCCCGCCGTGGTGATGCCGAAACGAGTCCCTTCGAGACCGGCCGGCGTGGTGATGCCGGATTCGTAGGCCGCCTTCGAGACGAGGATCTTCTGGCCCGGTATGTCCGTGCTCTCCTGGAGCGCGCCGCCGATCACCTTCACCGCGCCGCGCTCGGCCAGGCTGATCAGGCCGCCGGAAATCGCGGTGACGCCGAAATCGACGTCGTTCGAGGCGATCGCCACGGCCATGGGCTGCGCCGCCTGGAACATGACGAATTCCACGTCGAGCCCCTCATCGGCGAAATAGCCCTTGGCCGCCGCGATGATGGAGGGTGCGTGCGAGGTCAGCGAAAGCAACCCGACGCGCACGCGCGTGCCCTGGGCGAAGGCGCGGTTGCCGGTGAATGCGGCGGTTGCGAGCACTCCGGCGACGACGCCGCCGAAGCCTCTGCGTGTAAGTCGAAACATGTTGTCCTCCCGATATGCCGGTTATTGCGTAAGATCCGTGCCGGCCCCGGCTGCCGGCTGGAAGAGGGTTGTCAGATGCGCCGTCGCCTCGGCGCAGTCGCGCGCGAGTACGGCATCGAGGATTTTTCCGCGCAGCCGCTCCTCAGCGTCGTGGTCGATGCGGCCCTCGATCAGCGCGGCGAGGCGAAAACGCCGGCTCTCGACGGCGAGGCGTTCCTGGAAACTGATCAGGCGCGGAGAGCGGCAATTGGCGACGAGCGCCGCGTGAAACCGCGATACGGCTTCGTCCCAGGCGAGCGCTTCGGCGGCGGGATCGCGGCGCACCGCCGCGATCGTGCGGCTCAGCGCGTGGTGCGCGCCCACGAGGGCGGCTTCCCAGGAGGGATCGGCGTGGGCGAGCGACCATTCAAGGCCGAGTGTCTCGATGCGGGCGCGCATGCGCTGGATGTCTTCGAGATCGGCGCCGGTGGCGGAGGCGACGCGAAAGCCGCGCTGCGCCTGTGCCTCGACGAGACCCTCGCCGGCAAGCAGCGTCAGCGCCTCGCGGAAGGAATGCGCCGAGCCGCCGTAGCGGGTGCGCAGATCATCGATCTTGAGCCGGGTATCCGGTGCGAGAACGCCGAACGCGATATCGCGACGCAGCTGCGCCGCAAGCAGACGCACCACGCTCGCTTCGGTCTCCTGATTGCCCCGCCCGAACATCGAATCCTTCGAGATTTCCGAAAATCTTCAATGAAACGACGCTGGCGCAGGGCAGGGGCGCTGTCAAGCTCCCACGCGGTTTCGCACCCCGTGCCGGATCTAGGCCGAAGTGTCATGCAGTCGATGCGTGAGAGGGGGGCGGGCCGGGTGCCCGCCGCCGTCATTTGCAGTGGTTCCAGCTCTGGAACAGATAGAAACCGTTGAAGCGCGAGGCGCGCGATGCGACGCCGCCGTCGAAGCCGGGTTGCTCCACGGAATCGGCGGCGATACGCCCGCCGAACTCCCAGCTCTCGCCTTCGATGAAGGGCGGGACGACGCGGTCTTCCGGGACGGCGCAGAACAGATCGGGCGATTCGCGGCGGCGGAACAGGTTGAACGCGGAGGCGCGCCGCGCGGCATCGATGCCCGCAGCGTCTGCCTGCGCATCGATCGGTGCAATAGTGTGATCGGCAAGCATGGTTTTCCCCAAACGGTTGTTATTGCGGGAGCCCAAAATGCTCCGTATTGCGATTGAAGCGTACATAGTGCGCAAAAGCGGCGGTTAAATGACAGGTTAGCATGTTCTTCGATAATTCTCACTCGGGCAGGTCGTGAAATGCCTGGTCTGGACGACCCATTCTGGTTGCAACTCCTGCTGAAAATGACGGCGAGTGCCCTTCTCGTGGTCACGGCTTCGTTCGTGGTCGAGCGCAG
Organism: Salinarimonadaceae bacterium; assembly: GCA_050485405.1. Lineage (GTDB taxonomy): Bacteria > Pseudomonadota > Alphaproteobacteria > Rhizobiales > Beijerinckiaceae > Saliniramus. Next base: position 4,718 of record JBJHBI010000067.1, read on the forward strand.
CGGTCCGCTCGCTGGAGCGATGATCGCGACCCTGCCGCTCTCGGCGGGGCCGAACTTCGTCTATCTCGCCATGGATCACGGCCCCGCCTTCCTCGCGGAGGCGACGCGGATCGGCATGCAGGTGAATGTCGGCAACGCGTTTTTCGTGCTCGCCTATGCCACGGTGGCGCCGGGGCGGCGGTTGCTTCCCGCGCTCGCCGCCGGATTCGCGGGATGGGGCGGGGCGGTCTTCGTGATGCGCACGCTCGATCCCGATCTGTGGGTCACGCTCGCGATCAGCTTCGTCGTCTTCACCGGCGCCTTTCTCGCCATCCGTCGCAAGCTCGGCGACGAGCGCCCGCCGCCGGCCCCACGCACGCCCTTCGACATGCCGCTGCGGGCGATCACGGTGATGCTGCTCGTCGCCGCCGTGGTGATATCCGGGCGCATCGCCGGACCCGCCGCCGCCGGGGTGCTCGCGATCCTGCCGCTGGTTCTGAGTTCGCTCGTGATCATCCTGCATCCGCGCATCGGCGGCGTGCCGACGGGGCAGGTCATGCTCAACGGCTTCCCCGGCCTGATGGGATTCGGGATCGCGATCGGAAGCGTGAGCGTGGCGGCAATCCCGTTTGGGTCGGCCCTCGCCTTGACGGGCGGGCTCGCCATCGCCGTGATATGGAATTCCGCCGTCATGCTGTTTGCGCGACGGCGGCAAAAGCTACGACGCATCACCGCCCGCTCCGAAAGGCCGTCATGAACACGATCCGCGATCAGCTCGAATCCGTCCTCGCCCGTCTCGATGCGCGCGCGGGCGATGAAAAGGTCTATACGAAGCTCTACAAGCAGGAAGCGCGGCTCGCCGCCGATGCGGCTGATGCGCGCCGCAAGGCCGGGATCAGCCTCGGCCCGCTCGACGGGCGCATCGTCTCGATCAAGGATCTGTTCGACGTCGCCGGCGAGACGACGCTCGCGGGCTCGGTTATCCTGCGCGATGCGCCTCCCGCGCATGCTGATGCGCCGATCGTCGCGCGTCTGCGCCGGGCGGGTGCGGTGATCACGGGCAAGACCAACATGTCCGAATTCGCCTTTTCCGGGATCGGCATCAACCCGCATTACGGGACACCGGGCTGCGCCGCGGATCCGAAGCGTATCCCCGGTGGATCCTCCTCCGGCGCCGGCGTCAGCGTGGGCGAGGGGACGGCGGAGATCGCCATCGGCACGGATACCGGCGGCTCGGTGCGCATCCCCGCCTCGCTCAATGGCTGTGTCGGCTTCAAGCCGACCTCGGGCCGGGTGCCGACGGATGGCGCCTATCCGCTTTCCTACGCGCTCGATTCGATCGGCCCGCTTGCCCGCACCGTCGCTGATTGTGTGGCGGCGGATGCGATCATGGCCGGCGGGGAGCCGCGTCCCCTCGCACCCATGGATGTGGCCGGCCTGCGCATCGGCGTGCCGCGCGGGCGGCTCTTCACCCAGACCGAGGAGATGGTCGCGAACGCCTTCGAGGACAATCTCGCGCGGCTCGAGCGCGCCGGCGCGCGGATCGTCGATATCGATATCGAGGACCTTCTGGAGGCGATGGGCGGCCTGATGGCGGATGCGCCGCTCGTCGCGATCGAGGCGGCTGCGGTTCATGCCAATCACATGGGTTTCGACGACAAGCTGTTCGATCCGCTGGTGATCACGCGTATCCGCATGGGTGCGACGATGCCCGCCGCCGGCTATATCCGGCTGATGCGTGCGCGGGACGAACTGATCGCGCGGATGGATGAGCGCCTCGCCGCATGGGACGTGGTGGCCTTGCCCGCGACCGCGACATCGGCACTGCCGATCGCGGAGCTCGAAGCCGATTTCGACCGCTATATGAAGGCCAATGTGCTGATGCTGCGCAATACGACCTGGGGTAACCAGTTCGATCTGACCGGCATCTCGCTGCCCATGCAGGGGCTCGCGCGCCCGGCGGGGATCATGTTCGTCACCCGCAACGGCCATGATGCACGCCTTCTCTCCGTCGCAGCCGGCCTCGAGCCCGTGATCCGCGACGTGTGATGGGCGCAACGCGCATGCCGCAGCGGTATCCGCGCGGCTTGACGCGGGGCCCCGGGCTGGTGATCCCCAGAGGCGGAAAAAGCACGCAGACGCGCAACGATGAATGCGCGCGACTGCGCGAAACGGAGGAGACGAGACCATGGCCGAAGCCTTCATCTGCGATTATCTGCGCACCCCGATCGGCCGCTTCGGCGGCGCGCTCGCGAAGGTGCGCACGGACGATCTCGGCGCCATCCCCCTGCGCGCGCTGATCGCACGCAATCCGGCTCTGGCCGAGGCGGTCGAAGAGGTCTATTTCGGCAATGCCAACCAGGCCGGCGAGGACAACCGCAACGTCGCGCGCATGGCGAGCCTGCTCGCGGGCCTGCCCGAGACGGTTCCCGGCGTCACGCTCAATCGGCTCTGCGCTTCCGGCATGGAGGCGGTCGGTGCTGCCGCGCGGGCGATCAAGGCGGGGGAGATCGACCTCGCCATTGCCGGTGGCGTCGAGAGCATGACCCGCGCGCCCTTCGTCATGGGCAAGGCGGAAGCCGCTTTCCAGCGGAGCGCCGAAATCTACGACACCACCATCGGCTGGCGTTTCGTCAACCCGCTGATGAAGAAGCAATACGGCGTCGATTCCATGCCCGAGACCGGTGAGAACGTCGCCGAGCAATACGGCATCTCGCGCGAGGACCAGGACGCTTTCGCCCTGCGCTCGCAGCAGCGCGCCGCGAGGGCGCAGGCGGAGGGCTATTTCGCCGGCGAGATCACCCCGGTTGAGATCAAGGGTCGCAAGGGCGAGGTGACCATCGTCGATACCGACGAGCATCCGCGTCCCGAAACGACGATGGAAATGCTCGCCAAGCTGAAGACGCCGTTTCGCGATCCCGGCACCGTCACCGCCGGCAACGCCTCGGGCGTCAATGACGGTGCGGCGGCGATGATCGTGGCCTCGGGGGCGGCGGTCGAGAAATACGGTCTGACCCCGATCGCCCGGGTGCTCGGCCTCGCCAGCGCGGGCGTCGCGCCGCGTATCATGGGGATCGGCCCGGCTCCGGCTTCGCAGAAGCTCGCGGATCGGCTCGGGCTGAAGATCTCGGATTTCGACGTCGTCGAACTCAACGAGGCCTTCGCCTCGCAGGGCCTTGCGAGCCTGCGCGAACTCGGCATCGCCGATGACGCCGATTTCGTCAATGCGAATGGCGGCGCCATCGCGCTCGGCCATCCGCTCGGCATGTCCGGGGCTCGCATCACGGCGACGGCGGCGCGCGAACTGGCACGGCGCGGCGGGCGCTATGCGCTCGCGACCATGTGTGTGGGCGTGGGGCAGGGGGCCGCGATCGCGCTCGAGCGGGTCTCGTGATCGACGCGCCGGCATTCCCTTGCGCGTCCTCTTGCTCGCCTATGCCCCTTGCGCTTCGCGTGCGAACGGGTCAAGACGGCATGGATAGCTCCATGCTGACAGGACGGGGACGAGATGGCGGGTGGATTTCGGCGGGTGATCGGCGGTTCGCTGGGCGGCGTGCTGGTGCGGCTGGCATTCCTGTCGCTCCTGGTCGGCGCCTTCATGGCGATGCTCGGGCTGACGCCGCAGCGTCTGCTCGACAACCTGATCGGGATGTTCGAATCCTTGTGGAGCATGGGCTTCGAGGCCTTCGGGACGCTCGGCATGTGGCTCGTCTACGGCGCCATGATCGTCATTCCGATCTGGATCGTGATACGCCTTTTCGCGATGATTCGCGGTCGTTGAGCGGGCTACGGGATTGAGCGCGGATATGCCTTCGCACGGGCCCGTGCGCTCGGTCGAGGTCTCGCATCGGCGCATGCTCGTCATCGCGGTGCCGATGACGCTGTCGCATATGACGACGCCGCTTCTCGGCCTCGTCGACATGACCGTGATCGGGCGCCTCGGCGATGCCGCTCTGCTGGGCGCCGTCGCCCTCGGCGGTGTGATTTTCGATTTTCTGTTCTGGAGCTTCGGCGCCCTGCGTATGGGCACGGCCGGGCTCACCGCACAGGCGACCGGTGCCGGGGATGATCGCGAGGTCGATCGGGCGCTCGCGCGCGCCATCGCCGTCGGGTTGCTCGTCGGGCTCGCGCTGATCGTGCTGCAATGGCCGATCGGGCTGATCGCTTTCTCGATGATGGGGGCGAGCGACGAGGTGAATGCGGCGCTCGCACTTTACTTTTATATCCGCATCTGGGCTGCGCCCTTCACGCTGGCGAATTACGCCATTCTCGGCTCGATGATCGGGCGCGGACGCACCGATCTTGGCTTCGCGCTGCAGATCGGGCTCAATCTGATCAACATCGCACTCACCGTCGCGCTCGTGGTGGGGCTGGAGATGGGTGTGGCCGGGGCGGCCATCGGCACGCTCGCGGCGGAGGCGATCGCGGCGGGGCTCGGTCTCCTGGTGCTGCGCCGGCTCGGCTCGAATCCGCTGCGGATCCCGCTCGCGGAAACCCTCCAGCCGGCTGCGATGAAACGCATGCTGGCGGTGAACGGCGACATCATGATCCGCACCATGGCGCTGATCGTGGCCTTTGCGAGCTTCGCCGCCATCGGCGCGCGGGCCGGCGACGTGACGCTCGCCGCCAATGCCGTGCTCTACAAGCTGTTTACGCTGGGTGCCTATTTCCTCGACGGTACCGCCACGGCGGCGGAGGCGATGGGCGGGCAGGCCTATGGGGCGCGCAACCGTCAGGCGTTCCGCCGCGCCGTCGCCATCGCGGTGCAGTGGAGCCTCGGGCTCGGCTTCCTGGCGATGGCGGTGTTCTGGTTCGCCGGTCCCTTCTTCATCGATTTCATCACGACCGACGCCGCCGTACGGCTGTTTGCGCGCGAGTATCTCATCTACGCCGCCGCCGCCCCCCTGATCGGCGCGCTCGCCTTCGCCTTCGACGGGATCTATATCGGCGCCACCTGGACGCGCGCGATGCGAAACCTGATGCTCGCCTCGCTGATCATCTACCTCGCCGCGCTCGGCCTCGGCCATCTGCTCGCCGCGGAGGGCCTCACCAATCACGGCCTCTGGCTCGCTTTCGTCGCTTTCCTCGGCGCAAGGGGGCTGGGCCAGGCGCTGCTCTACCCGCAACTCGAAAAGCGCCGCGACTGGCCGCAGGTTTCGTAAGGCGCACTCGGCTTTGGGATGAGAGTGGAAGCCGCACGGCAGCTCTCCGTAACGCAAAGAGGAGCGGGACATTGTACTAAGCTCCCCGTTGACTATGCCCGCATACTGCTCTTGGCGAGAAAGCTCATCCTCTGTGAAGGGCATCCCGATTTTCGTTCACTGTCATCATTCGCCGCCTCTATTCTCGATACTGCGAAAAATCCGCGTACCGCTCTCTCAATCGCGGCGCGTGCGCAGATGCATGACGACCGGGCGATCGGGGCGCAACGTCACGCGATGCAGAGGTGCGACGGCGCCGTCGCCGGCGAGGGTGAGATCGACGGCGCGCAGGGTGCGCGCGAGGATCAGGATCGCTTCCTGCATCGAGAAGCTCTGGCCGATACAGACACGCGGCCCGGCGCCGAAGGGGAGATAGGCGAAGCGGGGTATGTTCTGGCGGTTCTCCGGCAGGAAACGCCTCGGATCGAACAGGTCGGGCTCTTCCCAGAGAGTGCTGTGGCGGTGGAGGACCCAGGGGGCGATGGTCACGAGCGTGCCCTTCGGCACGCGCATCCCGGCGATCCGGTCGGGCCCCAGCGCCTCGCGGCTCATGAAGGGCACGGGCGGGTAGAGCCGCATCGATTCTTCGAGCACCGCGCGGGTGATCACGAGCTGGTCGAGCGTTCCGGGCGTGGCAGGCCCGTCACCCAGAACCGCATCGGCCTCGTCGCGGATCGCCTGCGCCCATTCCGGCGCCCGGGCGAGGAGGTAGAGGCTCCAGGTCAGTGCGTTGGCGGTGGTCTCGTGGCCGGCGCCGATGAAGGTGACGATATTGGCCTGGATGGAGATCTCGTCGAGCGGCTCCCCGGTCTCGGGATCGCGCGCCTCAAGCAGCAGCGTTAGCAGATCGCGCGGCACATCCGCCCCGCTCTCGATCAGGGCGCGCCGGCGCGTGATCAGTTCGCCGACCACCTCCTCGAAGAAGCGGATGGCGGGGCGCGCACGCAGGCGACCGATCCGGGGCAGGAAATCGGGCATGCGCAGGACGTCGAGCGGGTCGATCGGGCCGATCGCCTCGAAGAACCGGGTGATCGCCCGCGACAGCGCATCCGGATCCCGGTCGAGACCGTGGGTGAAGATGGTGCGCTCCAGCACGTCGAGGGTGACGCGGGTCATTTCGAGCGCCATGTCGCGCTCACGCGGCAGGCGGCGGGTGAGGCGCGCGACGAGCCGCTGCGCGGCCTCGTCCATGACCGGCAGAAAGCCGGTGACGTTGCGCGCCGAGAAAAGCGGGGCGAGGGTGCGGCGCAGAAGCTTCCATTCGTCCCCCTCGGCGGTGAGCAGCCCCTCGCCGAGGCCCGGCGCAAGCACCCGGCGCTGAAGGTCGTCCTTGCGGTAATTGCTCGCATTGTCGAGCAGGACGTGACGGATCGCCTGCGGCTCGTTGAGCACGAGTACGCGGCCCATCACGCCCTTGCCGTAGAGGATGGGTTTTTCGAAATGCGCCTTCGTCCAGGTCGTCAGCGGATTGGCGCGCGCGGCGGCGAGGAAGCCGAACAGATCGGGCGGGCTGTCGCGCGGCTGCGGCGCAGGCGGGCGCAGGCCCGGATTTTCCGGGTTTCTCTCGGCATCGGGGTCGGAACTGATTGCATCCTGCATTATTTCTCACCCGGGCCTCGCGACATGGCTCGCGACTTTGACCGTAGATCGCTAATGTGGGGCGCATTGCCCGCCGGAGGAAGAGCAGATGGCCGAAACCGGGACCCGTATCGAGACAGATAGCTTCGGCGAGATCGCCGTGCCGGCGGATCGCCTCTGGGGCGCGCAGACGCAGCGTTCGCTCCAGAATTTCCGCATCGGAGCCGAGCGCATGCCGGTGCCGCTGGTGCGCGCGCTCGGCCTCGTGAAGCTCGCTGCCGCCCGCACGAATCAGAAGCTCGGGCTCCTCGATACGAAGCTCGCCGACGCCATCGCCGAAGCCGCGCGCGAGGTCGTCGACGGCAAGCATGACGACGAATTCCCCCTCGTCGTCTGGCAGACGGGGTCGGGCACCCAGTCCAACATGAACGCCAACGAGGTGATCGCCAACCGCGCCAACGAGTTGCTCGGCGCCGGGCGCGGGGTGAAGACGCCGGTCCACCCCAACGATCACGTCAATATGGGGCAATCCTCCAACGACACGTTCCCTACGGCGATGCATATCGCCACGGTCTCCGAGATCCAAAAGACGCTCCTGCCCTCGGCGATGCATCTGCTCGAGGCGCTGACGGGCAAGGCGGAGGCGTTCCGCGACATCGTGAAGATCGGGCGCACCCACATGCAGGACGCCACGCCGATCACGCTCGGCCAGGAATTCGGTGGCTATGCGGCGCAGATCGCCCATGCGATCGCGCGGATCGAGGCGACCATGCCGGCGCTGCTCGATCTCGCACAGGGCGGCACCGCCGTCGGGACGGGACTGAACGCCCATCCCGATTTCGCCCGGCATTTCGCCGAGGAGATCGCGGCACAGACCGATCTGCCCTTCGAGACCGCGCCGAACAAGTTCGAGGCGCTAGCGAGCCACGATGTCTTCGTCTTCGCCCACGGTGCCCTGACGGCGCTCTCCACCGGGCTTTTCAAGATCGCGAACGACATTCGGCTGATGGGATCGGGGCCGCGTTCGGGGCTCGCCGAATTGTCGCTTCCGGAGAACGAGCCGGGTTCCTCGATCATGCCCGGCAAGGTCAACCCGACCCAGGCCGAGGCGCTGACCATGGTCTGCGCGCAGGTGATGGGCGCTAATCAGACGATTGCCTTCGCCGCATCCCAGGGCCATCTGGAACTCAACGTCTACAAGCCCGTGATCGCCTTCAACATGCTCCAGAGCATCCGGCTCCTGGCCGATGGCGCGCGCAGCTTCACCGATAATTGCGTCACCGGCATCACCGCCAATCGCGAGCGCATCGGCGATCTGCTCGACCGCTCGCTGATGCTCGTGACCGCGCTCGCGCCGACCATCGGCTACGACGCCGCAGCCGATATTGCGAAAGCGGCGCACAAGAAAGGCACCACCCTGCGCGAGGAGGCGCTCGCTTCGGGCAAGATCACGGCGGAGGATTTCGACGCGATCGTGCGCCCGCAGGACATGATCGCGGCCAAGCCGGCGAGAAAACCGAACGACAAGGCTGGCGCGAAGAAGAGGTGAGGCGATGAGCGGGGATGTCGTCAATCTGCGTCAGTTTCGAAAGCAGAAGGCACGCAATGAGGCCGAGCGCGAGGCCGCCGACAACCGCGTGAAATTCGGCCGCAAGAAGAGCGAGAAGCAGATCACCGAGCGCGAGCGTGCTCGTGATGAAGCCCGGCTCGAAGGCCATCGCCTCGGGGGGCGCGACGATGGCGATGATACCGGGTCCGGCAATGACTGATCAGCCGCGCGGCGTGGTCAAGCGCTCCGTCGCCATTGCCGGCCACCGCACCTCGATCTCACTGGAAGAGCCCTTCTGGGAGGAGTTGCGGCGCATCGCCGCCCGGCGGGGGATCGCCGTTGCGGCTCTCGTCGCCGAGATCGACGAGGGCCGCGCGGGCGAAAACCTCTCCTCGGCCCTGCGCGTCCATGTGCTCGAGGATCTGCGCAAGTCGCGCACTGACGATCAGTAGGGGATCTTGTCGGGCTTTTGCAGCCAGGCCTCGAATACCGCCTTCGCATCGGCGTTCGGGTGATGCTCGATCGGCAGGCTGCGCGCCTCCGGCGGCTTGGGAATCTCGTCATAGATGAAGGAATCGTCGAAACCGATCGCTGCCGCATCGGCGCGGGTATTGGCGTAGACGATCCGCGACACGCGCGCCCAGTAGGCCGAGGCGAGGCACATCGGGCAGGGCTCGCAACTGGTATAGAGCACGGCATCTTTCAGCGAAAAATCGCCGACCGCCTCGCAGGCGCGCCGGATCGCGACGACTTCCGCGTGGGCCGTGGGGTCGTTCGCGGAGGTGACCTGATTCCAGCCCTCGGCGAGGACGGCGCCATTGCGCACGATCACGGCGCCGAAGGGCCCGCCGGCACCCTCGTTCATATGCTCGCGCGAAAGGCGTACCGCATGGGCGAGAAAGCGTGCATCGTCGTCATGCATGCGCGTTGGTCTCCTGATGGGGGAATGTCTCGCGCAGGGCGAGAAGTTGCGCCGCCGTCGAAGCGGCGATGATGGCGGGATCCTTGTCGGTGATGCCGGCGATCCCGATCGGGCAGGCGAGGGCAGCAATGCGCGCATCGGCGATCCCGAGTTCGCGATAGCGCTTCTCGAAACGCGCACGCTTCGTCTTCGAGCCGATCAGCCCGACATGAGGCAGATCCTCCCGCGCGAGCGCCGCCGCCGTGACGGCGAGATCGATCGGGTGGCTATGCGTCATCACGAGAACGAAGCTGCCTGCGGGAATTATACCGACGAGCGCATCCGGCGCCTCATGATGCAGCGGCGTGACATTGGCCGGAATATGCGCCGGAAACGCGCCTTCGCGGCTGTCGCACCAGGTGACGGTAAAGGGCAGCGGCGCGAGCGCGAGGGCGAGCGCGCGCCCGACATGCCCGGCCCCGAACAGCCAGACCGGGTGTCGTGCGACGCCGTAGCTCTCTGTCCATGCTGTTGGCGGCGCGGCGCTGCGGCGCGCAGGCGAGGGGGGCAGAGAGGCGGGCGGGATCGGCGAAGCGGGCATGATGCGACGATGATGGCGCGGATCGGCGCGTCTGGCAAAGGCTTATGCACGCAATGGCTGCTCGACCGTTGCAACAGCGCAAAAGCCCGTCTTGCGATACGCGGCTTGACCCCGGCGTCCGGTTGCGGCCCAATCCCGGGCTCAACAGGGAGAGAGCATTTCATGGAAATCTTCAGAGCCGAATCGCGGCCCTCGCGCCGTGTCGCTGCGGAATATTTCACCGGTGAGGTCTGGCAGGATCCGATCGTCGAGACGCCCGAGCCCGCGCGTGCCAAGGCGGTCCGCGTGATCTTCTCTCCCGGTGCGCGCACGAACTGGCACACCCATCCGCTCGGCCAGTCCCTGCACGTCGTCGCCGGGATCGGGCGCATCCAGGTCTGGGGCGGGCCGGTGCGGATCATCCGGCCCGGCGATACCGTGTGGATTCCGCCGGGCGAGAAGCATTGGCACGGGGCGTCGCCCGACCGCGCGATTACGCATATCGCCATTCACGAGCATATCGACGGCGTGCATGTGGAATGGCTGGAGCGCGTCGACGATGAGCAATACGCCGTCGCGCCGCAGGACAAACCCGCCGAGCCTTGATGCTCAGTCGGTGAGATTGCGCTGGATACCGGGAACGGGGTGGCCGGTCAGATCCTTGGCCACCTCGGCGACGACGATGTCGCGCACCTGATGGCTGATATCCTGCCGCAATTCCGCGAGGATCTTGGGCGGGGCGACGAGGACGAAGCTCTTCACGGCCCGCTCGCGCCGGATGCGCTCCAGCATCTCGGCGATCTCCTTGGCGAAACGCTGTTCGGCGAGCTGATGCCAGTCGGATTGCTCCATGCCCGAGCGCCGGCCATCGACGCTCATGGCACGGCCCGGGCGATCGGTGCCCTGCTCGCTCGTGGCGGGGTTGTCGGGCGCGTTGAACACGTCCTCGACCCGCAGATCCGGTGCGATGGTTGAGCCGTGATTGCGCAGGACCAGAACCTTGCGCCCGTCCCCGACGACGACGCGGCATTCATGCGGGATCATCAAACCCTCAGCCATATCGTTTACTCCCTCGGTTTCGCGGTCTCGACAACCGCCGATCTCCTCGCGCCACCTCCGCCTTTGCAAGCAAGGCCATTGCGACCCATCGCATCCGAACGCGCCATGATCTTCATCAAACGCGGGCGCGGACCCGTCGGCGTCAAACGGCCAACGCATGGGGGAGGGGGATCGTTTCGGGGTATCCGGTGCGCAATCTTTGTTTGACATTTTGATGTACATGTCCGACATTTTCGTCTTCGAGGAGAATGCTATGAACGAGACCACGCGTGACGACAGGGAGGATCCGGCAAACTGGCGGCGGGACAATGTGCTCGGGCTTCTCGATCGCCTCGGCCTGACCAGAGACAAGACCGCCAAGCTCGGCGGACGCGTGAATCCGAGGCTCCTCGCCCTTGCGCGCGAGCGGGCGGGTGTGGCGAGCGACAGCCAGCTGATCGAACTCGCTTTGGGCAATCTCGTGATCGATGACGGCTTCCCCGAGGCGTTTCGTGCGGCGCGCGGCAGGATCGACCCGAAGGTCGATCTGGACCTCTGAGCGTATGGATCCTTGACCTGAATGGAAATCGACAGGATCATCCGCCGCTGCCGCACCGCGCGCGATACCACGGTTCTCACCGCCCGCCCGCTCGAAGAGCTGGATCGCTTTGCAGAGAGCGACGTGCCGGGTGAGCGGATCATGCTCGATACCTGCGTCATCATCGACCAATTGCAGGGGAAGCTGCCGGAGACGGTCGAGCAGCGCGTGACCGCGCGCACGATCATGCATTCACCGGTCGTGATCGGCGAATTGAGCTTCCTGATCGGCAGGCTCGACCCGAAACATCCGGGGACGGGCGATGCGATCGCAGCGATCCGGGATATTCTGGCAGCCGTCCCGGATCACCGGATCTTCGATCTCACGCCGGATGACGTCGCGCGCGGCAACATCCTCGCCGGTTGTATGGCGCGGCTCCTCGGTCACGATCGGGAAAGTCGGCGCAAGGTTCAGAGCGATGCGGTGCTCGCTGCGCAGGCTGCGCGGCTGGGATGCCTGCTAGTGACCCGCAATGTCGGAGATTTCGATCATCTCTCCCAACTCGAACCGCGCCTGCGGGTGGCGTTCTATTGACCCCCCGAAGGGAGCGGAGCGCGGTCGCCTCGACCGGGCTGGCCGGAGGGAAAAGCCGGCCGGGAGGCGCCGCGCTCCGACGCCTGGCTCGTCTGCGGATCGTGCCGCGACGAGCCGTGTCTCAACCCATCCGCGCGACCTGCACCGCGCCGAGCGCCATGGTGACGGCGGCCTGGGTGGGGTCGATCACGGGAATGCCGAGTTCGTCTTCGAGCGCCTTGCGGTGGCGCGCCATGCCGGCACAGCCCATGACGAGCGCCTCGGCGCCGTCGAGATCGCGCAATTCGCGCCCCACCGTGATCATCCGCGCGAGCGTGCCCTCGCCGGAGGCGGTTTCGGCCACCGACATTTCGAGCGGCCGCTCGCCGGCGAGCCGCGCCATCAGCCCCATCTGCCGCAGATAGCGCAGATGCCGGCGGATCGAGCCGGCCTTGATCGCGATCACGCCGAACCGGTCGGCGCGCGACAGGGCGGTGAGCACGCCGCATTCGGCGATGCCGAAGACCGGGCGCGGGGTCGCCTCGCGGCAGACATGCAGGCCGGGATCGGAATAGCAGGCGATGATGAAGGCATCCGCCGGATCATCCGCCACGAGACGCGCCAGCGGCAGCGTCACGCTCTCGGCATCCTTCTGGCTCTCGATCCCGTAGGGCCCCTCCTGCAGGGTGCGGCAGACGATCTCCGGGCCGTCCGCGAAGGCCAGCGGTTCGAGCGCCTGGGCGAGCCCGTCGGTGACGGCCTCGTTGGAGTTCGGGTTGATCACGAGAATGCGTGCGCGTCGGCTCATCTGCTTTTCCTCTTGCCGGGAGTTGAAACCTCCGGGCGAACATTGTCCAGTCGGACAAAAGCACAAGGGATTTATGCACCATGCCGGACACCGCCTACGATCTCGTCATCCGCAACGCGCTTCTCGCCGGTTCAGCCGGCACCGTCGAGGCCGATCTCGCCGTCTCGGGCGAGCGCATCGCCGCGATCGGCCACGGGCTCGGCGCCGGCAAGTGCGAGATCGACGCGAGCGGGCGCATCGTCACCCCCGGCGGGGTCGATTCGCATGCCCATATCGAGCAGCTCTCGGGCGGGGGCGTAATGAATGCCGATAGCTGGGAGAGCGCCACCATCTCCGCCGCGCATGGCGGTACGACGAGCGTGATCGCCTTCGCCGCCCAGCATGTCGGCAAGGACATGCGCAAGGTCGTCGATGATTATGCCGCGCTCGCGCGCAAGGGCGCCGTAATCGACTACAATTACCACCTGATCGTCTCCGATCCGACGAAGAAGACCCTCGAAGAGGATCTGCCGGCGCTGATCGCCGAGGGCCATGCCTCGATCAAGGCCTTCATGACCTATGACGCGGTGCGCCTGCATGACGAGCAGATGCTCGATCTGATGGCGGTGGCGCGCGAGAACCGCGCAATGATCTGCGTCCATGCCGAGAATCACGGCATGATCGCATGGATGGCCAAGCGCCTCGTCGAACGCGGCTATACCGCGCCGAAATACCATGCGATCAGCCATCCCCGGGCGAGCGAGCCGGAGGCCTTCGAGCGGCTGATCGCCATGTCGGCTCTGCTCGACCAGCCGATCATGATCTTCCACGTCTCGACCCGCGAAGGCGCCGCCGTGATCCGCCGCGCACGCGGGGAGGGCATCAAGGTCTTCGCCGAGACCTGCCCGCAATATCTCTTCTTCACCAAGGACGCGCTCGACAAGCCGGGTATGGAGGGCGCCAAATGGATGTTCTCGCCGCCCGCGCGCGAAGTCGAGGATCAGGAGGCCCTGTGGCGGTCGCTGGAGCTCGGCGATATCCTGACGATCTCCTCCGACCACGCGCCTTACGCCCCCGACGAGACGGGCAAGTTCATGGCGGGGCCGAATGCCAATTTCAAACAGATCGCCAACGGACTGCCCGGCCTGCAATTGCGCATGCCGCTTCTGTTCGACGCGATGGTCTCGAAAGGCCGGCTCGGCCTGTCGCGCTTCGTGGCGCTCACCGCGACGCAGCCGGCGGCGTTCTACAACCTGCCGAACAAGGGCGATCTCGCCATCGGCATGGATGCCGATCTGGTGATCTGGGATCCGAACAAACGCGTCACGCTCTCTGATGATCTGGTGCTCGATCGCACCCGCTACACCCCCTATGCGGGGATGGAGGTGACCGGCTGGCCCGAACGCGTCTTCCTGCGTGGCAAGCCCCTCGTCGAGGACGGTAAACTCGCCGTCGAGCCCGGCTCCGGCCGCTTCCTCGCCCGCAAGGCCGGTCCGGCTGCGGAGCCCACCGGCAATCTGCCGATGGAGCTCGATCCCGCGCGCAATTTCGGTGCGAAGCTTCTGTGAGGCGCGCGGCGATGCAAGCCGCGCTCACTCAGGCATCCGATGCTTCGCTAGAAGAACGATCGGATCAGGCCGCCGATCAGGAGGTTCCAGCCGTCGATCAGGATGAAGAACAGGATCTTGAAGGGCAGGGCGATGACGGTGGGCGGCATCATCATCATGCCCATCGACATCACGATCGTCGCCACCATGATGTCGATCACGAGGAAGGGCAGGGCGATGATGAAGCCGATCTCGAAGCCGCGCCGCAATTCCGAGATCATGAAGGCGGGGATCAGCACGCGCAGCTCCACCTCGTCGGTCTGGCTGGTGCCGAAGCTCTCCTCGGCGAGTTCGACGAACATGGCGAGGTCCTGCTCACGGACATGGGTGAGCATGAATTCGCGGAACGGCTCGACGGTGCGCTCGAACGCTTCTTCCTCGGTGATCTCGTTTTGCAGAAGCGGCTGGATGCCGTCCTGCCAGGCGCGATCGAAGGTCGGGGCCATGACGTAGAAGGTCATGAACAAAGCCAGCGAGATCAGGACCAAGTTGGCCGGCGTCGATTGCAGGCCCATTCCCGAGCGCAGGAATGAGAGAGCCACCACGATCCGGGTGAAACTCGTCACCATGATCATGATGCCGGGTGCAATGGAGAGCACCGTCAGCAGGATGATCAGCTGAACGATCCGCCCCGTCGTCGAGGCCTCGCCATCGGGGAGCAGCCCGCCGAGATCGAGCGTCTGCGCCTGCGCCGCGCCTCCCGCGAAGAGCCACGCGGCAAGGGTGAGGGCGAGGATGGAGAATGCGCCACGCATCCGTGTCATTGCACCACCAGCGTTTCCAGAATGAGTTCGCGCACACGGCCCTCGGAGCGGATGGTCGCGCGTTCGGAGAGGTCCTCGCGGAGGAATTGGAGACCGCTCGCCCCTTCGAGGCGGGCGAGGTCGATCGTGCGCAGATAGGCCATGATGTCGCCCGACACCTCGGCCGCGAGGCGCGTGCGCGCCGTCTCGTCGGGCTCGTCCAGCACGAGCGAGATATCCGCGCGGATGAAGGTTTCGCGCGGATAGCGCAGGTTCGTCACGATCGGCTCCAGCCGGAACAGGCTGGTGCCGGGAGCATAGCGCAGCGGCGCGGGCGGGGGCGTCGTCTCCACCTGGCCGATGCGCGCGGCGCGCTCGTGCACGATGAAGGCCAGGCCGAGCCCCGTGCCGCCGGCGAGCACCGTCATGATGGCGAGGGCGGCGAGGAAGCCGGCCGCACCGGGCTTCGCGGCGTCCTTTACGGCGCTTCGCCCGGCGGAACCGCCCCTGCCTGCCATGCCGGGGTCGTAGACCTCCCGATCCGCGATCGTCGCGACGGCCTTGCTCATGATGCGCTCATCCTCCGGTTACGATCCACGCAGATTGCTCAGAACGGGGTGACGCGGTCGTAGACCTGCTGGCCCCAGCCGGGCTGCTGCACTTCCATCGAACGACCGCGACCGCCGTAGGAGATGCGCGCTTCCGCGATCTTCTCGTAATCGATGGTGTTGCGCGCCGTGATGTCGCGCGGACGCACGATGCCGGCGACGTTGAGCACGCGCATCTCGTAATTGACGCGCACTTCCTGCGAGCCGCTGATCATCAGGTTGCCGTTAGGCAGCACGTTGGTGACGACGGCTGCGACGTTGAGATCGATGCGCTCCGAGCGGTCGATCGTGCCCTGGCCGCGTGAGCGGCTGCCGGAATTGACGCCGGCACCGAATTCACCGCCGACACCCGGTCCGCCGAAATTGCCACCGAAATCGAAGCCGAGATTGGCGCCCGAATCGCGCGAGCGACCGGTCGCGTTGTTCAGCCGCGCCTGATCGGCCATGCGGATACGCACCGTCACGACGTCACCCACCTTCAGCGCGCGGGAATCGGCGAAGAGGTTCTCGCGGTTGTCGCTCCACAGCGAGTGGTAGGCGCGCTCGCTCCGGTCGGGGAAGGAGCCGGAGGGGAGCGACGCGTGGTAGGCGGTGAGGCCCGAGCCCACCGGGGTCATGCCGGGCTCGACGCCGACCTCGGAAAAATCGGTGGAACAGCCGGCGAGCAGGACCGAAGCGGCCAGCGCGGGCAGGGCGGCGAAACGGGTCTTCATAAGGCATTCTCCTGATCGAGCGCCGAACCGGCGACGGTGCGGGTGAGAAGGGCGGCGCGGCCCGGCTCCATTTCGTTGAGGATTGCGCTGGCCTGACGCGGGTTGAGCTTCGCGATCACGGC
>JBJHBI010000068.1:0-19862 GCA_050485405.1 Salinarimonadaceae bacterium
CCACGCCGAGGCATTGCTCGCCCTTGGCCAACAGTTCCGGCGCGTTCTCATGGCCCTCGGTCAGGCCGAAGACGAGCCGGAAGACGCCCGGCTCCCTGCGCGCGAAATCGACATAGGCCTGCCCCATTGCCGCGACCGATTCGAACGAGCCTTCCGGGCGTGTCGCGCCGGCAACCTCCATGGCGGTCTGGAGACGATCCATGGCCTCGCTCACCACCGCGCGCATGATCTCGTCGCGGTCCTTGAAATGTTTGTACGGAGCAGCCGAACTGACGCCGGCGCGCCGCGCCGCTTCCGATACCGAAAACCCGTCCGGGCCATGGCTTTCGACGAGTTCGCGCACGGCTCCGACGAGCTGGGCCCGCAGGTTGCCGTGATGATAGGAGCCTCGCGGCTTCATCGCGGACATGAGCGCGGATCCGGGTGAATTCTCGACGGATGTTCCGGCGGGTACGGGGCGGGCATCGGCATCCTTTCGATCCGGACGGGCGATCGGGCCGAGGGCCCGAAAATCGCACCGTCTCTCACGAAAAGAAAGTTAGCGCCTCTCACTTTGAATTACAAGAGCCGACCCGGAATTACGAGAGCCGACCCGCATCTGAAGCGTAACCGCCCGGAGGGTCAGCCGGCAGCGCTCCCCGCGCTCGCCCGCTCGTCGGCCCCCAATACGGGCGCCTCCGGCTCCGGCGCGAGATCTCGCGGCGAGACCAGCGCATAGAATGTCGGGACGACGAACAACGTGAAGATCGTCCCGACGGTAATGCCAGAGAAGATCACGATGCCCATGGCCGATCGCGCGGCAGCGCCGGCACCATCGGCGATGATCAGCGGAACGACGCCGAGCGCGGTCGCCGCCGTCGTCATCAGGATCGGGCGCAGGCGCAGGCGCGCCGCCATCACGATCGCGGCTTCCCGGCTCATCCCGCTCGCACGCCTTTGCTGGTTGGCGAATTCGACGATGAGAATGCCGTGTTTCGTGATCAGCCCGATCAGGGTGATCAGCCCGACCTGCGTGTAGATATTGAGCGTACCGAGCCCCAGATTGAGCGGCACGATCACCCCGAAGATCGACAGCGGCACCGACATCAGGATGATGAAGGGGTCGCGGAAGCTCTCGAACTGGGCGGCGAGCACGAGGTAGATGACGATCACCGCGAGCGCGAAGGCGACGACGATGGTGTTGCCTTCGCTGCGCTCGAGGCGTGACTGGTCGGCGTAATCAAGAAAGAACCCGTCGGGCAGGAGCGGGCGCGCGATCGCCTCCAGAATGTCGAGCCCCTCTCCGGTCGAGACGCCGATCATCGGCAAGGCCGTGATGGTGGCGGAGTTGAGCTGATTGAACTGCTCGATGCTCGCCGGCGCCGGCCGCGTACCGATCTCGATCACCGCCGATAGCGGCACCATGTCGCCCGTGCGCGAGCGCACGAAATAGCTGCCGAGCCGCTCCGGATTGTCGCGGTATTCCTGCGGCACCTGCAGGATCACGTCGTAACTGTTGGAATCGCGGTCGAACTGGGCGATGGCCCCGTCACCGACGAGCAGGCTCAGCGCGGCGCCGATCTGGCTGGCGGGCAGATCGAGCGCCGCCGCGCGATCCCGGTCGATGGTGACGAGCACTTCGCTCGTATCGAAGGCGAGCGAGTTCTGCACCACGATGAAGCGGCCTGAAGCTTCGGCTTCGCGGCGGATCTCGTCGGCGACCTCGAAGACCTGCGCCGGCGACCCCGTCGACTGGATCACCAGCGAAATGGGAAGCCCGCCGCCGGCACCGGGCAGCGAGGGCGGCGCGAAGACGAAGGCCTGCACGCCGGTGAGCGGTTGCAGCCTCTCCTGGAGGTCCGCCTGGATCTGGGCCTGGCTGCGGTCGCGATCGGCCCAGTCCTCGAAGGCCCAGACCATGATGCCCGTATTGGTCTGCCCCCCGAACCCCACGATGGAGAAGTCGGTCGCGAGTTCGGGAAGGTCGGCGGTGAGCGCGCGCATCTGTTCGATGTAGCCGCGGGTATAATCCGTCGTCGCGTAGCTCGGAGCATTGACGAAGGAGAACAGCGCGCCGGCATCTTCCTCCGGCGCGAGCTCGCTCGCGGTCTTGGTGAAGAGGAATACCGTCACACAAGACAGGACCACCACGACGAGAATCGTGACCGGGCGGAAATTCAGCGAGGATTCGACCCGCCTGCCGTACCAGCCCTCGAAGGCGGTGAAGCGCCGGTCGAGCCAGTTCTGGAAACGGTTGCCGCCGCCCGCCCGCAGGATCCGCGCCGACATCATCGGCGAGATGGTCAGCGCCACGATGCTCGAAATGAACACCGCACCGGCGAGGGTGACGGCGAATTCCGTGAACAGCGCCCCCGTGAGCCCCCCGGTGAAGAACAGCGGCGTGAAGACAGCGACGAGCGTCAGCATCATCGCGACGATGGGCGAGGTCAGCTCGCGCATCGACCGGTATGCCGCCTGCAAGGGCGATTGGCCCTCGTCGATATGGCGCTGGATGTTCTCCACGACGATGATCGCGTCATCCACCACGAGGCCGATCGCGAGGACCATGGCCAGCAGGGTCAGGAGATTGATGGAATAGCCCACCGCGAAGAGAATGAAGGCGACGCCGACGAGCGAAAGCGGAATCGCGACGAGCGGCATGGCGACGGAGCGGATCGAGCCGAGAAACAGCAGGATGATCAGCGCCACGATCGCCGTCGCGAGCACGATCGTCACGAGAACCTCGCGGATGGAGGCCTCGATCTGCTCCGTCGCGTCGAACATCAGTTCCAGCGACATGCCCTCGGGCAGGCTGGCCTGGATCGCGGGAAGCTCGGCCCGCACGGCGGCGGACGTGTCGAGGGGATTGGCGCCCGGGCTGGGGAAAATCCCGATGAAGGTGCCCGCCTGGCCGTCGAAGCTGACGACCATATCCGCGTTTTCCGCCGCGAGTTCGACGGTCGCGACGTCGCGCAGACGCACGATCGCGTCGCCTTCGCCGGAAATCGGCATCGCGCCGAAGGTCTCGGGCGTCTGCAGGGTCGAATCGAGGGCGATCGGATAGGAGACCAGTTCGTTGCGGGTGCGACCCGGCGCCGAGAGGAAGTTCGAATCGGTGATCGCCGACATCACCTCCTGTGCGGTGAGGCCGTGCGCCGCGAGCCGGACGGGATCGACCCAGACGCGCATCGCGTAATTGGCCGCGCCCATCACCTGCGCCTCGGCCACGCCGTCGATGGTCGCCATGCGCGGCACCATCACGCGCTCGATATATTCGGTCACCTGCTCCGGCGTCATGGCGGGGTTGCGCACACCGAGATACATCGTCGCGAAGGTCGAGCCGGTACCCTTGGTGACGCTCGGATCACGGGCATCGCCGGGCAGGCGGTCACGCACCTCCTGCACTTTCGACATCACCTCCGTCAGGGCGATGTCGGGGTCTTCGCCGAGCCGCATGTTGACCGTGACGACCGAGGCGGAGGGCCGCGACTGGGCGGTGATGTAGTCGACCCCTTCCGCCGTGGCGACCGCCGAGGAGATCGGCGCCGTGATGAAGCCCTGGATCAGTTCGGGCGAGGCTCCCGGATAGACCGTCGTGACCGTGATCACGGTCTCGTCGACTTCCGGATACTGCCGCGTCTGCATATTCAGGAGGCCCTGAACACCCACGAGGATGATCAGCAGGCCGAGAACCGTGGAGAGAACCGGGCGCTTGATGAAGGTATCGGAAATACTCATCAGCGCACCGCCCGGGCCGACGCCTCGCTCGGCCCGTCGGCATTCGCATTCGCGCCCGGGAGCGAGACCGGCGTGTTGTTCGACAGCCTGTTCTGGCCGGTGGCCACGATCGTCGCACCGGGCTCGACGCCCTCGCGGATCTCGACCCTGTCCTCGGCGCGCCGCCCCGCCGTGACGAATATCTGGCGTGCCCGCAGACGCTCGTCATCCTCCGGATCGGCCTCGACCACATAGACGAAATCGCCGTAGAGGCTCGTCACCAGGGCGGTCTGGGGTATGGCGATCACGTCTTCCTCTTCGGGAAGCGCCACTTCGATGCGCACGAACTGACCGGGAGTGATCTCGCCCCCCGCATCGCCGATCACCGCACGCACGGCGAACATCCGGCTCATGGGGTCGACACGCGGATCGATACCGGTGATCTCGCCGTCGAAGGGGGCGCTGCGCCCCTCGATCCGCACGCTGACGGATTGTCCGATGAAGACATGCGGCAATTGCTGTTCGGGCAGGCTGAAATCGACGCGCATGCTGTCGATGTCCTGCAATGTCGTGATCGCGGTACCGGGCGAGACGTATTCGCCGACATCGACGCGCGGCAACCCGATCGTCCCGGAGAAAGGTGCCGCGAGGCTGCGCTGATCGAGCAGCGCAGAGACCCGCGCCACCTGCGCCTGCGCCGAGCGATAGGCGGCCTGGGCACCTTCGAGCGAAACACTCGTCGCGACACCGCGCGATTGCAGGTCGCGGGTGCGCTGGAGATTGAGTTCCTCGGTTTCGAGCTGCGTCGTCGCGGCTTCGAGATCGGCGGCCTGGACCGCGCCGTCGAGGCGCAGCAGCAGCTGCCCTTCCTCGACACGCTCGTTGGAGGAGAAGCCGATCTCGCGCACGATACCGGCGGCTTCGACGGTGAGATCGACCCCGCGCGCGGCATGGGCCGTGCCGATCGTATCGATCGTCGGGCGCCACGTCGCCGGCTCGGCGGTCAGGGTGTCGACCGGCAGGGTCTGCACCGGCATGTCGGCGAAGAACTGCTCGATCATCCGATCGCGAAAGAAGTTGAACCAGACGAGGCCGCCACCGACCACGCCGAGAAGCACAATGGCGATTATCATGCGCTTGATCATTACCGGTCTCGCAATCGGGAAAGCTGACAGCCGCCGGTCATGGCGCATCGGGAACGGGCACGAGACCGGGGGCGACGAAGGCGAAGCGCGGTCGTCGCAGGATGCGCGTAGCAAAGTCAACGCGCGTTGACAAGGAAAGCGTCGACGAGAAAAGCGTCACGATTGCGGGAGCCGCGGGGTCACGGGTCGGGTCGTTCGCCTACTTGCCCGCGTACTTGCTCGCTTATTTCTCTCTTATTTCTCCTTTGGCCCATCCGCGTCGATCAGGGCGGTGATCGCCGCTTCGAGGAGCCTCGGTATCCGCGCGGCGTTGCCGGGATCGGCGAGAGCGTCGAGCGCGAGCAGGTCGCGCGCGATGCCGGTACCGATCAGCAGGGCGAGGACCATCGCCGCGCGGAGGTCGCCATCCTCATCGAGCCGTTGCGACATCGGCGCGAGGAAATCCTTGCGGGCCTTCTCCCGCAGGATCGCCGCCGCCTTGGGGCTCGCAAGCGAGTGCATCATGATGTCGAGGGGATCGATGCCGGGATAGGGCCGGTTGCGCGACTTCTCGGCGAGGCGGCTCACGAGTTCTCCGGCGAAGTCGCCCGCCTCGTGCGGGCCGCCCCGGCGTTCGAGACCGTCCATGACGTCGGGACCGGAGGCGGCGCGCAGGGCCTGGGCGAACAGGGCCTCCTTGGAGCCGAAGCTGCGATGCACATAGGCGACGTCGACACCGACATCACCGGCGATCTCGCGCAGGGAGACGGTGTCGTAGGATGCCCCGGCAAAGCGCCGGACCGCCGCCTCCAGGATGCGTGCCCGCGTTCCCTCGCCATTCGTCCTGCTTGCTCGCCGTATACCCGTCACATCCGCTTCCCTGATGGTTCGATCATCCACTCGCCCAGCCGACGATACGCGCCGGCATCGAAAAATCCAAGGTTGCGCCTTGTCCATGCATCGCGACGCCAACGATCCGCAGCAAATACGGGCGCCGCGATCAACCGGCGCGGATCGCGGCATCGAAGGCCGCGTCAAAACCGTCCGGATCCTCGTATTGCAGCCAATGTCCGGCACCGGGAACGACGATCACGGGCGCACTCGGCACCAGCTCTCCCAGGAACGCACACCGCTCCGCGAGATACCCCTTCGCCGTCGCATCCGCCTCCCCCCAGATGAAAGCGAGCGGCATCGCAAGGTACGGGAGATTGCGCGCGAGCGAGGGCCCGAGCGAGATCGGCCGCGACAGCCCGCGCGTGCGCGCGGCATTGCGCGCCTGGATCCAGGTCGCGGTATCGTCGATCCGCGCCGGGTCGGCGATCATCAGGATTTCGAGGTTTCGGCGATGAGCGGCGAACAAGGCCGCACCTTCGCGCTCGCGCCAGCGCACCATCTCGTCCATCGGCGGGCGCGTGAGGGCGAGCCCTCCGGTGCCCACGAAGACGACCCGCGAGAACGCTTCCGGGATCTGGCGCGCGAGTTCTCCGGCGACCACGCCACCGAAGGAGAAACCGCACAGCGTTACGGCTTCGTCGCCGGCGACGTCGCGAAAGCCGCTCGCGAGCGCGCGCGCGTAATCGGCGAGGGTCGCGTCGCGCGCGAGCGCATCCGAATCGCCATAGGAGGGCATGTCCGGCACGATCACGCGAAACCGCCCGGCGAGGCGCTCGACATTGCGCAGCCAATGCATCCAGCTGCCGTGCCCGCCATGCAGCAGCAGCAGGGCCGGCCCCTCCCCCCATACGCGCCAGACGACGCGCTTGTCTTCGTGAACAGTGGTGAACCGGCGCGCACGGGCATCGAGCGCGGCGACGGATTCGGGGACGAAACCGGCCTCATGCATCATCGGGATCGCCGAGTTCGGGGCGCGCATCATCGGGTATCGGGATCTCGAACACGTTGATGGTCATCGAGATCAGCGTGTAGTAGCCGAGCAGGCCGACGAGATCGATCACCGCGTCGCGCCCCAGAACCCGCTCGCCCCGGGCATAGGTCTCGTCACTCACCCGCCGTGCCGTGTGCAATTCCTGCGCGAAGGCGTGGACGACGGCTTCGTCCTCGTGCGTGAAATGCGGGGCACGTCCTTTGCGCACGGCCTCGACGATATCCGGGGAAAGGCCTGCGGCGAGGGCGATCGGCTTGTGGGAATACCACTCGTATTCGGAACCCCAGATCCGGGCCGTGACGAGGATCGCGAGTTCCGAGAGCCTCGGTTCGAGAGCGGTGGCGTAGCGGCAATATTCGCCGAGGGCCTGGGCGA
This sequence comes from Salinarimonadaceae bacterium, assembly GCA_050485405.1. Lineage (GTDB taxonomy): Bacteria > Pseudomonadota > Alphaproteobacteria > Rhizobiales > Beijerinckiaceae > Saliniramus. The sequence goes on from JBJHBI010000068.1 coordinate 7,081, forward strand.
GCCCGGCGAATCGCGCGCGATGCAGCCAGACCGCGAGGGGACCGCGCACACCGCCGCGCGGTCCGGAGGCGATCGCGTCGAACACGGCCTTCTGCTGCGCGTCGAGCTCGGCGGGATCGGGTGGTGGCAGACGCATGGCGGTCTCCTCGATGATCGTGCCTCAACCGGCGGCGGAGGGCGATCCCGCCGCATCGAGCCGGCGCAGGGCGCCGATGACTTCGGGTGGTAGCGGAATGCCCTCGCGCAGGCGCTCCTCGCGCAGGCTGCGCTCGACATCGCCCGGCGCGAGAACCGGCCCCATCCCGGGACGCGGCTGCGCCTCGCGCACCCATTGCGCGAACCGCGCCACTTCCGCGTGGAAGTCGTTGGCCGGATCGAGCCGCGCCGGGTCGAGGAAGATCGACAGCATGCCGTTGGAGACGGGTTTCTTCTCGGGCCCGCAGACACCGCCACCGGTGAGCGCACCGCCGAGGAGCTCCATCATGAAGGCGAGGCCGGAACCCTTGTGCAGCCCCATGGCCACGAGCGCGCCGGCGGAATTCGCAGCCGCGCTCGGGCGCGAGGCGTCGATGCCCGGCCCGTAGAAATCGACCGGATCGTTCGACAGCGTTCCCTGGTCGGAGATGATGCAGTCGGGCGGCAGCGTCTTGCCGCCCTTGAATGCGTTGAGCACCTTGCCTTCCGCGACGAGGGACGTGGCGAAGTCGAGAATCAGCGCCGGCTGGTCGCCGGAACCGGGAATCCCGACGGTGAAGGGCGCCGTCGAGAAGCGCTTCTCGCGCGCACCGAACGGGGCGACGAGAATACTGCCGCTGACGTTCACGCAATGGATCGAGACGAGCCCGTGCTCCGCCGCGCGCTCGGCCCATTCGCCGATCCGCCCGATATGACCCGAGCGGCGCAGGGCCGTGATCGACACCCCGTGCTCGCGGGCGCGGGCCACGCCGAGATCGACGATCCGGCGCCCCAGCGTCTGGCCCATCCCGTGCCCGCCATCGGCGACGACGAAGACGCCGCCATCGTTGACGATCTCGAGATCACGCCCCAGACGCAGCGTGTCCTCCTCGATCCACGAGAGGTATTTCGGCACGCGCACGACGCCGTGGCTGTCGTGACCGGTGAGATTGGCGCCGACGAGCGAGGATGCCACGTCGTGTGCCTCGTCCGCCTGCGCGCCCTTGCCGCGAAACAGTCCCGCGACGAGTTCGGTCAGCGTTCCGGCTTCGATGCGTTCCATGACCGTCCCCATGCTCAGCGCCCGCGGAAGACGGGTTTGCGCTTCTCCATGAAGGCACGGCGGCCCTCGGCATAGTCCTCGCTGTCGAAGCAATCCTTGTCGAGCTTCTCGCAGCGTTCGAGATCGGGCAGCGCGTCGACGCGGTTGAGTTCGGCGATGATCTCCTTGACCGAACGGATCGTCAGCGGTGCGTTCTGCGCGATGTTCTCGCAGATCTCGGCGACCTTCGCTTCGAGCTCGGCATCATCGTAAAGGTGATTGACGAGCCCGATCCGGTACGCCTCCTCGCCGCTGTAATGGCGCGCCGTATAGAAGATCTCCTTGGCCTGTGCGGTGCCGACGACGTCGATCAGCTTCTTGATGTGCTTGGCCGCGTAACCGAGGCCGAGCCGCGCGGCCGGGACGCCGAATTTCGCGCTTCTGGCGGCGACGCGCATGTCGCAATTCAGCGAGACGCCGACGCCCCCGCCGATGCAGTACCCCCGGATCATCGCGATGGTGGGCTTGATGCAGCGATACATGCGCAGTTGCGCGGCATCCGCGGCGATGCCGTATTCGCGCGCGGCATCGGCGGAATTGCGGTTCTTCTCGAATTCGGAAATGTCGGCGCCCGCCACGAAGGCCTTGTCGCCCGCCCCCGTCAGCACGATGACGCGGATATCGTCATCGGCTTCGAGTTCGTCCAGAATCCCCGGAATGGCCTGCCACATCGACGCGCTCACCGCGTTGCGCCGTTCGGGATTGTTGAAGATCATCCAACCGACCGCGCCGTCCTTGCGCATCAGCATCTTGTCAGTCATGTCGCTCGCTCCTGTCTCGTGATGCGTTCATCCGTCAGATGACGTCGTTTTCTTCCAGTGCCGCGATCTGCCCGGGCTCGAAGCCGAATTCGCGCAGGATCTCGGAATTGTGTTCGCCCGGATCGGGCGTCGGGGTCGTCTCGGCGGGCCGGCTCCGGCTGAAGCTCACCCCCTGCCCGAGCAGGGATTGCTTGCCGAGCCGGGGATGCACCGTCTCGAAGGTCAGTCCGAGATGCTGCACCTGCGGATCGGCGAAGACCTCGTCCATACGATAGATCGGCCCGCAGGGCACGCCCGCCTCGTTGAGGTGATCGACCCATTCGGCGCTGGTGCGCGTCTTCGTCACGCTCTCGATCCGCGCATTGAGCGCGTCGCGGTTCTTCGAGCGTCTTGCGTTGTCGCTGTAATCGGGATCGCTCGCCATGTCCGGATCGCCCAGGGCCTTGGCGAGACGCTCGAAGATGACGCCGCCGGCGGCAGCGATGTTGATATGGCCGTCCTTCGTCGCGAAGACGCCCGTCGGCGCGCTGGTGGGATGGTTGTTGCCGGCCTGCGGCGGCACTTCGCCGTCGAGAAGCCAGCGGGCGGCCTGGAAATCCATCATGGTGACCTGCGCCTGCAGCAGCGAGGACTGCACCCATTGCCCCTTGCCCGAACGTTCGCGCTCGATCAGGGCGATGAAGATCCCCAAGGCGGCGTAGAGACCCGCGCACAGATCGGCGATCGGAATGCCGGTGCGCACCGGCCCCTGCCCCGGCAGCCCCGTTACCGACATGATGCCCCCCATACCCTGGGCGATCTGGTCGAAACCCGGGCGCGTGCGGTAGGGGCCGGTCTCGCCGAAGCCGGATATGCTGACATAGACGAGCTTGGGATTGACCGCACTCAGCGTCTCATAATCGATGCCCAGCCGGTATTTCACGTCCGGGCGGTAGTTCTCCAGCACGACATCGGCCTTCTCCACGAGCTTCTTGAAGACCGCGAGCCCTTCCGGCTTCTTCAGATCGAGGGTGAGGCTGCGCTTGTTGCGGTGGAGATTCTGGAAATCCGGACCGTCCTTGGCGCCCCCGAGGCTCTGATCGGCATCGCCTTCCGGGCGCTGCTCGATCTTGATCACCCGTGCGCCCCAATCGGCGAGCTGGCGCACGGCGGTGGGTCCCGTGCGCACCCGCGACAGATCGAGCACGGTCAGATGCGAAAGCGGCCCGTCCCGCAGGTTGGCGTCGTCGTTCATGAGCTTCGTTCCTCCGTAGGGTCTGTCTCCGAGATCATGCGGTCCCGGCTGTTCTCGATATGCGCCCGCATCGCCGCCGCCGCGGCATCGGGGTCCTGGTCGGCGATGGCGGCGTAGACGGCGCGGTGCTCTTCCTGGACGAGAAGCAGGCGCGCCTGTTTCTGGAGCCGCGAGAGTTCCCGGGCGAGGCGGATACCCGCGCGCATCTGCTGGTCGACGAGTTCGAGCGCCGACACGAAATTCCGGTTCGTCGAGGCATGGGCCACCGCGTAGTGGAAGGCCGAATCGGCCTCCGCGCCGATATCGCCCGCCGACACGGCCCGTTCGAGATTACTCAGCGCCTCGCGGATGGCGCGCAACCCCGCCTGCGATCGCGACCGGGCCGCGACCCGCGCCGCCTCGCTTTCCACCCCGATGCGCAATTCGTAGCAGCGCATGATGTCGGCGACGTCGCCCACCGGGGCGAACCGGGCGAATTCGTTGGCCGGCTTGCGGGTGACGAATGTGCCGGCCCCGCGCCGTGAGGAGACGATGCCGTCGCTGCGCAGCCGCGCCAGCGCCTCGCGCACGATCGGCCGCGACACGTCGAGATTGGCCGCGAGCACGCTCTCGGAAGGCAGCCGGGCACCCAGCGGATAATGGCCGTCGATGATCTTCTTCAGGACGATCTCGTAGACCTGGTCCGCGAGGCGTTCACGCTTGATCGTCAATGGCTGGTGCACGGCATCCTCCCCTTCACCACACGCTCACGGCGCGGTCATCCGCTTATACATACGCCACAGCGCACGGATGGCGGGTGTGAAGATGACGAGGGCGGCGAGGATGAAGAAGGCCATGGCGACGGGACGCTGCAGGAAGAAGCCGATATTCCCCTGGCTGAGCATCAGCGAACGCCCGATCGCGTTCTCGCCGATCGGTGCGAGGACGAGCGCGAGGATCAGGGGGGCCGCCGGGAAGCCGAACTTGCGCATGGCATAGCCCAGCACGCCGAAGACGATCATCTGCCAGATCTCGAAGGTCTGGAAATTCAGCGTATAGGCGCCGACGAAGCAGAAGGCGATGATCACGCCGTTGAGCACCCCGTCGGAGGCGTAGACGAGCCGCATCAGCAGCGGAATGGCGATGATGTTGGTGATCAGGAGCAGCGTCATGCTGATATAGAGGCTCGCGATCACCGTCCAGGCGACGTCGGGCGAGCGCACGAAGAGCAGCGGCCCGGGCTGGAGCCCGTACATGATCAGCGCGCCCAGGAGAATGGCGGTTCCCCCCGAGCCGGGAATGCCGAGCGACATCAGCGGAATGAGCGAGGCATTGGCCGAGGCGTTGTCGGAAGTCTCCGAGGCGACGACGCCCTCCATGGCGCCCTTGCCGAAGCGCTCGGGCTCGCGCGATACGCTGCGCTCGGCGGTATAGGCGAGGAAGGATCCGAGCGTGCCGCCCGCACCGGGCAGGACGCCGACGAGCGTTCCGATACCGAAGGCACGCAGCATCGCTCCGAAATACCGGCGCATGTCGGCGAGCGTGGGTATCATGTCGAGCAGCCGCAACTGGCTCGACTGGTGCTTGATCTTGATGCTGTTCTCGAGCCGCACCAGCACCTCCGCGATGCCGAACAGCCCGATGACGACGGCGACGAAGTTCAGCCCGCCGCGCAACTCGCGAAACACCGCGAAGCGGATCTCGCCGGCGGCGATCTCCGGCCCGATCATGCCGAGCAGGCCGCCGAGAAACGCCATGGCGAGCCCCTTCCAGACCGAGCGACCAGCGAGGCCGACGACGGTCGAGAGACCGAACACCACGAGCGCGAAGATCTCGGGCGGCCCGAACCGGGTCGCGACGCGCGCGATATAGGGAGCCGCGACCGTGAGCACGAGCACCGCGAGCATGCCGCCGATGAAGCTCGAAACGGCAGAGATCCCCATCGCCTGGGCACCCTTGCCCTGCTGCATCAGGGGGTAGCCGTCGAAGGTCGTGGCGACGGCGTTGGAATCACCTGGAGTGTTGATCAGGATAGCGGGGATACGCCCGCCGAACATGACCCCGGAATAGACCGCCACCAGCATCACGAGCGCCGTCGAGGGGTCCATGCCGAAGGTTACGGGGAGAAGCAGTGCGAGGGCCGTCGAGGGGCCGATACCCGGCATGGCGCCGAGCAGCGTGCCGATGAACGCGCCCACGAGCGCGAAGAACAGGTTTTCGGGCGAAAGCGCGAAACCGAAGCCCGTAGCGAGATTGGCCAGGATGTCCACGTGCTGCTTCCCTTTGCTGCGCTGCCGTCGCGCCGATCAGTTTCTGAAGAAGTACATCTCGGGAAACTGGACACCGAGCCAGAGTCCGAAGACCAGGAAGATGAAGACGGAAACCCCGATGCTGACGAGGCCGCTGACGAGGACGCCGTTCTTCTCGACGAAGGCGGCGAGCAGAAACATCATCAGGGCGAGCGAGGGGATCAGGCCGATCATGGGCGTCGTCAGCGCCGCCGCGCCCATCAGGCCGATCGTGACCGCGATGCGGAGCAGACCCTGGCCGTCGAAGACGACCCGCGTCCCGCCGCGCAGCTCCTGCACGAGAAGCGCGAGGCAGCAGACCAGATAGCCGCCGGCGAGCCAGCGCGGCAGCAGTCCCGCGCCGGGGCCGAACGACGCCCAGTAGCGGTAGCGCAGGCTCTCGATCAGGAAGGCGAGCCCGATCAGCACGAGAAATGCGAGAAAGGCGAAGGTCGTGGCGCGCGCGCCCAGGGTCGTCTTCATCGTGGCCGCCTCATTGAGCCGATGGTTCCAGCGCGATCGAGGCATCCAGGACGCAGATGCCCTGCCCTTCCGGCAGCAATGCGATCGGGTTGAGATCGATCCCGGCAATCACGTCGCCATGCGCGCAAGCGAGGCGCGACAGCCGCGTGAGGGCGTCGGCCAGCGCATCGAGATCCGCGCGCGGACGCCCGCGAAAGCCCGATGCCAGGCGCACCAGCGCCGGCACTTCCGCGATCATGTCCTGCGCGACGCTCCGGTCGAACGGGGCCACGCGCCAGGTCACGAGCCGCAACGCCTCCGCATCAACGCCGCCGAGCCCCAGCATCAGGACCGGCCCGAAGACCGGATCCCGCGAGACGCCGACGATCACCTCGATCTGCGGCGGCACCATTTCCTGCACGAGAATGCGCACGCCTTCGAGCCGCGCGGCCTGCGCCTTCGCGAACAGGTCGTCGCAGGCGCGTGCGAGATCCTCCTCGTCGGCTATGCCGAGCCTGACACCGCCGATCTCGGTCTTGTGGGCGAGGCCGGGCACGAGGAGCTTGAGCGCCACGGGAAAGCCCGTCGCGCGGGCAGCTTCGCGTGCCTGCTCCTGCGTCGCGCAGGCTTGTTCGCGCGTCACCCTGATACCGGCCGCGGCGATCACCCGCTTGCTCGCATGCTCGTCCATGACGCTGCCCGATGCCGAAGACGCGGCTTCGCGCAGGATCGCGCCCGCTTCGGGCAGAGGGTCCACATCGCCGTTGCCGATCGGGCTCGGCGCGGCGCGCGCGAGTGCGGCATGCGCGATCGCCGCGATGCGCGGCGAGGTGAAGACCGGTACGCCGCCTTCCACCAGACGCGCGACGCCCTCGTCGCCGACCCGCCCGGTCCAGGTGACCGATAGCGGGCATGGAAGCGTGCGCGCGACGCCGACGAGACGATCGGCGAATTCGGGATTGCCGTGGGTGAGCGCGGATACGGCATCGACGCCGGGATCCTCGGCGATCGCGCGCATGACCGCCGGCATTTCCTCGCCATGCATGAAGCCCGTGATGTCGGCGGGATTGTGCGAGGAGCCGCGCCCGCCGAGGATTTCGGCGATGGCGGTTTGCGTCGCGGGAGCAAATTCCGGGATCGCGGCGCCGGCATGGGCGATGAGATCGGCGCCGAGCCCCGCCGCGCCTCCGGAATGCGATACCACGCCCACACCCGCGATCACCCGCCGCTGCGGCGTCAGGGCGAAGAAGCCGGCGAGTTCGCACAATTCGTCGAAATCGGCGGCGCGCACGATGCCCGTCTGCCGGAAATAAGCGTCGTAGACGTCGTCGTCGCCGGTGAGGGCCGCCGTGTGAAGCGAGGCGGCCTTGGCCCCGATCTCCGAGCGCCCGAGCTTCAAGGCGACGATCCGCTTGCCGCGTGCATGCGCGGCATCGACGGCGGCCTTGAAGCGCGCCCCGTCGCGTACGGTTTCGAGAACGAGCATGATCGAACGGATTTCGGGATCATCGGCATAGGCTGCGATCAGATCCGCGATCTGCACGTCGACCTCGTTGCCTGTCGAGGCGATGGCCTTCATGCCGATACCGCGCTCACGGCATTTGGCGATGGCCGGCCCGAAGGCGATGGCGCCGCTTTGCGAGGCCAGCGCAACGCTTCCCGGACGCAGCATGCCCGGCGTCACGGTGCTGGGCGCGCAGGTCCAGACATCGCCCGCCACATCCGCGAGCCCCAGGCAATTGGGCCCGATCACGCGCATCTGCGGAAATTCCCGGCACGCGGCTTCGAGCTCCTGTTCGAGCGAGGATCCCGTATCGCCGAGTTCCGCGAAGCCGGCGGAGATGATCACCACGCCGCGCACGCCCTTGCGCCCGCAGGCGCGCAGCGTCTCGGGAACGCGCGCGGCGGGTATCACGATCGCCGCGAGATCGACCGCCTCGGGAATGGCCTCGATATCGGGATAGCAGGTCAGCCCATGCACGGTGTCGCGCGTGGGATTGACCGGATAGAGCGCACCGCGAAAGCCCATCTTCTGGAGATTGACGACCAGCCTGCCACCGTATTGCAGACGTTCGGTCGCGCCGATCACGGCGATCGAGCGCGGCGTGAAGAGCGGGCGCAGGGCCGCGCCCGTCGCGGCGGGATCGATCCCCGCGGCGGCGTGCCGATCGTCCTTCGCGAAAGGCTCTGTCGTCATGTCGTACTTCCTTCATGGTCGTTCGCCGGAGCCGCGTCGGGCGCGCGCGACAGGATGCGCAGGGCGCGCTCGTAGACGGGTGTGTCGATCATCGCCCCGTCGAGCGCCACGGAGGCAGAGCCGGCGGCGATCGCGGCCTCGAAAGCGTCCTTTGCCCGACGGGCCCAGTCGCGCTCGGCCTCGGAGGGCGAGAAGGCGGCGTTGAGGACGGGGACCTGCGCGGGATGGATGCAGGTCGCACCGACAAATCCCATACGCCGCGAGCGCGCCGCGATCCGCGCGAGGCCTTCGAGATCGCGGAAATTCGCCATGGAGGCGGCGAGGCCCATCGGCTGGAGCCCGGCGCTGCGATTGGCCATGATCGTCGTCAGCTTGGCCTGAAGCATGCCCGACTCCTCGTCCGCGGGATCGACACCGATTTCCGCCGCGAGATCCTCGGTGCCGAGATTGACGCCGACGAGGCGCGGATCGGCCTGCGCGATCTGGGAAATCCCGAAGAATGCATGCGCCGTTTCGACGAGAGCGACGAGGCCGATCGCGCCGGGGGCGAGGCCACGCTCGATCTCGAGCTCCAGGACGATGCCGGAAATGGCGCGGACGTGTTCGGGCGACGTGATCTTGGGACAGACGATGGCCGCGACGCCGGGCTGCACCGCGGCTTCGAGATCGCGGATCGCGAGCCGCCAGGGAGCGTTGATGCGCACCAGGATTTCGGGATCGGCATCGGCGAGCGCGGCGATCCGCGCAGGCAACACCTCGCGCGCTGCGCTTTTCGCAGACGGAGCGATGCTGTCTTCGAGGTCGAGGATGATGCCGTCGGCACCGGCCGTGCGCGCCTTCTCGACGAACTTGTCGACATTCGCGGGAACGTAGAGCAGCGAACGCCAGCCCGCGCGGGCGGGGCGGGCGGATGTCTCGGTGGAGGCCATGATCGTCTCATCCGGATCAGCTGGAAAACGGGATACGTCACCGGGCGGCGCGATCGGCCCGCCCGGTGACGCACGGGTATCAGTCGAGCAGACCTGCTTCCGTCAGGGTCTCGCGATAGAATTCCTCGTTCTCCTGGATGAAGGCCGCGAATTCCTCGCCGAAGAGATCGCCGCGCTGGACGTTGTAGCGGTCGATATATTCTTCCTGCCAGCGATCGGTCTGGGTGAGCGCACGGAACGCCTCGATCCAGTAGTCACGCGCCTCGTCGGGCATGTTCGGCGGGCCGATCACCGCGCGCGGCAGGGTCACCACGACATCGTAGCCGGCCTCGGTGAGCGTCGGCACGCCGTCTAGATCCTCCATGCCCTCGAAGGCGCTGATCGCGACGGCGCGGAATTCGCCCGCCTCGATGAAGTCGAAGGCCGTGTTGAAGTTCGCGGAGATGATGTCGAGCTGGTTGCCCACGAGCGCCGCCGACAGATCGCCGTCACCGTCATAGGGAATGTAGTTGAACGCGACATCGGCTTCCGCGCCGAGCTGCAGGGCGACGAGATGCCCCTGTCCGCCCACGCCCGTTCCACCGAAATTCAACGTCCGCTCGGAAGCCGCGGCGATGACGTCCTCGATCGTTTCGAGATCGCTGTTCGCATTGACGAGAATGACGGCGGGATCCTGCGCGAGCAGGGCGATCGCCGTGAAGTCGGAGGGCTGGACATCGGTCCCGCCACGCAGCGGCGTGGTGATGAAGGTGGCCGTCGCAGCCGAGAGATAGTGACCGTCGCCGTCCTGCTGATGCAGGTATTCCATGGCGCGTGCACCGCTGCCGCCCGGCAGGTTGCGGACCTGGATGTTCGCGGAGGTGATACCCTCCTCGGCGAGCATCTGCGAGGTGGCGCGCATCATGATGTCGTGGCCGCCCCCGGGCCCGTACATGGCGATGAATTCGACTGTGCGCTCGGGCTGCCAATCCGCCGCCGCAGGTGCGGTCGACAGGGTCATTGCCAATGCGGATGCGGCCATTATGCCCATCATGCGTGCGCGAGCCTGGATATGTTTCATGGCGTTTTCTCCTCCCCGGATCTTGTTGCCAACATGTCAACTAACCTGACAACTTTTGCCGCAGTCAATTGCAAGGGAGGGAGGGCTGCAAGACTTCATTTCGCGAAATACTGCGGTGCAAAACGATTAGTTCGATCGAGAATTTGCCCTGGATAATCCTTTTGCGGTCACGCCTGCTGCAATGCGTCACGAAAATTGCGCCTGAATGGATAATTCGCAAGTCGATATGCGCACAATGACAGTCCGGGCCGCGCTCCCGCCCGCCGATCGGCCTAGACGGCCTGCTGGACCATGTCGGGCCGGGGCTGGCGCGTGAGATGCGCGATGATGCTGTCGCGCACGCCGCCCAGATGCGTCGCCATCGCTGCGCCCGCCCCGTCGGCATCCCCCTTCTCCAAAGCGTCGAGAATCGCGAGATGTTCGCGGCAGCTGTCGACGGCGCGCTCGGGCAGGCTCTGGATGTCGAACACGACGGTGCGTCGGCGCAAGGACGCGACGATCTCGGCCAGTTGCCGGTTGCCGGTCGCGCGGACGATCGCGTCGTGAAGGGCGTCGTCGAGCGCCCGCGACGCGCTGCGCGCCACGCCCGTTCCCGATTGCGCGGAATCGATCAGCGCCTCGACGCGTGCGCGAAACGCGGCGATCTCCGTGAGCGGCAGGTGGCCCGCCGCCCGTGACGCCGCTTCCGGTTCGAGGATGAGGCGAACCTCGAGCGCGTCGATGAAATCCTCGATCCGGCGCTCCTTGACGTAATAACCGCGATTGCTGCCGAGCCGCGCCAGAAGGCCGTCATTCTCGAGCAGGAGGAAGGCCTCGCGAACGGGGGTCCGCGACATGTCCAGCCGTGCCGCGATGTCGCGCTCGCTGAGATAGCTCCCCGGCGGCAGCGTGGTGTCCAGGATCAGCCTCAGGAGTTCGTCATAGGCGCGGGACGAGAGGCGGCTCTGGTCGTCGGCGGGCATGGGCGTCGGCTCCGTATCGATCAATCAATGCAGTTGCGGTCGGAACGGGCCGATCCGCAGGGCGATGACAGTATGTGCCCAGGGAAGATGCAAAAGTACAAACCAATCAACACCGGTGCTCATTCGTTTGGCATCAACCTGGTTGACCATTGGTATACCACACCCTTACTCTGGTTCAAGGCAGCGGTCGAAACAATGCCGGTAAAGGCCGGAGGCACGCCGCCGCACCGGGAATGCACGCAAATGGCGGGCCGTCGATCGACGGTCGCCGCTTTTCCCGAAAACAAGCAGGGTAAGGAAGGGGACCGGTCTCATGAAACACGCGAAAACATTCACGACCCTCGCCGCAGCCGGGCTGTTCTCGCTCGGCATCGGCAGCGCCACGGCCCAGACCCAATGGGACATGGCGATCGTCTGGCCCGAGGGGAATTTTCACACCCAGAACCATTATCGCTTCGCCGAAGCCGTGAGCGAGGCGACGGATGGCGAGGTGATCATCAACCTGCATCCGGGCGGCGGGCTCGGCCTCGCCGGTCCCGAACTGCTCGCGGCGGTACGTGACCGCATCGTCCCGATCGCCGATATCCTGCTCAACCAGCAGGTCGGTGAGGAGCCGATCTTCGGCATGGAATCGCTGCCGTATCTCGCCCCCTCCTTCGACGATCTGGCGCTGTTGCAGGGCAAGGCCCGCGCGCTCTACGACGAGGTCGCGGAACGCAACAACCAGAAGATCCTCTACATGGTGCCCTGGCCCGGCCAGGCGGTCTACACGCGTGAGCAGGTCGAGACCCTCGACGATCTGGACGGCGTGCGCATCCGCGTCGTCGACGCGATGGGTTCGCGCTTCTTCGAGGCGCTCGGCGCTTCGCCGGTGCAGATGCCCTGGGGCGAGGTCGTTCCCTCGCTCGCGACCGGCGCCATCGACGGCGTGACGACCTCCTCCAGCTCCGGCGTCGACGGCAGCTTCTGGGAGTTCCTCGACTACATGAACCGCTTCAACTGGCAGGGTTCGGCCATCATGGTCAATGTGAACCTCGATGCCTGGAACGCGCTTTCCGAGGAGCATCGCGACGCGATCGAGAGCGTCGCGAGCGAGATGGAAGCCACGTTCTGGGACGTCGCCCGCGCCGAAGACGAAGAGAAGCTCGGCGTTCTCGAAGAGAACGGCATCACCATCACGCAGCCGACCGAGGAACTCGCAGCCGATCTGCTCGCGATCAGCGAACCGATGTGGGAAGAATTCATGCAGGATGTTCCCGAATCGCGTGAGATCATCGAATCGTATCTCGAAGCGCGCTGACACAAGAAGCGCGTTGACACGAAGCGGTGTCGTCACGGGGCCGCCGCCGCCCTTTCACAAGCGGCGGACGGCGCGCCCGGTGACGGCACGAAACCCGGAGCCTCGAGCGCAACCGGATATCCCGCAAACAATCGAAAGTGGCTCGCGTGATCCAATCGACCCTGCACTACGTCGACCTCTGCTCGCTCTGGCTGGCGCGGCTCGCCGCCGTGTTCATGGCGATCATCGCCTGCCTCATGCTGAGCGAGATCTTCACCCGTTTCGTCTTCAACCGCAGCCTCGGCGTGACCTGGGAGCTCGCGACCTACGCCATGGCCGCCGTCATCAGCCTCGC
>JBJHBI010000069.1:0-19550 GCA_050485405.1 Salinarimonadaceae bacterium
CGCGCCGGACGCGTTGCCGAAGGAGGCGAACATGCCGAACGGGCGCAGGCAGTCCAGAGATGCCGGGAAGGTCGCCTTGCCGACGCCGTCATAGACCACGTGGCAGCGCTCGCCCTTGGTGATCTCGTCGACGCGCTTGGCGAAATCCTCGTCGCGATAATAGATCACGTGGTCGCAGCCGTTCTGCATGGCGAGTTCGCCCTTCTCGCGCGAGCCGACCGTCCCGATCACCGTGGCGCCGAGATGTTTGGCCCATTGGCAGGCGATCAGGCCGACACCGCCGGCAGCGGCGTGGAAGAGGATGGTGTCGCCTTTCTTCACACGATAAGTCCGGCGCAGAAGATATTGCGCCGTCATGCCTTTCAGCATCATCGCGGCGGCGGTCTCGTCATCGACGCCGTCGGGCGTGGCGACGACCTTGTCGGCCTCGAGCAGCCGCTCTTCGGCATAGGAGCCGAGCGTCGCGGCATAGGCGATGCGGTCGCCTTCCTTGAAGCGGGTAACGCCCTCGCCGACCGCCGTGACAACGCCCGCACCCTCGTTACCCGGGGTGAAGGGCATGCTCGCCGCCGGATAAAGGCCGGAGCGGAAATAGGTGTCGATGTAATTGACGCCGATCGCGGTATGCCTCACCCGGATCTCACCGGGGCCGGGATCGCCGACGGCGACTTCCTCGTAGCGCATGACTTCGGGGCCGCCATTTTCGTAAATACGGATCGCCATAGGCATAGCCGTCTCCTCCCTCACTCTTTTCGGATCATAGGATGCGTAAAAGCCCTACCGCAACGTCCATCACGGCGTCAGAGGCAATTGCTCACAAGCCGATTGCATGACGCAGCGGCGCGAGCCCCACCGCCGAGACCGAGAGCGCCGCGCCGGCGACGATCATCGCGATGCCGATGGTGTTGGGAAGACGCTGTGAATCCACCATCTTTTCCGCCGCCATGATCACCGCGAAGATCGCCATCCAGAGGATGTTCATGGCGCCGAGCACCACGAGCAGCCCCATCATCGCCCAGCAGCAGCCCACGCAGAGCACGCCCTGCCGCAGCCCGAACCGGAAGGCGGCGAGATTGCTCGTCAGCGCCGCCTCGCGTTCCTGCGAGAAGGGGTGGCGGATTGTGACGAGGCAGGCGCGCTTGAGCGGCGAGAACTGGTAGAAACCGGCGGCGCCGATCACCGCTCCGGCCAGGATCGTCGCGGTGGCGGGCGGCAGCGCGATCCCCGACAGAGCCGCCGAGATGAAGGCCTGCGCCGTGGCGGCGACGATCGCCACGATCACCCAGATGGCGAGATAGCCGGCGGCGACCGCCAGCGGCGATGCCGCGCGGGCGCGGTCCCGCAATTCGCTCTCGATGCGATCGGCGAAGCCGACGATGAGAAGGCTCGCCGTTGGCAGCATCATCGCCACGCTCATGGCGATCCACATGCCGATCGCCACCGCGAGCCGCGAGACCATTTCCGCCGCCGAGCGGGCGCCGAGAATGTCGGCGGGGGCGCAGAGCGCCTCCATGAAGGCGGCGGCGCCGGAGGTCATGGAGATGGCCTCGGCGAACATCACGCCCCAGCCGAGCGCCGTCAGCAGGACGAGCAAGGTGATCGCGACCGGCATCGGTTGCAGGATCGGGCCGAGCTTCTGCCTGAACGCCGCCATGGACGCGTGCTCCCTCGCGCGTGAGACCGGTTACTCCCGATCTTCTGGCGCATCATTCCGTCAGGTGGATACCGGCTGACGGATGAAAATGATGCGACGACCAAAGAACTAGCGCACCCATTGAAGCGGCTGCATTGATCGAAAGCAAGCGCGGCGCGTGACGGAAGGTCAGCGGCGGGTGGCGCAGCGTCAGCGGCGGGTGGCTGAAGTGCGTCCCTCGCCGAGCCAGGCGGCGAGGACGGCACCGAGCAGGAGCAGCAGGCCGAGCAGACCGAGCGCGAGCGGCGTCACGGAGACGCCCAGCACCACAGCCGATCCGCTCGGGCGGATGCCGATCCAGTCATTGCCGTAGGCCCGCGCATCGCCGCGCACGCTCTGTATGCGCGGCACCGAGAGCGCCCCTTCCTCACGCGAGAGCCGGCGCACCGATCCGCCGGTCTCGGCGACGATGTCTGCGAGTTGCTCGGTGGTGGAGAATACGTCTGCGAGTTCACGCGGATTGGCCGGGCCGACGCTCGCGAAGGCGACGAGATCGTCGTTGCGCAGGGTGTGCAGCCCCCGCTCCTCGCCCGTGATCTCGGCCCGGAACAGGCCCGGCAGATAGGGCTCCAGCGCGATGCTCGTCTCGGCGCCAGATGGCGCGGTCACGCTGACGGGCGGGACCTCCTCGGCCATGGTCTGACGCTCGATGAAGATCCGCTCGCCCTGTGTCGTGGCACGCAAGGCCTCCTCTTCGAGCGCGGGCTCGCGCATCAGCCAATGGGCGGTGCGGCGTAGGAGATCGACATGCGGCCCGCCCTCCTGATAGCCGCGCGCCCAGAGCCAGGCGTGATCCGACAGAAGCAGCGCCACGCGCCCCTCGCCCTCGCGCTCCAGAACCAGCAGCGGGCGGTCCTGCGCGCCCGACATCACCGTCTGGCCGGCTGTGACCTGCGTGTCGAGCACGCGCAGCCACTCGCCCCAGGCCGGAGGATCGCTTTCCGAACCGGGCAATCCGCGCGTCACGGGGTGGCGCTCGCCGGTATCGGTGAGCATCGCCCTGAACGGCTCCTCGAGCACCCCGCCCGTGGGTTCGCCGGGAATGATCGGCGCGAGGCGGGTGCGTGCGAGCGAGGCGCGCCCGGCGAATTCCGGCCCGGCCGCGAGCAAAACGGCACCACCCTCACGGACATAGCGCACGATGTTGTCGTAATAGATCGACGGCAGGATGCTCTGATTGGCGTAGCGATCGAAGATGATCAGATCGAATTCCGCGATTTTGTCCTGAAACAGCTCGCGAGTCGGGAAGGCGATCAGCGACAATTCGTCGATCGGCGTGCCGTCCTGCTTCTCCGGGGGGCGCAGGATGGTGAAATGGACGAGATCGACATTCGCATCCGAGCGCAGAAGGTTGCGCCATGTCCGCTCGCCCGCATGCGGCTCGCCGGAGACGAGCAGGACGCGCAGGTTCTCGCGAATGCCCTCGATCGTCACCACGGCGCGGTTGTTGGCCATGGTCAGTTCGTCCGGAAGCGGCTCGACTTCGATCTCGACGACGTTGGGGCCGGCGCGATCGATCTGGACCGGGATGCGGAAGGGCGTCTCGGTCGGCACTTCGCGGCGTGCGAGACGCTCACCGTCGCGCCGGACGGTGACGACGGCGGAACCGGTGCCGCCGCGCTCGCCGACCTTGGCCTCGATGATCTGCGTGCGCCCGACGATGCCGTAGCGAGGAGCGCGGATCAGGTCGATCTGGCGGTCGCTCTCATCCGGGTATCCTGTGATCAGGGCATGCAGGGGTCCTGTGAAACCGAGATCCTCCGCCGAGCCCGGAATGTCGTGGACGACGCCGTCGGTGATCATCACCGCGCCGGCGACGCGCTCGGGCGGCACGTCGGCGAGCCCGTTGGCGAGGCCGGTGAAGAGTTCCGTCCCCGCATCGCCCGCAGCGTCACCCACCTCGATGACGCGCAATTCGATATTGCGCAGCCCGTCGAAACGACGCTCCAGCTCCTCGCGCGCCGCCTGCGTCACCTCTGCGCGATCGCCGAGCAGCTGGGATGTGGAGCGATCGACGACCACGGCGACGACGTCATCGACCGGCTCGCGCTCTTCCGAGACGAAGGCGGGGTTGGCCAGGGCGAGTACGAGCACGGCGAGAGCGGCGGCACGCAGCAGCGCCACCGGACCGCGCACGACGAGCGCGGCGAGCGCGGCCAGAGCCGCGAGCACCGCAGCGGCGATGAGCACGGCATCCGGAACCAGCGGTGTGAAGCTCAAACTCGCCAAAACGTCGCCTTCCTCAATTGCCCAGCCGCTCGAGCAGCGCAGGCACATGCACCTGATCGGCTTTGTAATTCCCCGTCAGCGCGTACATCACGATGTTCATCCCCGCCCGGAACGCCATCTCGCGCTGGCGCGGATCACTACCGCTCACCGGCAGCATCGCCTCGCCGCGCGACCCGATCGCCCAGGCGCCCGCGAGATCGTTGGCGGTGATGATGATCGGCGAGACCGCGTCCCCGGCGCGCGCCGGACGCATCCCCTCTTCCGGGGGCGCGGGCGGCAATTCCTCGACCCATGTTACGCCCGATGAATGGCGTCCCGGCAATTCGTCCAGGATGAAGAACGTCTTGGTCAGGACGTGGTCCGCCGGCATCGGCTCCAGCGGCGGCACGTCGACATCGGCGAGCAGGCGGCGCAGGTATTCGGCTTCCGGCGAGCGGGACGAGCCTGGGCGCCAGTTCGTCGCCGCGTCGCGTGTGTCGAAGATCAGCATCCCGCCGTTCTTCATATAAGCGTCGATCCGCTGCATCGCCTCGCGCGAGGGCATCGGCGCATCCGGCACGATCGGCCAGTAGAGAACCGGGAAGAAAGCGAGTTCGTCCGTCTCGATATCGACGCCGACCGGCGCCCCGGGCTCCAGCGACGTGCGCGCGGCGAGCGCCCGCGACAGACCGTCGAGTCCCGCTTGGCTGATTTCGTCGACGCGCTGATCATGCGTACGCACATAGCCGAGCCGCGTCACCATGGCGGCCTCGATATGCTCGATCGTGTCGGCTTTCGCCGGAGGCGGCGCGCCGGTCACCACGAAGGCGAGCGCGATCGCGCCGGCGCCGAGGGCGGCGCGACGGAAGCGGGCGGCGAAGGCCGCGGCATGTCCGGAAAGCAGCATGGCGAGAACCGTATCGACGAGTAGCAGTCCGAAGGCGGCGACGAGGAGCGGCGGACGCAGATCCACCGTCTCCGCCGGTTCGAGCGGCAGGAAGCGCGCATCGAGAATGGCGAAATCGACCGCCGCGAGGCGATCTTCCGGCCCGAGCGCATTCACCGCGATCGCCGATTCCGTCGGACCGTAGAAGCCGGGCGGATGGTCGAAACCGGCGCGTCCCTCGAAGGCGCGGCTGATCGGGCGGGCATGCGATGGCGGCGAGCCGAGATTGCCGGCGCCGTCGAGCGCGAGACGCGGCGCGACGGGCTGCCGGTCGCCCGCGCTCTCGATCCCGGCACCCGGCGGCGCTGCGGCGAATTGCAGGGTCTTGCGCAGCATGTCGACGAAGAGCCCGGTCAGCGGCAGGTTCGACCAGCTCGCATCCGCCGTCACATGGAAGAGCACGCTCATGCCGTCGCCGCGCCGATCCGCCGTCACGATCGGCGTACCGTCCTCGAGCGCGGCCCAGGTCCGCTCGGTCAGAGCGCCGGAAGGTTCCGCCAGGATCTGGCGCGAAATGCCGAGCTCAGAGGGAACCGCGAGGCCGTGAAACGAGCTCTCGGGCGTGAAATCGGCGAGCGTGCGCGGCGCATCCCAGGAGAGCGCACCGCCGAGATTGCGCCCGCCATCACGCAGACGTACGGGCAGGAGTTCGTCGACATTGCCCGTCATGCGCGGCCCGGCGAAGCGCAGGAGCAAGCCGCCCTCCTCCATGAAATTCGCGATCCGCTCCTGCGTCTGAGCCGGCAGGACGCCGATATCGGCGAGGACGAGGACGGAAACCTGCGCATCGAGCAATTCGTCGATGGCATCGGCCGAGCCGCCGCGCCCCTCGCGGATATCGGCGTAAGGCTCGAGCGCGCGCTCCAGATAGAAGGTCGGGGCGAGCAGCGGCTGGGCGAGGTCGAGCGTCGTGCCCGCGACGATGCCGACACGGCTGCGCCGGCTGCGTGAATCCAGCAGCGTCGTCGCGGCGGCGGAGGCTTCCTCGACGATCTCGATGCGCGCGACGGAATTGCGCAATTCGATGGGAATGTCGAAACGCACCGTGGTTTCGGTCTCGTCCGGCAGGAAGACGAAGGTTTCTTCGGCCAGCGGCAGGCCGCGCAGATCGGCGGCGCGTACGCGCCCCTCGTCGCGGGCATTGGGGCTCGCGCGGATGATGTCGACCGCGAGCCCCTGGGCGGTGTTCTGCGCATCGGCGAGCGCGAGCGCCGGCGCGGGCTCCGCATGCATGACGGTAAGCGTGTGATCCTGCGCGATTTCGGCGAGCAGCATCGCCATGTCGTTCTCGCCCGCGACACCGACCCCGCCGCTGATCCAGAGGATTTCGGTATCGGGATGGGCCTCCAGGAAGGCGCTGACGGGCCGGCGCCAATCCTCGGCCTGCGGGAAATGCGGGCGCGAGACGACGGCGCGCAGGCGCTCCAGCGCGGTCGCGGGCGCCTTGAGGGCGATTTCCGCCGCAGGCGTCGCCATCGCGACGACACCCATCGAGCGCCCGTCGCGCGCGATCGCCTCGCCCTGCTCCAGAGCGATGGCCGCATGCCGGCGCCAATCCGCCGCCGAGCCGGCGCCGTTATCGACGATGACGAGAACCGGCGCGCGCTGATCTCCTTCGAGGGAGGGAGCCGGATTGAGGATCGGGCCGGCGGCGGCGAGGATCAGCAGCGCGGCGATGACGAGCCGCAGGAGCAGCAGCCACCAGGGTGTGCGCGCCGGCGATTCCCGACGCGGGATCAGATCGGCCACGATCTTGAGCGGCGGGAAGGCGATCCGGCGCGGCTGCGGTGGCGTCACCCGCAAAAGCAACCAGATCGCCGGAAGGGCGATCAAGCCGGCGAGTACGAGCGGTACGGCGAAGGTGAGCGGCAGACCGAACATCTCAGCGCCCCCCCATTCCGGCGCGCGCCGCCTGGACGAGCCCCATCAGCCGAAGCGCTGCCTCGCTCGCGGGACGGTCGGTGCGGTGGATGGTGAGCGTCCAGCCCCGGCGCCGCGGCGCCGTCTCCAGCGCATCACGATGGCGCGCGATGCGCATGCGATACTGCTCGCCCCAGCTCGCCGCATCACCCACACGCAGCCTTATGCCGGCCTCGGGATCTTCCAGCATGGCCTGCCCGGCGAAGGGAAAGGTCTCCTCCACCGGATCGACGATCATCAGGACGTGCCCGCGCGCGCCGCGTGCCGCGATCGCCTCGATACAGGCATCCCAATCCTCGGCGGGGCTGAGACAATCGCTGACGATCACGGCCTCGTCATAGGGTGCGAGCGCGGTGCGCGGCGGCATGTCGGTCTGTTCTGGCGCGCGCGGATCCGCGAGGATCTCGGCGAAGCGCTCGGCGATGCGGCGCACGGCCCGAGGTGGGGCCTGACCCATCAGCCCGACGCGCTCCCCCGCCTCGACGAAGCTCTCCGCGAGGGCGAGGCCGAGCACGATGGCACGGTCGCATTTCGGCGCCATGGCGAGATCGGAACCGAAAGCCATCGAGGCCGAGCGGTCGATCCACAGATGCACCGAATGCGCGGCTTCCCATTCGCGCTCGCGCACGTAGAGCCGATCATCACGGCCCGAGCGGCGCCAGTCGATCCGCGAGGCGGGCTCGCCGCTGCTGAAGGGGCGGAACTGCCAGAAGGTCTCGCCCGGCCCGGCCCGGCGACGTCCGTGGATGCCGTGGGCGAGGGTCGCGGCGACGCGGCGCGCTTCCAGCACGAGACGCGGCAGCCGCGCGGCGAGATCCTGCGCAGCCAGCGTGACCGCCCGCCCTGGAAGCCGTTGCGTCTCGCTGAGGACCCGCACCCGCGCCATGTCAGCGCCTCACGCGCCGAGCCGCGCCGTCAGACGCTGCACGAGATCGGGAATCGTGACGCCGTCGGCGCGCGCGGCGAAGGTCAGCGCCATGCGGTGTTTCAGGACCGGTGCCGCGAGCAGCGCCACATCGTCGATCGAGGGCGAGACGCGCCCCTGGATCAGCGCATGCGCCCGCGCGGCGAAGATCAGCGCCTGCGAGGCGCGCGGGCCCGGCCCCCAGAGCAGATGCTCGGTCACGGCGGGATCGCCCTCCCCCGGGCGCGCGGCACGCACGAGATCGAGAATGGCCTCGACGACGCTCTCCCCGACGGGCAGGCGGCGCGCGAGGCGCTGCGCGTTCATCAGGGCCTCGCCGGACATGACCGGACCGGGCCGCACCGCGCTGTCGCCCGTCGTCTCCAGAAGGATACGCCGCTCGGCATCGCGATCGGGATAGTCGATATCGATCTGCAGGAGGAAACGGTCGAGCTGGGCCTCGGGCAGCGGATAGGTGCCCTCCTGCTCGATGGGGTTCTGAGTGGCCAGCACATGGAACGGGCGCGGCAGGTCGTGGCGCTCGCCGCTCACGGAAACGTGATGCTCCTGCATCGCCTGAAGCAGCGCCGACTGGGTGCGCGGGCTCGCGCGGTTGATTTCGTCGGCCATCAGGAGCTGGGCGAAAATCGGCCCGCGCACGAAACGAAAATGACGCCTGCGATCGGCGTCTTCCTCGAGAATCTCGGAACCGGTGATGTCCGAGGGCATCAGATCAGGCGTGAACTGCACGCGCCGCGCATCGAGGCCGAGCACGGTGCCCAGCGTCTCGACGAGCTTCGTCTTGGCGAGACCGGGCACACCCACGAGCAATCCGTGCCCGCCGGCGAGGATCGTCGTCAGCGCCAGATCGACCACGTTCTTCTGGCCGAAGATTACGGCTTCGACGGCTTCGCGCGCCCTGATCACTGTTTCCAGCGTCGCTTCGGCATTGCGAAGCACGGATTCGTCAAGGGATTGCGGCGTCGACGACGTTTCTTGCATGCAGCAGGCCTTCTCAATATCTGCGCCGCAGCGGCGCGGGTTCGCTCACGCCGGGAGGGCACGAGGGCACCGGGGCGATTCACGCCCGGCGCCGCATCAGTGTGGGCCGGATATCCGCGCGCCGCAAGCGAGACCCTGCGCCGCAGCGATCCCGACGGCTCGGTCTGGAAACTGGGCGCGGCTCGCGTCGAAAATATGGCCGCCGCTGCGTTTGCCGGCACGTTGTCGAGCGACTTGTCGAGCGACCTGGACGGCATTGCTCAGCCCGGCGCGGCCGCCTCCCCGGCGCACCAGGCCAGGATGCGGTGATGACGCACCCTCCCGCGTGCCTCGCCCGCGAGCCCGTAATGGTCGGCCAGCCGCGACAAGGCGCGCGCGATCATGATCTTGCCCGAGCGTGCCGGCCAGCCGCGCGCGCGCTCGATCTCGCTGATGCGCGTGAGAAAGCCGCAGACGTCGATGAGGAGATCCCCGTCCTCGGCACCGAGATGGCGGATCGCGCGCGTCACGCGCTGGCGCGCGGCGATGCAGGTCTCCGTGGCATCGAGCCGCCCGGCGCGGTATCCGCCGCCGCCCCCGCCTCCCGAGCCGAGACGATCCCAGTCGATACCCATCCCGGGCATGATCCCCGCCATGGTGAGGTCGCGGCGCAGGCGCTCGCCCGCCTCGAATTGCGCCGCATCGATCAGCGGTGTGCCATCCGCGCCCCTGCGCGCGGCGAGCCAGGCGAGAGGACTTTCTTCCTGATTGACGCGCACCCTCACCCGCTCGCCTTCATCGGCGGGATCCGGCCTCTCGGCGATTGCCGTTGCGCGATGCTGCGCGGCGAAGGCATCTTCGGCCTGGCCCGTGCGCCGTGCCGCGATGCGCGCGAGATGCGCCCGCCCCGTCGCCGAAATCACGGTCGCCGCATCGGCATCTGCGCGCTCGCCGATGGTATCGAGAAGATCATGCCGCAGCAGAGCGTCGCGGGCGGCGCGCGTAAAACTGCCTCCGCCCAGCGAAACGGATGCGCCTTTGCTCACCACGACACAATCCTCGCCGAAGGGGTCCGGACGCGTTCGCGCCCCCGGCTCCGCCAGAGCCTTCAGGAGGCGCAGCGCCTCGCAGGACAGGACCGGCTCCGCCGCCGATCCGCCTTTGCGCATTCCAGTCTTTCCACGATTCATAACGCGTTCCCTTGCCGTAAATCCACGTCGGCAAGATCACTTAACAATTAAAGATTGTCAAGACCATTTTCCTAGTGATAGGAAAATCACATCACGACCCATCCGCACCGCCATCGCCGGGCGCGCCCTTCGAGGCGAGGCCCAGCCGCTGCTTTACCGCCTCGTGAGAACTGTAGGGCTCCTGCCGCTCGACGCTCCAGTAGACCAGCCTGTCGAGGGGGATCGGATCGCCGGTCACGGCGCAGCGCACGAATTTGCCGGGGCGTACGACGCGAAAATGGGCGTCGAGATATTCGATCTGGGCTTCCTGGCCGAAATTTTCGGTGCGGTCGAGCATGCGCGGTCTCCTCCGCCACATTGAATAGGCAAAGCGGCGCCCCGGTTCAAGCACCAAGGCGCCGTCATGGCGCGAACCACCCGCAGCGGATGCCTCAACGCGGCGAAGGCGTCTCGGCGACCGGGGTCAGCGGTGGCTTGCCGGAGAACCACGCCACGAGATTGTCGACGACGAGTTGCGCCATGGCGTTGCGGGTATGTACGGAAGCGGAGCCGACATGCGGCAACAGCACCACGTGATCCATCTCGATCAGTTCCTGCGGCACCTGCGGTTCCTTCTCGAACACGTCGAGCCCCGCCGAGAGGATGGTGCCGTCGCGAAGCGCCGCGATCAGCGCCGCCTCGTCCACGACGCTGCCGCGCGCCACGTTGACGAGCACGCCTTCCGGGCCGAGCGCCTTCAGGATACGCGCATCGACGAGCTTCTCGGTACCCGCGCCGCCGGGGGTGATCACGACCAGCGTGTCGATGTCGCGCGCCATCTCCTCGAGGTCGGCATAATAGCGATGCGGCGCACCCGGCTGCTCGCGGCGGCCGTGATAGACGACCTCGACGTCGAACGCATCGAGCCGCTTCGCGATCGCCTTGCCGATGCGCCCGTAGCCGAGGATGCCGATCTTGCGCTCGCGCAGGGTGGGGCTGAGCGGGAACGGCTTTTCGAGCCAGCGCCCCTCGCGCAGGTAACGATCCGCCTGCGGCAGACGGCGCAAGGTGGCGAGCAGCAGGCCGAGGGCGAGATCGGCGACCTCGTCGGTGAGCACGTCCGGCGTGTTCGTGACGACGGCGCCCTTGGCTCCCGCATGAGCCGCATCGACGTGATCGTAACCGACGCCGAAGCTGGAGACGATTTCGAGCGCCGGCAGCGCATCGATCAGCGCGGCATCGATGCGCCCGCTCGTTCCGCCGCCCGTGGCGACGCCGCGGATGCGCGCTGCATGTTCGGCGATGAAGGCCTTCGCGTCCTCCGCCTCCCACAGCCGATGCAGCCGGAAGCGGCGATCGAGCTGCTCGATCACGGTCGCGGCCATGGGGCGCGGCATCAGGATCTCGATCGGATTGCCCGCATCGTCGGTGATCTGCCCGGCGGAACCGGTCGCCGCGTCCTTTGCGGTTTTGTCTTGCGCCATCGTTTCTTCTCCCTGCGTGTCGTTTCGTCGCGGACCCACAAACCCGTGCGGCGCGAGGCTTTCGTCGACCCAATCTATAGCCGTGCAGGCGCTGAAATTAAGCGGTTTGCGCGCAAAGGCTGCTGGGGTGTTGCGCAGGGCGTTTCGGAAATTGCGCCGTGGCGGGGGAACGGGGTTCGACAGATGCGGGGGCTTGCGCCATTATCGCCACAATGAATCGCTGTTGTCGTAACGAATGCGACGTTTGGCCAGATCAAGGGGAATGCATGCTGACCATCGACCGCCGCGCTTTCTTCACCGGCATCGCCGCCGCCGCCGTCGTCACAGGCCTGCCGCGTCACGCGCGCGCCGTCACGACCGACTGGACACACGGCATGTCGATCTTCGGCGATCTGAAATACGGGCCGGATTTCACCCATTTCGACTATGTCGACCCGGACGCGCCGAAGGGCGGATTTTTCGGGACCGACGCGCCGGGCACCTTCAACTCCTTCAATCCGTATATCCTGCAAGGCGATCCCGTGGTCGGGATGGGGCTGACCTTCGACAGCCTGATGAGCCGCGCAGCCGACGAACCCGATGCGGTCTACGGTCTCGTCGCGGAATCCGTCTCGCGCTCGGAAGACGGGCTCACTTTCCGCTTCCGCCTGCGTCCCGAAGCACGCTTCCATGACGGCAGCCGCATCACGCCGGAGGATGTGGTCTTCTCCATCGACATCCTCAGGGAAGAGGGGCACCCCAGCCTGCGCCAGCAGCTGCGCATGGTGGAACGCGTCGAAGCCGAGGACGACGAGACCGTGGCCGTCCATTTCCTCGAGGGTCGTTCGCGGGACCTGCCGTTATCGGTCGCGGGCCTGCCTATCTTTTCCGCCGCCTATTGGGAGGGCCGCAATTTCGCCGCCTCGGCCTCTCAGCCGCCGCTCGGCTCCGGCCCCTACCGGGTCGGGCGCTTCGAGAACGGTCGCTTCGTCACCTATGAGCGCGTCGAGGATTATTGGGGCGCGGATCTGCCCGTCAATCGAGGCCAGAGCAATTTCGACCGCGTGCGCTACGACTATTTCCGCGACCGGCAGGTGGCGTTCGAGGCGTTCCGGTCCGGCGCCTTCAACTACCGCGAAGAGTTCACCTCCCGCGATTGGGCAACCGGCTACAACTTCCCGGCCCTGAACGAAGGCCGCGTCGTGCAGGAGGAACTGATCGACGAAACGCCCTCCGGGCGCCAGGGCTGGTGGTTCAATACCCGCCGCGAGAAATTCGCCGATCCCCGCATCCGTGAAGCGCTCGGCTACCTGTTCGATTTCGAATCGGTCAACCGCACCATCATGTTCGATTCCTACATCCGCACGGAATCCTACTTCGAGAACTCCCCTATGGCCGCAGAAGGCCCGCTCCCCGACGACGAGGCGGCCTTGCTCGAGCCGTTCCGCGACAGCCTTCCCGAGCGCGTATTCGGTGAGGCCATCTCGCCACCCGTATCCGACGGGTCGGGGTCGGATCGAACGAATCTGCGTCGGGCGCAGCAATTGCTTCAGGAGGCGGGCTGCACCTATTCAGGTCGCAATCTCATGCTGCCGAACGGCGAGCGCTTCACCATCGAATTCCTCGATTTTTCCAACGCGCTCGAACCGCATACGCTGCATTACACCCGCAACCTGGGCCGCATCGGCATCGACGCCAATCTTCGCGTCGTCGATTCCTCGCAATTTCAGCGGCGCGTGGATGATTTCGATTTCGACGTCATCACCCGCCGCTTCGTCGGCTCCCTCACCCCGGGCGGCGAGTTGCGCGTGATCTTCGGCTCGGAAGCGGCCGAGACGAACGGCTCGCCCAACATTGCCGGCATCGCCGATCCGGTCGTGGATGCGCTGATCGAGAAGGTCATCGCCGCCGAAACACGCGAGGAGATGTACGTTGCCGCCCGCGCCCTCGACCGCGTCCTGCGCGCAGGCTTCTACTGGGTGCCGATGTGGTTCAAGGGTACGCACTGGCTGGCCTTCTGGGACGAATTCGGACGACCGGAGACCAAACCGCGCTTCGCCGTCGGCGCGATGTCGACCTGGTGGATCGACGAGGAACGTGCCCGCGCCGCGCGGCGTACGTGAGCGGGCTTTACGCCGTAGGCGCCGTCTTGCAACGTAACCGGCGATTCGTCGCTCCGGGGCAGTGATTCGCTGATCCCGCTTCGTCAGAGGTTCCATGACCGCTTATATCGCGCGACGCCTGCTCTTGATGATCCCGACGATCTTCGGGATCATGCTGGTATCCTTCGTCATCATCCAGTTCGCGCCCGGCGGCCCTATCGAACGGGTGCTCGCGCAGATCCAGGGCGCCGATGCCGGCGCGACAGCGCGCTTCGGCGGCGGTGGTGGCGGCGATGGCGGCGGAGGCATGGCCGGACAGATGGGCGGCGGGGATCGCGGCTCGGGCGATTCCATGTATCGCGGCGCCCAGGGCCTCGATCCGGAATTCATCGCCCAGCTGGAAGCGCAATTCGGCTTCGACCGTCCCGCGCACGAGCGCTTCGCACTGATGGTGTGGAACTTCGTCCGCTTCGATTTCGGCGAGAGTTATTTCCGCGATATTTCCGTCATCGATCTGATCAAGGAGAAGCTGCCGGTCTCGATCTCGCTCGGCCTGTGGATGACGATCCTCTCCTATGCGATCTCGATACCGCTCGGCGTCAAGAAGGCGGTGCGCGACGGCACGCCGTTCGACTGGTGGACCTCCGCCGTCGTCATCATCGGCTACGCCATCCCGGGCTTTCTCTTCGCGATCCTCCTCATCGTGCTCTTCGCCGGCGGCTCGTTCTGGCAGATATTCCCGTTGCGCGGCCTATGGTCGGAGCAATATGCCGACATGTCGTTCTGGGCCTGGGTGACGACGCCCGCGGCGATGCTCGATTATTTCTGGCACCTCGCGCTCCCCGTCACCGCCATGGCGATCGGCGCCTTCGCGACGACGACGTTGCTGACCAAGAACTCGTTCCTCGACGAGATCCGCAAGCAATACGTGATGACGGCGCGGATGAAGGGGCTCTCGGAGCGGCAGGTGCTTTACGGGCACGTCTTCCGCAACGCCATGCTGATCGTCATCGCCGGCTTCCCCGGCGCCTTCATCAGCGCTTTCTTCACCGGTGCCCTCCTGATCGAGACGATCTTCTCCCTCGACGGGCTGGGGCTGTTATCCTTCGAATCCATCGTCAACCGCGACTATCCCGTGGTCTTCGCCACGCTCTTCATCTTCTCCCTGCTCGGCCTTTTCGTGAATCTGATCTCGGATCTCACCTATGTCTGGATCGATCCGCGCATCGATTTCGAAACGCGGGAGGTCTGAGATGATGTATCCGGACCTTCATGAGGCGCGCGGCCGCCCCGCCGACTCCGGCACACAGCGGGGTGGCTCGTCATGAACGCGCCCGTGACGCAACCGCTCGCGCCGCCGCAGATGCAGAAGGGCTGGCTCAACCTGTCCCCGATCAACCGGCGCCGGCTGGAGAATTTCAAGGCGAACAAGCGCGGCTATTGGTCCTTCTGGATCTTCATGGTGCTGTTCGTGCTGGCCATGTTCGCGGAGTTCATCGCCAATGACCGCCCGATCGTGGTGTCGTTCAAGGGCGATCTGCTGTTCCCGATCTTCCAGGACTATCCCGAAGACCGGTTCATCGATGACGGATTCCTGCCGTTCGCCGATTACCGCGAGCCCATCATCGCCGAGGCGATCGACGAGCATGGCTGGGCGATCTGGCCGCCGATCCGCTTCCACTACACCACCCACAACCTCTCGCTCCCCGTCCCGGCCCCCTCCCCGCCGACATGGATGCTCGACGATGCGCAATGCGAGAGCGTCGCGATGCTCACCGGCGGCAGCACCTGTCGCGACATCGAATGGAACTGGCTCGGCACCGACGACCAGAGCCGGGACGTGCTCGCGCGGCTGATCTATGGGTTTCGCATCTCCGTCCTCTTCGGCCTGATCCTCGCCGCCGTCTCCTCGGTGATCGGCGTCTTCGCCGGCGCGGTACAGGGTTATTTCGGCGGCTGGACGGATCTGATCTTCCAGCGCTTCATCGAGGTCTGGACGGCGATACCGGCCCTGTATCTCCTGATCATCATCGCCTCGATCATCACACCGACATTCTGGGTCCTGTTGGGGATCCTCCTGCTCTTCAGCTGGGTCGCGCTCGTGGGCGTGGTGCGGGCGGAATTCCTGCGTGCGCGCAACTTCGAATATGTCCGTGCGGCGCGGGCGCTGGGGCTCTCGGACGGCAAGATCATGATCAAGCACGTCCTGCCCAACGCCATGGTGGCCACGCTGACCTTCCTGCCCTTCATCCTGAACGGCTCGATCACGACACTGACCTCGCTCGACTTCCTCGGCTTCGGCCTGCCCCCCGGCTCCGCCTCGCTCGGCGAATTGCTCGCGCAGGGCAAGGCCAATCTGCAGGCGCCCTGGCTCGGCCTGACGGGCTTCTTCGTCATCGCGCTGATGCTCAGCCTGCTGATTTTCATCGGCGAAGCGGTGCGCGACGCCTTCGACCCGCGCAAGACCTTCTCATGAGCGCGACCATGATGCGATCGACTCATGAAGGGCGCATCCGCTCGCAATACGAAAAACCGACGAAGGAGCGCGTATGAGCTCGCCGATCCTGTCCGTGCGTGATCTCTCCGTCGCCTTTCGCCAGGGCGAGGGCTCGACGCTGGCGGTCGATGGCGTGTCGTTCGATGTCGCGCCCGGCGAGACCGTGGCGCTCGTGGGAGAATCCGGATCGGGCAAGTCGGTGACGGCATTATCCGTGGTGAAGCTTCTGAACTACCCCTCCGCCTCGCATCCTACCGGCCAGATTCTCTTCAAGGGCAAGGACCTGCTGCCCGCGAGCGAGCCGGAAATGATGAAGGTGCGCGGCGCCGACATCACGATGGTCTTCCAGGAGCCGATGACCTCGCTCAACCCGCTGCACACGATCTCGCGCCAGATCGCCGAGATCCTGCGCCTGCACCGGCGCCTCGGCGAGAAGGAAGCGCGGGCGCGCACGCTGGAACTGCTCGAACTCGTCGGCATCCGCGATGCGAGCCAGCGGCTCGATGCCTATCCGCACCAGATGTCCGGCGGCCAGCGACAGCGCGTGATGATCGCCATGGCGCTCGCCAACGAGCCGGACCTGCTCATCGCCGACGAGCCGACCACTGCGCTCGACGTCACGGTGCAGGCGCAGATCCTCGAGCTGCTGGCCGATCTGAAAAAGCGGCTCGGCATGGCGATGCTGTTCATCACGCATGATCTCGGCATCGTGCGCAGCATCGCCGACAGGGTCTGCGTGATGACGAAGGGCAAGATCGTCGAGACGGGCCCCGTCGCGGAGGTCTTCGGCAATCCGCAGCACGAATATACGCGCCGCCTCCTCGCCGCAGAACCGAAGGGGCGCCCCAAACCCGTGCCCGCGGGCGCGCCGGTCGTCGTCGAGGCCGGCCCGATCAAGGTCTGGTTCCCGATCAAGAAGGGCTTCTTCGGGCGCACCGTCGATCACGTGAAGGCGGTCGACGAGGTCAGCGTCAGCGTCCGCCAGGGCGAGACGGTCGGGATCGTCGGCGAATCCGGTTCCGGCAAGACGACGCTCGGCCTCGCCATCCTGCGCCTGATCGCGTCGCAGGGACCGGTGGTGTTTCTCGGCAACCGGATCGACGGGCTGAAATCCAAGCAGATCCGGCCCTACCGCAAGGATATGCAGGTCGTCTTCCAGGATCCCTACGGTTCGCTCTCGCCGCGCCTCTCGGTGACGCAGATCGTCGAGGAGGGCCTGCTCGTGCTCAATCGCGGGCTCTCGGCCAATGAGCGCCGGGAGATCGTGGCGCGGGCGCTGATCGATGTCGGGCTCGACCCCTCCGCCATGGACCGCTACCCGCATGAATTCTCCGGCGGTCAGCGCCAGCGCATCGCGATTGCGCGCGCCATGGCGCTCGAACCGCAATTCCTGCTGCTCGACGAGCCGACCTCGGCGCTGGACATGTCCGTCCAGGCGCAGATCGTGGACCTCTTGCGCGAATTGCAGGAGAGGCGCAAACTCGCCTACATGTTCATCAGCCATGACCTCAAGGTGGTGCGCGCGCTCGCAAACCACGTCATCGTGATGCAGAACGGACGCGTCGTGGAGCAAGGCCCCGCCGACCGGGTCTTCGACGCGCCCGAAACCGCCTATACCCGCGCGCTGTTCGCCGCAGCATTCGATCTCGAAGCGGCAGGTGCCGGCATCGTCTCGGATTGAGGCGGCCATGGCGGACAGCCCGAGACGCGCCCTGCTGATCGTCCTCGACTCGGTGGGGATAGGCGGCGCGCCCGATGCGCAGGCCTATGGCGATGCGGGCGCGGATACGCTCGGCCATATCGCGCTGGGCTGCGCAAGCGGTGCCGGCGACCGCGAGGGGCTGCGCTCCGGACCGCTCCGGCTGCCCAATCTCGCCCGGCTCGGCCTCGGCCTCGCCATGCAGGCCGCAGGCGGCAAGGATTTTCCCGAACTGATGCCGCCCGGCGCACCGGCGGGTCTGTGGGGCCATGCCGTCGAGACCTCGCGCGGCAAGGATTCGCCCTCCGGCCACTGGGAGATCGCCGGCTGCCCGGTCGATTTCGACTGGGGCTACTTCCCCGATACGCAGCCGACCTTCCCGCAATGGCTGACGGAGGCGCTGATCGGCGAAGGCGATCTGCCGGGCATCCTCGGCAACCGGCACGCGCCCGGCGTCGCCATCGTCGAGGAATGGGGCGCCGAGCATCTGCGCACCGGCAAGCCGATCTGCTACACCTCCGTCGACAGCGTGCTCCAGATCGCCGCTCACGAGGAGCAATTCGGGCTGGAGCGGCTCTATGACCTGTGCCGCGTCGCGCGCCGCTTATGCGACCGGCTGAAAATCGCTCGCGTCATCGCCCGCCCCTTCAAGGGCGATCCGCAGAGCGGCTTCAGCCGCACGGGCAACCGCAAGGATTTCGCCATACCGCCGCCTGAGGGCACGATCTTCGATCGCCTGCACGAGGCCGGGCGCGCCGCGATCAGTGTCGGCAAGGTGGGGGACATCTTCGCCCATCGCCATACCGGCGAGGAAATCAAGCCCGCAGGCGACCATGCCTGCCTCACCGCCGCGATCAGCGCCCTCGACCGTCTGCCATCGGGCGGCCTGATCTTCACCAATCTCGTCGATTTCGATTCGGATTACGGTCACCGCCGGGATCTGCCCGGCTATGCGGCGGCATTGGAGGCCTTCGACCGGCGCATTCCGGAGATCGAGGCGGCGATGCGCCCGGGCGATCTGTGCATCCTCACCGCCGATCACGGCAATGATCCGACCTGGCGGGGGACCGACCACACCCGTGAGCAGGTGCCGGTCATCGGCTTCGGCCCCGGCATCGCCGGTAGCGGCATCGGCCGGCGGGAGAGCTTCGCCGATATCGGCGCGAGCATCGCGCAATGGCTCGGCATCGCCCCGCCGCGCAATGGGCGCCCGTTCGATATCCGCTCCTGAAACGACGACGCCCCGGACGATGCCGGGGCGCTGGATGCTCTCACACTGCGTCAGACTTCAGTCTTTCGCGCGCTCCACATAGGAAGCGTCTTCCGTCATCACCACGATGCGGGTGCCGGTGGCGATATGCGGCGGCACCATGGTGCGCACGCCGTTATTGAGCATGGCCGGCTTGTAGGACGACGACGCCGTCTGGCCCTTCACCGTCGGCTCGGTCTCGACGACTTCGAGGGTAACGCGCTGGGGCAGTTCGATGGCGATGGCGACGCCGTTATGCAGCTTGAGGCTCACGGTCATGCCTTCCTGAAGGAAGGCGGCCTGGTCGCCGATATCCTCGCGCGACATCGCGACCTGCTCGTAGCTGTCGGGATTCATGAAATGGAAGCCTTCCCCGTCATCGTAGAGGAAGGTGTGGTTGCGATCCTCGACGACCGCCTTCTCGACCTGCTCGGTCGTGCGATAGCGCTCGGAGATCTTGGTGCCGTCGGAAATACGGCGCAGATCGAGCTGGGTGACGGGCGTACCCTTGCCCGGATGGATGTTCTGCGCCGTGAGAACGACATAGAGCTTGTCGTCGATATCGACGACGTTACCCTTGCGCAGCGAGCTCGCCAGAACCTTTGCCATTTTCAATCCCGTTGCTGATCAACCGCTCGCGCGGTCTTGAACCTTGCGTGGCGTCGGCTTAACCCGATAACGCTTCCGGGTCCAGACCGGGATGCGCATTCACGCGCAAT
>JBJHBI010000070.1:0-11679 GCA_050485405.1 Salinarimonadaceae bacterium
GGCACCCGGCTCGCGGCCATCGGGCGCGCGAACAGATATCCCTGACCGAGTTCGCAGCCCGAAGCGGCGAGGAAGGCGAGTTCGGCCTGCGTCTCGATCCCCTCGGCCACGATGCCGAGCCCGAGACTGTGGGCGAGCTTGATCGTGCCTTCGAGAATCGCCTGGGAACGCGCGCTCTTTCCCACGCGGCTGACGAAGGAGCGGTCGAGCTTCACCCAGTTGAGCGGAAACTGGTCGAGATGCGTCAGCGAGGCGTAGCCCGTCCCGAAATCATCGAGCGAAACCTGGATTCCCGCCTCGCGGAACCGCGCCAGCGCCATCGAGACCGCCTGCGCCCCGTGGCCGAGGAAGACGTTCTCGGTGACTTCGACTTCGAGCCGCTCGGGATCGATACCGGCGGAATCGAGGACTTCTATCACGCTGTCGGCGAAGCGGGGATTGAGGAACTCGGCATTCGCGATGTTGAGCGCCACGGTTCCGGTCTCGATTCCGGCCGCGTCCCAGGCGCGCATGTCGTCGATGATCCTGTCGAGCATGCGCTCGCCGATCGCCACGGCCAGTTCCGGATCGGCGAAGGCCTGGGCGAATTCGACCGGGCTGCGCAACCCGCCCTCGGGATGGCGCCACCGCAACAGCGCCTCGAAGCCGGGCACCGACCCGTCCCGCAGATCGATCTTGGGCTGGTAGAAGGGTATGATCTCGTCCTGAGCCAGTGCCGTGCGCGCCTGACGCAGGCTGTGGACGCGTTTCTGTGCGGCCTCGCCGAGCGCCGGCGTATAGACGGCGTACTGGTCGCGCCCGGCATGTTTTGCCGCATAGAGCGCGATGTCGGCGAGCTTGACGAGTTCGTCGATATCGTCGCTGTGGCGGGGAAACGCCGCGAGGCCGACACTCGCCCGGCAGAGAAAATCGCGATCCTCGATCCTGAAGGGCTGACGCATCCGCGTGACGATCCGCGTCGCGACCCGTTCGAGATCGACGATGGCGTCGATCCGGGTCACGAGCACGGCGAATTCGTCGCCGCCGAGGCGCGCCGCAAGGGCGTTTTCAGGAATGACCTCGCGAATGCGCCCCGCGATCGCCTTCAGGATTTCGTCACCGGCGGCATGGCCGAGCGTGTCGTTGAGATCCTTGAAATTGTCGATGTCGATCAGCATCAGCCCGAAATGGGTCCCGCTTTCGCGTGCCCGCGCGAGCAACTGGGCGAGGCGCTCCTGCATGGCGAAGCGGTTGGGCAGGCCGGTCAGGGCGTCCTGGCGCGCCATGCGCAGCATCTCACGCTCGACCCGCCGGGTTTCGGTCACATCCGTGTAGGTGCGCACGGCGCCGCCGCCGGGCAGGTGCACGGACCGCACCTCGACCACTGACCCGTTGGGTCGCTCGCGCTCGTAGACGGGCGGTGCGCCCCTGACCTCGTGGGGATAGGGCAGCCATTCCGGCCACTTCCCCTCGTCCAGTTTGATCTCGCCGATCTGCATCTGGTAGCGCGTCAGATCATTGAAATGCGCGTCCCCCTGCACGAGTTCCTCCGGCAGGTCGAGCAATTCGAGGAAGCGCTGGTTGTAGACCTGGATGCGCCCCTCGTGATCGACCATCAGGAGGCCTTGATCCATGTTTTCCAGCGTGATCCGCAGGGTCTCGCCCTGTTCGGTGAGCTTGCGGCTGGCCTCACGCGAATCGTGCACATCGGTGACCGTCCCGATCCATTCACGCAGGTTTCCGTCATCGTCGAAGAGCGGAACGGCCCGCGCGCAGACCCAGCGATAATTGCCGTCCCCGAATCGCAGCCGGTATTCGGAGCTGCGCGGCCCATCGTTCGGCAGACGCGACCGGGCGCGGCTCGTGAAGCGCTCGCGATCCTCCGGATGAAGCGCGGCGAGCCATCCGTCACCCCTGTACTCGTCGAGGGTCTGGCCGGTGATCTCCTCCCAGCCGGTGCTGTCGATGATCCCGCCATCGGCGGCGGCCCGCCAGACCACGAGGGCGCTGGCGTCGGTCAATGCGCGATACCGCGCCTCGCTCATGGCGAGATCGGCCTGGGTCTGACGGGTTTCGTGGATATCGGTCGAGGTACCGAACCAGTGTTCGATCCGCCCGCTCGAATCGCGCACGGGCAGTGCCCGCGCGAGGATCCAGCGATAGGCGCCGTCATGGCGCCGAAAGCGATAGGCGATTTCGAGAGCCTCGCCCTTCTCGACCGTCGCACTCCACGCGGTGCGGGCCCTGTCGCGATCCTCGGGGTGAACGTAGTCCAGCCAGTCGATGACGCTGCGGTCTTCGGGATCGCCGTGGATGAAGTCGCGGCAGCGCTGGTTCGAATAGACGATGCGCCCTTTCGGATCGGCGGACCAGACCATCTGCGGCAGCGCTTCGGCCATCAGACGGTAGCGGGTCTCGCGTTCGCGCGCTGCGATCAAGGCGCGTCTTTGTTCCGTGCGCTCCATCACCATCCGCGCGAGGATGCGCATCATGTCCGCCTGAGCGGGCGTCAGCCCCTCGGGGCGCGGCACGTAATCGAGCGCGCAGAAGGTTCCTACCGGCACACCGGCTTCGTTGCGCAGGGCGAGCCCGCTATAGAACCGGTATCCAGGCGTCGCCTTCACCTTCGGACGATCGGCATAGCGGGGATCGGCGGAGAGATCGGGAATGACGAGCAGATCCGGCTCGTGCAGGGTGGGCAGGCAGATGCAATCGGGCGTCAGGGGCCGTTCGCGCGCATCCAGCCCGATCTCGGCCTTGAAGAATTCACGGTCGCCGTCGAGAAAGTTGATCAGCGCCACGGGGCACCCCGTCGCCTTGACGGCGAGTTCCACCAGATCGTCGAAGGCCGGCTCGCGCGGGGTGTCGAGGATGCGATAGTCCCGCAAGGCCTGGAGACGCGCTTCCTCGTCGCGGCGCCAGTCGTGCTGATGCGATCCGTGCCTTGTCTTTCGATCAGTCCGATGCGCCGCGTCGTCACCCTCGCGCATGTGCGCGCACTCCAACATTTCTGCAACCGCCATTGCAGGCTGACAGCATTTCTTCAAGAAATCGTTTCGAAACGGTTGCAGCACCGGCGAGGAGCTGATCGGACAATCGCAGCGGGCGTCGAAGCCTTTACGGACTTTCGCTTCGAATCGGCTACTTCTTCCGTTGCGTCACATGCCGGGTCGGCGCAGCTTCGCGCGGGTCCTCCGGCCATGGATGCTTGGGATAGCGCCCGCGCATCTGCGCGCGCACCTCCGCCCAGGAGCCGGCCCAGAATCCCGGAAGGTCGCGGGTGATCTGGATGGGACGGCGCGCGGGCGAAAGCAGTTCGAGCACGAGGGGCAGCCGCCCGCCCGCAATGGCGGGATGGGTCGTGAGCCCGAACAATTCCTGCACGCGAAGCGCAATCACGGGCTCCGCGCCGTCATAGGCGATCGGCACGCGCGTGCCCGTCGGCGCGGTGAAATGCGTCGGCGCTTCCTGGTCGAGCCGCGCCCGCAGATCCCAGGGCAGCAGCGCCTCGATCGCATTGTGCAGATCCGTCGCCGTGATCCGGGCGAGCGCGTTGCACCCCATGATGAAGGGTGCGAGGAGATCGGCGGCACTGTCGACTAGGGCTGCGTCGTCGAGATCCGGCCAGCCCGCATCGGGGCCTTCCGCTCGGCGCAGAAAGCCGATCCGCGCGCGCAGCTGCATCAGGGCCGGCGTCCAGGGCCAGTGCGCGGGTCCCGGATCGCGGGCGATCCCTTCCGCGAGCACACGCGCGGCATCCTCGGTTTCGGGGACCGGCAAGGGCGTGCGCGTCAGCACGAGGGCGCCGAGCCGCTCGACCCGCGCGGCGCGCAGGGCACGCGGGCCGGTTTCGTAGACGATTTCGTCGACCGTCTCGATCCGGTCACCGGCGCGCGCACGAATTTCCTCGCGGGTGATGCGCGCCGCAGCGAGTATCCGCGCACGCGCCGCTGTTCCGCTGATCTCGGCAATGGCGAGATGGGCCTCGCGGGCGAGCGGATGGGCGGGATCGATCACCGCGCCGCGCCCGTTCGCCATGACGAATTCCCCCGGTTTGCCACGCGCGCCCGCAATGCGCTCGGGATAGGCGGCGACGAGCAGCCCGCCGAGCTTTTCGTCGGGGATGGCGGTGTCTCGATGCCCGGATCCGCGCTCGTCATCGGACCGCGCCGACCGCGTCCACCCCTTCACCCAGCCCTTGGCCATATTCCGCACCTGCTGCGCCCGCGCCCCGCCCTCCCGGCGCAACCGCGTGACCCTTTGCGCGAGGTCGGGATCGTCGCCGGCGAGCCCGCGTTCGACCAGCAGAGCCGCGCAATCGGCGGCGAGTTGCGCGGCCTGCGGCGATTCCTCGCCCGCGGCGACGATCATCCTCGCGAGGCGCGGCGGCAACGGCAGGGCGCGCAGGGCGCGGCCGGTATCGGTGATGCGGCCATCGGCTTCGATCGCGCCGAGATCGGTCAGAAGCCTGCGCGCTTCCGTAAGGGCCGGTGCCGGAGGCGGATCGAGGAAGGGCAAGCGCGCGGGATCGGTCTCGCCCCAGGCGGCGCAATCGAGCACCAGCCCGGTGAGATCGGCATCGAGGATTTCCGGCCGCTGATAAGGCGCGAGCGCCCCGTTCGCCGCCTCCTCCCAGAGTCGATAGCAGATGCCCGGCTGCGTACGCCCGGCGCGTCCCCGGCGCTGATCGGCCCCGGCCTTGGATATCCGCACCGTTTCCAGCCGCGTCAGACCCGATCCCGGTTCGAAACGGGGCACGCGCGTATAGCCCGAATCGATCACGACGCGGACACCCTCGATGGTCAGCGCGGTCTCCGCGATGCTCGTGGCGAGCACCACCTTGCGTGAACCCGGCGGCGCCGGTGCGATGGCGCGATCCTGCTCGGAACGCTCCAGCGCACCGAAGAGGGGCGCGACGATCACATCGGAATCGCGCAGGCGCTCGCCGAGCAGAACCTCGACCCGGCGGATATCGGCGGCGCCGGGCAGGAAGGCGAGGACGGAGCCGGTTTCCTGCGCGAGCGCGCGCAGGATGCAATCGGCCATGTCGACGGCCAGCGGGCGGCGCGGGTCGCGCCCGCCATAGCGCGTCTCCACCGGATGGCTGCGCCCCTGCGATTCGATCACCGGCGCCGGAAGCGCGGCGGCGTTCTCCGCGTCGGGGCCGAGCAGGGCCGCGATGCGCGCGCCGTCCAGCGTCGCCGACATCACGAGAATGCGCAGATCCGGTCGCAGGCCCGTCTGTACGTCACGGGCGAGGGCGAGCCCGAAATCGGCATCGAGCGAGCGTTCGTGGAACTCGTCGAAGATCACGAGCCCGACATTGTCGAGCAGCGGATCGTCGAGAATCATGCGGGCGAAGACGCCCTCGGTGACGACCGTGATCCGCGTCTTCGGCCCGGTGCGCGTCTCGAGGCGCATGCGCAGCCCGACCGTCTCGCCGACGCGTTCACCGAGGCTCTCGGCCATACGCTGCGCTGCCGCCCGCGCGGCGAGGCGGCGCGGCTCGAGCAGGATGATCCGGGGTCCGCGCTCGTCAGCCGACGCGAGAAAGCGCGCATCGCGCAAGAGCGCGAGCGGCACCCGCGTGGTCTTGCCCGCACCGGGCGGCGCCACCAGCACAGCCGATGCATGCCGATCGAGCGTCTCTGTGATCGCCGCGCGGACCGCATCGATGGGAAGCGGCTGGGCATCGAAGGACGAAGCGGATGCGTCGGAACGGGACATGCGGGAGATCTAACCCATCCACGCGTCGGATGCATCGCCGATTCGCTTTGCCTGCTCGACGACAGCGAGACTGTCCATGCGCAAGAGGACCGGTCACCGACTGATCCGCATGACCAATGGTTCAGATCATACGGGCAAGTGTCGGCAAAAAATTACGAAAATGGTGCCGCAAGAGGGACTCGAACCCCCGACCCCCTCATTACGAATGAGATGCTCTACCGGCTGAGCTATTGCGGCGACCGTGGGGTCGCGTCGGGACCCGCATCGGACGCGGGTCTCTTACATGGCGGCGTGCGGGTTGGCAAGCCGGAATTGAACATCCGGCTCGTCGAACGGCTCACCGTGCGAACAGGCCACCCAGGAAGGATTGCTTGCGCTTCTTGGCCTGCTCGGCCTCTTCCGGGGAGACCCCGGGATCATCCGGGGGACGCGAGAGCCGTAGCAGGCGCTCTTCCTCGCTCTCGACGGGCGTTTGCGCGTCCACGGATCGGCTCTCGGGCTGATGCTCTTTCGCGCTTTCGTTCCCGCTCGCATTCGCTTCGGCTGGATGACCCTCCTGCCTGACCTCGCGCTCGTCCGGTGCGCCTTCGACGGAATCGGTTCGCGCAATCTCACCCACGGCGATCGCGGCTGCGGGGGGGACCGGGCCGTTGGGCTTTGCCGTCACCTCGCCCTCCGCCGCCGGCTTCTCGACCGGAGCCGACGAGGCGGGTTCCGGAACGGCAGGCTCCGGCTCGGCGGGAGCGGCGCGCGCGGCCTCGATCTTCACGGCCTGCGCCCGGGCTTCCTGACTCTGGACGCCCTCGGATTTCGCGGAAGGCGTGTCCTCCGCCCGCTCCTGTGCGGAAACGGCATCCGGGAGCGGTTTCTCGCCCGGCTCGGCGCTTAGACGCGGGCTTTCGCCCGGCTCGGGAGAAGCGGCGGCGGCGGCCTCGTCAGCCGGCGCCGCCTGCGGCTTTCCCGGAGCGCCCGGCTCCTTTTCCGGTGCGGCGGATTCCGTCGCCGCATGCGCCTTCGATGCCTGATCGTCACCATCCGCATCGCGGACTGCGCTCTCGGGGTCGGTTCCATCGCGCAATCGGGTGGAGGCGGGCGGGATGATCTCGGCATCAGCGGCGGCGTCATGCGCCTCCTGCGTCACCGGAGCACCCAGAATGCCCGTCGGCGTGCGCGGCCTGTCATCGAGATCACCGACCACGTCGTCGATCACGCTCGAACCCGCGCCCGAGATGAGTTCCGGCGGCGTCTCCCAGCGGAAGGCGTCGAGATGGCCGGAAACCGGGGAGATCGGCGACCAGCGGTCGGAGACGACACCGTCG
Source organism: Salinarimonadaceae bacterium (assembly GCA_050485405.1). GTDB lineage: Bacteria > Pseudomonadota > Alphaproteobacteria > Rhizobiales > Beijerinckiaceae > Saliniramus. The sequence continues at coordinate 7,026 of JBJHBI010000070.1, forward strand.
GCGATCCAGGCCTTGTCGCGCGGCGCATGGACCGCGCGCGCGAGCCATTCGCGTGCCCCGGCGGAGGAGCCGGCCTCCACCCGTGCGAGCTCGGCCATCAACAGGCAGATCCGCACCGTCGGGCGCCCTTCCTGCAGGAGCGGATCGAGAGTCTTGCGGGCCGTCTCGAATTCCCGCGCCTCGATCGCCGCGCGCACGAGCGCGATGCGCCCTTCCGGCACCCAGCTCGACAAAACGGCGAGGCGCTCGGCCCGCTTCATCCTGTCGAGCGCCGAATCACCGGCGCGCAGATGGGTGTAGATATCGGCGAGATCGGGATGCGGAGAGGCCTGCCAGGCCGCTTCGAGGATCTTGCCCGCCTTGCGCAGATCGAGCCGGCGCCCGAGGATACGCCCGGCGAGGGCAGCGGCGGGGACGAGATCGGGCGCGAGCCGCACGGCTTCCTTGGCCGATGCCAGAGCCGCCTCTTCGTCGCTCTCGGCCTTCGACAATGCATCGGCGGTGAGCAGCACGGCGCGCTGGCGCTTGGCGGTGGGTTTTTCCACGAGACCGAGCGCGGCGCGGCGTTCGACCGTATCGATCGCGGCGCGCCAGTCGCCCCGGGCACAGAGCCCTTCGAGCACCGCCTCGTTCGCCCAGTCGACGGCAGGCGCGAGCCGCGCGGCCTCGGAAGCGTGCTTCCAGGCCGTATCGGCGTCACCACGCCGGCGCGCCTCGACATAGAGGCCGCGCAGACCGAGCACGCGGGTTTCCTGCACCTGCGCCATTTCCTGGAATACGGCCTCGGCCTTGTCGCGGTCGCCGGCGATCTGCGCCGCCTGCGCCTTGAGCAGCAGCAGAAGCGGCTCGTCGTTGCGCAGATAGCGCTCGGCATCGCGGGCATGGCGACGCGCGGCGTTCTCGTCGCCGGAACCGACGGCGATCATGCCGCGCGACAGGGCCTGGATCGCCTTGCGCTTCTTGCGCTCGCGCGCGGCGCCGGAAAGGCGCTGCGGCAGGTTGAGCACGATGCGCGCCGCAGCCTCCACCAGAAGAATACCGGCGATCACGACGAGCAGGGCGAGCGCCGCGACGGCGAGCCCCACCGAATAGCTCACCCCGTCCCAGACGAAGGCCACACTACCGGGCTGCTCGGCCAGCCAGACGGCCCCGGCGGCGAGAGCTGCGATGATCGCGAGATAGATCAGGACGCGCCACATGAATTCAGACTTTCCTTGTTCAACGTCCGTGCGCGAGAGCGGCCAGGGCCGATTGCGCGATGTCGAGGGCGGTGGCGCGGGCGGCCACCATCTGGTCGAGAGTTTGGCCGAAATCGGCGCTCTGGGCCTGCACATCCGCCGGAAGCGCCTGCCAGGCAGCCAGGGCGGCCTGCGTATCGCCGGATTCGAGCGCTGCGATCACGGGCTGCGCCGTCCCCGCCTCGATCTCGCGACGCGGCGCATCGACACGCTCCACGGTTATGGCGCGGTCGACGAAGAGCTGGAGGAAGCCGGCTCCTGCAGCGGGATCGCGCTCGGTCACCGTCGGCTCAGCCGGCGGCTCTTCACCGGCGAGTGCGGCGGCGAGGCGGCCTGCCAGAACGTAGGGGCGCGGGGCACCCTGCGCCGCGAAGGGTTCGAGCGTCGCGATCGCCTCATCGGGCACGTCCTGTCCGCGCAGCACGTCGAGCGCCTGCTCGTAGGGCCGCCCGTCAACCAGCGCGCCCAGAATATAATCGGCGGCCGAAGCGCGCGTCGCCGCCGCGATCCGGCCTTCCATCGGCACCTCCGCCTGGAGGCCGGAGACCGTATTTTCGAGGCCGGAAACCGAATCCTGCACGCCGGAGAAGGCGCTCTGGAGATCGGACATGTCGCCCTGGAGGGTGGAGATGTCCTCGCGCAGCGTCTCGATCGCCGCCGTGTTGGCTTCGATCGTGTCGGGCGAGACGCCGGACGTATCCGTAGCGGGACGATCCGCGGCCTCGCGCGCCGTGCTCAGCGCTTCCTCGGCTTGCTGTTCGAGGGCATCGAGCCGCGCTGCGACATCGTCGGGAAGCGTTGCGGGAGCGGCATCGCCGGTGATTTCGCCGACACGTGATTCGATCGCTGCGAGGCGGGTATCGGTATCCGGGGCGGGGCGCAACAGCAGGTCATAGGCGATGAAGGCGGCGCCGGCGAGAAGCCCGCCGACCAACCCGGCCGTGATCAGCCCCGACATTCCCGCACCGCCGGCAGGTACAGCCGCTGCGGGCGCGCCCGTTCTCGCGCGCGCCACCCGATCGGGATTGCGGGTGACGGTGGGGGAGGGTTGAGGCCCAGGGGCGGCTTGCTGACCGGATGTGGCCGGCGCGGAAGCGGTTCTCGCGGAGGCGGCTTTCGCGGGCGCAGCCTTGGTCGTGGCGGTTTGCGCCGAGGTGGATTGCGACGAGGCGGCAGCGGCAGGCCGTGCCGGCCCGGGCTTGCTTTCGGAAGCCTTCGTCTCGGGAGCTTTCGTTTCGGGATTCTTGCTCTCGGGACCCATGCTCTCTTCGCCCGCCTTGCGCGGCGTACCGGAGGAACCCGTTGGGCGTGTTGGGGATTTCGTCACGATCTTCCTTCCCGTATGATTCTCGTCCGTCCGGACCTCGCCCGTCCCGTTAGCACCCGCACCGGCGGGCTCATCCATCGGCCAGCCCGGCCCTGTCCTCGCGAGGCGGCACTCTCACACGCGCAACCTTAGCATCCGGTCAACGCGCGCCGGACGTCCGCAACGCTACGCATCCGACCCGATCCGCGCATTTCGACGCGCATCTCGAAGAACGCGAAACATGGCCTTTTCGTTCGGCGCCGCCGCCACGATGACGTCACCGCAACCCGCTTCCCGCAGGATCGCCGCGACATCCGGCGAGATCGCCACATGCGACAGCGCAGTGAAACGCTCCCGAAGACCCGCCTCGTCGATCCGTGCGAGCACCAGCTTGGCGCTACGCGGCGAATAATGCAATGCAGCGTGAACCATTCCGGCCTCCAGCGCGGCGATCGCCGACGCGTCGAGCGCGTCGCGAGCGCGGGCTTCGTAGGCTTCCCAGAGGCTCACGCGAAATCCCGCCGCGTGCAGACCTCGTGCCGGCTCCGCCTTGTGGTCGCGCCCAGTCACGTGCAGGAGATGCGCCGGCGGCGCGATCAGCCGGGGAATGTCGCGCAGGAGCGAGAGCGCATCGCCTGCGCCCACATGCCGCGCCGGGAAGCCATGGCGCGCCGTGGCGCGCGCCGTACGGGGCCCCACTGCGAAGACCGGCTTCTCGCGACAGACCTGCGGCAGACCTGGAAGAAACGCCGCCGCCTTCGCGCTCGTCACGATCACCCCGTCGCACGCGAGCGCTGCGGGCGGCGAATCGGCGGGGCACGTCTCGATCAGGGGCGCGCAGAGCGCCTCGATCCCGAGCCGACGCAGAAACCGCGCGGAGCGGGCGCAATCCTCGGCGGCGCGGGTGAGGAGCACGCGCATGCGGGGTCACGCGCCGAAGAAATCGGCGGGCAGGCCCGCACGCAATTCCTCGCCGAGCGCCCGGCCAAGCGCCTCGGCATCCGCCGCATCACCGGTGAGCCGGCCCTCGCGTGCCTCTGACCCGTCCGGGCGGGCGACGAGGCCCGAGAGCACGATCGTCTCGCCGATCAGTTCCGCATGGCCGGCGATGGGCGTGCGGCAGGAGCCGTCGAGCACGGCGAGAAAGGCGCGCTCCGCAGCGACCCGGATCCCGGTCTGCGTATCGACGATCTGCGCAACAGCCGCCCGCACGGCTTCGTCATCGGCGCGCACAACGATGGCGATGGCGCCCTGGCCGACGGCGGGGAGAAAGTCCTCGACACCGAGTGCCGCAGAGGCGTGATGGGCAAATCCCAGCCGGTTCAGCCCGGCCATGGCCAGCAGCGTGGCGTCAAACAAACCCTCTTCCAGCTTGCGCAGGCGGGTATTGACGTTGCCGCGCAGGAGCGAGACCCGCAGATCCGGTCGCGCCCGGCGCAGTAGGGCCTGTCGGCGCAGGCTGGCCGATCCGACCCGCGCGCCCTGCGGAAGGTCGGCAATGGCCTTGATCGCGCCGAGTGCCGGCCCCGCGATCAGCGCGTCGCGGGGATCCTCGCGCGGCAGATAGCCGGCGATGATCAGCCCGGGCGGCAGATCGTTGGGCAGATCCTTGGCCGAATGCACGGTGATGGCGACGCGGCCTTCGAGCTGCGCGGCGTCGATTTCCTTGGTGAACAGACCCTTTCCGCCTGCTTCCGAGAGGGCGCGGTCCTGGATCATGTCGCCGCTGGTCTTGATGATCTCCAGCGGAAAGTCGGTCTCGGGGCGTCCGGTCGCCGCCGCCAGCGCCTGCGCCGTCTCGCGGGCCTGGGCCACGGCGAGCGGGGAGCCGCGTGTGCCGATCGGCATCGGCGCATCGCCGCTCGAAAACCGCTGCGAATTCGCATCCTGCGCCATGGTCGCGCCCTTCTCTCACGCCGGGTTTCGTGCCCGGGCTGTTGCGTCGTGATCGCCGACGCTTATAGGTTGATCACGTGGACGCGGTGATCGCCGCGCCGCCCCCTCCATAACCCCTTACCGGGAAACAGGCCACCTCATGCGCGTTCTCGGAATCGAGACCACTTGTGACGAAACCGCAGCCGCCATCGTCACCATCGCGGAAGACCATACC
>JBJHBI010000070.1:11689-19277 GCA_050485405.1 Salinarimonadaceae bacterium
CCCAGCATGCGGCCTATGGCGGCGTCGTGCCCGAAATCGCCGCGCGCGCTCATGTCGAGGTGATCGACCGGCTGGTCGCCCGGGCGCTGGCGCGCGCGGGCACCACGCTGGGCGAGATCGACGGCGTCGCGGCGGCGGCGGGGCCGGGGCTGATCGGCGGGGTGATCGTGGGGCTGACCAGCGCCAAGGCGCTCGCGCTCGTCTCCGGCAAGCCCTTCATCGCGGTGAACCACCTCGAAGCCCATGCGCTCACCGCGCGGCTCACCGACGGGATCGCCTTTCCCTATCTGCTGCTGCTCGCTTCCGGCGGGCATACCCAGCTCATCGCCGTGCGCGGTGTCGGTGACTACGTGAAGATCGGCGGCACCATCGACGACGCGATCGGCGAGGCCTTCGACAAGGTCGCCAAGCTCCTCGGCCTGCCCTATCCGGGCGGGCCGCATGTGGAGGAAGCAGCCAAGCGGGGCGATCCGCAACGCTTTCACCTGCCGCGCCCGATGCTGGGCCGACCGCGCCCGGATTTTTCGCTGTCCGGCCTCAAGACCGCCCTGCGGGTCGAGGCCGAGCGCATCGCGCCGCTCTCCGAGCAGGATGTGTGCGATCTCTGCGCCTCTTTCCAGGCGGCGGTGACCGACACCGTCGTCGATCGCACCCGCACCGCCCTGCGCGATTTCCAGAACGTGGCCTCGCGCCCCACCGCCCTCGTCGCGGCCGGGGGCGTCGCGGCGAATCAGACCATGCGGCGCGGCCTGCAGCGCCTCGCGACCGAAGTCGGCCTCAAGCTCGTCACGCCGCCGCTCGAATTATGCGGCGATAACGGCGCCATGATCGCCTGGGCGGGGATCGAGCGGCTGCGGCTCGGGCTGATCGACGGGCTCGACGCGCCGGCGCGGGCCCGCTGGCCGCTGGACGAGGGAATACGCGCGTGATGAACGACAACCAGCAGGACAAGCTGCAGACGGCGCGCGCTCGTGTGGGGGTGATCGGCGCCGGGGCCTGGGGTACGGCGCTCGCGAACGCGATCGCGGGAGCAGGCCACAAGGTCGTGCTCTGGGGCCGTGATCCGGATGCGGCGGCGGCGATCGATGCAGCCCGCGAGAATGTGCGCTACCTGCCCGGCGTCGCCCTGCATGAAGCGATCCGCGTCACTTCGGATCTGCGGGCTCTTTCTGATGTCGCCTTCGCGCTGCTCGTCACCCCGGCCCAGACGGCGCGCGACGTCGCTGCGGCTGCGGCGCTGACGCTTCCCGCCGGTGCGCCGCTCATCCTCTGCGCCAAGGGAATCGAGCGCGAGACCGGATATTTTCTCTCCGACGTCGTCGCCGAGGCCCGTCCGGGCGCGCCGATCGGCATACTCTCCGGGCCGAGCTTCGCTGCCGATGTGGCACGTGGCCTGCCCACGGCGGTGACCCTCGCCTTCCGCGAGCCGGGTCTCGCCGCAGAGCTCGCGGAGCTGATTTCCGGCCCGGCCCTGCGGATCTATCACGGCACGGATGTGCGCGGCGTCGAGATCGGTGGCGCGGCCAAGAACGTGCTCGCCATCGCCTGCGGGGCGGCGATCGGGCGCGGCCTCGGCGAAAGCGCCCGCGCGGCCCTGATCGCACGCGGTTTCGCCGAGATCCTGCGTTTCGCACAAGGCTATGGCGGGCGGCCGGAAACGCTGATGGGATTGTCGGGGCTCGGCGATCTGGTGCTCACCTGCGGTGGCCCGCAATCGCGCAACTTCGCCTTCGGACAACGCCTCGGCAAAGGCGCTTCGCCAGAGGAAGCCGCCGGCGGCAAGCTCGCGGAAGGCGCCTATACGGCGGCTGTGCTCGTCTCGCTCGCGCGCGCACGCGGCATCGAGATGCCCATCGCCGAAGCCGTCGCCGCCCTCACCGACGGGCGCCTCACCGTCGAGACGGCGATGGACACGCTGATGAACCGCCCGCTGCGCGCGGAGAGCTGATCGATACCTCGTCAGAAAGAAACACGCAGGCGGGCGTTGAAGCCGTGATGCTGCGTGTCGCGGCTGAATTCTCCGTCATACGATACATTAAACGTGGCGAGATCGCTCACGCCCAGATCGAGGCCGGCCTCGACGAGGGCCGTGTTCCGGGCGATCGGAGCGCCCGAGACCTGAAACCCGGCGCCACCGGCGAAATTGAGCCGCGTCGTCGGCGTGACGTCGCCCGAGGCGTGACGCCAGCCGATCATGCCGCGCACCGTTGCCGGCATGCCGGCCAGTTCGAATTCCGAGAATGCGCGCAATCCCAACGTGGAGAAGGTCGTCTCCATGTTGGTGCGCGCGCTCGTGAGCGAGGCCGCGCCACCGGTCTCGGTGAAGCGATCGGTGGTGGTGTGGACATGCGCGAGCCCGGCGAAAGGCTCGAAGCTCAAGGCCTTCGTGCCGAACCGGTAACCGGCCTCGCCGAAGGCTTGTGCGGTTCGTCCGCGATACGAGGCGCTCAGATTGTCGACGTAGCCGAGAAAAGCGACGCTGCGTTGCGTCTCGACATCGTGCCAGCTATGGGTCGCACCGATATTCAGCCGTAGCGCCCCCAGTTGCGTGCCGGCCTGGACACCGAGATACAGGTTGTCGCTCGTTCCGGAGGAAGCCCTGTCGCGGGCGCTGAAGGTCGTCCGGCTATATCCGGTGAAGATCCCGAGGCTGGTCGTCTCGTTCAGGGCGACATCGGCCCCCGCGAGAAAGCCGCCATCGTCGTGCCGCAGGCCTGCGGAATTGCCGTCGCCGCGCGTGCGCCCCCAGGCGCCGAAGGCTTCACCCCAGACGCCGTAGCGGGAATCGCGATCGTCGGATACCTCGCCCGGGCCGTCGAAACCTTCCAGGGACGCGTAGGATGTAAGGGGAAAGCGCGTCATCGCCCGCCTTTCGTCGGAGGCGGACTGGAACCGACGCGAGATGATCGACCGCAGGCGCCCACCATTGCCATGCAGCGCCGCGATTCCCGAGGCATGAACCTCGCCGGAGAGTTGGTCGAAAGCCTGTCGGGCCCCGGATGCCCCCTGGGTGACGACTGCAATCTGGAGCGTATTGCTTGGGTCGAGGCTGTCGATGCCGTCCGCAACGGCTTTCTGGTTGGGCGTCCTCGCAACGCTGTCCAGTGTGGTATCGTTGCGCATGAGCCTCAGGGTGACGTCATGCGCGCCGTAGCTGAGCAACGCGCTTAGGAAGTAGTAATCCGAGCTCGCCCCGTCGAATGTGCCGACGAGCCCGCCCGTCGCGGAAAGGATCGTGTACTCCGAAAACGGGCGGTACTGACCGGGCAGGCCGACATGCCGGACGGTTCCCGCGAGGTGGGCGGTGCCGTCGACCTGGATGAGATCGCTACTGGTGCCACCCGGATCGACATCGACCCGGTATACAGATCCTGCCTCGAAGGTCAGATCGCCGTCGACATTCAGCGTCCCGATGGAATTACCCGGTGCGATGGTGCCGCCGGCACCGACCGTGGTCGCCCCGATCGTGCCGCCTCCTCCGAGAACGCTACCGCTCCCGATTTCGACCGAACCACCGAGCGTTCCGTCGACGCGCAGTGCCCCGCCCGTAAACGTCGTCGTTCCGGTAAAGCTGCTCGAATCCGCAGTCAGGATCGTCGTACCGCCGGCGAAATTGATCCGACCGGAGCCCGATATTGCCGGATCGAAGGTGTAGTGCGTCCCGGTATGATTGAAGTTCAGGACACCGGTGCCGGATCCAAAATGCACGGTATCGGCATGGATCTTACCCGGTGCGGCGGCGGGCTCACCTTCACTCGCACCGATATCGAGGATACCGAGCGTTCCCGCATGCTCGGCGATGGTCAGTGTCGCGCCTGTTGCCGACCATACGGCACCGTCGCGTACGATCAGGCGGGGGATGTCCGCGCTTCCGGAAACGTTGACCGCCCCGGAGGTTATATGTGCTCCCTGGTCCGCAATGAGAGTGCCATCGGCGACATCGACGCTGCCGTTCAGATTCGCCCCACCTGTCAGCGCCCAGGTGCCGGAGCCGTCCATGCTCAGATTGCGGATACCGTTCCCGATGAAGCCTGATACCAGCCCGTTTCCGGCGCCCCCGAGAGTGAGGTCGCGAGGATCGCCTGAACCGCCGATATCTCCCGAGATGGTGAGTGTGCCGGCATGCGATACGATGGAGGCGTCATCCGTCAGGGTGATATCGCCCGAGTAACTGTTCGTCCCGGAGTGGTTTTGCAACGCGCCGCCGGATGCCGGCCCGGTCCCGGCCAAGGACAGCGGCGCGCCGACCGATATATTCCCCTCGAGACGCAGTGCGGCGCCGTCGGCGACGGTTCCGGCGCCAGTTCCGAGAGCGTTGTCGTGGCCGATGGAAAGGATACCGGCATTGATCGTGTTCCCGCCGCCATGGGAGTTGTTTCCGGTCAGGACCAGGGTTCCGTCCCCCTCCTTGACCAGGCCGGCCCCGGATGTGCCGGCGATCGTATCGGCGATGGTCGCCGTCTGCCCGTTCGAAACCTCGTAGATCAGGTCTGAATCCATCAGGAAGAAGCCGCTCCCCGCCGCTGCGCCGGCCAAGCGGCCGCTTCCCGCACTGGTAGTGTTGCCGGAAACAGCACCGTCGATGACGCGGATCGAGCCCCCTTCGCGCACGAAGATCGCGCCGCCGAAACCCGAGCCGCCGTTGCCGGCTTGATTGGAGGAGATCCCCGCTTGCCCACCTCTGCCCCCGTCGCCGCCTCCGAAGCCACCCGCGCCACCCGGGCCACGCGCGCCGGTGCCAAAGCCGCCGCCACCGCCGCCACCGCCGAAGCCTCCGGCTTGTCCGCCCCCACCGGTACCGCCGAAGCCGTCATTGCCGCCCGCGCCCCCGCTGCCACCACCGGCGCCGCCGTCATCTCCGGCGGGTGTTTGCCCGTCTTCACCGTTCAGGCCGCCACCTCCGCCGCCCGCGTAAGGATCGCCCGTACCGGCACTCCCACCAGATCCACCCCTTGCCTCATTGTCGGCGAGGTCGACCGCGTCGAGCACCAACTCCGCATTCGAATCCACGAAGATACCACCGCCCATGCCGGCGCCGCCGCCGCCGCCGCCGCCACCACCGCTGGAGCCGCCATCGCCCCCTTCCGCAGATCCGTTGCGGATCGTGAGATCACGGAGCGTGACGCTGACCGGGTCGTTACCATTGCCGACATGGAAGATGCGAACCTGATCGTCACCGCTGATCGTGACGCCTGCCGCGTTGGAGCCGTCGATCGTGACGTCGAAATCGAGGGCCGGCAATGGGCTCTGGAGTATGATATCCCCGCCAAAAAGGCCGGGATCGAATGTAATCGTGTGAGGCGCCGGAACGCCTGCAGCATCCGTGATTGCCTGCCTGAGAGAACCGTCGCCGGAATCATTCGAATTCGTTACAGTGAATGTTGCGGAATATGCGGGGTGCACGAGAGCGGCACTCATGAAAACCGCAGCAAACGCAGTCAGCGCTGAACTCGAACGCAGCGTCGAGTGGCGTGCAGTGTCGAGGGCGCTGCGGAACACCGGGTTGCGGCTATGATTACGACTGCAGATCGATTCGGCGGCGTACAGACCCGCCGGACCAGCTTCATTTTTGTAACGCATCACACCCCGATAGATTTTCTTCAATTGCACGCACACTTCCAACGCAACTTTTGAAAAAACAAAAGAACTGCGTGTAACCTTTTTAAAGACAGGGCCGCCTGCCGTAAGGATAAGAGTGTGTTTCTCTAAATGAATCTGGATGATTCGGCTAGGGCGGATTATGAATCTCGCAGAGAATCTCGGATCGGCGCAATCTATATTTCAGATATTTATATTTTAAGAATGGTAAAACCTATCATATGAACCATTGATTGTGTCTTGTCTTCACCGCATATCTGCGCAGGCCGGCGCAATGATTGATGGCCCACGCCGAGAAGGTACGAGGCGAAGCGGCGGTAACCTCCTGAAAATTTCGAAGCGAATGCAGGCGGGATCCTGGTGTCCGAAAAACCGGCAGCAGGCCACGCCTCCGATTGCGGCACCGGGCTGCCTTGATGGCAGCCCCGCGTTTGCGCTATCAAACTGATGACGAATGGTACTCCAGTACGTTGGGGCAGCTTACCGGGAAAGCCTTCGTGGAGTTCCTTAGCGGGGCCTTCCAGGAGATGCGCTTCAACGAAAAGCTGTGCTCGGCGCTCCCCGCATTAGGCAATGCGCAAGCACGGCGACGAGCGCTTTGCGCAAGTACACCAATCCTGATCAACTCGAGAGCAGATGCGCGCTGGGTACAGGACGTCATGCATGACGAATTTGCGTGTGCTCGGCGCCTCCACGCAGTCGACAAGCCTGTGGCGTGAAACCAGAAAAACAATCCACCCGGATGAGGTATCTCGTAAATTCACGGCAGCCAAAGAAGAGATTGGCGCTCCCTAGGGGAGTGCAGTCAAAACCTTCAAGGCCTTGATAAATAAGCGTTTTTCCCGCTGCCTGAGCAAGACGGTATGCATAATGTTATGCACTGTCAACTGCAAAATCAGCGCTGATTCGAAAACCATATAAAGTTGTACGCCCAGGATGCTTCCGCCAGGCAACCTCGTGCTGCATCCGCAGCATGGGAGACGCACGAGCTACCGCCGAGCGGTTAACCTTCAATGCGGAACCGATACCCGCCACGGCAGCGTCTGAGAGCTTTGCGGATCGCTTTCGTCGAAACCTCCGGATCAAACCGCTAGGGATCAAACTTACGCCCGGACCAGCGGCGCATAGCTTTGTATTCCTCGTGTGAGGGATCGTTCCAGGCTTCAAGGAATTCTGCATAGCCGAATGGCCCGCCGACGTCTTCCGGCGGGCCATTTCGGGCGCCGTCGACACATATAGGATACTGTGTTCCGATCTCCCCGGCGACGCGCTTCAAACCGATCTCGTGGACCCACCCCTCACCAAAATCATACTCGTACAGAATGGTTGGCGGATCATTCGGATAGAAGGAAAAATCCCTGAGGCGGACATTCGTGGCCTCGAAAGTTTCAGGGCTGTCCATGTCGGCGAAACCATCATCAAACTCTGGTGCGCCAAAAACCAGCCCGCCGACAATGAACTGGTGGAGATGGCTATCCGTCCATCCCAGAGCAGCCTGCAGCACTTCATGGAGCTGGGCAAGGTTCAGATCAGCCGACAGTAACAGACGTCGCCAGATCCTCGGCTCAATATCGCGGATGGTCACCGTCGCCTCGATCACGATCAAGTCATCTCCCAGCAATGCTCACCAGCGGAATTCGTTTTGATAAATCGACATATGGAGCCGGTATTCAACAGCGGTGCGCTCGCAGGCGCAACAGCGGTCATAGAGATTCTGCGGCTTGGGCCGTGCTCGCTCGTGAAGCTTCCCAAAATTTGGCAATTTGACAAGCTCAGCGCGCTCTGCTTGTAACAGCACTCAATATAATCTGAGCGCGATTTTTGTACACAGAACGTCGAGTAAAAATTCTTCCATGGCACCTCCCTACGAACGACATCTGTGGACGCCCCTTCGAACGCAAGCGGTTTTTTTGGCGGTATGCACGATGTCGGATGCTGCCATCTGTCCGGCCTCCTGATGCAGCCATCAGCCTGCGGGCCCGTATGGGAG
>JBJHBI010000071.1:0-17894 GCA_050485405.1 Salinarimonadaceae bacterium
TGAGCCGGCGTTTCTACGATTCCTATCCCAACCAGCTCTCCGGCGGCCAGCGCCAGCGCGTGGCGATCGCGCGGGCCCTGATCATGCGCCCGGAGCTCGTCATCTGCGACGAGCCGACTTCCGCGCTCGACGTCTCGGTCCAGTCGCAGATCCTCAACCTGTTGACGGATCTGCAGAAGGAGTTGAACCTCACCTATATCCTGATCAGCCATAACCTCGCGGTGGTGGAACATATGGCGACGCATGTGGCGGTGATGTATCTGGGGCGGCTCGTCGAACAGGCGCCGACGGACGAGCTCTATCGCAATCCGCGTCATCCCTATACGCGGGCGTTGCTCGATTCGGTGCTCACCCCCGAGCCCGGCATGGGCGTGCCCGATTCGCAGCTCGGCGCCGCCTTCCCCAATCCGATCGACCCGCCGCGCGGCTGTACTTTCCACCCGCGCTGCCCGAAGGCGATGGATATCTGCCGGCAGGTCGCCCCGACCCCGATCATCTCCGGGGCGGGATCCGATTACGACATGGTCGAATGCCATCTCTACGGCCCGCAGGAGGTGCGTGCGGCATGAGCGGGGAGCGCGATAGCGGGGAGAAAACGAGCGGGCAAGGCGGGCATGGCGCGCCGATGCGGTTCGTGGATTTCATCCCCGGCGCCGCGCTCGGCGAAGCGCGGGTGGTTCTCGATCACGAGCGTTTCGAGCGCTGGCGCACATTGTTTCCCAAAGCCGCGCAAGTGGACCACGCCCCGCCGGGGCTGCTGATGGCCCTGTTCATGAACGGTTTCGCGGACGCCTTCGCGCCCCATCCCGACGGCAACATCCATGCGGGCCAGACGCTCGCCTTCACCGGGCGCTCGCTGCGCGCCGGCGAGGGGGCGGTGATCAGCGTGACCTGCCGCGAGAAGGAAGAAAAGCGCGGGCGCAACTGGGTGCGCTTTTCCGGCCGTATGTGCGACGATACGGGCGCCGAGATCATGTCCGGCGAAGTCGTCGTGATCTGGGCCGTATGAAGGATGGCGGGTGAGCCGGGGGAGGGTGCCATGCAATGGCCCGAGAATCTGATCGAGGCGCAGCTGCGGGCGAGCCCGGAGGCGATCCGGCTCTATGCCGAGATCACCCGTGATTTCAATCCGTTGCATCTCGATGCCGAATTCGCGAAGGCGACCCCGTTCGGGCGACCGATCGCCCATGGCACGCTCTCGCTCGCGGTGCTTTGGGAGGCGATCAGTGCGACTTTCGGTCCCGATGCGCGCCCCGCAGCGTCGGAAATGCGCTTCCTCGCTCCCATCGCGGAAGGCGCGCTGATCCGCGCGACGGGCACGCGCGCCGGCGATGACGACCCGCTCGCCGCGACCATGCGCTACGCTTTCACCGTGAGCGACGAGGCGGGCACGCAGGCGCTCGCGGGGCATGTGGATATCGCGCCCATCGCCGGGAGAGACGCGGCCTGATACGCACGCGTCCTGATACACACGCGACCTTGCCGAAAAAACCCGAGCGCGGGCCGTCCCGTGCGGGTTAGCATCGGTTCCGGAACATCCTCAACGCCCGAACCGGGAGCCCCTCCATGTCCGATCAAGCCAGTCCCGACGCGACCCCGCTCTGGCAGGAGAGCGCCACGGCGCTTGCGCAGCGCATTCGCGACCGCGAGATTTCCGCGCGCGAGGCCGTCACCGCCGCGGTGGAGCGGATGCGGGCGGTCAATCCGCATCTGAACGCCGTGGTCGAGGATCTCGGCGAGGTCGCGATCCAGCGCGCTGAAGCGCTCGATTCCGCCCGCAATGCGGGAGCCGAACCGGGTCCGCTGCACGGGGTGCCGGTCACGATCAAGATCAATGTCGACCAGCGCGGCCACGCCACGAGCAACGGCCTGCCCGCGCTGAAGGACGCGATCGCGCCGGATGACGCGCCGCTCGTGCGCAATCTTCTCGATGCGGGTGCGGTGGTGATCGGGCGGACCAACACCCCGGAATTCTCCTTCCGCGCCGAGACGGACAATCCGCTCTTCGGGCGCACCCGTAATCCCTGGGGCGATCACGTCTCCGCCGGCGGATCTTCCGGCGGTGCCGGCTCCGCCGTGATGGCGGGGATGGGGCCGATCGCCCATGGCAACGATATCGGCGGCAGCCTGCGCTTTCCCGCCGCCGCCAACGGCGCGGTCACGGTGAAGCCCGGGATGGGGCGCGTGCCGGCCTGGAATCCCGGCCAGAAGGCCGAGCGCGGCATGCTCGCCCAGGCGATGTCGGTGCAGGGCGTGATCACGCGCAACGCCGCCGACCAGGCGCTCACGCTGCCGGTCATCTTTCGCGGCGATCCGCGAGACCCGTTCCACGTGCCTTTGCCCTATGCGGGCGAGACGCTCGACGGGCCGATCCGTGTGGCCTACGTCACCGAAACTTACGAATTCCCGATGCATCCCGATGTGGCGCGCGCGCTCGATGCGGCACGCGCGGCGCTCACCGATGCGGGCTATATCGTCGAGGAAGCCGAGCCGCCGCTTCTGCGCGAGGCCGCGATCACCGGCTACAGCGCGCTGATGGGCGAGGTCGCGGCGCTGATGGGGCCCGATATAGAGGCGCATGGCTCGCCGACGCTGAAGGCGATTTTCGCCGAATATTTCGAACAATTCCCGCCCTTCGACGGCGCGGCGCAGCTTCAGGCCATGGCCGACCGCACCCGTTTCGCGCGGGCCTGGTCGGTCTTCCTCGCGCAATATCCGCTGGTCCTGACACCCTTCCTGCCGCATCCCTTTTTCCGCCCCAACCGCGATGCGGAGGGCGCCGAGGGCGTGCGCGAGGCGCTCGGGGGGGCCTATTACTCCTTCGCCATGAACTTCATGGGCCTGCCCGCCGGCAACATGCCCACCCGTCTCGCGACCCTGCCGCAGGGGCCGCAGCCGATCGGCGTCCAGATCGTCGGGCGGCGCTGGCGCGAGGATCTCATCGTTGAGGCGATGGCGGCGATCGAGGCGCGGATCGGCACGATGGACCGGCTGCTCTGGAAGCGCATGTAAAGCGGCTTCAGCCGCCGTTTTCGCGCAGGCGGGCGAGATCCTCCAGATAGGAGGCCTCGTCCCGTGCAGCCTTGATGGCTCTGCGGTCGAGCTGCGCGACGAGCATTTCAGGCGCATCCCCGGCTACGGCGAGCATGGCGCCGTCCGGGCCGCAGATGCAGGATTTGCCGACGAATGTGAGTTCGTGCTCGCGCCCGGTGCGGTTGGCATAGGCGACGAAGATCTGGTTTTCGAGCGCCCGCGCCGCGGGCAGCAACTCGGCGATACGCCCGTGCGGCGCCATCAGCGCGGTGGGTGTCACCACGAGATCTGTCTGCGCTTCCGCTTCCGGACGGATGAGTTCGGGAAATTCCACATCGTAGCAGATGGCGAGACCGACACGGAAACCGTGACAATCGAAGCGCAGGGGCTGCGTGCCGGGCCGGAAGGTCGCGCGCTCCCAGGCGCCGAACAGCGCGCGTTTGTGATAGGTCCCGATCTGCCGCCCGCGCGCATCGAAGACGATGGCCGCATTGACCAGCACGCGCTCCAGCGCGCGATGGGTTCCCATCACCACCATGATGCCGGCCTTTGCGACGACGCGCCCGAGCGCGTCGAGCGCCGCATCGACACCGGCGAGATCGACTGGGCGCAGGCCGGGGCGGTAATAGCCGGTGAGATAACCTTCGGGAAAGACGAGGAGATCCGCACCCGCCCTTGCGGCCTGATCGATGATCGCGGCGATGTCGTCGAGTGCGTCGAGCGGGGCCTCGTCGGCGCGTGCGCCCTGCCAGAGCGCGAGGGTGAGCGTCTTGCGCAGCATCTTCAGCGTTCCCCCGAACGGTCGGAGCCCATCAGGCGCGGCAGATCGCCATAGCGCCCGATCAGCCCGAAGACGATGATCGCGAGCACCACGAACAGTACCGAGACCACCCCCATGATCGGAGTATAGCCGTAACGCAGGCTGTTGAAGATCTTGATCGGCAGCGTCTCGACCGTAAAGCCCGCGACCATGTAGGCGACGATATATTCGTTCAGCGACAGCACGAAGGCGAAGGCGAAGCCGGAGACGATATAGGGCGTGATCAGCGGCAGGATGACGCCGCGCAGGATCTGCCCCCGGCTCGCCCCCATGGTGCGCGCGGCCTCGACCAGCGCCATGTCGATGCTGCGCAGCCCGAGCGAGATCGTCACGACGGGCAGCGTGACGAGGAAGATCGCGTGCGAGATGATCGTCGCGAGCATCTGCCCGTACATCCCCACCGAGATCCAGAAGACGAGGAACCCGAGCGCCGTGATCACCGGCGGCAGCATGAAGGGCGCGATACCAAGCGTATGCAGGGCGCGCCCGAGCCAGTTCCCGCGCGACCAGACATAAAGAGCGAGCGGCAGCGCCACGGTAACCGAGAGCAGGCTCGCCGAGAGTGCGATGATCAGCGAATGCTGCAGCGGTTGCAGCCAGTCGCCCTCGGTGAAAAGCGCCCCGTACCAGCGCAGCGAGAGCCCGTCGGGCGGAAAGCGCAGGCTGCGCCCCTCGTTCAGCGAGACCCCCGTCACCACCACGATCGGCAGGGCGAGCAGGAAGAGGATGAAGCCGAGATAGAATAGCCTGAGCCCGCGCGTCATCGCCGCCCCCCGCTCTCACGCCCCAGAAGCAGCGTCAGCCCCACGAGCAGCAGCGCGACCAGCAGCAGCACGATCGCCATTGCCGCCGCGAGCGGCAGGTTCGACTGGAAGATCGCCTGATCGGTGATGTGGACCGACAGCGTCCAGTGGCGGGGACGCCCGAGCACCTGCGGCAGCAGGAAGGAGCCCAGCGTGAAGACGAAGACGAGGATCGCCGCGCCCAGAACCGGCGCGCGCAGGAGCGGCACCGTCACGGTGAAGAAGGTGCGCAACGGCCCGGCCCCCATCATTCGCGCCGCATCGCGCAGTTCCGGATCGAGCCGCGAGACGGGCGGGTAGAGCACCAGCACCGCATAGGGGAAAACGAGGTAGCAAAGCCCCGTCATCAGCGCGAACAGCCCCGGCGTATAGGAGCGCGGCTCCCCGATCAGCCCGATCGCCGCGAAGAGATTGCCGATGCCGGCGGTGCGCGACAGAAGCGTCGAGATCGAGAAGCCGATGATCACTTCCGAGAGCGAGAGCACGGCGAGCAGCGCCACCAGCACCAGCGTCTGCATGCGATGGCGCATGCCTGCGAGGAAGACGGTGAAGGGAAAGGCGAGCGCGATGCAGATCGCGGCGGCGCCGGCGGAGATCGCCACGGAGGTATAGAGAATACGCCAGAAGAAATGTGTGAACAGCCGCTCGTAGCTCGTCCATTCGAAGCCCGGCTCGAAGAACCCGCCCGGCACCCGGTGGGCGACGCTCACCGAGAGCATGATCGCAAACGGGATCAGGAAGAGAACGGCGAGCGCGATCGCGGGGAGGAGCCCGAACCAGCCCGGTACGGCCTTTTCCGATACGCCGCGCGCGGGCGCGGGCATGGGCGTGGCTCGGGCCGCTTCGCCGCTCATGACCCGGGCTCCTCGCGCGCTGCGAGCACGACGATGCCGCCCGGCGCGGGCGCGAGGCGCAGTTCGTCGCCGATGGCGACATCGGGGCGCTCGCGCGGGGCGAAGACGGCCTGAAGCGACATGCCAGCGAAATCGAGCGCGATCTGCACGCTCTCGCCGAGATCGCGGATGAAGGCGACGCGCGCGGCAATCGGCCCCTGCGGATCGGGCCGCAGATCTTCCGGGCGGATCGAGAGCACGGCCTCGCCGGGCTGCGTCTTGATACGGTCGCGCGCATCGAGGGCGAGCCGCATGCCGGCGAGTTCGATGCTGCCGTCGGAGGCGAGGGTGCAGGGCAGGAGGTTCGACTGGCCGATGAAACCCGCGACGAAGGCATTGGCCGGATCGCGATAGATCTCCATCGGCGCGCCCGCCTGTTGCAGCCGCCCGTCCTTCATCACGATCACCAGATCCGCCATGGTCAGCGCCTCCTTCTGATCATGGGTGACGACGAGCGTCGTGACGCCGAGGCGCTGTTGCAGCTGGCGCAGCTCCACCTGCATGTGCTCGCGCAGATTGGCGTCGAGCGCCGAGAGCGGTTCGTCGAGCAGGAAGACTTTCGGATCGATGGCGAGGCCGCGCGCGATGGCGACACGCTGGCGTTGGCCGCCCGACAATTGATGGATGCGCCGCGCGCCGAGGCCGGGCAATTGCACGAGTTCGAGCAGGGCCTCGACCCGCTCCATCCGCGCGCGCCGGCCGATGCCGCGTATCGCGAGGGGGTAGGCGATGTTCTCGGCGACGTCGAGATGGGGAAACAGCGCGAGCGACTGGAAGACCATACCGAATTCGCGCTTGTTCGGCGGCAAGTCGGTGATCTCGCTCCCGCCCGCATGCAGACTCCCGGCGCTCGGCTCCTCGAGCCCGGCAATCAGCCGCAAAAGCGTCGTCTTGCCGCAGCCGGAGGGGCCGAGCAGACAGACGAAGGCGCCGGAGGGAATGTCGATCGTGAGGTCGTCGACCGCCGCGAGGCTGCCGAAACGCTTGCTCATGCCGCGAAGTGACAGGCTGGTCATGCTTTCCCGACGATCATGGATTTGTGACGATCATGCGTTTCTCAAGTTCATGGTGCGATCCGGAAACGGGGCGGGCATATGCGCCGGCCCCGGATCGCGGGTCTGATGGAAGGTGAGCCCGTCGGGCTCAGCCCGTGATCATCTCCGACCATTGCTGGTTCACCCAATCCGAGCGCTCCACGTAGAGATCGTAATAGGGCAGGATCGGCGTGCGGTCGGAGGCGACGGCGTTGAATTCCTCGTCGGTCAGATCCGTCAGCTCGCGCGCCACGGTCGGAGCGGTGCCGACGAAGCGTGCGAGCTTGGCCTGCACGTCCGGGCGGGACATGTAGTTGATGAAGGTCTGTGCCTGATCCAGAGCATCGGACGCGCTCGAGACGACCCAGGAGCCCGAATCGAGCACGGCGCCTTCCTCGGGGAAGGTCGAGCGTACGGGCTGGCCGTCGGCGGCGGCGAGGCCGGTCACGTCGTGATAATACTGCCCCATCGGAATCTCGCCCGATTCCAGCGCCTGCTGGAACTGGCCTTCGTCGCGATACCACAGGCGCACATTGTCGCGCACTTCCGAGAGCTTCTCGAGTACCTGCATGACGCCGTCCTCGTCGGCGAGAATGTCGGTGCCGCCGAAATAGGTCGTCGCCGTGATCTCGAGGAGGAAGGAGTTGGAGGCCAGCGCGAGCAGGCCGAGCCGGTCGCGGTTCTCGGGATCCCAAAGGGCCTCCCATGAGGTCGGCGCCTCGGGGAAGACGTCGGTATTGGTGACGAGCGTGATGTACCAGCTGACCGCGCCGGTGCCGTAGAAGCGGCCATCGTCATAGGCGTGGACGAAATGCTCGGGGAGATTCTCGCGGTTGGGCACGGCATCCGGGTCGAGCTCCGCCCAGAGGCCGGCCTGTTCGCCGCGAATGCGCGCGACCTGCGCCATCATCGAGACGTCGGCGGGGGCCTGTCCGGCGCGCGCGGCCTGTTGCAGCTGGACCAGCCAGGCCTCACCCGTCGGCTGGCCGATCGATTCGACCTCGATCCCGGTCTCCTCGGTGAAATCGGGGAAGATATGGGCGTCGAAACTGTCCTGGAAATAGCCGCCATAGGTGCCGATCCTGAGTGGCGCATTCTGCGCCCGCAGGATCGCGGGGGCCGCCATCAGGCCGATACCGGTCGCCGCGCTGCCGATCAGAAAACTGCGTCTTTTCATGGTTATACTCCCTGTCCGCGAACGGGCGACCGTTCCCCGGTGCTTCGGCCCGTGCCGCCTCCTGATAGATTATCTTTGCCGCGCGGCTCGACCACGCGACGCTCGGCCTGATTGAACACGCCGGAGCGAGGCTTAGCAAGATGCAGGCCGCCGTGGTTCCTCGGAGGCGGGTGCAGGCGCCGAAGCGGATCTGACGTGGTGGCATCGCCTCCTCATGCATCCAAGGTTGGCGCCGTTGACGGCAAGGCGCCGATTATTCATGCAGCCGGTGGCGGATGGGGGCCGATTTCGCCCGTTACCCCTTGCTCTCGCGCTGCGGCAAAGCCAAGATCACAGCCGTTGCGCGAAATCGAAGCGGGGTTCGCAGGGCGCAGATCGGGCGAAGGCGGGGGACGCGTTTTGGATTGGGACAAGGTCCGTATCTTCTTCACGGTGGCGGAAGCCGGATCCTTCACGCGCGCCGGGGAGGAGCTCGGCCTGAGCCAGTCCGCCGTCAGCCGTCAGATCAGCGCGCTCGAGCGTGAATTGCGCGCGCCTTTGTTCCATCGTCATGCCCGGGGCCTGCTCCTGACCGAGCACGGCGATCTGCTCTATCGCGCCGCACGCGACATGAAGATGCGGCTGGAGAGCACCCGCGCGCGCCTGTCGGAGACGAGCGAGCGGCCTTCCGGTACGCTCAAGGTCACGACGACGGTGGGGCTCGGCTCGCTCTGGCTCACCCAGCGCATTCCCGAATTCATGGATTTGTATCCCGATATCAGCGTCGAGATGCTGCTTTCCAACGAAGAGCTCGATCTCGCGATGCGCGAGGCGGATGTGGCGATCCGTCTGCGCCAGCCGACCCAGCCTGACCTGATCCAGCGCCGGCTCTTCACCGTGCATTTCCACGTCTACGCCTCGCCGGATTATATCAAGCGCTTCGGCGAGCCGAAGACGCTGGAGGATCTCGACGACCACCGCCTGCTCGCCTTCGGCGGCGACCAGCCCTCCTATCTGCTCGGCGTACACTGGCTCGCCACGGCGGGGCGCGACTTGCGCAATCCGCGTCCCTATCGCTGCGTCATCAACAATATCAGCGGCCTCAAGACGGCGGTGGAGAACGGGGCGGGGATCGCGGTGCTGCCCGATTACGTCACCGACCAGAACAACCAGCTCGTCCAGATCCTGCGCGACATCGAGATGCCGGCGCTCGAATCGTATCTCGTTTACGCAGAGGAAATGCGCTCCGTCGCGCGTGTCCAGGTGTTCCGCGACTTTCTGGTATCGAAGGCGCAGCGCTGGACTTACTGAAGCGCCTGCGTGCTCATTTGCGATCAGATCCGCCTTTCTTGCAAAACTCCGTTGCACGAACGCAAAAGGGGTCGTGAATTCTCGTATTTTTATTTCTTTTGACGCGTTCATGACGAAAATATGTTTCGCGGGTCCGCATTCTGATCATGGCGCCGGAGCTCGCGACCGAATTATGACCACGACATGCGCACAGTGCATATCAGTTGCGCGGTCGGGTGCATTGCAAAAAGGCATGTTAAGGGACATATCACTCGTGGCTGAAGGCAACGGACCCGCCATTCCTCCCGGCGGTTCTCCGTTTCGGCCGTTCCCCTCTGGAAGGTTTCCGACACTCCCAGTCGAAACCGGACCAACTTTTCAGGCCAGTTCCCCTCGTGGAACTGGCCTTTTTTCTTTCCGGCGTCGGCCTCGAAGCGACTCGGCCTCAAAGCCACTCGGCCTCGAGGGTTCGCCGGCGCTTCGTCAGACGCAGCAACTGCCCTTGTTGGCGCCCGGCGGCAGGTCGATCATCGGGTTGCGATCGAAGAAGCCGCTCGGCATCAGCTTGAAGCCGCAGGTCACGACCGGCTGGACCGGGAAATCCTCCGGGCGCACCGGGTGGTGCAGGCCGAAGACGTGCCACATCACGATGTCGGTATTCTCCACCGGGCGATCCTGCGCCGTCCAGGCGGGCAGGCCGAGGCCGGGCTGCGAGTGGTTGACGTACTCACCTGCGGGGTAGCGCTCTTCCGGGCGATAGGGCGTCACCCACAGATGCTCGAACATGAATCCGCCGCGCCTGCCCGAGGGGCTGTCGGGATCGGTGAAGGGCGTCACCGCGTGCAACGGTTCGAGCTTGTAGGCGGTCGGCTTGCCGACCGCGTTGCGGCGGCCGGGATTGATCACCTTCCAATAGCGCATGGTGGATTGATCAGCCCGGCGCTTCGCCGCCTGCTCGGTGGCGAGCAGCGTCTGCTCTTCATAGAAGGCGTTGCCATGCGGGTTGTCGGGGCCCTTGGGCGGGACGACGACGTTGCATTCGATCACGGCATTCTCCGGCC
Organism: Salinarimonadaceae bacterium; assembly: GCA_050485405.1. Lineage (GTDB taxonomy): Bacteria > Pseudomonadota > Alphaproteobacteria > Rhizobiales > Beijerinckiaceae > Saliniramus. The sequence continues at coordinate 10,091 of JBJHBI010000071.1, forward strand.
CGTCCACCTCCATGTCGAGGCGGGCGCAGAACAGGTGCTGGTGGATCTGGCCGACGACGCCGGGCATCACTTCCACCCCGTAGCGCGAGGGCTCGCCCGGCACACAGCCGGTGGTGTTGATGATGCCGGTGGCCTTCATCTCGAATTCGATGGTGCCGCTCTGATACAGGTACCAGTAGGAGGCGTATTCGTAATTACCGACGGTCGAGATCGAGGAGATCACCAGCCGGCGCATGCGTCGGACCTCGGTCTCGTCGGTGCGGAAATCCCAGTGCTTCCAGCCGATGCCGAAATCCTCCTCGTGGATGCAGATCGCATTGGGGATCGTCACCGGTGTGCCGTCGATGCCGTTGACATGCGCATCGAGATAGCGGATCGCGCCGAGGCAATCGCAGCCCAGCGTGAGCGAATTGGCGAGCTTGCCGAGCCCGTATTCGCCGATATCGAACACGTTCTTGCGGTGATGCGCGTTTTCCGGGCTGCCATAGGGCACCACCATCTCGGCGATCGAGGCGCGCGCGACGATCGGGCGCCGCACGCCGTTCTCGGTGAAGCCGATCCGGTGCAGGATCAGCCCCTCGCGCCCGTTGAAGCCGATGCGCACGTCCCAGCCGAGCCAGCTCAGCCGGTTGCCCTCCATGGTGAAGCTCGGCCCCTCGCTCTGGACGACGTCGAGGGGCTTGCCACCCGGCTTGAAGGTCTCGAAGAAATGGGCGGCGTAATTGCTTTCGGCCTGCGCCAGCGGCGGCGGGGTGCGGTCGCGGTAATGATCGTCGACGCGCAGGACGCTCATCGTGTCGATATCGACCACCGCGTTGAGCCCCTCGATCGGGCGGGCGTAGAAATTGTCGTGCGGGCGCGAACGCACCCAGCAGAAGGTGTGCGAGAGCCGCTTGCCCTCCTCGCCGGGCACGTCGAAATTCCCCGCCGACCATGGATCGACACAGACCAGATCGATATCCTCCACCCCGCGCCGTTTGCAGGCCGCGATGAATTCCGGCGAGGATTTCACCGCGGCTTCGATGGCGAGGAATTCCTCGATCATGATCATCGGGCGCGCATCCGGCAGATGGCGATGGCTCACGATCGCCCCGGCATCGAGATCGACGACGCCCTCGGTCACGCCGATGCTGCCTGCCCGGTAGATCGAGAACCGCGCCTCGCGCGTGACGGTGACGCCCTCACCCTGCTCGAGCGCGCGCAGGGCCGCCTTGTCTGGCTCCTTCACCTCGATGCGCTCGAAGCGAAGCGGCGCGCCTTCGCCGAATTGCCTGCTCAACAGCGCCGTGACGGCACTGATTTCCTCCGGCGAGAGGGGATCGAGCGGGTGGCGCGCGGTGTCGGCGATATCCGCACGGGCAGTCTTGGGGGCGTGGTCCATCATCGGCGCTCTCCGTCCGGCACGAAGCCGGGTTGGCGCGACCATGCGATCTCCCGTTTATCGTTGTCGTTGTGCGAGGCGGCGTGGCCGCTGTCTCTGGTGGGCAGATTGAAGCAGCGGGCGGTGTGCACCGCAACGCGCATTGCGCGGATCGCAGATGGGTATCGGCGAACGGTGCCGGGCGCCCGGCCCGAAGGCTCAGCGCCCGGTGAAGACCGGCGCGCGCTTCTCCTTGAAGGCCGCGACGCCTTCCTCGAAATCGTCGGAACGCCCGAGCTTCGCCTGCAGGCGCGCCTCGAGGGTGAGCTGGGTTGCGAGATCGTTGTCGAGGCTCTCGCGGATCGCCTGCTTCATGGCCTGCTGGGCGAGCGGCGGTCCGGCGGCCAGCGTCTTCGCGAAAGCGCGTGCCTGAACCGCGAAATCCTCATCGGGATAGACTTTCGCGACGAGCCCCATTGCGTGCGCATCCTCGGCCTGTACGGCTTCGGCGGTCAGCATCAGGGCGAGCGCCCGCTTGGGGCCGACGATCCGGGGCAGGATCCAGGTTCCCCCGGCATCCGGGAGGAGGGCGATCTTGGCGAAGGCCTGCTGGAGAAAGGCCGATTGCGCGGCGATCGCCACGTCGCAGGCGAGTGCGATATTGACCGCCGCCCCCGCCGTCGGGCCGTTCAGCGCGGCGATCGTCAGCTTGGGGTAATCGGCGAGCATCAGGACGAGGGGATTGTATTCGCGCAGGAGCGTCTCTTCGAGATCGGCGCGCCCGTCCGGGCCGACCGGCAATTCGACGGTGAGATCCTGCCCGGCGCAGAAAGCGCGCCCGGCCCCCGTCAGCATCACGACGCGCACGCTCTCGTCCGCGGCGTGTTCCGCGAGCGCCGCGCGCAATTCCTCATGCATCTGCGATGTGAGGGCGTTGAGGCGCGCCGGGCGGTTCAGGGTAATGATCGCGACGGCATCCTCGCGGGTGCTGGTGATCACGGGCTCGCTCATCGGTCGTCCTCCTCGCGCGCGGCATCCGCCATCAGTGCCGCGACATCCGCCCGCAGGATGGGCAGAAGCTCGCTCTCGAACCATGGGTTTTTGCGCAGCCACGCATTGTTGCGCCACGACGGGTGCGGCAGCGGCAGGATACGCGGTTGCCCCGCGCCCGGATAGAACTCGCGCCAGGCGCGGACGGTTTCGGTCAGGTTTTTGCGCATGGTCCCGCGCAGGTGATAGCGCTGGGCGTGGATGCCGATGGTCAGGATCAGCGACAGGCGCGGTAGCCGGGCGAGCACTGCTTCGCGCCAGGCGGGAGCGCATTCGCGGCGCGGCGGCAGATCGCCTCCTTTGGAATCATAGCCGGGAAAACAATGGCCCATCGGCACGATGGCGATGCGGGCGGGATCGTAGAATTGCGCCTCGTCGAGGCCGAGCCAGTCGCGCAGCCGCACGCCGGAGGGGTCGTAGAAGGGCAGGCCCCGGATATGGGCGCGGTTGCCCGGCGCCTGGCTCGCGATCAGGATCCGCGCCCGGGAATCCGCCTGGATGATCGGGCGGGGCTCGTGGGGCAGAGGGGCGCCGAGGCGGGGCGCGTCTCGGCAGATCCGGCAGGCGCGCAGCCGGGCGAGAAGGCTGTCGAGGGGCTCACCCGAACCGGTCTGCGTTGCTTCAGGCCGCCGCACTCGGGCGGGCCTTGAGGGCGCCGTGCCAGCGCCTGACATGAGCGAATTCCTCCGGGATCGACAATCGCGCGGGCTTCATGAAGTCGAGCGCCACGAGGCCGGTAATGTCGGCGACGCTGAACGCTCCCGCGAGATATTGCCTGTCCGCGAGGTGACGTTCGAGGATGGCGAGGAATTCCAGCACTTTCGGCTTGTTCGCCTCGCCCCATTCCGGCACCTGCGGCACTTCCATCTCCGACATGGCGGGATGAAGATGGCGAAAAACCGAGCCGACGGTGCCGAGCAGGCCGAATTCGACGCGGCGCTGCCACATCTCGATCTGCGCGCGCTCCAGCGCTCCCGTCCCGAAGAGCGGGGGCTCGGGAAAGATCTCCTCGAAATAGCGGCAGATCGCGATCGATTCGGCGATCACCGCGCCATCGTCGAGCACGAGCACCGGTGTGCGTTGCAGCGGGTTGAGGGCCGTGAATTCCGGCGAGCGCTGCGCGAGCGCACCGATATCGACCGGCAGTTTCTCGATTTCGATGTTCTTTTCCGCCAGATAGATGCGCACCCGCCTCGGATTGGGTGCGCGTCCGCCATCGTAGAGCTTCATCGATTCTCCCCCGGTTCCAGGCGAGGGGAGCACAGCGCCGATGCCGGGTCAATCGCGTGCTGAAGGCGAAAAAAAGGCCCGGGCTGAGCCGGGCCTGAAGTCTTTCGGGGTCGAATTTGACCTGGAGGGATCAAATAAAGACCTGGAGGGGTCCTCGGAACCGCAGCGATTCGGGAGAAACTCGGTCCGCCTTCGATACGGTGTCGAGGCGATAACGTCGCAGCCGGCGGCTTGTTCCGCTGCGTCAGCAGAAAAATCAGTTCAGGCGGGCACGGATCGCATTCTCGTCGAAACTGCCCGACCACAGCCCGCGTTCTTCCGCCTTCGCCTCGATCTCCTCGTTGCGATAGGCCTCCCCCGTGAGCGCGTGGCCGGCGAGCACCATCGCGGCGGCGAGATCGCGACCGTTGACGAAACAGCGCGCCACAATGATGCCCCCGCGCCGCGTATCCCCGGGCACGCAGCGCACCGGCTGGTCGTCGATCAGGGCTGTCAGGGCATCGCGCGCCTGCGCCCCGCAACGATAATCGAGCCCGTCGCGTCGGCAGAACGTCTCGGGGAGCGGCGCGGCGATCCCGGCGAGGCGATAGCGGGTGCCTTCGAGCGAGACGACGTCGCCGCGGATGGCGGTGGCATGGCCGATCACGGCTTCGCCGCCACGATCGACGGCGAGCAGGTAGATCATGATGGCCGCCACGGCGAGCGCCATCAGCGCGATCATCCGGCGCGAGCCCGGACGTCCCCGCGCGGAGAGATTCCGCAACATGCGCCGGCGCGCACGCCGTCCCGCCCTCCGTCGCAGGGCATAGGCGCGTTCGGATTTTTTTTGCTGCGGGTCGATGATCATGAGGCCGACATTAACGAATTTCGGGCAGGCTTGCGAACATCATGACGCGAATCGCTGCGTAAACCGTTAACGGTACTGGTTTTTTACATGAGCAGAGAGACGGCGACGGCTGCGCCGCCGGAAAACGCACTCCCTCATGGCGACGCCCAGCGGCGTCGCAAGGCTGCGCACAACATGCGCGCGGCACGCGAGCGGCTGACCTCCGCGGTCGGGCTCGAACGCTCCTTCGAACTCGAATTCCTGAAGCTCTTCGCGCAGTATCGCACCGGCGCGGCGATCCCGCTCTTCGTGCTCGCAGCCGCAGGCGGTGCCGCGGCCTCGTTCTGGTTGCCGGTCGAGACGGCCGGATTCCTCTTCGCCGTGATCGCGATCACGATGGCGCTGATGGTCGTGCTGTCGCGCCGGCTTTTGCGCCAGAGCGAGGAGGATACGCGGCTCGCGCAATGGCGGCGTGTCTTCGTCATCGGCGAGGCGCTCCAGGGGGCCGCCTGGGCGCTGCTGGTGCAATCGCTCGCGAGTGCGCCTTCTCCCGGCTCCGAGAGTTTCCTGCTCTTCGTGACGCTGATGGCGTCGGCGGTCACCGCGATGCTCTCGGCGACGCTGCCGGCTGCGGTCTATGCGGGGCTGTTGCCGCTCAGCGTCGTCGTGGTCGCCCATGCGCTAACGGCGCGCAACGTCGATGCCGCGATGATGGCGGCGATGACGATCAGCGCACAGATCTTCTTCGTCTTCCTCGCGCGCAGGCTCTATTCCAGCGCCCTTGCGACCCTGCGATCGCGCGCGGAGAAGGACAAGTTGTTCTTCGAGCTGGAGGAGGCGAAGGCCAATTCCGACGAGGCGCGGCGGCGCGCGGAGGAGGCGAACCTCGCCAAATCGCGCTTCCTCGCCACGATGAGCCATGAGCTGCGCACACCGCTCAACGCCATACTCGGCTTTTCCGAGGTGATGAAGGACGAGGTCTTCGGAGAGCACAGTTCGTCGACCTACAAAGACTATTCCGCCGACATCCATTCCAGCGGCCAGCACCTGCTCAACCTGATCAACGAGATCCTCGACCTGTCGCGCATCGAGGCGGGGCGCTACGAGCTCAACGAGGAAGCGCTGCTGCTCTCCTACATGATCGACGATTGCCGCCACATGATGAACCTTCGCTCGCGGGCGAAGGAGCAGACCATCAAGGCGATGATCGATCCGAGCCTGCCGCGCGTCTGGGCGGACGAGCGGGCGATGCGCCAGATCATCCTCAACATCCTCTCCAATGCGGTGAAGTTCACCCCGCCCGGCGGCGAAATCGTGATCAAGGCCGGCTGGACCTCGTCTGGCGGACAATACGTCTCCATCCGCGACAACGGCCCCGGGATCCCGGCGGAGGAGATACCGATCATCATGTCGTCCTTCGGGCGCGGCACCTGGGCGCTCAAGACCGCCGAACAGGGTTCGGGCCTCGGCCTGCCGATCGTGAAGGGCCTCGTGGAGATGCATGGCGGCAACTTCCAGCTCCGTTCGGCGCCGCGCGAGGGCACCGAGGTGATCATCACCCTGCCGGCCTCGCGCGTCATGAACGCGCTTCCGGCGATGGATGTCGCCGACCAGCCGGTCGCCGCGGAGGAGGCGCAGACCGGGCGCGCCCGCCGCGCCGGCGGCGCCAATGCGGCGGCGTGACGGGGCGGGGCTCCAAGACGCCGTGTATGCGCGAGGGGTAGGGATTACCCGCAATATTCAGCCGTCATGCGCATTGATCCGCATTTGATTCGAATATCTGATTTACGCGACGGAAATCTCTTCATGGCTTGATGATCGCAGCAACCTGGATGCTCTCGTCATGAAAACACCGCGCAAACAATCCTTTCGCCGCGCCGATAGCGGCAATGTCGGGCTGCTGTTCGCATTGTCCCTGCCGATCGTCCTCGGCTTCGTCGGCGCCGCCGTCGACAGCGCCTACATGCTGCAAGTCAAGACGCAGCTTCAGAAGGGTATCGACACCGCCGTCCTGCTCGCGGCGCGCGACGCCGAGACCGACGAGGAGCGCAGGGAAGCGTTTCTCGCCTATCTGGAGACCAGCCTGGCCGGCGAGAGCTTCACGGTGACGAGCTACGATGTCGAGATCGACAAGGGGCTGAACTTCCTGCGCATCGAAGGGCATGTCGAAGCGGATGTGCGGCTGTTCTTCATGCATCATCTCGGCATCCGGACGCTGAGCGCGACCGCGTCGGCCTTCCGGGCGACCGAGAGCCTCGAGATCGCGGTCGTGCTCGACAATACCGGCTCCATGGGGGCGGGCGGGATCAATGCGCTCAAGCGCGCTTCGCACGCGCTGGTCGACGCGGTCGATCGCGGGCGCAGCACCGGTCAGGACATCCGCATCAGCCTCGTCCCCTTCGTGACGGCGGTCAACATCAAGGGCGAGGACTATGATCCCGCCTGGGTCGATAAGGACGGACAGGCGCTCTACAACGGCTGGAACTTCATCGACGACCCGCATCGCGAGCGGCGTCGCAACGGCGAGCGCAGCGATACGCTCCACGGCGGGACCGACTCGACCGGCAGCGGCGACGGTACCGGACAGGCCTGCGCCAACGAGGGTCAGGGCCGGCCCGCGATCGAGATGCGCGAGCGCTGCCTCGCGGCGCAGAAATATCCGCATCACATGTACCTGTTCGAGCAATCGCGGACGCAGTGGAAGGGCTGTGTCGAGGCGCGTCCCTATCCGTATAATTTCACGCTCGAGCCGCCGGATCCGGCCAATCCCGATACGCTGTTCGTGCCCTATTTCGCACCCGACGAGCCGGGCAACCGCATGAACAGCGGCGGCAACAGCGCCACGAACTTCAACAATTCCTGGCTGGACGACGAGATCGAGGGATCCGATCAGGAGCGGCTGCGCTCGACGGTCAAGTACATCAACCCGTCGCAGAAGAGCATCAACGATGCCGGCCCGCTCACCATCGGCCCCAACCGCGCCTGTCCCACCCCGATCGTGCCGCTGAGCACGGATTTCTCGAAGGTGCGCACCGGGATCGACGCGATGAATTACTGGAACGGCTCTGGGACGAACATCGCCGAGGGCCTCGCCTGGGGATGGCGCGTGCTCTCCCCGGATGCCCCCTATCCGGGAGCGGCGCCTTTCGACGAGCACGGGCACCAGAAGATCATGGTCCTGATGACCGATGGCCGCAACGTCTCCTATGGCGCGCGGGACCGGTTCACCCGCTCGGATTACGGGGCCTACAACTTCCTCGCCAACGGCCTGATCGACGGCACGTCCAATCAGGGTGTGGCCGAGCGGGCGCTCAACAACTGGACCTCGGAAATGTGCA
>JBJHBI010000072.1:0-17608 GCA_050485405.1 Salinarimonadaceae bacterium
GCGCGAGCATCCCCTGGGCCGTCGTCACATGCGCCGGCTCGCCGGAATGCGAGGCGCAGGCGAGCGCGATTTCAGGTGCGCCGAGGCCGAGCTTGTCGGCGAGGCCGGACGCGACCAGCGGCAGGACTTGAAGCGCCTTCACGGCGGAGCGCGGAAAGACCGGGCGCGCAGCGTCCCCGATACCGGCGACGAGCCGGCCCGACGCATCACAGATCGCGACGATGCCGCCATGGCGCGATTCCACCAGTTCACCGCGGGTCACTTCGATCAGAACCGGATCACTCATCGTCATGTCATTCCTGCGCAGCGGGTGAATATCGGGCGCGTTAACGCGTGTCGGCGCCACCCTTGTCAAAGCGCGTGCCCGCGCTTTCCCGATGGGCGCAATGCACGGGGCGTTGCGCCGCTCGTCCGTCTCATGCACTTTGATCAAAACAATCAAACCGGACAGGACGGGCGGGAGGGTGTCGTGAGCGTGACCGATTACGAGGCGGAATACAACAACCGCGCCCGCGTACCCGATCACCCCGCGCATATTGCGGGCTGGATCGCCGACGCATCGGATTACCGCGAGCACACGCCGCCGACGCCGATCCCCTACGGCCCGGGCGAGCGGGCGGTGCTCGACCTGTTCACGCCCTCCGATCCGCGTGGCGAGGCGACGCTCGTCTTCATCCATGGCGGCTACTGGCAGGCGATGGAACGCAGCTATTTCAGCCATATGGCGCGGGGTGCGAACGCGCACGGCATCTCCGTCGCGGTGCCGGGCTACGATCTTTGCCCCGGCAACAGCATCGCCGGTATCATCGACCAGATGCGTGAAGCGTGCCGCGTGCTGATCGGGCTCGGACGCCCGCTCGTCGTCGCGGGCCATTCCGCCGGCGGGCACCTCGCAGCCTGCATGCTCGCAACAGATTGGCGGAGCCTCGACCCCGCCCTCCCCGAGGACAGCATCCGCGCGGCCTACGCGATTTCCGGTCTGTTCGATCTGGAGCCGCTGGTCCCCACCTCGATCAACGGCGCGCTCGGCCTCGATGCCGGGAGCGCCCGTGCCGTCAGCCCGATCCACTGGACGCCGCCGCGTGCGGGCGTGCCCTTCGATGCGGTGGTGGGGGGCGCCGAGAGCGCTGAATATCACCGCCAGAGCGAGAGCATCACCGAGACGTGGGGCCGCGCCGGCGTCGCGACACGGTGCGAGCTGATCGGCCAGTGCCACCATTTCGACGTCATCGCAGGGCTGGCCGATGCGGATTCCGCCATGACACGGCGCGTCGTCGCGCTGGCGGGAGGCTGATCATGGCGCGATGACGCCGATACCCGCTTTGCCGCAGCGCCGGTACGGGTTAGACCACGGTAACGAGGAGCGGGCGCCCCCGCCCCGAACCAACAGGAGCGCACCCCGTGCAGACCTTCTTCGTCGAGATCAAGTGCAAATTGGGCAAGACCTACGACGTGGCGATGGAGCTCGCCGACCGCGAGATCGCCTCGGAAATCTACTCCACAGCCGGTGATTACGACATCCTGGCCAAGTTCCACATCGACCGTGATGTCGATATCGGCCATTTCGTCGCCGAGAAGGTGCAGACGATCCCGGAGATCGACGACACCAAGACCATCATCACCTTCAAGGCCTTCTGAAGCCGCTCAGGCGCGGGTGCAATGCTCGATGAGCTGGCCGATGAAGGCGTCGCATTTCGTCAGCTCTTCTATCGCCACCCATTCATCGGCCTGATGCGCCTGCGCGATCGCCCCGGGGCCGATGATCACCGTCGGCACCTCGGCGATGGTCTGGAACAGGCCGGCCTCCGTGCCATAGGCGACTTTCGCGTGATCGTTGCGCCCGGCGAGGCGCTTGGCGAGCGTCGCGACATCCGCTTCGGGCTCGGTATCGAGACCGGGGAAACCGGCGAAGACCTCGATATCGATGCCGGTCGCCGGATCCACCGCCTGCATGCACGGCTCGAGCACGTTCGCGGCGAAATCGCGGATGCGTTGCACGAGGATGTCGGGATCGTCCTGGCCGACGGCGCGGAACTCGAAACGGATCTCGCAGCGATCGGGCACGATGTTGAGCGCCGTGCCGCCTTGCAGGATCCCGACATGGGCGGTGGTGTGCGGGATGTCGTAGAGCGCGTCGCGCGCGCCCGCTTCCTGCAATTCATCCGCGATACGGCGGATTTCCGCGACGAGCAGCGCACCGAATTCCACCGCGTTCACCCCTTGCGGCGCGAGGGAGGAATGGCGCGTGAGACCGCGCACAGTCGCGACGATGCTGCGCTTGGCCTTGTGGCCCAGAACGACCTGCATGTTCGTCGGCTCGCCCACGAAACAGGCCTGCGGACGCAACGGTTGCTCGCGCAGCCAGTTGACGATGCCGCGCGCGCCGACGCAGCCGACTTCCTCGTCATAGCTGAAGGCGAAGTGGATCGGACGCTTCAGCGGCGCCTGCGCCATGCGCTCGGCATTGGCGAGGCAGACCGCGAGGAAGCCCTTCATGTCGCAGGTACCGCGCCCGTAGAGCCGCCCGTCGCGCTCGGTCACGGTGAACGGGTCGCTCGACCAGTCCTGCCCGTCCACCGGGACGACGTCGGTATGGCCCGACAGGATGATGCCGGCCTCGTCCCGCGGCCCGATACTGGCCCACAGATTGGCCTTCTGACCGGTCTCGTCGTAGATCCGCTCGAAGGTGAAGCCGTGCGGGGCGAGGAAGCGCTCGATCCAGTCGATGATCGCCAGATTGGAATTGCGGCTCGTCGTGTCGAACGCCACCAGCGTCGACAGAATCGATGCGATTCTGTCATAGGACATATAATAACTCCCTATACTGTCGAGAGCCGGCTACGAAGCCGGCACCAGAGACATCTGCTCGGCCCGCACGAAATCGACGAAGCGACGTGCAACCGGCAGGTTTCCGCCCACTGCCGGGAAGACGAACGAAGTCTCGTATTCGATGGTGGGCTCGAAGGGGCGGAAGACGAGCCCGGAACCGGCAACATAGGCGATCGGAAATGGATTGATAACGGCAATTCCGACGCCGGCCCGCACCATTTCCAGCAAGAATTGTACCGTTCCCGATTCGAGAACCGTACGTGGCTCGACGCCCTCATCCGCGAAGGCGCGCTCCAGCCGCGCACGGGCGGAAAAGCGCCGCGTGACGGCGATCAGGGGCGAATCACCGATATCGGAGGGCCGAATCACCTCCTTCTGGGCGAGCGGATGATCGGAGGGCATCAGCACATGCGCGACCGATTGCCGGAAGGGCTCGGCCCGCACACCCAGATGCGTCGCTTTCACGTCGAGCACGCCCAGATCCGTGGTGCCGTCGGCGACTGAGGCGACGGCATCGTCGGAACGGCCGATCTCCATCTGCACCCGGGTATCCGGCTCGACCTTGAGAAAACGCGTCACCATCGGCGCGAGGAAGGTGTGGGCGATGGTCGGCGTGCTGAAAATGCGCAGGAGCGTGCCGACGCTCGGCGTGTTCGGCCAGTTCGACAGGCGGGCGAGCGCCGCGAAGATCGGTGCCGCTTCCGCATCGAGGGCGAAGGCATCGGCGGTGGGCACGAGGCGCCCGCCGTCGCGCACGAAGAGATCGCGCCCCAAACGGGCCTCGAGCGCCCCGATGGCCCGCGACACGGCCGGCTGTGAAACGCCCAGCCGTTGTGCGGCTGCCGTCGTCTTGCGCGTGGTGATGACCGCATGCAGCACTTCGAGTTCGCGCACGCTCGGCCGGGAGGAGCGCCCGCCTTCGTCTTCATTGTCCATATTCGGCATACCTCTATTACTAAAAATGATCATTTTTGGTGGTGACAATGCACCGACAAGATATTACCAATTTAGGTGAGCCACGCAAGAATTCTATGCAAAAAACTGATGCGTGAGTGAATCCACGTCATAGGAGCATGGGGATGCTCCGGACCGGCGGAGAAAAGCCATGCCGCGAGACGACGCGCCGCACGGGTGCGGGCGCCGTGCATATCCGTTCGCGCCACAGGCCCCGGACCGACGGGTGGGTCGAGGGTGCGCACAGGCACCCGCTTGCGACATATTCCTCAACGGAATGCACAGCAAAACCCTCGATGATTGCACGCCGTTTTCAAAACCCGCGCAGCCGGTTTCCAGCGCCGGGCAATCAAAAGCTGCGACAATTCTCGGAAAATCGATCGACGCGCGCGACATCTTTGGATTTTTTGACGCGCTGCGGCGAAAAACTTGCGAGCTTCCCTTGCAAAAATGTCAAAAAGGCGGTTTCTGCACGGCTCATTGATTTGAGCGCGCCTTGGTGCTCTTCTTGCCCTGTACATCCTTACGCAAGGTCGTACACGGCAACTTCCCCTCTAACGTGAGACGGCCGCCATGCTGGTTTATCTCATCCGTCGTATTGGCCAGTCGGTGCTGGTGGTGGCCGTGATGGCCACGCTGGTCTTCCTGGCCGTCTACGCCGTCGGCGACCCCGTCGCGATCCTCGCCAGTCCCGATGCCGATCAGCGCGAGCTCCAGGCGATCACCGCCCGGCTCGGCCTCGATCGGCCGATGTACGAACAGTTCGGCCTGTTCATATGGAATGCGCTCCAGGGTGATCTCGGGCGCTCCTTCGTCTACGCCCAGCCTGCCGTCGACGTTATCCTGCAACGCTTCCCGGCGACGATGGAACTCGCCGTCGCGGCGCTGATCCTGTCGATCGTGCTCGGCGTTCCCCTCGGCGTCATCGCCGGCCTGAAGCCCGAATCCCTGCTCGGTCGCTCGATCATGACCGGCTCGATCTTCGGCTTCTCGCTGCCCAATTTCTGGCTCGGCCTGATGCTGATCCTGCTCTTCGCGGTGCAGCTGCGCTGGCTCCCCGCGAGCGGGCGCGGCGAGACGGTCGAGGTGCTCGGCATACATCTCTCGATCCTGACCTGGGACGGGCTGCGCCATCTCTTCCTGCCCGCGCTGACGCTCTCGCTCTACAAGGCCTCGCTGGTGATCCGTATCGCCCAGGCCGGCACGCGCGAGGTGATGCTGCAGGATTACGTGCGTTTCGCCCGCGCCAAGGGGCTGTCGCATAACCGCATCGTCTTCGTGCACGTGCTCAAGAACATGATGATCCCGGTCGTGACGGTGCTCGGCCTAGAGCTCGGCTCGATGATCGCCTTCGCGGTCGTGACCGAGACCGTCTTCGCCTATCCGGGCATGGGCAAGCTCCTGATTGATTCCATCAACCGCCTCGATCGCCCCGTGATCGTCGCCTATCTGATGCTGACCGTGGTCATCTTCGTCATCATCAACCTCGTCGTCGATCTGCTCTATGCGGCGATCGATCCCCGCGTGCGTCTGACCGATACGAAGGGTTGAGCGTCATGACCGATACGACCGAAAAGGCCGTCACGCAGGCCGCGACCGCAACGGCTCCGGCTGCGAACCCGCCGCGCCCCGTCGAACAGGGCGAGAGCCTGCTGCGCCGCCACGTCGCCGCCTTCTTCGAGAGCATCACGGCGACGATCGGGCTGGTGGTTCTGGTGATCCTCGTCACCGCCGCCTTCACCGCTCCGCTCTGGGCGCCGCAGAACCCGTATGACCTCGCGACGCTGTCGATCATGGACAACATGCTGCCGCCCGGCGAGCGTCTCGATACCGGAATGGTCGCCATTCTGGGCACGGACGATCAGGGCCGCGACATGTTCTCCGCCGTGCTCTACGGCATGCGCGTTTCGCTGACGGTCGGCGCCTCCTCGGTGCTGGTCGCCGCGATCATCGGCGCCTCGGTCGGCGTCTTCGCCGCCTATATGGGCGGGCGCACCGAGAGCTTCCTGATGCGCGTCGTCGACCTGCAGCTCTCCTTCCCGGCCATTCTGGTGGCGCTGGTGCTGCTTGCGGTGTTCGGACGCGGCGTCGACAAGGTGATCATCGCATTGATCATCGTGCAATGGGCGTATTACGCGCGAACGGTGCGCGGCTCGGCGCTGGTGGAGAAGCGGCGCGAATATATCGAAGCCGCACGCTGCCTGTCGCTGCCCGCGCGCCGGCTCGTCTTCAAGCACCTCCTGCCCAACTGCCTGCCGCCGCTGATCGTCGTCGCGACCGTCCAGATCGCGAACGCGATCGCGCTGGAAGCGACCCTGTCCTTCCTCGGCGTCGGCGTCCCGGTCACGGAGCCCTCGCTCGGCATGCTGATCTCGAACGGTTATCGCTATCTGCTCTCGGGAACCTACTGGATCTCCACCTTCCCCGGTGTCGCGCTGGTGATCCTGATCGTCGCGATCAACCTCGTCGGCGACCGCTTGCGCGACGTGCTCAACCCGCGGCTCTCGCGATAGCCCGATGCCGGTGCGCCCGCCGCACCGGCCCATCTTGTAAGTTGTCACCGCTCCCGATGGGGCGATCGCAGATGAAAAGGGACGTTAGGCGATGAGCAAAGCCGTCCTCGATGTCAAAGACCTCTCGGTCACGTTCCGCACCCGCGAGGGGCTGGTCACGGCCGTCAACAATGTCAGTTTCCAGGTCGGCGCCGGCGAGGTTCTGGGTCTGGTCGGCGAATCCGGATCGGGCAAATCCGTGACCGGCCTCGCCGTTCTGGGCCTGATCGACCCGCCCGGCGAGATCGTGAAGAGTTCCTCGATCAAGGTGAACGGGCGCGAACTCGTCGGACTGCCGGAGGACAAGCTGCGGCGGGTGCGCGGCAAGGACGTGGCGATGATCTTCCAGGATCCGATGACCACGCTGAACCCGGTCCTGCGCATCGACACGCAGATGATCGAGGCAATCCGCGCACACGAGAACGTCTCGGAAAAGGCGGCGCGCGACCGGGCGCGCCAGGCACTGGAAAAGGTCGGCATTCCCTCTGCGGAAGAGCGGCTGAAGGGATATCCCGGACAGTTCTCGGGCGGCATGCGCCAGCGCGTCGCCATCGCCACGGCGCTGCTCAACCGCCCCACGGTGCTCGTCGCCGACGAACCGACCACGGCGCTCGACGTCACCATCCAGGCGCAGATCCTCTCGGAAGTGCAGCAGCTCTGCACCGAGACGGGCACGGCGCTGGTCTGGATCACGCATGATCTCTCCGTCGTGGCCGGCCTCGCCGATCGCGTTGCCGTGATGTATGCGGGCCGGATCGTCGAGGAGGGGCCGGTCTCATCGGTGCTCGAAGCGCCGATCCACCCCTATGCCGCCGGGCTGATCGGTTCGGTGCCCAGCCGCAACAAGCGGGGCGAGCCGCTCGCGCAGATCCGCGGCATGACGCCCTCGCTGGCCAATCTGCCGCCCGGCTGCCCCTTCGCGCCGCGCTGCGACTACGCCACCGAAATCTGCCGCACGACCATGCCGGAGCCGACGCCCTATGAAGGCGAACGCGCCGCACGCTGCCATCATCCGCTGTCGTCCCCGACGCCCGCGGCTGCCTGAAGGACCGGGCGAGGAAGACCGTCATGACCACGATTGCCACCACGACCGCCGACGAGACCGGTACCTCCGCCGACGGAGCGAAACCGATTCTGGCGCTCAAGAAAATCCACAAGCGTTTCGTGCGCAGCCTCGACGCCGCCGAGAAGATCGCGAACCTGTTCGGAGCCGGCCTCCAGGACCAGGTCGTGCGCGCGGTCGACGACGTGTCGCTGACCGTCACCAAGGGTGAGGTGGTCGGCCTCGTGGGCGAATCGGGCTGCGGGAAGTCCACATTGGGGCGCGTCATCGCGGGCATTCTCGAGCCCAGCGAAGGCAGCGTGGAATATCACGGCAAGGACGTGGCGGCGATGGCCGGAACCGAGCGCCGCGCCACGGATCTCGCCATCCAGATGATCTTCCAGGATCCGATGGCGTCGCTCAATCCGCGCATGCGCGTGGTCGACATCATCGGCGAGGCGCCGGTCGTGCACGGGATCATCCGTCGCAACGAGATCGATGGTTACGTCTCGGAAGTGATGCGCAAGGTCGGGCTCGATCCCACCACCCGCATGCGCTATCCGCACCAGTATTCCGGCGGTCAGCGCGCGCGTATCGGCATCGCCCGCGCGCTCGCGGTCAATCCGAAAGTACTGGTCTGCGACGAATCCACCGCCGCGCTCGACGTCTCGATCCAGGCGCAGGTGCTGAACCTGTTCATGGAGTTGCGCCGCGATCTCGACCTGACCTACATCTTCGTCAGCCACGATCTCGGCGTGGTCGAGCATATTTCCGACCGCGTGGCGGTGATGTATCTCGGGCGCATCGTCGAACTCGCCAAGACCGATTCGATCTTCGAGGGGCCCAACCACCCCTATACCCGGGCGCTGCTCGACGAGGTGCCGCGTCTCGAGCCGAAGAAGAAGCAGTTCACCGCGCTCAAGGGCGAGATCCCCTCCCCGCTCGCGCCGCCGCCCGGCTGCCATTTCCACCCGCGCTGCCCCTTCGCCTTCGATCGCTGTCGCCAGGAGCGCCCGGCGCTCAAGGAAGTCGGCAAGGGCCGCCTCTCCGCCTGCCACCTCAACGACACGCCCGAGGGCAACCCGCTGATGAAGCCGAATCCGCCGCAAGTCGGGTGAGGATTCGGACGAAGATACGGGTGAATTGCGCGATCACCCTCGAAAAGCCGCGGGCGCGTGCCTAACTTGGTCAGGGAAAGTGATCTTGATCGGGAGGTGACATGACCGCGAGCGCGCATCCGCAGACCATCGGCGTTCTGCTCGCGGGCGGGCTCGCGCGGCGCATGGGTGGCGGCGACAAGCCGTTGCGCGAGATCGGCGGGCGCTCGATCCTCGCGCGCGTGATCGAACGCATGAGCCCGCAATGCGACGCGCTCATCCTCAATGCCAATGGCGATCCGCAGCGTTTCGGCTTCACCGGGCTTGCGGTGATCGCCGACGACATCCCCGATTTCGCCGGGCCGCTCGCCGGCATCCTCGCCGCGCTGGACCATGTGGCGACGCATCATCCCGATATCGCCTGGGTGGCCTCCGTGGCCGCCGACACGCCCTTCCTGCCGCGCGATTACGTTTCGCGTCTGCATGCCGCGCGCGAAGCAGCCGAAGTGCCGCTCGCCTGTGCCGAGAGCGACGGGCGGACGCATCCGGTGAACGGATTGTGGAACGTGAGCCTGCGCGCGGATCTGCGTCACGCGCTCGTCGTTGAGGACATGCGCAAGATCGACCGCTGGACGGCCCGCCACGGCGTCGCCCATGCGGCATGGCCGGTGACGCCGGTGGACCCGTTCTTCAACGCCAACCGCCCCGAGGATATCGACGAGGCGGAGGCGCTGATCGGCCGTTACGGCGAGATCTGAGCCCCGCCCGCCGGCAGTTGTCGGGCGTTGCCGGCCTCGTGCGACGCGGGTGCGGCATCACGGGCGATGCGTGCATGCACCACACCCATGCCGAGCAGCAACATCGCGAAGACCTGATGCGCGAGCCCCGCCCAGAGCGGCACGGCGAGCAGCAACGTCACGATCCCGAGCGCCACCTGCGCCAGCACCAGCCCGGCCATGATCCGCGCATGACGCGCATGCACGCTCCCCGGCACCAGCCGCGCCACGCGCCAGGCATGCCAAAAAGCAAAGCCCGCGAGCAGATAGGCGACCATGCGGTGGTTGAACTGGATCGTCGCGACATTGTCGAAAATATTCGCGTACCAGGGTGTCAGCGGGAAGAGCACCGTCATCGACGGAATGAACACGCCGTCCATCAGCGGCCAGGTATTGTAGGTCCAGCCCGCATGCGATCCGGCGACGAGGGCGCCGAGCGCCGTCTGGAACAGGATCAGCCCGACGAGCCCGTAGGCCCCGGTCACGACCGCGCGCGGTGCCGGTTCCGCCTTTCGCGCCCGCAGGCCGGTGGCGATCCAGATGAGCGCGACGAGGATGATGCTGGCCAGCATCAGATGCGTCATCAGCTTGATCGGCGCCACCGCGATCATGCCTTCTTCGAGCCCCGAGGCGACCATGATCCAGCCGACGAAGGCCTGCATCCCGCCGAGCGCGCCGATGGCGAGCAGCGTGATCGCGAAGCCGGTGGTGATGCGGCTCTTGAGCCAGAAATAGATCAGCGGCAGGAAGAACACCACGCCCAGCGCCCGCCCGAGCTGGCGATGCCCCCATTCCCACCAGTAGATCACCTGGAACTCGGCCAAACTCATGCCCTGGTTGAGCAGGCGATACTGATCGATCTGGCGATAGCGCTCGAATTCGGCCAGCCATGCGGCTTCCGAGAGCGGCGGGATCGCGCCGGTGACGGGCGCCCACTCGGTGATCGACAGGCCCGATCCGGTGAGCCGGGTGGCGCCGCCGACGGCGACCATCGCGAGCACGAAGCCGACCAGTGTCCAGATCCAGGCGCGCACCGCGCGATCGGGCTCGAAAGCCTGATCCTGCGCATATCCGCCCGGTGATTGCCCTGCCACCATCTGCCCTTCTCCGAAACCGATTGCCGGCGACGCCGCCCTTGATTACCCGTTCGAGCGGTACACATAGAGTTTTCGTGCGCAAGCTGCTAGTCACAGCTTGCCGCACCCAGACGCGGCTCGATCCGAACAGGCCGGACAGATCATTCATGACGCAACGTACCCGCAAACTCGTCGGCACGATCGCCATTATCACCTTCGTCATGCTCTATGGCCCCGTGGCCATGGCGATCGCGGATAGCCGCATCATGGCGGCGCCGCATTTCATCCAGGTGATTTCCTATGCCGTGCTGGGCCTCGCCTGGATCATCCCGGTCATGCCGGTGATCCGCTGGATGCAGCGGCCCGATCCCGACAATATCTGAACCGGCTTCAGCAGGTTCAGCCGCCTTCCGCGCCCGCATCGAGCCCCTTGGGGGTGACGAACCGGTCGAGCCGCGCTTCGCGCTCCATGACGTCGCGCCAGCTCTCGATATCAAAATCGAGCACGGTGACGCCGCCGGTGGGATATTTCTGGGTCAGGCGCGAAAACGCGTAGCGGTCGCCGAAACCGGTCAGGCGGCGCGCGAGTTCCTGTGTGCCGGGATTATGGCCGACCATCAGCAGCGTGCGCACTGCGTCATCCGTCTCGCGGACGGCTTGCAGGAGCTGCTCCGGCGGCGCTTCATAGATGCGGGGTTCGATCCGCATCGGCGGCTGTTCGCCGGCGTGCTCGCGCAGGGCTTGCGCCACGAGATCGAAGGTCTCGCGCGTGCGTTGCGCCGGGGAGACGATGGCGAGATCGGGAAGCAGGCCCTCATCGGCGAGATAGCGCCCCATCCGCGGCGCGGCTTCGCGCCCGCGCGGATTGAGCGGACGCTCCAGATCATCCAGACCGGCGGGCCAGTCGGACTTCGTATGGCGAAGCAGGATCAGACGTTTCATGCGAAAAGACTAACCGAGGCGGGCGGGAAGCGAAAGCGCCGGGCGCAGAAAGGCGGAGCTGGAACCATCGGGGCATGCGGCGCGCATGATCGACGCGCCGCACCCCGTCTTCACAATGCGACGGAATTCACTCCGCAGCGGTCTTGTCGGAAGCACCTTCGCCGGAACCCGTATCGTTGGCTCCGTCATCGGCGGAGGCCGCCTTGCGGGTCGTGCGCCGGGTCGTGGCTGCGGGCTTTGCCGGAGCATCATCGCCATCGCCACCTTCCACGCCAGCCTTGCGCGTGGTGCGCCGGGTCGTGGTCGCGGTGGTGCGGCGACGCTTGGGCTTTTCCTCGCCGGCATCGTCGTCGGAAGCGATATCGGCCGCCGGCTCGGGATTGCGGCTGACGGGCTTCGTCAGGAAATCGGGCAGACCGGGCTGCTCGGCTTCGTCCGAACGGGTCGGCGCCGGGCGACGGCGGCCACGGGCCGGGCGCTCGCCCGCATCCTCGCCGCCATCGTCGTAGGATCCGCGAACCGGTGCGGCATCCTCGCGCGGATCCGCCTCGGCATCGCCATTGCCGCGATTGTCCTGCTGGTTACGACCGTAGCGCTCCCGGCGATCGCCGCGACCGCGCGGTTGGTAGCCGCGTTCAGATTGGCGATCGGGGCGCGGATCGAAGCTCGGCGGCTGCGGCTGCAGCGCGGGATCGACCTCTTCCGGCGAGACGCGCTGATGCTGCGGGCTGCGATCGGGCTGGGCGTAGCCGTGCGTGTAGCCGTTCGAATCGTCGTCGTCGTAATCGGAATCATCGTCCGAGCGACCGCCGCCATATTGCTGGCGCATGTTTTCCTGGGCACCGGCGATGATGCGCAGGTAATGCTCGGCGTGCTGGAAATAGTTTTCCGCCGCGACCGGATCACCGCTGGCCTGCGCGTCGCGGGCGAGCTGGCCGTATTTCTCGGCGATGTGCTGGGCGGTGCCACGCACCTTCACGTCCGGCCCGTTCGACTCGTAGCTGCGCGTCAGCGGATTGGGGCCCTTGCCACGGCTACGGCCGCGCATGCGTCTGTTCTGTCCTGGTCTCATCGATTCACTCAGACCTTCATCATTTACGATGCCACATTCATCCCACGAAGCCGCATGCGGCCTCAGTGAAGCCGCACTCCCGCGATGCCGGAGCCTGCGCAGCCGTCACGGCTGGCAGACCCGCCCTCATGCTCGTCGTCGCGTGAAAATCCACTGTCTCGTGCAAATCCATCGAACCGTGCCAGCACAACATCACGTGCGAGAGAGTAACGCCGGACGGGATTCCCCCCATCGTCCGTGCGAACATCCGTCATCAGGCGGCTTTTACCGGGACACGGCCCGGACGACCATCTGGTATGTCGGGTTCCTTCGTGCCGCCGGGTGTAACACCTTGCTGCGGCGAAAAACGTAAGATCTGCCCGGCGGGAAGCTGATGATTCGGCTGATCGATGCCGGACCCTTCACGTTTCGCCTTGCAAACTAACCGCTCGCCCCGTCTACGCCAAGCATTATTTGCACGATTTTCCGACTATTTCGTAAACCGGGGGTTGCGTATGCGCGCCGACGCGTCACGAGGGCCTCGTGGCGGGCCGCGAAAAGGCCTGCGCCCGCAATATGCCCGCGAGATCGGTTTCGCTCCCGGCGAAGACGAGCCCGGCAGCTTCCGCGATGCCGCGCACCGCCTCCGCCTGATCATGGCCGTGTTCGAGGACGAGCGCGCCCCCCGGGCCCAGCAGGCCCATCGCGGCATCGCAGATCGGCCGATACGGCGCGAGCCCGTCCGCACCGCCATCGAGCGCCCGGCGCGGATCGAAACCGGCGACCTCGGTGGCGAGCCCGGCAATATCCGCCGACGGAATATAGGGCGGGTTCGAGACGATCAGATCGAACGTCCCCGCCGCCTCCCCGGAAGCGAAGGGCGCCGCCCAATCCGCCTGCACGAAGGCCGCACGGTCGGCGAGACCGAGCGCACGGGCATTGGCACGCGCAACAATCAGCGCCTCAAATGCGCGATCGGTGCCGATGCCGAACGCGTCGTTCAATTCGCTGAGTAGCGCGAGCAGGATACAGCCGCTGCCGGTACCCAGATCGAGAATGCGTGGCCGGGGGGCACCGCGATCAATCCGGCGCAGGGCGAGCGCGACGAGCGCTTCCGTATCGGGACGCGGCTCCAGCGTGTCGGGGGCGAGCGCGAAACGCAAGCCCCAGAACTCGCGATAGCCCAGAATCCGCCAGACGGGCTCTCCCGCGAGCCGCCGCGCGACGAAACCTTTGAGCCGCGTCGCCGCGTTCGCCTCGATCGGCGCCTGCGGATCACGCGCGAGCGCGGTCGCATCGAGCCCTGTCGCCTCCATCAGGAGAATGCGGGCATCGAGGGCGGGATCGACGATGTTCTGCGCAGCGAATGCCGCCCGCACGGCCCGCAGAGCCTGGTCGAGGGGCGTACCCGGTGCGATCCCCGTCACAGACCCGCCTCGGCCAGCAGAGCGGCCTGATGCTCCGCGATCAGCGCGTCGAGAATGTCACCGAGCGCTTCGCCCGCGAGAATCTCGGGAAGCTTGTAGAGCGTCAGGCCGATACGGTGATCCGTGACCCGGCCCTGCGGAAAATTATAGGTGCGGATGCGCTCCGAGCGATCTCCCGAACCGACCTGCGAACGCCGCTCAGCCGCCCGCTCCGAATCGCGCGCGGCGCGTTCGCGGTCGAACAGGCGCGCGCGCAGGATCTCCATGGCGCGGGCTTTGTTTTTATGCTGGGAGCGCTCGGCCTGGACGACGACGCTGATGCCGGTCGGTTCATGGGTGATGCGCACCGCCGATTCCGTGCGGTTGACGTGCTGCCCCCCGGCCCCGCCGGCCCGCATCGTGTCGATGCGCAATTCGCGCTCGTCCAGGGCGAGATCGACCTCCTGCGCCTCCGGCAGGACGGCCACGGTCGCCGCCGAGGTGTGGATACGCCCGCCCGCTTCCGTATCGGGGACACGCTGCACGCGATGCACGCCGCTTTCGAATTTCAACCGCGCGAAGACGCCGCGACCGGAGACCTGCGCGATGATTTCCTTGTAGCCGCCGACAGTGCCCTCGCTCGCCGCAATCACCGTGACGCGCCAGCCCTGAAGCTCCGCGTACCGCGCATACATGCGAAACAGATCACCGGCGAACAAAGCCGCTTCGTCGCCGCCGGTGCCGGCGCGAATTTCGAGGATGGCGCTCTTCTCGTCGGCGGCGTCGCGGGGCAGGAGCAGGAGCCGCAGGTTCCGCACCGCCTCCGCGAGACGCGCACGCGCCGCGCCGCGCTCCTCCTCGGCGAGAGCCCGCATCTCGCGATCCGTCGCCGGATCGCCCAGAAGCGCATCAACGCCATCGAGCTCCTCGCGGATGCCGCGATAGACCATGACGGCCTCGACCACGGGTTCGAGCTCGGAGAGTTCGCGCGAGAGCGCGACGAAGGTCTCGGCATCGGGGCCCGAAGCGAGTGTGGCGGTCACCACCGCATGCCTGTCGACGACCGCATCGAGGCGCTCGCGTGGCAGATGATCGTCGGAAATTGCGCTCGTCATGGTTCTCGTAACCGCTCGGGCCCGTCATGACGCAAGGGCGCGCGCGAAGCAAGGGCGCTTGTCGCGCGTACGCTCTCTTGCGACCTTGCCGGCAAGTCTTGTCGCGCCGTTGTCGCGACCTTGCCGGGACGATTTGCCCGTTCACGCCCCAGCTTTATACGTGAAATCCGCCGCAAGCTGCGCTAGGAAGGCTCGCCCGCCGCAGGCGGATCCAGAGCCGTAGCCTTGAAGCCGTAGCCGAAAGCCGAAGAAGATGACCGCACGTCCGTTGCCACGTCAGGGTTTGATGTCGATCGAGGCGTATACGCCCGGCAAGAGCAAGGCTCCGCCCGGCGTGACCGTGCACAAGCTCTCCTCGAACGAGACCCCGCTCGGCCCCTCGCCGAAGGCGCTCGCGGCGGCCGAAGCGATGATGGGCAAGCTCGCCTTCTATCCCGATGGCGGCGCCAATGCGCTACGCGACGCGATCGCCCACAAATTCGGCCTCGACCCGGCCCGCATCGTCTGCGGCAACGGCTCGGACGAATTGCTGAGCCTCCTCACCAACGCCTTCATGAATCCCGGCGACGAAGGCATCTACTGCACGCACGGCTTCCTCGTCTACCGCATCGCCATCCTCGCTGCGGGCGGCGTTCCGGTGATCGCGCCGGAGAAAGACTTCACCGCCGATGTGGACGCCATTCTCGCAGCGGTGACACCGCGCACCAAGATCGTCTATCTGGCCAATCCCAATAATCCGACGGGCACCTACCTGCCCTTCGACGAGATCAAGCGCCTGCATGCCGGCCTGCCGCCGCAGGTCCTGCTCGTCCTCGATGCCGCTTATGCCGAATACGTGCGCCGCAACGATTACGCCGCCGGGCTGGAACTCGTCATGACCAGCGAGAACGTGGTGATGACGCGCACTTTCTCGAAGATCCACGGTCTCGCCGCGCTTCGGCTCGGCTGGATGGTCGCGCCCGAACATGTCGTCGACATCGTCAACCGCATCCGCCCGCCCTTCAACGTCAACGCCGCAGCGCTGGCTGCCGGCGCCGCGTCGATCGCGGATGACGCGCATGTGGCGCAGGCCGTCTCGCATAACGAGACCTGGCTCGAGATCCTCACCCGCGATCTCACCGGCCTCGGCCTCACCGTGACGCCGAGCGTGGCGAATTTCCTGCTGGTGCATTTCCCCGAGACGCCGGGGCGCACCGCGCGCGAGGCCGACGAATTCCTCACCACACGCGGGCTGATCCTGCGCCGGATGGAGGGCTACGGCCTGCCGCATGCGCTGCGCCTGTCGATCGGCACGGAGGAAGCCAACCGGCTGCTCCTCGCGGCTTTGGAAGAGTTCATGCGAGCGGAGGCTCCCGCCCATGCCTGAGCGCCTCGGCGATCCCCTCCCCGTCCCGATCTTCGAGCGCGTCGCGATCATCGGGATGGGCCTGATCGGCACCTCGATCGCCCATGCCGCGCGGCGCAAGAACCTCGCCGGCGCCATCGTGGCGATCGACAATGCACCGGTGGTGGCCGCGCGCATCGACGAGCTCGGCCTCGCGGATGCGGTCTTCACCGATGTCGCCGAGGGAGTGAAGGGCTGCGATCTCGTCATCCTCTGCGTGCCCGTCGGCGCCTGCGGGGCGGTGACGCGACAGATGGCGGCGAACCTGCGCGAGGGGGCCGTCGTGACGGATGTCGGCTCGGTCAAGGGCGCCGTCGTCGCGCAGATGGAGCCGCATCTGCCCGCCCATGTGCATTTCATTCCCGGCCACCCCGTCGCGGGTACCGAGCAATCGGGCCCCGATGCGGGCTTCGCCACGCTCTTCCACGAGCGCTGGTGCATCCTGACGCCGGCCTACGGCGTCGATCCGGAGGCGGTATCGCGGTTGCAGCAGTTCTGGGAGGGGATGGGCGCGCGGATCGAGTTCATGAGCGCCCCGCATCACGATCTCGTCCTCGCCATCACAAGCCACGTGCCGCATCTGATCGCCTACAACATCGTGGGCACGGCGGCCGATCTGGAGAAGGTCACCGAGTCGGAGGTGATCAAGTTCTCCGCCGGCGGTTTCCGCGACTTCACCCGCATCGCCGCCTCCGACCCCACCATGTGGCGCGACGTCTTCCTCAACAACAAGGAAGCCGTGCTGGAGATGATCTCGCGCTTCAACGAGGACCTCGCGGCGCTCGCCCGCGCCATCCGCTGGGATGACGGCGACGCGCTCTACGACCTGTTCTCCCGCACCCGCTCCATCCGCCGCTCGATCATCGATCTCGGCCAGGAGACGGACGCCCCGGATTTCGGGCGGCGACCGGGGAAAGAGTGAGCAGGCGGGGTTCGTTTGCGGCGTGGCCTGACACGGACATCACGCTCGCTCAGATGAAGGCCGCGCCCGTACTTCCCTCTCCGCGACAGAGAGGGGAGATTGTGCTGCATCCCTTCCCCGGCCAATGGTTTTGCACCGGGCGGGGTGCTGGTGGCCTCGTGCGCGGCCAATATTTTCCCACGGCGAGCGATGCCGGCGTTCCCCTCTCCCTTGCGGAGAGGGGACAGGGGTGAGGGTGGCGGCGGGGTGGGTATTCTTGACGCGTAACGCTCTGCATCGGTGCCCCTCACCCCCGGCCCCTCTCCTCGGAGGGAGAGGGGAGATCGTGCTGCATCCCCTCCCCCAGAGTTTTCGCACCGGGAGTGGTGCCGGTGGCCTCTCGCCCGCCGTTGTTTTCGCACGGCGAGTGATGCCAGCGTTCCCCTCTTCCTTGGGGAGAGGGGACAGGGGTGAGGGTGGTGG